>CAZWQM010000004.1:25690-91416 GCA_964636225.1 uncultured Thiotrichales bacterium | reverse complement strand
TTTAGCTGTCATCGAATCCAGCACTGCAGTGGATGGCGGAACTCCAGCCAATCGATCATGTAGCCTTTTGGCCTGCTCACGTGGCCCAGCATGGACTACTGAGAGCATAAACATAACTGACATAATCGTAATAATTAAACTATGAGCAAGTTTATTGCGTAAGCGCATATTGGAACCTTTTCAGCGTTACTTATAATATTTATTAACTTCATAGCGCTTTCGCCCTATTCTGTTCTCCTCCAGCCGCATTCATAGACTAGCTTTTTTCATCAGAATTTTATGACTCTAATCACATTCCTGAGTGGGTGTATGTATAACGCTGCGAAGCATTTCTTGTTTTGATCCACGATAAGTGGTTGAAATTAACTTCTGAATGGAATAATAAATTTATCGTTTTTAATTTCTTTAAGATCCACTTTGAATAAACAAGTTATAATTCCGTATAACTGTGGGTATTTACTGTCTTCTGATATTATTTTCTCGGGTATAAAAATGGCCGATACATTGCAATTTCGCGGACTTCAAGCCGGTTTATTCACTGTCTGCATTCTAATCGGAGCTTGCAGCAATGAGCACAATGAACAAATAACTGAGCACGTCAACTTAGAATTCGAGTTAACATACCGTTATGTATCGAAAAATCTTCCGATAAATATTTCCTATCAAAATGATTTTGACACTTTTAAGTCAATGAACAGAGATGCTTTCACCACCATTGCCTATACTTGGCATTCAATGTCGATGAAGGAATGTGAATTAGTTAACACCCAATTGGCTACCCAGAAATCAGGGTATGAACGTATGATAAATGATCTTGACGTGGATAATTACTTACTAACAAATATTTCCAATCAGGACAGACTCTGTTTAGCTCAGGTATTTTTTGACAACTGGAAGAGTATCAACACAATGCTGTCTCACAGTTTCAAGAATAAAATTTGACTTTATTTATAGCTTTCAGCATGAATAGTGTTAATTACGTCATATTTTATGCAGTTTTCATGAATAAAATATAATGACAGACATATTTTTGACATAGTTCAAGGTGCTTGTATATTATTTCAATTAAAATTTGCAAATATTATTCACCAGCAGTATTACTACCATGCCATATGCCGTTATTCTTAAAGACCGCGCAGGAAATGCATCACCCCTACTACCCTGCAACATTCATTGCGATGGCACTGAGTTGGAAATTGATGCCGAACTCGCTTATGAATACATAAAATCTTCGCATACCGCACAAATAGTTGATGACGGTGACATAGTCAGCGAACACAAAGTGTTAGGTTACAGCTTTTATGGTGACACCATCATTAATGGAGTAAAGGCATCACGCTGTCGTGAGTATTCAGTAGTTATCAGCAATGCCAGTTAATTTACAATAACCGGCCTATCTCGCTCATGATCCACTATGCAGTAAAATCCAAAAGGCTCATCATTGTTATTTGATAACTGATGTATTGTCATCGGCGCAATATATAAAACATCATTTTCCTTCGTGTAATATTCCTGATCACCAATAGTCACAATACCCTCGCCTCTTACTACAATAACTACGTGAGTGTGAATATGTTTTTCCTTGCTTGAAAATCCGCCTTTCTCTATTTCAAAATAGCGCAGATCAAATTCCGTCTCTTCTCCATTTTTACCTATCAGCTCTACTCTACGCACATCCTTAAACGTAGTGTCATTAATATCTTTATATTGAATACTCTCTCGGCCTTGCCATTGAAAATCATCAAATTTAATGTGTTCAATAATTGACTGGGTATTGGATGCAGGATATTCACAGGCAGACACGGACTCCATGGTAATCCTAGGTTCTATAGCTTCAGGATACTGATCGATAATTTTGTCAAGAAATGCCCTGGTAGATTTCGATAAACTAGAGGAATACTCCAGCAACGACCCACCCAATAGCAACACGGAATCCTGCTGATACCAGCGACACATTTCATCCAAATGTTCGTATTGCATTCCCCCTGCCGGACAGGGAAAAGCCGATTTAATATGCCCTAGCGGTTTATGCAATGCATCAGCAATCGCTTTACAGTCTTGTTGCAAAAGTTGAAATCTACCACCAGTATTTGGAAAAACTGAAATATCCACTCCAGCCAGTCTGAATAAAAAGCCATATAACAGCGAATAGTGCATGCCATCATGCGGCGCCACACAATAGCCTCCAGTAAATGAAGGATGAGCCATATATATCATGTTGTACTTGGTTGCCAATCCCCGTGCCGTATCCAGCCCAAGAATTAAGGGCGCCATTAACACCCCCTGAACACCCTGCTTTCTGGCCCATTCAAAATATTTTTCAATTTCTTCAAAAGGCGCCGAAATAAAAGGAAAATACAGACAGGTTCTGCCGGTCTTATCCTGCGCCTTTTCAATCGCAGATAAACAGGCAGTAACACGTCGTTTAAATTCATCAAAAGTGCCAATTAGATTTTGATCATCTTTAATGATATCCCCTCCTCCGAGGGCAAACTCATAAGCCATTTGAGCAAAATTCTCTTCGGTATTGCCACGCGGCTTAAGTGCGGTGGCCAGTAAAGGACGTCCATAAACTCCCAGGCATCGACGTATTCCCTCAATACCAAACTGTGGCCCCGCAAAGTTTTTAAGCTGGCTCTCTGGAAGTACAACTTCTGTACACTTTACGCTCTGGTACATTGAGACATTACCGAAGCAGAGATTAATCAGTTGATTAAATTGTCGACTTAATATTTCTTCCGGATAACTTAAAGTCACCGAGAATTGATTGGCAGCTTTATTCAAGGTTTTAATCTCTTCCACCTTGCCAACAAACCTGTTTTCTATCACTGGTGTAATCAGTGATTCGGGCACTTCCACACTCTGCTCTATGGCAATTTTTCGCGCCAGATCAGCCACCGTATTGTTATCGGCAAGAACCTGGTATGTAACAAAAATATTCGACATTAAAGCAATTCCTTAATTTTATAATTCACACGGGAAAATCTGGACGACTGGTAAAATATCACGATCAAATGAACCCACAGCACTAAAGAGTATCGAGTTTTACCGATAACCTGAGATAAGTACATTGACATCGGATAACGGATTATGGGAACAGTATATACAAACTTCGAACAGGCAAGAATAGAACGGGAAACGACGAAGATTGTTTCTGATTTAGTCTCCATGGGTGGTGTTGATTGGGCTGTAAATACAATTTCTCAAATTCCTTCTTTCACGGATACTTATCAGGAAAGATTACGTCTGGCTCTTAAAGAAAGACTACTTAAATTAAATTCCCACTTACTTTAGCAGAATAAACATTCTTTCAGATTTCTGCATTCTATAGTATAAAACTATAGATGCTGGATACGATAAAATCCTTTTTAGATCATAATACTGACTGGATTGCTTACCTCGCCATCTTCTCGGTCGTATTAATTGTCATTAGTATCCTGATTATTCCAATTGTTGTTACTAAAATTCCTGCAAATTATTTTGTACAGCCCAAACGTTCTCTACTGAGCAAGATATCCTCACCACATGGCCTGCTCATTTTACTGACACGCAATCTATTAGGACTGATTTTACTTGCCGCAGGAATACTCATGCTGATTCTTCCCGGTCAGGGATTGCTCACTATCCTGCTGGCGATATTAGTGATGGATTTTCCAGGCAAGTATACAGTTGAGCGATATTTGGTTGAAAAGCCTTTCGTTCTAAAAGGACTTAACTGGCTCAGACGCCGACACAATGTCCCAGATTTATCTATAGAATAGACCGCTTTGACAAATAGTTAACTCTCTGAAAATTATATATAAATATGTCAGTATAGGAAGTTGTGAATTTATCTTATTTCCCATGCCAGTCATTGGAGTTGGATATCAATACATTAATATTTGTGTACAAATACACGATATATAAGTACATCTCTTACAAGAACTACCATAAATTGGATAAGGATCTGCCCACCACGCTACGCCTTGTACTATTTTCTATATTGATATTATCTTCATTTTCACTGTTTGCCGACGACGACATCTATGTTGCCAAGGAAAAAGATCAATACAGTTCAAATAAAGAAAGTCTTTTTTGACGGAAATTTTGAGAATTTTGCCCTACAAATTAACCTTGCTTCCTATCATCCGGGCAACTCCAGTGAATATAATCAATTCAACCGTGGTATTAGCATTGAATACCATTACGACTCCTTCTTTCTTGCCGGGGTTATTTCTGGAACAGCCTATACCGGGACAGTTTTTATGCCGGCCTGGGTAAAGAAATTACATTTGGGAGTGCCGAGTGGATAGGCGTAGGTGCTATTGGCCGACTGATTACCGGATATAATGACGGACAGGAGCCCAGACCTGCGATCGTTCCATATGTGTTTTTCACTAAAGATCGCTACACATTTAAAGTCCATTATCTGCCTGAAATTGGCGATGTAGAAGACGACGCCTTTGGATTTGCCATAAGAATCAAGTTTGATTAGAACTTACATCATTTAATTTGGCACTCGACACTATTCAGTCGCGCCTGCAAATTGCTATCCTTAAGCCTTGTGTATCACGAAGTCTGAGTACATGGACAATCAAGAGACCCTTTTTACCAAAATTATCAGGCGCGAAATACCGGCTGAAATAATCTATGAAGACGATCTATGCATTGCGTTCAAAGACATCAATCCGCAGGCTCCTTTTCATGCTCTGCTGGCACCCAAACAGATTATTACACAGTTATCTGAAAGCGTTAAAAGTGACCAATCCATTCTGGGACACCTACTAGTGACCGCACCATTAATAGCTGAACAACATGGCTACGCTGACGCTTTCCGACTGGTGATTAATAATGGTGAAGCAGCCGGGCAAGCAGTATTTCATCTGCATCTGCATATCATTGCAGGCCGCAATTTGAGCTGGCCTCCCGGTTAATCATCGTATTTAGAATAAATGGCTGTTAATGGCAAAGTGAGTCCAGATACTTGCAACATAACCCAGCGCAATCACCCAGCTCCACTTTAAGTGTGAGAAGAACGTATAGATGCCTCGAGCCTGTCCCATGACAGCAACACCGGCGGCTGAGCCAATCGATAACATAGAACCACCTACTCCGGCCGTCGGCGTGACAAGTAACCACTGTCCTTTACTCATGTCTGGTTCCATAGCTACAACGGAAAACATGACCGGAATATTATCAAACACCGCCGATAACTCACCCACCAGAATATTGGCATTAGTGGCTCCCAGTCCCTGATACATCACTTGAGATTCAACTGCCATATAACCCAGCGCGCCGAGTCCACCTACACTTAATATCACACCGTAGAAAAACATTAATGTATCCCACTCGGCACGTTCAATAGACTTGAAGATATTATATTGCTCACTGATATGACGTGTCGGCTCATCGGATGTTTCCAGTTCCAGCGCCTCATCCTCCATTTCCTCAGAAGCCTCTCCGATGAAGTTCGCATGATCTCTACGTTTCAGATAATAACCAAACATTTTTAACAGACCCAAGCCTGTCATCATGCCCAGCACAGGCGGCAAGTGCAGGAAGTTATGCGCACATACCGCCATAGCGATGGTACACACAAACAGAAATATAACAAACCAGGCACCATGTCTTAACTCGATTTCTTCTTCAGAAGCCTGTGGCTGCTGTTTAGAAACGAACAGACTCAACACAACTGCAGGCATCAACCAGTTCACCAGCGAAAGAACAAACAGCGTGAAAAATTCCTGAAACGCTACCATGCCCTTCTGCCACACCATTAACGTTGTAATGTCACCAAACGGACTAAAAGCACCTCCAGCATTTGCCGCTACCACTATATTAACGCAACTAAGGCTGATATTTCACATTATCACCGCCAACCGCTATGGCTACTGTAGCCATCAACAGCGCTGTAGTCAGATTATCTGCAATCGGTGACAAGCAAAACGATACCGATCCTGTCGCCCAAAATACGCCACGCAAAGACAGGCCTCTCTTCAGCATATACACTTTTAGCCAGTCGAATATGCCGCGCTCATGCATGGTGTTGATAAATGTCATTGCTGCCAGCAAAAATAAAAAGAGCTCGGCAAACTCCAAAATATCATGCCTCACCAATACTTCGAGTGTATGCATATCGCCATGAGCGTTATAGACCAATGCGACAATTAACCAAATCACGCCTGCAGCAATAACAACTGGTTTTGATTTTCTTAAGTGTAATTGCTCTTCAAAAATCACCAGCATGTATGAGAAAGCAAATAAAACTATTGCCGTAATGGCTGCCCAGTGCGTAGTAAAGTTTTGTATGCCATGGGTACTTTCTTTTGCAAAAGATAAGGAAGGCGTTAGAAGAGGTATCAAAAAAAGCAAAAAACATCTTAAATTCATATGCAATTAAGCCAAAAATTAATCAGTCAATACTTGCACCTATATCGACCAGATCATAAATAACTTAAACTCAACATTGAAATAAAAAAGGCTTTGCACAATTACATCTGCAAAGTTATTTAAAATAAACCCGACTAAAATGCCGATTAGTAGGACTTCTTTTCAAGCCATGCAATTAAACTTTGTATTTTATTGGGTTCTGCAGATTTTTCTTTAATAGATTGCAAACTGAAACTCAACTCTCCGAGCAGCGCTTCGTATGATTCAATTTTGTCGCGCAGATACGCAAGCTCACGGTTGGCCTTATTCAACATTTCACGCAATCCATTTTTAGTCATTTCATGAGATAATTTCTCGGTAGCATGCTGTAAGGAACTGTCTTTAATTTTATTCACCCACATAACCATGTCAGCATCATCTAAATTCACGTTGGGATGCAACCCCATTAAATCATCAATATGAACCATGCCACGCACACAAGGCAGACTTCCAGCATCAATTTCAATTTGTAAATCACGTTCAGCAATACCCGCCAACGCGGCCGCTTTATGTACCGTAACAAATCGACCCATGTTATTAATCCCTCATATAAATTTTTACTATTAAATACTATGCATGTATAAAACGTTAAAAGCCAATTCCACTAATTGACGAAACGCGCGCAAATCTGACTTGAAATATATTTATCTAAAAAAACCATTACGGGTACAATTTTCCAAGCGCCCATCAAGAACACTTTTGTTCAGCATACAGAAGTTGCTAAATAGATGGACTACTGACTTGCGTTAGCCAAGTTTAAATAATAAAGTAACGCCGAAGTGATAAATAAGAATAAGAAAAACAAGAATAAGAAGACACGATGCCTCTAACGATTAACTTAATAATTACCTTATTTGTGCTACTCATCAGTGTTGTCATATTTATTCACTGGCAATGAAATCAAATAGATAGAAGCACAACTTTATATCTTTTCTATATAACAGTTATAGCCGTTATCTATCTATCGTATGTCTAGGGTGACAGACGTTTTGGAAAACCGTCACCTCTATTGCTAAGTATATGCTTTCCAATAAATCCAAAACCAATTCCACCCTGTGAGATATGCGCGATCACAGCAAAAACACGGATCATTTTGGCGGTGCGTCCACGGTCAATCACAAACACCAGTTGAATGCGTCGACCTACGTAAGCCCGTTTAGGCACGAAATCGATAAATAATCCACGAGAACTGATATTACTAGGCCTGCATCGTTCCAACTCCAGCTGTTTACAATATAAGTAGACATTTTCGGAGGTAGGCCGGCGAACACTGAGCCGTCTTTCCATATTTTTTCTTGCAGACATAGGTTTTTAACAAAATAGTGATCGCTGAGGAGATTGATACTTTATCAAAATTTTCAGGTAATTTAAGCATTTACAGAGTTAAATGCAAAAAACTTCGATCACTTCACCTCACGTCACTTCTTTGATCCCAGTATCAACTATTTAAAAGATTATGTTAAATAGAATACGTTTCGCACGAATTGAAGATATTATGTCCAATTTTAGTGGCTCCACAGTTACAATCGTCGGAATAAGCACTACAATTAAGATTAAACCTTGGTATCTGTTACATTTTTACTTAGAATATTCAACATATATCGAAGTAGCAGAATTGACGCATAAACATTAGCTTACGCGAACTTGAACTACCTTTGGTATTTTGTTGTTACAACTAACTTTTTAAAACTTCGGAGTTATAGAAAATGCAAGACAAGTTATTGAAATCACTTCAAGCTCTCGCTATCGCTGGCACAGTAGCAATTGCCGCTGGTTGTACCGTAACTGGAACAGAAGAAGCAGGAGCAGTTGATCCACTTGCAGAGGTACGTGAAATTGCTAACGAAGCACTCCGCACAGCAAATACTGCTGCGTTTAATGCTTCTACAGCTAAAGACATGGCTCTATCTGCACAGGAAACTGCTGACGCTGCAATGGAAGCCGCTACTGCTGCTCAAGCATGCTGTGATGCAAATTCACGACGCATGAACGTAATGTTTCACGATTCAATGAAAGGTAAATAATTTCAGAATCGAAAGCTCAACAAAAAAGCCCCTCTTGCAGGGGCTTTTTTTATTGGCGAGATTTTTCTTTTTCTTGGTTGTCTGATTGGTTTTCATGCATAGACATTAAAAAAGGCACTCCCCGTTTTTCTTTTGCTTCCTGATAGCCTTTCTCCCAGAGAATTTTATAACTCCCCCGCTCTTTTTCTTTGGTCTGCTCCACCACCAATTGAACAAATTCTGTCAAATTTCTGGAACTCGCTTTTTCCTGCTCTTCAATCTCAGAGTGGGTTTCCACATACAGCTTATCCTCGTGCCAGCCAACCTTGTAAGGTTGGTTAATGATGGTCACTGGAGTATTAATTTCAACGCTGTTAAAGAGCTTTTTGATTCCAGTGGGATGTAAGCGAATACATCCATGGGTCACACGCATACCGATACCTTCCGGGACATTCGTTCCATGGATCAAATAACCGGACAACGCCAGACCTATTTTATACTCGCCTAATGGATTATCGGGGCCGGGAGGCACGACTTTTGGCAAAGGGTCATTATTTTCTTCATGCTCCTTGAGAATTGAAGCCGGCGGATACCAGTCGGGTCGGGCTGTTTTTGAAGTGACATGAGTGAAAGAGAGTGGGGTTTTCCATTCATCATCTTTGCCAACGCTGACAGGATAAGTGGAAACTGTTGAAATGTTATCCACCGTGCCATGAAACTGATACAGCCTTAGCTCAGCAAGATTAATAATGACGCCGACTCTTTCTACATTCGGTAATACATATTGAGTTGGAATGATGATCTGAGCACCCGACTCTGGAATCCATGGATCAACATCGCGATTGGCATCCACCAGCTCGTTGAACCCGACTCGAAACGTTTGTGCAAGTTGCAGGAAATTGTCTCCATCCTGAATCGTGTGAATAGAAATATTACCTACCACATCATTACCTGGATGATAGCGATAGGTCTGCGCCTGGACATTGCCAAGCATTAGTACCATAAGGATTATTACTGAAGGAATTCTTATCATATGTGTCTCAATTATTTAATCGGATACGGCCACATCGACCGATTCTTCCATGACTTCCAATACCATGTCGATTTGATCGTATTCTATTATATATGGTGGCATAAAGTATAAAACATTGCCCAGAGGCCTAAGTAAAATGTGGTTTTTCAGCGCGTGTTTATAGGCTTTCAGGCCCCGTCGCTGCTGCCAGGGATAAGGGGTTTTGCTTTGTTTGTCTGCAACCATTTCAATTGCAAAAATCATCCCGGTTTGCCTTACATGCCCCACATGTGGGTGATCTTTAAAGCGTGCTCCATTCTCTTCAATACGTTTAATTAATCCTTTATTACGTTGAATCGTATCCTGACTACGAAACATATTCACTGTGGCCAAGGCCGCGGCACAAGCCAGAGGATTACCAGTATAAGAGTGGGAATGTAAAAAAGCGCGCAAGGTCTCGTAGTCATCATAAAAGGCTGCGTATATCTGATTAGTAGTCAGCACCACTGATAGCGGCAGAAAACCACCGGTAAGCCCTTTAGACAGACACATAAAATCAGGGGCAACGTTAGCCTGTTCACAGGCAAACATGGTACCGGTACGACCAAAGCCAACTGCGATCTCATCGGCAATTAAATGCACATTGTATTTGTCACAGGCAGCGCGTAGCAGGGATAGATATTTTGCATCATACATACGCATATAGCCTGCACATTGAACCAGTGGCTCCACAATGACGGCGCATATTTCTTCATGCTGCTCGCTTAGTGTCGCCTCCATTTTTTCAAACTTGCGCCGCACATAATCATCCGTGGTTTCACCTATTTCCATATAGTAACTATCCGCACCAGGGATCGTTATGACATCCAGCAGCAAGGCCTGATAGGTATCTTTGTATAGCTCAACATCACCTACGGATAGTGCCCCAAGAGTTTCACCATGATAGGAGTTCTCCAGAGTGACGAATTTTTTCTTTTTCGTCTGACCGTTGTTTTTCCAATAATGAAAACTCATTTTCAAGGCAACTTCTATTGCCGACGACCCATTATCTGCATAGAAACATTTCTGTAACGGCTCTGGAGTTAACTCCACTAACTGCTCAGACAAATGTATGACCGGCTGATGCGAAAATCCTGCAAGCAGCACATGCTCAAGTTGTTGTGCCTGTTCGCAAATGGCATTACTGATTGTTGAATTAGCGTGTCCAAAAATATTCACCCACCATGAGCTAATAGCGTCAATATATTTATTACCTTCAAAATCTTCCAGCCAGACCCCCTGGCCTTTCGCAATCGGAATAATGGGAAATGACTCATGATCTTTCATCTGCGTACAAGGATGCCAGACATGCTCAAGATCTCTAGTGATTAAATCTTTTGTGATTATAGAATTATCTTTCATCGAAGGCAGGCCTCCCTGTTAAAGCACACACAAAACGATTCAATGAATTTAAAAGTTGTCGTGAATACGGTGAGTTTACACAGATGCCAGCCAGCGATTGAATATGCGATATCCCAATAAACTCGCGAGGATTAAAGCATAGATCAGAGGCTCCAGAATATCTGCTTTGACCAGCCACCAGAAGTGCAGTATAGCAAATATCGAAATTACATAAATTAGCTTGTGCAGTCTCACCCAGGTATTCTGGAGTTTGTGTTGCATATCATCTGTGGAAGTGATTGCCAGCGGGATCAGCATGACAAAGGCAGCAAAGCCGATAGTAATATAGGGACGGTCTTTTATATCATCAATAATAGCCTGCCACTCCAGCCATTGATCAAGAATTGCATAGATCAGCAAGTGGCTGAGCGCATAAAAAAAACTAAGCAGACCGAAGAGGCGACGCAGGTGAATGAGTCCATTGATTCTGAAAATTTTTCTCGCAGGACTGATAGCCAAAGTAATCAGCAATAAACGCAACGCCCACTCACCCGTAATATGAGTGTTTTTTTCAATAGGGTTAACACCAAGTGTGTCGTTATAAAACTGCCAGGCAGCCATCACCAGGGGTAATAAAAAAAGTATTAATAGTGGTACTTTAATTAGATTGCTATCTAACTTTACATTTATAGGCATAAAATCTAAGTAGCATTACTATTCAGAATTAGTAATGAATTGCTCTCCCGTCAACATCTAACGCAGCCTCATGCATACCTTCTGACAAGGTAGGGTGACCATGTATGGTTCTTGCCAAATCTTCTGCTGTCAATTCAGACTCTAACGCAACGACAGCCTCAGCAATTAATTCAGAAGCATTTGGACCTATAATATGTACGCCCAACAGCCTATCTGTATTGGCGTCTGCTAGAATCTTAATCGTCCCCTCAACATCACCCATGGCACGCGCACGTCCCAACGCCATGAACGGGAACGTCCCAACTTTGTACTCAATTTTGTCCGCCTGCAGCTGTTGTTCATTAGCACCAGTCCAGGCAATTTCAGGCCAGGTATAGATGACCCACGGGATCGCTTCATAGTTTACATGTCCGAGCTGATCCACTAGTCGTTCTGCAAGTGCAACACCCTCTTCTGAACCTTTATGTGCAAGCATCGCTCCACCAATGACGTCACCAATCGCATAGATACCCTCTATGTTGGTCTTCCACTCGCTATCAACTTCTATAAAGCCTCGCTTGTCCAGCTGCACACGTGCGTTATTTAAACCTAGATTTTCCGTATTTGCCACACGGCCAATCGCCACCAGCAAACAATCCACTTCTATTTCGTAACTACCTTCGGCATCGGCGACTGTGACATTTACAGATGCGTCATTTTTATTCGCAGCCTGCACTTTGCTATTAAGTTGTATGTCTATCCCTTGTTTGGAAATAATCTTACTTGCCTGTTCTGCTATATCCTTATCAACGTTTGCAAGAAAACGATCTGACGCTTCCCATATAGTGACTTTGGCACCCAAACGGCTCCAAACACTGGCCATTTCCAGACCAATGACACCAGCACCAATCACACCCAAATGTTTAGGTACTTCTTTTAGCTCCAATGCACCCGTGGAATCAACAATACGTGTTTGATCAATAGGCAGGAAATCCAGTTCCAAAGGTTTGGAGCCCGTCGCGATAACTATTGAATCAGCAACAATAACTTGATTGCTATCAGACTGAGTCACGTGCACTTCTTTATTCTCTCCAATGCGAGCACGACCATGAAAAAAGGTTACTTTATTTTTTTTCAACAACCCTTTAACACCAGTGGTGAGTGTCTTCACAATCTTGTCTTTGCGTTGCAACATTGTGTCAATATCAACACTGCATTCTGGTATATTTATACCATGCTCTTGCGCCTGCTTGGTTATGAAGGAATAGTGATGACTTGAATCCAGTAACGCCTTGGAAGGAATGCAGCCGACATTCAGACAGGTTCCGCCTGGACTGGGTTTGTTATTTTTATCACACCATTCATCAACACAAGCTACGGACAACCCAAGTTGGGCACAACGTATGGCACATACATATCCTGCCGGTCCGGCCCCAATAACAACAACATTAAAATTCGATTTATCCATTTTATAGGTGCAATAACAATTGAACAGGATCTTCGATGATTCTCTTGATATGAGACAAGAACAGTACGGCTTCGCGACCATCTATTATACGATGATCATAAGAGAGCGCTAAATACATCATAGGTGCAATTTTTATTTCATCATCCACTACAATTGGCCGTTTTTCGATAGCATGCATCCCCAATATCGCACTCTGAGGAGGATTAATTATCGGCGTAGACATCATGGAGCCAAACACACCACCATTAGTAATAGTAAAAGTGCCACCATTAAGCTCATCAATCGTCAGCTTATTATCCCTTGCCTTTGCTGCAAGCTGATTAATTTCAATCTCAATTGAAGACAACGATTTAGTATCAGCATTACGCACAACAGGAACAACCAGACCGCGCTTCGCACTGACGGCAATACCCACGTCGACATAACGATGATAGATAATGTCATTATTTTCAACCGAAGCATTGATAACCGGATATTCGTTTAACGCCTCGACCGCAGCTAAAACAAAAAATGACATAAATCCGAGTTTTACGCCGTGCTGCTCTTGAAACCTCTCTTTATTTTTTTCTCGAATTGATAGTATCTCTTGCATGTTAACTTCATTGAAAGTGGTTAACATGGCGTATTCCTGCTGCGCAGAGACCAATCGATCTGAAATTCTCTTACGCAGACTACTCATCGGTACGCGTTCAATTTCTTTTTGTGTGTCAATGTCCTCGGAAGACGGCGCTTTTGCTGACATTGGCTTGGACTGTGACGCTGTCACAACATCCTGTTTAGTAATCCGGTTATTTTTTCCACTGGCTTCTACATCAGTGGTTTTGAGAGAATTTTCATCCAGCAATTTTCTCACTGCAGGACTGGTTTTTTTGTAATCGTTTGATTCGTTATTTTTAACATCTGATACAGATTGCGTCTTTCCTTTCTGAGCTTTTTCCTGAGTTTTTTCTTGCTCAGGTGCCTTATCCGGTTTTGCTGTTGCCGCACTCTTACCGGTTTCGCTCAGCTGACCGATTATTTCAAGGCTGGTGACACTTTCATTCTCATTCTTGATTATTTTTTCTATCACACCGCTTGCAGGAGAAGGGATTTCAAGTAGCACTTTATCAGTTTCTACTTCAGCCAGTGTTTCTCCCTCAACAACTTCATCCCCCGTTTTTTTCAACCACGCGCTGATTGTACCTTCGCTAATTGATTCAGAAAATTCAGGTATTTTTATATCAACTGTCAATGTAGATCCTTAAGTTATGTTAACTGACACTTTTAAGTTCAACGCTTTTGGCTTCCCCAGCCAGCCCCAGTGCCTCCTTGACTAATTGGCTTTGTTGCTGACGGTGCAATTGCATATAACCTGCTGCCGGTGAGGCAGAATAATCACGTCCCACATACTGTAGCTTCTGATTTGGATAGATACAATCAGGCAAATTCCTGCGTGATTGCATATAGAACCAGGCGCCCTGATTTCTTGGTTCTTCCTGAACCCACACAATATTTGAAACATGCTTGAACTTAGCCAATTGTGCTTTTATTTCTTCATTAGGGAAAGGATATAATTGCTCAATTCTTATAATTTCAATGTGTGTTAATTTGTGCTCGAGTTTTTGCTCTAGCAGATCGTAATATACCTTGCCCGCACAAAGCAGTAGTTTTGTTACTTTAGAAAAATTAGCATCATCATAAGTGGTGATGATTTGTTTAAATTTGCCTTCTGTAAATTCACTTAATGAAGAAGATGATTTTGGATGGCGCAAAAGACTCTTAGGTGTAAAGACAATTAACGGCTTTCTGTATTGACGTAACATTTGTCGACGCAATAAGTGGAAGTGCTGTGCGGGCGTCGTTGGAATACACACTTGCATATTTTCCTCAGCACACAATTGCAAATACCTTTCCATACGTGCCGATGAATGCTCAGGACCCTGACCATCGTATCCATGAGGTAGAAACAATACCAGACCACAGTAACGTTGCCATTTTGCCTCTGAGGAACTTAAGAACTGATCAATAATCACTTGTGCGTTATTGGCAAAATCACCAAACTGCGCTTCCCATATCACCAGCGAATTGGGTTCCGAAGTTGCATAACCTACTTCATAACCCAGCACAGCAGCTTCAGACAACAAACTGTTAATTGGAAGAAATTGCACCTGCCCTTTGAATAGATTTCGCAGTGGTATATAAATATCACCGGTTTTCTGATCATGGTAAGCACAATGTCTGTGTGAGAAAGTACCGCGCACACTATCCTGCCCCGATAGACGTATTGGATAACCTTGCTTTATGAGCGAACCATAGGCCAGCATTTCAGCAAACCCCCAGTCCACCGGAAGCTCGCCTTTGGCCATTTGTTTGCGTTGATCAATAATCTTCTGAACATTACTGTGCACACTAAACCCTTTAGGAACCGTGCAAACAACCCGACCAATTTGCTCTATCAATTCGTTTTTGATCACCGTTTTGGCTGGATCTTTCCAGTGAGTCCCCTTGAAAGGATGATAATCCACAACAAACTTGGTACGGCTTCTTTGGGCAATTGCAGTACATACAGGCTTGCCTATATTCAATCGTTCTATGTATTCTTTTTCAATTCGTTCGTATGCACCCGGCTGCAGAACATTTTCATCCAGTAATTGCTGATAATAAATTTGATCCACACGGTCTTTAGTACGAATACGTTGATACATCAACGGCTGTGTTATGGAGGGCTCGTCTGCCTCTGAATGTCCATGACGACGATAACAAATCAAATCAATCACTACATCACGTGAATACTTCATGCGATAGTCCATCGCAAGCTGAGTGGCAAACACGACGGCTTCAGGGTCATCACCGTTTACATGAAATATGGGGGCCTGCACCATTTTTGCAACATCTGTGCAATATAAAGTTGATCGCGAGTCCAGCGGATCACTGGTGGTAAACCCGATCTGGTTATTAATTACAATATGAATTGTCCCACCCGTGGTATAACCTTTAGTACTGGACAAATTGAGTGTTTCCATTACTACACCTTGTCCGGCAAAGGCCGCATCTCCATGAATCAGCACGGGTATAACTTTTTTACGATCACTATCTTTGCGCCGCTCCTGCCTTGCACGTACTGATCCTTCCACAACAGGATTAATTATTTCGAGGTGCGAAGGATTAAAGGCCAGCACTGCATGAATAGGTTTTTTAGGCGTTTTCAGATCGATTGAATATCCCTTGTGATATTTAACATCACCGGAGCCAAATTCGATATCCACATTACCTTCGAACTCTTCAAACAGATCTTGTGGACTCTTGCCCATAATGTTAACAAGCACGTTAAGACGTCCGCGGTGAGCCATTCCGATAATCACTTCTTTTACATCCTGTTCACCGGCCTTTTCAATTAATGTATCCAGCAATGGAATAAGACTGGTACCACCTTCCAGTGAAAATCGCTTCTGTCCGATATATTTGCGGTGCAAATAGGTTTCCAGTGAATTCGCAGCAATCAATCTTGTGAGTACATGTTTCTTTTTTTCATGGCTTAATGTCATGCTGGTAAACTTGGTTTCCATGTACTTGCGCAGCCATCGTTTTTGATCGGGGTCCGACACGTGTTCAGTTTCAGCACCTATGCTTCCACAGTAGGTCGAGGACATAAGATTGATGATTGAGCTGAGAGACTGTCTGTCTTCGGTTTCTTTTTCCCAGGTAAAAAACTTATCATCCAGATCCGCAGAGGTTAGTCCATGATTTTCCGGGTCAAGAAGATCGATTTGAATACGTTCTTCTCCATAGAGTGGATCGATATCTGCCTGACGATGCCCTAAACGTCGGTATGCACGAATAAGACGTAATACGGCTCTTTGTTTTTCCTGATGATTTTGTTCTGGAAATGACGGCACATGAGCCGTCTGATTTTTCCTGGAACTCAGGTTATGGGCAAAATTCTCTCGAATAGTTTGGTGGCTGGCTTGCAACTTTGCATCATGATTAACATCCAGCTGTGCGAAGTAATACTGCCAGGAATCACAGACAGAGGCGGGATCTTCAAGGTATTGCTGGTAGAGCGATTCTATATATTCTGCATTGACGCCATAAATGTGTTGGCTGTTATTATGGCTCATTACTTTTTCAGGTTATTCGTTATTTATCTCGTGCTATTTTATATTTTTAGTCATTTGGAAAGCAAACCATTGATACCAAAGCGTAACTTACATAGTGTGCTTAGGCGTGTCCGCCTGTAATGCACCACCTAACAATGCTTCAATCTTTGTACGTGTCTCGCCATTATCCTAACTACTGAATTGGACCCCAATCCCAGTGGTTCGGTTCCCTTGAGAACCCTGGGGAGTTATCCATATGACCTGTCCCGCAACAGGAATTCTTTCAGACTCTTCCATTAATGTGAGTAACATGAACACTTCTTCACCCAAATTGAAATGCTTACTCGTGGGTATAAACAGTCCACCATTTTTCACAAATGGGATATATGAGGCATATAGCGAGCCTTTATCCTTAATCGCAAGGGAAATTATTCCTCTTCCACCGTTTTCCATAGTTAATCTTCTCTAAACCATTTCTGTATTTAAATTGAATGTGTCAATGCCAGTTTGCGACTCCGCAACAACAGCGATTCCGCAAATAAACGTTGATTCAGGCTGATGTTAAAAATCCTTTTGCGCTCATTGACCAATTCCCAGAACTCCAAGAGTAAAGGTACTTGCATCCGCGGTGCCAAGGCAAGTAATGACCGATAAAAGTCGGGATTTTCGAGCGTTATTGGGTTTTCTGCCCCTTTAATTCGTAATAAATCGACAATAACTGTTTGAATCCATTGAAAACAGAGCAAAAAAGGGATGCTTTCAATTCGGGCGGCAATTTCAACCGGGTCGGAATCGGCTTCAAAAACTTCCAGAAATCCCTTGATAACCCGAATGCGCTGATCTAAAAGTTCAGTTTCATGGTACTGCATGGCCCGTAATGGTGCACCTTGTGCCATTCTTAGCAGCGGTTTCCAATCGACATCATTCACTTGATGATTTAGCCAGGACAACGACTGCTCTTCTGTGGGTGAATGAAATGCAACAAATTGACAACGACTGCGAATAGTCGCCGGCAATTCCAATGGTGAGCTTGTAACCAACAGTATCAAGGTTTCATCTGGTGGCTCTTCCAAGGTTTTCAATAGCGCATTTGCTGCACTGGCGTTCATATTTTCTGCATATTCGATAAGCGCAATTTTTTTTGCCTCAAAATGGCGCGTAAGGTGAATTTTACTAATTAAATTCCGTATGTCATCGACTGTGATCGTGCTGCTTTCTTCACTTCGATGTAAATGCACAAAATCAGGATAAGTCCCAGCTCCTATCAGCTGGCAGTGTTTACATGAGCCACAGGCAAAACCGTTTTCATTAACCTGTATGCATAAAATGGAGGCGGCTAATATTCTCGCAAATGCATGCTTGCCTACGCCTTCAGACCCGCTTAACAACAGCGCATGAGGTATAGAATCGGAATGCCGAATGCGGGTAAAGAATTCCCATTGAGTTTGTTGCCACGGATAAATTTGTCTATCCACTAATTAAATCATCCAGTTTTTCCTGAATTGATAGCTGAACCTGTTGAATCGAATCTGTGGCATCAAGCGTAATAACGCGTTGTGGATGCTGACTGGCAATCTCCAAGTAACCGGCTCTTACTTTTTGGTAAAATTCAATTTTTTCATTCTCGAAACGATCTTTACTACCGCGCTGGACGACCCTTTGCTGACTCACCTCTAGAGTAACATCCAGCAGCAAGGTTAAATCTGGTACCAGGTTGTTTATGGAAAACTGCTTAAGCAAATCAATCCGCTTTAAATCTATTTCCCTGCCGTATCCCTGATAAGCATAAGTGGCATCGTAAAAGCGATCACACACAACCCAGATGTTTTTTTCTAACGCGGGTTCTATCACAGTTTTGACATGTTCGATTCTGGCCGCAAACATCAACATAAGTTCGGTATCCATTTGCATTGCGGGCAATTCATCATCTAAAAGTATCTCGCGAATTCTTTCACCAACCAGAGTGCCACCAGGCTCTCGGGTTTTGACAACTTCAATGCCTCTAGTTTGCAGATACTCAACCACAAAATCCAGCTGGGTAGTTTTACCACAACCTTCAATGCCTTCCAGAGTTATGAAACGAGCATCCATACTTATTTCTTTAGTTGATACTTTCGCACTGCTGTGAGATGTTCCGTGTAAGTTTTAGAGAAGTGATGTGTACCGTCATTTCTGGATACAAAATACAGGTCGCCGGTAATTTCTGGATGTAATACTGCGTTTATGGCAGCTTTCCCTATCAGGGCAATAGGTGAAGGCGGCAGTCCGCGACGTGTATAGGTATTATAAGGATTATCTGTCTCCAAATGTTTACGTGTTAAATTGCCATCAAAACTTGCTCCCAGACCATAAATCACAGTAGGGTCTGTCTGCAGAGGCATTTTTTTCTTAAGGCGTGAAATAAACACTCCAGCTATCACCGGACGTTCAGAATCGACAGAAGTCTCTTTTTCAACAATAGAGGCCAATATCAGCGCCTCATACGGACTCGAAACAAAAGATTCTTCACTTCGATGGGGCCACTCCTGATTCAAATAATCCCTTAACAGATAATAACTTTGGCGAAGCAGGTCAATGTCTTTTGTACCCGATGAAAAAGTGTAGGTATCAGCGAAAAACAAACCTTCCAGA
This sequence comes from uncultured Thiotrichales bacterium, assembly GCA_964636225.1. Lineage (GTDB taxonomy): Bacteria > Pseudomonadota > Gammaproteobacteria > UBA4575 > UBA4575 > UBA1858. The sequence continues at coordinate 71,763 of CAZWQM010000004.1, read as the reverse complement.
CTATCCTGCTCAATATCCAGTTGTTTTTTTATCGTATCAATGTCTTCAATCACTCGTGTGATTTTAGGGTGATCCTGCAACTGTTGAAAGAAATCATGAAAACGCTTGCCTTCAATAATGGTCAATTTGTACTGCTTGATTTTACCCTGCACAAGATCATCCAGGATCTGAGTTGGTGATTGCGAAGAGCTGAATCGGTACTCTCCGGATTTTATTTTTTGTGTCTTCTCCTCATACATCGCCAGTAGCTTGAAATATAAGGGATGTGTAATGAATCCGGATTCCACAAGACTGCGACTCACCTGATTAAAAGTAGCTCCGTCATCAACAACGATTTCTACAACATCTTTGGAGTTACTGATTGGACTATTTATGTAACGATCAATTTTATGCGCAAACAGACTGGCAGTGACAATCGCTGCTATAAACAGAATAGATAACGCTTTCAACATATCTCAGGCAGGAAACAGGCGGGTTAACGAGCTATTGGCCTGTTTCATGATTTTTGAAACCTCAGGGCTTATATAATAGTTTTTATCTTTAAACTGGGTCACCGGCCAAATACCAATAACACTATTACAAACAAAGATGGATTGCGCATTTTCTAACTCAGATAGTTGAATATCCTTTTCTATGCATTCCATTTGCGCATGAAAACTGTTTCGCATGATCCATTGACGCATCACACCCAGTATTCCTGAATACTCCAGTCTAGGTGTTAACCATTGCGAATCGGACTGAATAAATATATTCGTCATGGTTCCCTCAACGACTCGACCATCTGAAGCACACATAATGCCTTCGGCAAAAGTGCCACTCCATTCACTACGCGCCATGACCTGGTCCAGACGATTCAAATGTTTAATCCCTGCAAGTACTTTATTATTCGGCAACACATATTCGCATTGAGTAAGCTGAATGCCATCGCGGTAATAATCTACAGGTATCACAGGCAAGTCTTCACGATAAACTATACGAGTACAGGATGTGTCTTGCATATCGTAGACGTACCCGCGTTTGCGTACACCTCGCGTAATAATCACTTTGACTACACAATCATCCTGTTGGGCTACTTCACGAATTTCAGCCAATAATACGGATAGATCCTGTTTTACCAATCCCAGTCTTTTACAACCATTTTCCAAACGTTGTGTATGACCCGCCAATAACACAGGTCGCCCGGCTTCACATAAAATTGTTTCAAAGACACCGTCACCATACAGCAGTCCCCTGTCTTTAACGGAAACAACCTCACTTGATACTCCATTAATCAACATATTTTCACTATAACTTGTGTATTGAATGTCATACATAAAGACAGAATGTTAGTGTAATCGTGCACACGAGTCGATGGATTGCTGCTATCTGTCACAGTAATCCATATTTTACTCGTATTATTGACAGCACCGCCAAAGGATGACAGTGTTTATAAAATCAATGATTAAATTTTCTTGAAGACAACGGTACCGTTGGTGCCACCAAATCCAAATGAGTTGGATATTGCAACATTAATGGACACATCTCTCGCTTGATTGGGAACGTAGTCCAGATCACAGTCTGGATCAGGCGTTGTGTAATTGATAGTAGGGGGCACGACTTGATAATGTAGTGCCAGTACTGTAAACAGAGCTTCCACACCACCGGCTGCACCTAATAAATGTCCGGTCATGGATTTGGTAGAGCTCACTGCCACTTTATAGGCATGATCCCCCAAAGCGGCTTTAAGACCTTCCGTTTCAGCAATATCACCCGCTGGAGTTGAAGTACCATGCGCATTCACGTAACCAACCTGATCAGGATTAATTCCGGCATCTTTAAATGCATTTTTCATGCATTTAGCAGCACCCACGCCACCCGCAGCCGGCTGAGTCATGTGATGCGCATCACTGCTCATACCGTAACCCACCAATTCGCAATATATTCGCGCACCGCGTGCTTTGGCAAATTCGTATTCTTCCAGTACCAGAACACCGGCACCATCTCCCAGTACAAAACCATCACGATCTTTGTCCCAGGGACGACTGGCAGTCTCAGGGTCATCATTATGCGAAGCACACAAGGCCCGAGCTGCGGCAAATCCGCCGATGCCCAGATGACATGTAGCCATTTCAGCACCACCGGCAATCATGACATCAACATCACCGTACTGAATAAGTCTTGCGGCATCACCAATACTGTGAGTCCCTGTAGCACAGGCCGATACCAGCGAATAGTTTGGACCACGTAGCCCATACATAATGGAAAGATTGCCTGACACCATATTCACAATATTTGAAGGCACAAAGAAGGGCGAGATTTTCCTCGGACCACTCTTTAGAAAACTGGCGTAGCTATTTTCAATACCAGGTAAACCGCCAATGCCTGAGCCAATGGATACACCAATACGATCGGCATTTTCTTCAGTGACTTCCAGTCCAGCATCTTTAATCGCCTGAGCACCTGCGCCAATCCCATAATGAATGAACGGATCCATCTTTTTCTGATCTTTCTTTGGAATATAGTCTTCGGCATTAAAGCCTTGTACTGTTCCCGAGATCTGTACAGAAAATTCAGACGCATCAAACACATCTATTTTGGAAATGCCGCTTTTACCAGCACATATATTTTCCCAGGCAGACTCCACCGTAGATCCCACGGGGGAAACAATACCTAGACCTGTTACTACTACTCTTCTAGAAGACACGGACTGTGATATCAATTAAGTGTGAGGATAATCTTTAACTACTCAGTGTATAAATACGCAAGAAAATTACTTATGCGCTTTAACGTAATCAATCGCTTGCTTAACAGTTGTAATTTTTTCTGCTTCTTCGTCTGGAATTTCACATTCGAATTCTTCTTCCAATGCCATTACCAACTCAACAGTGTCCAGTGAATCTGCGCCTAAGTCATCAACAAATGAAGCGGATTCTTTTACTTCATCTTCGCTAACACCTAGTTGCTCTACAACAATTTGTTTCACTCGCTCTTCAATATTGCTCATTTAATAAAATCCTCAAAGATATAATTTTGTGTGGGAGGAGAAGGGTCGCCATTGTAGTGAAAAGTTTATTCGCAATCTAGTAATTAATAAGGTTATTCTTTGAATTATAAATCCATCATATCCAAAGATATTATCCATTTATTTTTCAACAATTTAACTAATATACTTAATATTATTTTCACTATCTGTGCGGCACTTACTCCATATGCAGTCCACCATTTATATGCAGGGTCTGCCCAGTTAGATAGGCAGAATCCTCTGACGCCAGGTATTTCACTGCCTTGGCAATATCTTCAACTTCTCCCAGTTTACCCATGGGGACATTGCCTAGTATCTGCTCTTTTTGCTCCTCGGTTAACTCATCTGTCATATCCGTACGAATGAATCCGGGCGCCACACAGTTGACTGTCACTCCTCGATTCGCCACCTCTCGTGCAAGAGATTTGGTAAAACCCACCATACCGGCCTTGGTACTTGCATAGTTGGCTTGTCCCGGATTCCCGGTCGTACCGACCACGGATGAAATATTAATAATTCGACCACTACGATTTTTCATCATTCCACGCAGACAGACTTTGCTCATCAGGAAAACTGAACGCAGATTTGTCTCATACACTTCTTCCCACTGCTCAAGTTTCATTCTCATCAACAAGGAATCACGAGTGATACCGGCATTATTGACTAAAATATCCACATTTCCATATTTTTTATTAATAGTGGAAATACATTGATCGATGGATTCTGGTGAACAAACATCCAGCACCATGCCTTCACCTTCAATACCCTCTTGCTTTAGATATTCAGAAATACTTTCAGCGCCTTTCTCAGAAGTCGCCGTACCAATCACTTTCACACCATTTTTCCCTAGTTCAATGGCGATACCTTTACCAATCCCTCGGCTGGCACCGGTGACTAATGTGACTTTGTTATCTAACACTGTATTTATTCCTCGATTGTTGTAATGGCGGTTTCAAGTGACGCGTTATCGCATATACATACAGAAGTGAGTGACTTATCAATACGTTTGTGTAAGCCGGTAAGCACTTTCCCTGGCCCCATTTCCAGCAAACATGTCACTCCCGTTTGTTTAATCAATTCAATCGTATCCACCCAGCGTACGGGCGAATACAACTGTGCCTGTAAGGCGGACTTCATACCGTCGACGCTATCGGGCACGACTAATGTAGCATTTTGAATAATAGGCGCAGATGGCATACTAAAGTTCACTTCAGCCAGTGCAGCGGCAACCCTTTCTGCTGCCGGTTTCATCAAACTGGAGTGTGCGGGTACCGACACCGGTAGTTTTAATGCACGTTTGGCACCCTGTTCTTTGGCCTGTTCAATTAACTTTTCTACCGCAATCGTATGCCCAGCGACAACCACCTGACCTGGGGCATTATAGTTGACGGCTTCTACCACAGCATTATCAGTAGTGACGGATTGACATAATTCATCCAGTGCCTGATCTTCTAGCCCCAATACAGCCGCCATAGCTCCGGTGCCTGCTTCAACCGCATCTTGCATGAATTCACCACGTAGACGTGCCAGTTTCACAGCATCACTAAAATTCATCGCCCCAGCACAAGTAAACGCGGACACTTCTCCAAAGCTGTGTCCCGCCATTATTCCTGCTTTCTTATCTAAAGCGTTGGCCCAGATTTTCACTATGCTATAGCTGGCCGCCAACATGGCCGGCTGGGTGTTTTTGGTTTGATTTAGCGCTTCCTCAGGACCTTCTTTAACCATTTTCCATAAATCCAACTGAATGGCGTCGGAGGCTTCCTGATAACATTCCTTTACTATCGAATAACTTTCGGCAAGATCTTTCATCATGCCGACAGATTGGGATCCCTGTCCGGGGAATACAAACGCGAATTGCATATTTATTCTCTTCGTTTCCTGTTGATATTATATTTTTTATTAAAACTCGTTATGTGCCGGTGATATACCGGTTTTACCTCATAAACACTGTTATTTTAGTGCGATTCAGCAGTTAATGTAGCAAAATGTCGCATTTTCTGTTTGTTGCACCAGAAAAACCTTGTTTTACCAAATTAGATAACGATAATGTCGCCTCACCATAAACATAATTGAGGAGTTGCATGGCAAAAGAAGATCACATTGAAATGGAAGGTACTGTCACCGAGACTCTACCGAATACAATGTTTCGCGTCGAGTTAGAGAACGGACATGTCGTCACAGCACATATTTCCGGAAGAATGCGCAAAAACTACATTCGTATTTTAACCGGCGATAAAGTAACAGTCGAACTCACACCTTATGATTTAAGCAAAGGCCGCATCACTTACCGTGCACGTTAATTTTTATCCTGCATAATGCTCATTTGATATTTCCAGGTGCAATTTACCATCTTGCACCGTTACCCTAACGGTTCCCCCCTTGACCAGATCCCCAAACAGGATTTCTTCTGAAAGTGGACGCTTGATATATTCCTGCAACACGCGTGACATCGGTCGGGCCCCCATTTGCGGGTCGTAGCCTTCGTTTCCTATCCACTCCCGCGCGTCTTCGTCCACGATCAGGTCTACTTTTTTATCACTTAACTGACTCTCCAGTTGAGCGATAAATTTATCGACAACACTTCCAATCGTTAACTTGTCCAAACTTCCAAACTGAATAATGGCATCCAGACGATTACGAAACTCGGGAGTAAACATTCGCTTAATCACCTCCATACCGTCACTGGCGTGATCCTGACTCGTAAAGCCAACCGTACTACGACTGATTTCCTGTGCACCAGCATTGGTTGTCATCACTAAAATAACATTTCTGAAATCCACTTTACGCCCATTCGCATCCGTCAATGTCCCATGATCCATGACCTGCAATAGCAAATTGAAGACATCCGGGTGGGCTTTCTCAATTTCATCCAGTAGCAGCACACAGTGAGGCGATTTTAATATGGCATCTGTGAGCAACCCTCCTTGATCAAATCCTACGTAGCCTGGGGGCGCACCAATCAGCCTTGAGACGGTATGGCGTTCCATGTATTCCGACATATCAAAGCGCACCAACTCAATACTTAACGCGGTTGCTAGCTGACGAGTGACTTCCGTTTTACCCACCCCGGTAGGGCCGGCAAACAGGAATGAACCAATCGGCTTTTCATCATGCCCCAGTCCAGAACGCGACATTTTAATTGAAGTGGCCAATGTGGTGATCGCTTCGTCCTGGCCATACACCACAAGCTTCAGATTACGCTCCAGATTCTTTAGTAACTCTGTATCGCTATGCGAAACATTCTTGGAAGGAATACGCGCAATTTTAGCGATGATGCCTTCCACATCTTTAACCGTGATAGATTTTTTCTTAGAAGAGTCGGATCTGAGCATCACAGCAGCACCGGCTTCATCAATCACATCGATTGCTTTGTCTGGCAAAAATCGATCTGTGATGTATCGTTCTGAGAGCTCTGCCGCCGCTTTTAACGCATTATTGGTATATTTAACTTTATGATGCTGCTCAAACTGACTGCGCACCCCTTTAAGGATATGAAATGTTTCATCCACAGAAGGTTCGGACACTTCAATCTTCTGGAAACGTCGGACCAGTGCACGATCCTTTTCAAAGATACCTCGATATTCCTGATAGGTTGTCGAACCGATACATTTTAACTCTGAGGTTGCCAATTGTGGTTTGATTAGATTGGACGCATCCATTACTCCACCGGAAGCCGCACCCGCACCAATAATGGTATGAATTTCATCGATAAATAATATCGCCCCTTTTTCTACTGAAAGTTGTTTAAGCACCCCTTTCAGACGCTTCTCAAAATCACCGCGATACTTGGTACCTGCCACCAGGCCACCCAAATCCAATGCATAAATCGTACTGCCTTTGAGAAAATCCGGAACCTCGCCGTCGACAATCTTTTTCGCAAGGCCTTCCGCAATGGCCGTTTTACCTACACCCGCCTCGCCCACCAGCAAAGGATTGTTTTTGCGACGTCGACACAAAATCTGCATGGTACGTTCGATTTCGTGGCTACGACCAATCAGAGGATCAATTTTGCCAGCCGCCGCCAGTGCATTCAGATTGGTTGCATATTTTTCCAGTGGTTTGGATTCCTGCTCCTGGTAATCCACATCAGGATCCAGTTCGGGTGAAACTTCACCGGATTCGTCATCAGAGATTTTGGAAATTCCATGAGAGATAAAGTTAAGCACATCCAGACGTGCCACATCATTATTGGTTAACAGATACACCGCATGGGATTCTTGCTCTCCATAGATAGCGACAAGCACATTGGCTCCGGTGACTTCTTTTTTACCCGAAGATTGCACGTGAAAGACAGCACGCTGTAACACACGCTGAAAACCAAGTGTTGGTGTGGTCTCACGTTCCTCATCATCGTTAAGCAGTGGCGTATTCTCATCAATAAATACGTTCAGCTCGGAACTCAATGCTTCCAGATTGGCTCCGCAGCCTCGTAGTACTTCGGCGGCGGAAGTATTTTCCATCAGCGCCAATAGGAGGTGCTCGACAGTCATAAACTCATGGCGCTTTTCATGCGCGCGCTTAAACGCCAGATTTAATGTTGATTCCAGATCTTTAGATAGCATGGCTTCCCTATTCCCTATTTGGCATTAAGTGGGTGTACGCAATCATTTGAAACGTCCATCAATCCGCCTCTTCCATGTCACACAACAATGGGTGATTGTTCAGACGCGAATACTGATTCACCTGTGAAACCTTAGTTTCTGATACTTCACGGGTAAAAATTCCACAAACCCCTTTCCCCTGGGAGTGGACATTCAACATCACACGTGTGGCCTGTTCACGCCCCATATTGAAAAAGTTTTCCAATACATGCACCACAAACTCCATCGGTGTGTAATCATCATTTAATAACACAACCTTATACATGGGCGGCTGTTTGACCTTAGGACGAGCTTCTTCGACCGCTAATCCATCATCGTTTTGATATTGATTGTCACTCGACATACTAATAACACATGGTTAATTTAATTTAGTCATATTATAGAATTCTTACTATAGATTCGAAAATTTAGATTCAAAAATTCAATAAAGCCAGTGACAGAGCCACTTCGTCTTAAACATATATAGGGTCAACGGCTACCATATACAAGGCTGGATTAATTACATATATTACATTATATTATTATTATAACTAACTGATAAATAAATATTTATGGCTTCCAATCCTCATATCACCGTTGCTTCTGTCATTGAACGTGATGGCAAATATCTCATGGTAAAAGAATATGCCAATGGCCTCGAAGTCTACAACCAGCCTGCCGGTCACTGGGAAGTTGATGAAACACTGGAAGATGCCGCTATTCGCGAAACACTGGAAGAAACGGCATGGGACTTCGTACCAGATTCTTTCATTGGTATTTCGCGCTGGAAACATCCAGAAAAACCAGAGGTATATTTACGAATAACATTTTCCGGCAAAGCCATTAAACATTACCCTGACCAACCTTTGGACGACGGTATCCTGGAAGCACTCTGGATGACGCGTGAAGAAATTGAGGCTCTACCTGAAATTCAGCGTCGTAGCGCTATGGTGCTTAAAAGCATTGATGATTATGAAAGTGGTCGTCGATGCGATCTTTCCATATTGAGCGACATCGTAGAAACTTGGTAAGCTGAAATTAGTATTTCTTCGATCTGTTTGATTCCATAAAAATTATATTTTTTACTTTAAATTAGCTATATAACTCAATGTCTTTAAAGCATATTGTTGTCGGATTATCCGGTGGTGTAGACTCCGCAGTATGCGCTCATTTGCTCAAGGCCTCTGGTCATAAAGTGGATGCCATTTTTATGAAAAACTGGGAAGAAGATGACACGGACGAATATTGCTCTGCTTCTCAGGACCTGGAAGACGCGGAAAGAGTGTGTGAGAAACTGGGCATTCCGTTACGCACGGTTAACTTCTCGGCCGAATATTGGGATCACGTATTTGAATATTTTTTAAGCGAACATGAAGCCGGCCGCACGCCTAACCCGGACATTCTTTGTAACACGGAAATTAAATTTAAAGCCTTTCTGGATTTTGCCACCGAATTGGGCGCTGAAAAAATCGCTACTGGGCACTATGCGCGTTGCCGGCTTCATCATAACCAGTATCAGTTACTGACCGGACTGGATAGCAGTAAAGATCAAAGTTATTTTTTACACGGACTTAACCAACAACAACTTAGCCAAGCCTTATTTCCATTGGGCGAACTTAACAAAGATCAGGTAAGACAAATTGCCACAGAGCTAAATCTACACATCTCAGAGAAAAAAGACAGTACGGGGATTTGCTTTATTGGTGAACGAAAATTCCGTGATTTTCTGAGTCAATATATTAAATATAATCAAGGGGATATTATTGATACTGAATTTAATATATTAGGAAAACACCAGGGCACCGCTTTCTTTACTATTGGCCAACGACAGGGCTTGGGTATAGGCGGTGTTGCCCGCGCAAGTGAACAACCCTGGTACGTGGTTGATAAGAATCTTGCCACTAACCAACTCATCGTGGCACAAGGATCCAACCACCCACAGCTATTTAATAACAGCTTAATTGTTGAAAATATGCACTGGATTGATCAACCCTACACACATTCAATTGAGTCAATTCAGGCTAAAATACGTTATCGCCAAGCCCATCAGGATTGCCACGCGGTGCAACTTGATCATGGTCAGTGGCAATTGAATTTCAAACAACCCCAGCGCGCTGTGACACCGGGTCAATATGCCGTGTTATATCAGGGAGAACATTGCCTGGGCGGCGGTATTATTTACCATCGGATAAATTAAATTATGACCAGCGAATACATCAACAAGACCATTGCATTGGCAGGCATGCACCAAGCATTGACCCAAGTTCAGCAAATTGCCTGGGAAACTCATTACGATTATTTGCAGATCGACACTTGTCTGAGCAGTTTATTTGTCAGAAACCCTGACACTTATCTTGATGTTTTTGGCTCCGTGGAGAATCTTTGCCCCGGACTTATTGCTTTGCGGGCCAGTTTTACCGAAAAACAGAACAAAATGGCATTGGAACGGGGACGTTACATGGTTAGCCTGATGGTCTTATCCAAGAATTTCAATAATAACAAAACATTAGAAGAGCAAGTTGGTACAACTCTAAGCTTACTCGAAGAACCCGCAAGTAACCTTCAGGAACAACGTGACTACGTTATTGAGCGCCTCGCCCAACTTTACCAAAATGCCATCAGCCCGCTCAATCCACGTGTGATTGTCTACGGAAATCCTCAAACGTTAAAAAATGAGACCAACGCTGCCACCATTCGCGCCATGCTAATGGCCGGTTTACGCTCAGCGGTACTCTGGTATCAAGCGGGCGGAAATCAGTTAAATTTGCTGCTTGGCAAATCCAAATATTTAAAAACCATTGAGCAAATGCTGAGCTGACTATAATTCTGATTTATATAAAATTTTAATCAGGATCCGCTATAATCGCCGGTTGATTTACTTGATACAACAGATTACAGGTGCCAGCACGGACGCTGCGCTGGCACCTAAAACTTTTGGAGAAAAATACTGTGTTAGAAGCCTATCGCAAACATGTAGAAGAACGTGCGGCTCTGGGTGTTGTCCCTCAGCCATTATCGTCAGAGCAGACGGCTGATTTGATCGAACTACTAAAAAATCCACCTGCCGGTGAAGAAGACTTCATTCTTGACCTGCTGGTCAATCGTGTGCCCGCCGGTGTGGATCAGGCGGCCTACATTAAAGCCGGTTTTCTGGCAGCGATCTCTAAAGGCGAAACCACTTCTCCTTTGATCGACAAAGTCAAAGCAGTAGAACTGCTGGGAACCATGCTGGGTGGCTACAACATTGCTCCACTGATCGAAGCATTGGATGACCAGTCACTGGCACCCACAGCGGTTGAAGCATTATCACATACCTTACTCATGTTCGACGCGTTTTATGACGTTGAAGAGAAGATGAATGCCGGTAATGAGTACGCCAAGCAAATCATTGAATCGTGGGCGAATGGTGAATGGTTCACCAGCAAGCCCGAGCTGGAAGAAAAAATTACCGTGACTGTGTTCAAAGTCACCGGTGAAACCAATACCGATGATCTATCGCCTGCTCCGGATGCCTGGTCACGTCCAGATATTCCACTCCATGCGATCGCCATGTTGAAAATGGCACGTGATGGAATCACGCCGGATGAACCTGGAAAGGTCGGTCCGATCAAACAAATTGAATCTCTAAAAGCAAAAGGCCATCCACTGGCTTATGTGGGTGACGTTGTTGGCACAGGTTCATCACGCAAATCTGCCACTAACTCTGTGCTTTGGCATATGGGCGATGATATTCCTTTTATTCCTAATAAGCGCGATGGAGGTTACTGCCTGGGTGGGAAAATTGCACCTATCTTTTATAACACAATGGAAGATGCGGGTGCGTTACCTATCGAATGTGATGTGTCAAACCTCAATATGGGCGATGTGATAGATATCTACCCTTACGAAGGTGTAATTAAGAATAAAGCTACGGGCAAAACGCTTTGTGAGTTCAAACTTAAAACAGACATCCTGTTAGACGAAGTACGCGCCGGAGGTCGGATTCCACTCATTATCGGTCGCGGATTAACCACACGTGCACGGGAATCTCTGGGTATGGGCACAACTGACCTCTTCCGCGTACCCGCACCGGCTAAAGACTCCGGCAAAGGCTATACGCTGGCACAAAAAATGGTGGGTAGAGCTTGTGGTACTGAGGGTATTCGTCCTGGCACTTATTGCGAACCCAAGATGACCACAGTCGGTTCGCAGGATACCACTGGACCTATGACACGCGATGAGTTGAAAGACTTAGCTTGTCTTGGTTTTTCAGCCGACCTGACTATGCAGTCATTCTGTCATACGTCTGCTTATCCAAAGCCGATTGATGTGACTACACACCACTCTCTGCCTGATTTCATAATGAATCGCGGAGGTGTTTCTTTACGCCCGGGTGACGGCATAATTCATTCTTGGTTAAACCGCATGTTGCTACCGGATACTGTCGGTACTGGTGGTGATTCACATACCCGTTTCCCCATTGGTATCTCCTTCCCGGCAGGTTCGGGTCTGGTGGCCTTTGCCGCCGCAACAGGTGTAATGCCACTGGACATGCCGGAATCTGTGCTTGTTCGCTTTAAAGGTGAAATGCAACCGGGCATTACCTTGCGTGATCTGGTCAATGCTATTCCTTATAAGGCTATTGAACTGGGATTGCTCACCATTGAAAAGAAAGGCAAGAAAAATATTTTCTCTGGTCGCATTCTTGAAATTGAAGGACTGCCCAAACTTAAAGTAGAGCAGGCGTTTGAATTATCCGATGCTTCTGCGGAACGTTCTGCGGGCGGTTGTACCATTAAGTTAGATAAAGAACCGATTATCGAATACCTGAATTCTAATATCATCATGTTGCGCTGGATGATTGCCAATGACTACGGTGATGCACGCACCTTAGAACGTCGTGCTCAGGCCATGCAGAGTTGGCTTGATAACCCAGAGTTAATGGAAGCGGACGCTGATGCCGAATACGCAGAAGTGATTGAAATTGATTTGAATGAAATCAAGGAACCTATTCTGGCATGTCCAAATGATCCCGATGATGTGAAAACACTATCAGACGTCGCAGGTACGGCCATTGATGAAGTTTTCCTTGGTTCTTGTATGACGAATATTGGTCACTTCCGTGCAGCCGGCAAAATGCTACAGGCGTATGGCGGCACTATTCCAACACGACTCTGGGTAGCTCCACCAACCAAAATGGATGAAGGGCAACTTTCTGATGAAGGTTACTACAGCATTTACGCAGCAGCAGGTGCACGAACTGAAATGCCCGGTTGCTCACTGTGCATGGGGAACCAGGCACGTGTAGCGGCTAATTCAACAGTCGTCTCAACCTCTACACGTAACTTCCCAAATCGTCTGGGTGATGGTGCGAACGTTTTTCTCGCATCCGCAGAGATCGCTGCCGTAGCTTCTATTTTAGGAAAAATTCCAACCCATGAAGAGTATATGAAGTTTGCAGCACAAATCGACCCGATGGCAGATGACATTTACCGCTATCTTAACTTTGATCAAATCGAAGACTACACGCGTAAAGCCGCCGAAGCGCATGCCAAGCTGGCCGAGATTGCGGTAAAAGTCGTCAACGGCTAGAAGTTCACACTTCTGTGTTTTAGAAAAGGCGAAATTCGGTTCGCCTTTTTTGAATGTAAGAAAAAAATCTGCCAACTCGCATTATAGTCAAACACCTGCCCCCTGCCATGTAATTAACTTTGTTTTATGCACATTAATAAAATTGTTGTTGTAGGCAGTCTATTCATCATTCTGGGTGAATTGTTTTTTACCAGCATGGGCATGATTGTTAAAACTCTGGGAGAAAGTATACCCAGCTACCATTTGGTATTTTACCGCAATGTATTTGCAGCAATAGTATTGGCACCATTCCTATTTCGCCAGCGACTTATACATGTAAAAACTAAACGTATAGGCATGCATCTGATCCGCTCATTGAGCGGCTTGTTAGCCATGTACTGTTTTTTCTATGCACTGGCAAATATCGAACTGGCCAATGCCATGTTATTGAAACTCACGGGCCCCATCTTCATTCCTATCATTGCCATTATCTGGATTAAGGAAAAAATCTCTTTAAAAACTTATCTGGGGATTGCCATTGGTTTTTTGGGTGTGGCAGTTTTCTTAAACCCCACAGCAGAAATACAATTTGCCGCAGTGATTGGTTTGATTGGGGGCGCACTGGCTGCCGTAGCCAAAGTCTCTATACGCAGAATGTCCGACACCGAACCTACCGCCAGAATTGTATTTTACTTTGCCCTACTCGGCGCGTTGTTTAGTAGCATTCCATTAATGTTTGGAGACAGCTACTTACCAACACCCGAACAATGGGCCATGTTGTTACTACTAGGCGTGGTGGGCACGTGTGGACAATTCTGCTTAACTCAGGCGTACCGGATTGCACCCGCAAGTCAGGTAGGTCCTTTTACTTATTTTTCTTTACTCTGGGCAAGCACTGCGGGTTGGTTATTCTGGAATGAATTACCCACATTAAATACTCTGTTGGGTGCAGCATTAATAATAATTGCTGGAATTGTTTTAATTTATCGCAAAACTGAATTATCTTCAGATATAAAACCCTGAGAAGGGATAGACTTGATCTGCGTTTGCGATTCTACTAAATAGCTTTCAAATTCTTCTCCGGATAGAGCTTGCGAGAAATAAAATCCTTGCGCCTGGTCGCATTTCCATGAGCGCAGGAAGTTCAGCATTCTTTCATTTTCAACGCCTTCAGCCGTAACCGAAAGATTGAGACTGTGAGCAAGTTGTATGACTGAACGTACTATTTTTTCACTGGCATCATCACTTAGTGCACTGAGAACGAAACTCTTGTCGATCTTAACTTCCTGCACAGGTAGACGTTGTAGATATTCCATCGATGAATACTGTGTTCCAAAGTCATCAATACAGAACAGCACACCAAATGGAATCATCTGTTTCATAAAATCAACAATTTCTTTTACATCATCAAGACTGGCAGTTTCGGTGAGTTCAATTTTGAGACGCTTGCCATAGCGTGGATTGTTTTCCAGTGTGTCAATAATGTAATCCAGCAGCGAGTGGTTTTTAAAACTCTTGATCGACATATTAACCGCCACACGAATCTTTAATTCTTTTTCAACCCAGCGTTCAACCTGTTCAAATAACATTTCAAACACCATTAAATCCAGTTGATGGATCATGCCATTTCTTTCCGCCAGCTCTACCAATTCACCCGTACCCATGGATAACCAGTTTTCTTCCGGTAGACGAATCAGCGCTTCCACACCAATGACTTTTAATTCATTCAATGCTACTTGTGGCTGATAATAAAGCTGGAATGTCCTTTCTTGCAATCCGCGCTGTAATACGGTTAACAGATCATTATCAGCTTTTTGCACAGAAGTGATGGCATCTGCAACAATTACTTCCATGCCTCGGTCACAGGCTTCTAATGCAGCCGACTGCGCATACTTTAGTACTTCGTCAAAAGGATGGTCCTTATAGAACGCCACACCGATGTAAGGGAAAATGGGCGTACTTCCTGAAGCCACCTCAACCGGCATTTTAATATTCTGTAGAATGTTATCTGCAATCACATGAATGCTTTCACGTTTTTTCAGATCATTAATATAAACCGCAAACAGGTTTTCATTCAGTCTTGCAATATAATCTGTAGATCTAAGTGTTGCGTGAATACGCTGTGCCATGATTCGAATCACAAAATCTGAAACACCAAATCCAACACGACGATCAAGTTGTCGTAATCCTGAAATCAATATCACCATCACCGCAGGGTAGTAAGGACTATCCAGACGATGCTTGGCTAGAGCGCGTTTGGTTTTCTCCAGAAAGATAGGATACTTAGGCAATCCGGTACTAGAATCGTGTTCTGTCTGTCTTTTTTCAAGTCACCTGAAATATTTACGTTCCTTAACCACAATATTGGTGGCCAGAAGAAAGACAAGACTGCAGATAACCAACAAAGCACCACCCGTGTAAACCGCCAGGCTGATTTCGGAGATAAAGATGATTCCAAACACAAGAAACAGCAGTGCACTGATAAGAAATATTACAAAGGCTAAAAATAACAGAGCGCCAATAGACATGCGCGACTCGTATTTGATAGGCACGCGTTTATGCAGTTGCACGAAGGCGAAAGCACTTATTCCGGCCACGAAAGCCAGATATAGAAATTGGAGAACTGTAGCTGCTTGCATAACCCTATTGTATACAAGTAGCTACAGTGATTTATTGCATTATTCTACACTCTAACAAACTAGAGCCCTTGAATACCGCCTTTCGTCAGTTGGGCGGGGTCCAGAAGCTTGACAAGCTCATCTTCAGACAAATCTGTCAGCTGCATTGCGGACTCGATCACAGTTAGCCCTTCTGCATAGGCCTTCTTGGCAACTGCGGCGCCTTTTTCGTATCCGATCACACTATTGATGGCGGTCACAAGAATAGGATTTCGGCTTAACGCGTCAGTCAATGCTTCTTCATTCACTGTGAAACCTTCAATGGCTTTATCCGCCATCAGGCGTGCGCTATTGGCCAATAGCTTGATACTTTGAATCAGGTTATAAGCAATCACTGGCAACATAACATTAAGCTGGAAATTACCGGCCTGCCCTGCAATAGTGATAGTGGTATCGTTTCCAATCACCTGGGCACAGACCATTGCCGTGGCTTCAGGTATAACCGGATTCACTTTGCCTGGCATGATACTGCTACCTGGTTGTAATGCAGGTAATGCGATCTCACCCAAACCCGCCAGTGGACCCGAATTCATCCAACGCAGGTCATTTGCAATTTTCATCATACTGACTGCCAGTGTTTTTAGCTGGCCACTCATTTCTACCGCCGCATCCTGCGCGCTTAGTCCTTCGAATTTATCCGGCTTGCTGGTAAAAGGAATGTTCGTTAATGAAGTAAGATGTTTCACCATCTTGTCTGCAAAATTCGGATGCGCATTAATCCCGGTGCCGACGGCAGTTCCCCCTTGAGCGAGCTCATGAAGAAATTTCAAGGCGCCCAGAATTCGACTTAGGCCATTTTCAATTTGTGTTGCCCAGGCATTGAGTTCCTGCCCCATGGTTACAGGCATAGCATCCATCAAATGTGTTCGACCTGTCTTGACGTAACTGTCAACCTTTTTTGCCTTACTGCGTAATGTTTTGGATAAATGATCCAGCGCAGGCAGTAATTCTTCATGGATTGTTAAACAGGCGCTCACATGGATAGCCGTGGGAATAATATCGTTGGAGCTCTGTCCCATATTGACATGATCATTGGGATGAACTTTGACTGAAGCAATATGTGAAATGACTTCATTGGTATTCATATTACTGCTGGTGCCTGAACCTGTCTGAAAAACGTCCACCGGGAAGTGCTCATCCAATTCACCACTGCTGACTTTTTTGGCTGCCTCGACAATGGCCTTGGCTATGTTTTGGTCAAGCAGTCCTAATTCTTCATTGGCCATAGCACAGGACGCCTTTAGCAGACCCAGTGCTTTAATGAATTCTCTGGGCATGGTTAATCCACTGATGGGAAAATTATTGACGGCACGCTGGGTTTGAGCACCATATAAAGCATTTTTGGGCACGTGTAGCTCACCCATACTATCTTTTTCTATTCTAAAATCTTCGTTACTCATGTGTTTTCCTGGTTATAGTTTTTCTAGTGATAGTTTTCCTGGTCAAATTAGAATCGTAAATGCCAACCTTGAGATGGGCTGTAGTATAATAGCTAGCCCTCTTAAGTTTGAAGTAGATTTAACCCAAATTGGAGAATACATGGAATTGAATAACCTCAGCGCAGTCACGCCCATCGATGGCAGATACAGTAAAGCTACGCTGAAATTACGAGAAATATTTAGTGAATACGGTTTAATTCATAGCCGGGCTATCGTAGAAGTTACCTGGCTGATGAGACTGGCAGACAGCAAGGAACTAGACGACATTCCCCCACTTAATGAGGCAGGCCGCAAGCAACTAAAAAATCTCATTGACAATTTCAGCATGGCAGATGCTGAGCGTGTCAAGGAGATTGAAGCCACGACCAATCACGATGTCAAAGCGGTTGAATACTGGTTAAAAGAATCTGTCGAAAAGAATAACGACTTAAAAGAGCTGTCTGAATTTTTTCATTTTGCCTGCACCTCTGAAGACATCAATAACCTGGCTTATGCATTAATGTTAAAACAGGGACGGGAATTATTAATCAGTCTACAAACTCACATTATCGATCTGCTGCGTAATTTTGCCACGGAAATGGCCTCCATTCCCATGTTATGTCGAACGCATGGACAGCCTGCCACACCTTCAACCATGGGAAAGGAATTTGCAAATGTATGTCATCGATTGGAAAGACAGCTCGCTCAGTTGAATGGTGTTGAAATACTGGGGAAACTAAATGGTGCGGTAGGCAATTTTAATGCACATCTATCCGCCTATCCGGGTGTCGACTGGGAAAACATTTCACGCCAAACAGTGGAATCCTTAGAGCTGCAATACAATCCCTATACAACACAAATTGAACCGCACGATTATATCGCAGAATTGTGCCATTGCTTGCAGCGGATCAATACTATCTGCATCGATTTATCGCGTGACATCTGGTCGTATATTTCCATTGGTTATTTCAAGCAGAAAGTAGTGGCAACCGAGGTGGGATCATCCACCATGCCGCACAAAGTTAATCCCATTGATTTTGAAAATGCAGAAGGAAATTACGGTATTGCCAATGCACTATTGCAACATTTTGCAGAAAAACTTCCAATTTCTCGCTGGCAGCGCGACTTGTCTGACTCTACCGTATTACGCAACCTGGGCAGTGCTTTTGCTTATTGCATGATTGCGGATGCAGCACTCATGCGCGGATTAAATAAAATTCAAATTGACGAAGCACGACTGGCTTCTGATCTAGACAACAACTGGGAAGTGCTGGCGGAGCCCATACAAACAGTTATGCGTCGCTATAATATTGAAAAGGCTTATGAAAAATTAAAAGCACTGACTCGTGGAAAGAAAATTGATCAGCCAGCTTTAATAAAATTTATTGAAGGATTAGACATACCTACCGAAGCGAAACTGGAGCTGCAGAAGCTCACACCACATACCTATATTGGTAATGCCGTAGATAAAGCCAACAAAATTTAAACGATCGATTAGTTCAGTTGATCTTCAGTTATGGCGAGCACATCCGCTTCACGTTTATACATAGAGTCATAAGTGACATTGGGAATTTTATAGATCCAGCCAGATGTGAGCGCCTTAAGTTGATTAACATATTTTTCAGCTTGAGGCTTTTCCTCAACCGTAATATTTTGAACCAGGCCATAATCCAACGAGGCAAAATGGTCATTTTTAAGTTCATATGCCTTTAGATTCACAATCGCCCCGGAGCTGAGCAGGTAGCTCACTTGCATATCTGCTTCTTTACCATCGAAGTCAGCATTATCTGCAATATCCAATAGCTGAAATGCCGACATGGCATTGGTTACCTGATCCAGCTCTGCAGCAACCACCTGTGACTCGGGATTGGTTAAATTTGCCACTTCAAACACAGACTTATCACTACTGCTTTTTTTAATCTCAAGTCTGGATCCGTCTTTAAGTAGAATTGTCACAGCATCAATTTCTTTCGGCTCTATATTTAGAATATCTTTGCGTAGCCAGTACTCTGGCGTGTGGTTTAAATCAATTTTACGATCTATCAACCAGCTAGTTTCACTGTTTGCCAGACGTACATAGCGCGACTTGTTAATCTGAGGCCCAGGATTGCCTATGATCAATTCATCAGGCAGGCTTTCACCTTGAATATGAATTAATGCTTTCACACCTTGCGCATCCGCAGCACTGATATCTTCTAGACCCAGTTTCACATATAAATCAGAATTCGCGGTTTTTTGTTCGATGATTTTAGCTTCAGCAAGATTTAATAATGTTGCGCGTATTTTCGATACATCCGCAGGAAAATGATTTCTTTCCTTTACTGTCCAGCCGTCCGGTGTACGTTGCAGGGTTGACAATACCTGCTCACCGGCTCCAACCAACTGTAATTCAGATACATCGTTCAGTTTGGCTTGCAAATTCTGCATGATGGGTGAACCAATTTTTTCTGAAGTATTAATGTTGTTTTTTGAAGCGGATACAAAATACATTCCGGCCCCAATGAGCAGAAATATAACTAAAATGGAAAGTGATTTTATTTTCATATGACTATGAGCGGTGTGGTACGCGCTTCTTGATACGTATTGCAGAGATAACCAGAGCCAGTATTGTCAGTATCAGTGGCATTAAGCCAATATTAATCGCTTTCAACCAGGCACCCAGACTTTGAATATTTTTATTCAGTTCATGACGGACCTTTCTCAGTTCTTTTCTTACCTGCAATTTTTCATCCTGAAAACGCTGAATTTCGGCACTTTGTTCAGGGCTTAATATAGTGGAGCTCTGATCATCACGCTGGGATTGCAATTGCGAAATCTTCTGTTCTGCACTCATTAGCTTATTCTGTAGAATTTGTTCCTGCTCACGAAACTGATCATCCGCTTCACGGCGCAATGCTTCTACCCGAGTAAAGGGTTTGGTCGCTGTCGCACGTCCACGCACACTGATCAAATTGGAACTGCCTAGCAGGTTATCCACCACATTGACTGCAAAATCTCCATTAGACGCCCATGCATCAGTAATTTTCTGGCCGAGGAAATCCTGCACATTCACCCACATACGATCCGTAAGCATATCAACATCAGCAACAACAATAACATTGACTGGCTGACTGGCTCTTGAAATATGTGCATGTTGGTTTTCAACACCTTCAGGCGCACCTTGAGGAAATGCCGATTCAGGCTGCATTTGAAAGCGTCCGGCGATAGCATATTCTTCACCGGTGTGCATAAAGTTTTCAGACAGGTTTGACACCTTTGGTAGAAATCTGAATTTTGAACTCTCAAACAGCATTGCTTCATTGCTTGAATGTATCAACGGTTCAAATTTAACATCTGCACCTCGCTTCGGTTTTACTGTACCAGCCATAGCGGTGGTAATCAGATCCAGACTTGACGTGGTGACATCTTCAGTCTGAAAAGCATCTTTATCCAAACCAAGAATGGCATAATGCCGCTCCTGCTTACCCTCTCCTACATCCACTGTTAAGGCATATTTGCGGTCACCCACAACTGAATTTGGTGAATAATCAATACCCCAGGCATTAAACAGTAACTCAAGATTTGAGCTGCGCGCACCTGAAGCTTCTATGGGCGAATTGGGATCCATAGGAGGCACATCTGCCTCAGCGTAAGGATCCACATAAACAACCAGATTGCCACCCTTCATCACATATTGGTCAATCGCGTAAAGCGTTTTATTACTTAAACCTTTTGGCTGCACCAGCATTAATAACTCAAGATCTTCACCAAAGTCCGTTTCGGCAAAGTCTATATTTTTCACCTCAAAAAGTTGCTGCAACTGACTGGTAATTACCCAGGGGTCACGAATTCTTTGAGTTTCAATATCAAATGAAGAAAACATCGGTACTCTGGACAGCAAACCGACCACTGGTTTTTTTGAATTCAGCAATGTGTAAATCAGTTTAGTAACGTCGTATTCCAGAAACTGTTCTTTGTTAGGCTGGAAAAAAGGAATCAGCCTGGACTCACCGATGGAGTTGCTACCCGCCAAACCAAAGTAGATGGTTTCTCCTCCAGGTCCAGTGGGCACACCTTGCAGACCAAATTCGGCTGCCTGATCTTCTTCTTCTGAATAAGGAATCGGATCAATCACATTCAAGGTAATTTTGCCTCGCGATAATTGTGCATACTCCTGCAACAGCTCTTTGACTCTATTGGCATAGGTTCTTAACTGAGGAATATTCTGGCTGGTCTGATCAGAAAAAAAGTAATTCAGTGTTATTGGTTCCTGAATACTATCAATGATGTTACGCGTGCCGTCAGACAACGTGTACAATTTATCCTGTGTCAGATCAATACGGAAATTCTTTAGCAGATTTCCACTCAACATATTTACCAGCACAAACAATATTGCCAGCATCAATAATCCTGTATAGCTGATGGTTTTACTCATGGATTTATCAGCACTCATTTTAACTTGCCTTTTTCATTTCAATCACTACCGCATTCGCATACAGCCAGCAGCCGATCAGCGTCGCAAAATAAATTATGTCTCGCAGTTCTATCACGCCTTTACTGATGGAGGTGTAGTGCGTCAGGAAGCTCAATGAAGCAATCGTATCAACGATGAGCTGAGGCGCCCAACCTCGGAAGAAGTCCAGTACAACAGGAAAACCACTCAACAAAAATGCAAAACAAATCACCACACTGATAATAAATGCAATCACCTGATTCTTGGTAGTTGCGGAAATACATGCACCAATCGCAAGAAAGCCTCCGGCCATTAGCAAACTTCCAATGTAAGCCGCCAATATCACCCCGTTATCCGGATCTCCAAGATAATTCACCGTGATCCAAAGCGGAAAAGTTAACAGCAAGGCAATAGCAGTAAATAGCCAAGCAGCTAAAAATTTTCCAATCACTGCCTGAATCATGGTGATCGGTAGCGTCAGTAATAATTCAATATTTCCAGATTTACGCTCTTCGGCCCATAAGCGCATGGAAATTGCCGGGACCAGAAACAAATACAACCAGGGATGAAAATTAAAAAATGGCTGAAGATCAGCCTGGCCACGCTCGTAAAACCCACCCATATTAAAAGTGAGTGCGCCACTGAGTACCAAGAAGATAACTATGAATACATACGCTACGGGCGTCGCGAAATAACTTTCCAGTTCACGTTGGAAAATGATGAGGATATTTCTCATGACAACCCCTCCATAGATGTAATCTCCCTGAACACATCGTCCAAACGGCGTATGGGTGATCTTGATATCAACTCTTCCGGAGTTTCATCTGCGACCACTTTCCCGTTGGCAATAATAATGGCACGTGAACAGACGGCATCCACTTCGGATAAAATATGTGTGGATATCACAATGATTTTATCCTGTGCCATCCCTTTAATTAGTTCACGTACTTCAAACTTTTGATTGGGATCCAACCCGTCAGTTGGCTCATCCAGAATAAGCACTTTGGGGTCATGCAGAATAGCCTGAGACAATCCAACTCGACGCTTGAACCCTTTGGATAGGGTTTCAATGGGACGATTAATGACTTGCTGTAAATTTAACTGCGAAATGACAGTTTCTATTCGCTGCTTTTTATATGTACCTGTCAATCCACGCACATCCGCAATAAATTGCAGAAACTCGATGGGGGTCATTTCACCGTAGCTGGGAGCCCCTTCAGGTAGATAACCAATTTCTTTTTTTGCCAGTAGCGCATCATCCTGCACTTTATGACCGCAGACTCTAATAGAGCCTGAGGTAGGCGCCAGAAATCCGGTAATCATTTTCATAGTGGTGGATTTTCCGGCACCATTGGGGCCCAAAAATCCAAGTACCTGACCGGACTCTACAGTGAAGGTAATATCATTGACCGCGGTTAGCGAGCCGAATTTTTTAACCAGATTTTGTATTTCAATCATCAATCACGACACTTTTATAATTATTTTCAGTCCAGATGTGCCTCTCGCACCACATAGGCAGCGCATTTTTTACCAAACTCATTCATCATTGACAAGTAACTGACATTCTCAGGTATTCTGAAGTTCCCACACCTTGTGAGTGAACTATTAAGACATCCAAATAGTCAGTATATTGGGGCCGGACGGGCAGTTAACCAACCCGCTTGGAAAACAGGCGCCCATCATACAGCAATCGTCAGGTATCCTCAGTTTTTTCCACTTTTATGAGAGAAAAATGAAGCAAGAACGGTTTTTTGAGAATTTCATCCTAGGGGTCACCACGGCGAAATTTTTATCGAGGATCGTGCCATGAACATTGCCGCGGTACATAAACTGGCGACGTCTGCAGTTTTGGATATCAATATTATTTCCCGGTCACTTGATCATCAAATTTTCGACCGCAGTGATATTGTTGAAGCATTTAGCCAGTTCATTCGAAAAAACCGCAACACCACCCTTAAAATTATTTTATTTGACAGCACAGACGTCGTTAAAGATGGTCACCGGCTGATTAATCTGGCTAATCGTGTACCTTCTAAGATTTCCATTCGGCAACTCCCCAAAGTAGTTTCGACTTACAATGAAAGCCTGATCACAGCCGATGGAAAAGGATCCTTACATAACCCTCAATCGGAACGATATGAAGGCAGTGTTGATTTTAATAACCATATTCGCTGTGGCGAATTGAATAAGGTATTTATGAATTACTGGCACCAGTGTGATATCTCTCCCGACTTAAGGCGTGTTAGCATTTAAATATGAAAAAACTGATTGGTATTTTTTTGCTTTTTACACTATTGCCTCCTCCGGGTTTAAGTGACTCCATTCACTATTTCGATTCAAAAAACCGACCTGCCGATGAAGTCCTGCCGTTGATTCGCCCGCTGTTAAATGACTCAGAGGCCATCAGTGGCGATGGCTATCAGCTATTTATCAAAGCATCAGGCAGTCGCATAAACGAAATTGAAAGTCTCATTCAAGCGGTTGATAAGGCGCTTCGTACATTTCGCATTTCTGTTACCAATGACGAATACATTGCACGTAATGACAGCAGCATCAGCGCTTCCGCGCGTATCGAATCAGGTGACATCACGGTTCAAACAGGAAAATCTAATCAAATAGGTTCGGGTGTCACCGTGCTGGCCGATACAAGAAAAACACAGAGCAATAATAATAAAACCCAGTTTCTTTAGGTTCAGGAAGGCAAACCGGCTTACATATCAAAAGAAAATTTACGCATCACTCCAATCTATTCTTACGTTCAACGCCCTAATGGCAGCTACCTGATTGAACATAGCGAATTATCTCCTAATAAGCAGGACGGGTTCTATGTGGTCGCCCGCAGCGCTGATAAAAGCACTGCAAATATCAGTATTCAAAGTGCCGCCAGCAGTAGCCGAACTTATCAGGGTTACGGTCAGGAACAAACATTTATAGACACCACTGTGCGGGTACGAATGGGAGAATGGTTTGAGCTTGGAGGAAATACAGATACACGCAGTAGCGATTCACGTGGCATTCTTCATCGCACGGCAAAGAATGAAGACCGTTACAATAAAATATTTATGAAAGTCGAGTTATCTAACTAACTCAACCATTGACTTCGAATATTTTCCCGATTAGCCACGAACCACTGCAAACCTATTATGGCGATAGCCGACCGGACTTCACCGGTAGCCAGCATGTAAGGGATTTCGTCCGCAGGTAGCACTATAATTCGAATATCTTCTGCTTCATCTTCGAGTCCACCGGACTCGGCAAGCTCGTGCACGGAGATTTTACCAATAAACAATTCGATCCATTCTGAATTGCCTCCAGGACTAGTATAAAAGCCGGCAATTTTAATCAATTCACTCGGCGAACAGCCAATTTCTTCTTCTGATTCTCGAATAACCACTTGCTCCGGTGCTTCATCCGACTCGATCAAGCCTGCCACGATCTCAATTAACCACGGCTGCTCTTCTTCGATGGCACCAATACGAAATTGTTCGACAAGGACGATCTGATCTTCATCCGGATCATAGGCCACCATGGCAACGGCGTTATTTCTTCCCACCAGCTCACGATAAAATAGAGGAGTTGAATCGCCGTCATATTTTTCATGCGACAGTTGATACCTGGCCACTTTGAAATGACCGTCGTAAACCAGCGCTTTATTATGTATTTTCCAATCCATCTATTGTCTCAAACACAATTCACTTGCATATTCCCAGCTTTAGGTTTCAAGTTCACCTAATACATGTTCCGCAAATCCATGTCCGGCTTCAGCATATAAATTAAAAGAAATACACCCAAGTTGCTGCAATTCCAGTTGTTCGTCAGGAAAGCGCGATACAACCGCTAATACGTTATTAAAACCAAGCTGTTTGGCTAGATTAACGATGTACATATTCTCATGATGATTTGACAAACAGACAAAGATTTTTTTGCAGTCAGCAAGTTTCGTTGCTCGCCAGTATTCATAATCACTGGCATCCCCATGAATGCAATTGATTCCCTGTTGCTGAAAGGCTTCAACCGTGGCTTTTTTTTCATCTACACCAATGATCTCGCCGTCCAATGTGGATGACAAATATTTATATGCACCTAGTCCAACACGTCCCATGCCCAGAATTACAACCCTGGATTTGCCCAGGTTAGGTAGTGATTCCTGCTTGATTCTTCGTTCACGTTCAAACTGATGTAGCCAGGCATGATATTTATTAAATATATCATGCACTCGCGTATTAAAAGGTGTGGAAATAAAAAACGAAATCGACATAGCCAATGCCAGTGTCGTTAGCCATTCTGCGGAGAATAAACCATTATTCACGGCAATTGCCCCAACGATCAGACCAAACTCACTGTAATTAAACAATGCCATGCTGGTTAAAAAAGATGTTCTTGCTCTTAACTTAAACAAGACAAGCAAAAAGAAATAAATAACCGGCCTTAAGAAAATCAAACCGGCCAGAACTATCGCAACGAGTAACATTTGCAGGGACGGCAGCCCGTAATAACCAATCTGAAGAAAGAATCCAATCAGGAACAGATCTTTCAGGTTCGATAAATTTTTATACAACTCATTGGATTTAGCGTTATTACCCAACAATACGCCAAATAATAAAGCGCCCAAACCTCCTTTAAGATTAAATAGCTCAAATAATTCGGCTGCTCCTATGGCTGCAACAACACCGTAAAGCACCAAAAGCTCACCATGGCCGGTAAGTCGCATGAGATATAAGAAAGCCGGCCTTATTAGAGGAAGAGCAAATAAAATCATTGCAGCAGGTTCTATTGCTTTTTCCGAAGTAAACACCAAATAACAAACGGCGAATAAATCCTGAATAATTAAAATCCCAATCGCAATCAGCGCATGTAAGGAAGCACTCTCACCACGCTCATCAAATATTTTTACGGCAAATACGGTACTGGAAAATGACAATGCGAAAGCTAATGTCCAGGCAGAGACAGAATCCTGTATCGCCAATGCTGGCATCCAGATACAGGCCGCCATAATCACCGGCATGGTGAGGACAACGGCAATTAACATATGCAACGTGGCTGTTCCCCAGACATGCACCGAAGCCAGAGATTTTAAATTCAGCTTAAGACCGATAGTAAATAATAAGAGCAGAATACCGATATCAGCATAAGGCACAATATGCTCAACACTCCCGATACCGAATTCATGGGCAACAAAACCCGCAAGCAAATAACCGAGTAATGGAGGATAGTTGAACCTGCGAAAAACCAGCCCTGCCATTAACGCCACAAGTATGACAACTGCATCCATAGAGTGTCTTTAGTCGTAATTCCCTGATTTCAGTTTCTTACTATCCGTGTGATTCATTAATTTTTCAGTTTGCCTAATTATGGATTAGAGCTTTTAAATAATATTATGTCGGCTGTAGTTGTAGAATTATTTATGTATTTACTAGAAGCCCTCAGTATTCTTCTCTACCCATCGCGCATGGTTATTCACCAGATTCTCTTTTTTCCAGAAAGGAGCGGTTGATTTTAATTGTTCCATAATCAGTCTATTGGCTTCATAAGCCTGCTTACGATGAGATGACCATACCGCAACACAAACGATTGGGTCGCCAGGGAAAACATCACCTACACGATGAGCCACAGCCACGTCCAGCAAGTGCCATTTTTTAAACGCATCAAGCACAATGGCTTCCAGACTTTTTTCAGTCATGCCAGGATAATGTTCCAGAAACATGGATTCCACATCGTCGCCTTCATTGAAATCCCGCATTGTGCCCACGAACACAGACGTTGCACCAAAATTGTGATGTAATGACGTCTGGTCTGTCTGATATGACTGCACCCATTCCAAAGGATTAAATGGCTGATTAAAAATTTCTATTTTCATACAATTATCAAAAATGAAGCAGCAACTTGCTCTCGATGTCTGCAAGTATAATAATCGTTTTACACCATTATCGATATACTACTCATGAAAACGGTTCAGCACGCTTTAAATTCCATCGAAGCTCATATTATTAAAGGTCTTTTGGAAAGTGAAGGCATTCAGTCCAGCATATTAGGTGAGTATCTTCAGGGCGCGATGGGAGAACTTCCGGCAAACGGATTAATCCGGGTGGTTGTCTGCGAAGAGGATTACGAACAGGCCGCTAGCGTGATCGACAATTGGCGAGTCGCAAAATTTACTGCATAAAGAAAATTACAGGATTATCTGATGATAGATAACAAACGAGAATTTATCCCTTTATCCATTGCCGTATTAACTATTTCTGATACGCGCACAGAACAGGATGACAAATCAGGAAAGTTACTGGTCAGTCGACTCGAACAAGCCGGACATAATCTGTGTCACAAAGAAATTGTCCCAGACGATGTTTACCAGATACGCGCTATCATCTCTCAATGGATTGCAAACAAAACACCTCAAGTCATCATCACCACTGGGGGTACTGGCGTCACCGGTCGAGACGGTACGCCTGAAGCAATTAAACCTTTACTGGATAAAGAAATTGACGGTTTTGGTGAAATGTTCAGAGTGCTGTCATTTGAATCTATCGGCACATCTACTTTACAGTCTCGCGCGACAGCCGGCGTGGCCAATGGTACTTATATTTTCTGTCTACCGGGTTCTTCAGGTGCATGCAGCGACGCATGGGATAAATTAATCAGCCAGCAATTGGACTATCGTCATCGTCCCTGCAATCTGGTTGAGCTCATTCCCCGTCTTCTGGAGAAATAACTCAATCTCACAAGGCAGCATTCATACGCGGGTGCGCAAATATCCCGCCAGCTGGAAAAAGGCTTTATTTAGTTCTTTTTGTAACTCGTCAGCATAATTCAGCTCAATCATCGCAGTCGACATACAGTGCATCCATTGATCCCGCTCTTCAAGGCCAATATTTAAATGCCGATGCCTTAATCTTAGCCATTCGGGATTCACATAGGGCTCACCAAACAACTTGGGGCCGCCAAACCACTCGCACAGATAATGAGCCAGACGTTTGCGTGATCGTGTCAAATTTGCAGGATGCAAATTAAGGATATGTGAAGCTGCAGCATCGCGCTGCATGACATTATAAAATTGATTTGCCAGACGGGTGACTTCTGTTTGACCGCCTATGCGCTCATATAAAGAAGCTTGTTTAACCACCGATATAGGACATCTCTACTTTATGTACAGTGGTATTGCCTCTTCCCCTTTCCTCAGAATAACGGTCGCTGCGTTCTTTCCAGGTG
The DNA here is from genome assembly GCA_964636225.1 of uncultured Thiotrichales bacterium. Taxonomy (GTDB): domain Bacteria; phylum Pseudomonadota; class Gammaproteobacteria; order UBA4575; family UBA4575; genus UBA1858. The sequence goes on along the minus strand of CAZWQM010000004.1, from coordinate 42,895 downwards.
TTAGTGATGACTTCATTAATAAATTCGTCGGAAGCGCCCTCGCGTAAAAGGCGACGTAAGTCGACACCTGTGGAAGCAAACAGGCAGGTATATATACTGCCTTCAGCAGACAGACGTATGCGATTGCAATCACCGCAGAAAGCATCCGTCACAGAGGTAATCACACCAATTTCACCACTGCCATCCTGATAAAGCCAACGCTTGGCAACTTCTCCCGTGTAATTAGGCTCCACTGCCTGCAAAGGAAATTTTTGCTGAATACGCTTAACGATTTCCTGGCCTGAGACCACTTCCTGCATATTCCAGCCATTTGTGGTACCCACATCCATGAATTCAATAAAGCGAAGAATATTATCGGTGCCTTTAAAATATTCAGCCATAGGTAGAATTTCTTCTTCGTTAACACCTTTTTGCAACACCATATTGACTTTAACCGAATCAAATCCGGCAGTGCGCGCATTATCAATGCCGTCCAAAACTTTTTGCACAGAAACATTCATATCGTTCATGCGTTTAAAAGTATCCTGGTTGAAAGCATCCAGGCTGACTGTAATTCGGCGCAGTCCCGCACTTTTAAGTTCTTTGGCTTTATCCAGGGTTAGCAGTGAAGCATTGGTAGTCAGAGCAATATCTTCAACACCATCAATTTTATTTAATTCAGCAATCAGTACATTCAGATTTTTACGCAGCAAAGGCTCTCCACCTGTCAATCTTAATTTACGTACGCCGTTGTTAACGAACAGTTGTGTTAGACGAGCAATTTCTTCAAAAGACAACAAATCATCACGCACCAGAAACTGGTATTTGGAGTTAAATACCTGTTTGGGCATGCAATAAGTACAGCGAAAATTGCACCTATCCGTGACCGAGATACGTAAATCCCTCAGACGTCGATTGTATTGGTCGTTCAATGGTGTCATGTGTAATATGCGTACTGGTTATCCTGCTGAATTTTGTTTCTTATATGCAATTATCTGTGCAACGTATTGGATTTTTCGCCGGCCCGCTGACAGCCTTATGCCTATACTTTGCCTTACCTGATCAATATGTCGATATCCAAAAAGCGTTAATTCCACTAACTTTTTCTGCAAAAACAACACTTTGCATCACTGTTTGGATGGCAATATGGTGGCTGACTGAAGCCATCGATATAAGCGCCACCGCGCTATTACCCATCGCAATGTTCCCGTTGCTAGATATTTCAAACGTCAAAGATACTACGGCTCCCTATGCTTCCCACCTGATTTTCCTGTTTATCGGAGGTTTCCTGATCGCACTGGCCATGCAACGCTGGAAACTTGATCAAAGACTGGCCTATTCATTGCTGCACAGGGCAGGCAAACATCCCTTGATGATCATTGCTGGATTTATGCTTTCCTCAGCATTATTGAGTGCATTCATTTCCAACACGGCTACTACGGCTGTCATGTTACCCATTGGTCTGAGCATAATCACATTGATGACTCAGTCTCAGCAAAACAGTTTTGCCAATTTAAGTCAGCATAATTTTGCCCGCTGTATGATGCTGGGTATCGCCTATTCCGCTTCTGTTGGTGGAACAATGACACTGATTGGAACAGCGCCCAATTTATTCCTGGCCAGCTTTCTTGAAGAAGGTATTCAATCCGGTTTTCAGACACAGATTAGCTTTACTCAATGGCTGGCCTTTGCCGCTCCTCTAGCGATGATATTTTTACCGGTGATTTGGCTTGTATTAACTCGCTGGGTATTTCCATTTCAAGCCGATGATCTAAATCAATTATCGGACATAGACCCCAAGTCAAATAACAAAATGGATCGTGGTCAAAAAATCACGATTTCTATTTTTATCACCACCGTGATTGTTTGGATCACTCGACCTTTACTTCAGGACATCACGTTCACTTTTAATCAGCAGACTTTTCAACCTTTACGACAGTTGAGTGATCCCGGAATTGCCATGATCGCAGCCATGGCATTATTCGTTATTCCGATTAACTTTAAACAAAGAATATTTGTGATTGATTGGGAAACAGCCAAGAAACTACCGTGGGGAATTTTTATTCTGTTTGGCGGAGGACTGACACTTGCGCGTGCGATTGAAACCAATGGTGTTGCAGAATACATCGCATCTCAGGCACTATTTCTGCACGACGTGCCGGAAATAGTATTTATACTGGTTGTCTGCGCCAGTGTTATTTTCCTGACTGAGCTGACTTCCAACACTGCAACCACCGCCACGCTAGTCCCGATCCTTGCTGGTATTGCTATTGGTGCCGGAATACATCCTTATCTTTTGTTATTCCCTGCCACTTTGGCGGCAAGTTTTGCTTTTATGATGCCCATTGCAACACCCCCTAACGCGATTGTATTTGGCTCAGGGCATATAGCGATTTCCGATATGTGTAAAGCAGGCTTTTGGTTGAATATTATAGGCGTTATTTTTATCACCCTGGCAACCTATTTGTTCATCAGGCCCGTACTTGGGTTTTAACGGGCGGAGTAATTAGTCGCCCCAACCGTAATCATGTAATAATTCTTCGCCCTTTTTGATATCTCTAAGAGCCACAACTTCCAGATCATCATAATAGGCCACATTTGGCTTGCTGGAATGATTGATATAACGCAAATCACAGGTTACATCACGCGGCTTATCACCAATCCATAAAGTGTACATATTCTCTTTCCGGGTTTTTTTGGTTTTACACTTTCCTATTACCGTATCTTTACGGATTTTTTTCGAACTAAATAAGCCTTTCCCATGAATTTTACTCGTTTTAACCTTAATCATAATCATACCTATTCATTATTTCCCTACTTCATTTCCTTACATCACAAATAATGCATTCGAATAATTCTCCGCCTCACTCGCAATAAATTTTTTTCACTTTACTGATGCTGCTCATAAGCTGTGACACAGTTATCAAAATGTTTGAATAGAGAGCCATTATAATCGCTTTTATTATTGAACATGGACTCACTTCTTAAATTTTCAAAAAATGCGAATAGACCGTGATATTAACAGAAGAATCACCATTGCTAAATTATTGTTAATTTTTGGCATCGTGATCACTCATGTTCCACCTTTCATGGAACTCAGCGATCTCACCTTTCACTTCGCAGAGACAACAAAAGCATTTTTTGCCCATGCTTTCTTTCGCGCGGCAGTGCCTCTATTAGCCGCAATTTCCGGGTATTTATTATTTTCTTCCACACTTTATCAAAACATAAAAAAGCTATTTGTAAAAAAATTCAGATCCATTGTGATTCCACTGATTCTATGGAATTTACCTATGGCGATGATTATCTATGTTTTGCAAAAATATAATCACGGCACGTATGACGCTATGCAGATACTCTATCCTTTCACGCTGGATGCCTGGTTAAACGCGGTCACAGGCATTTCCACTCTGCCAATCAACAAGCCACTCTATTTTTTGAGAGACATATTCGTCATCTCAATAATCGCGCCTCTGTATTGGGCTGTATTCAAAAAAATACCCTACATTGGACTTGTCGTTTTACTGATCGTCTTCTACCTGGATCTGGATGGTGAGTTAGTCATGCGAAACAGCATGTACTTTACATTCTATTTAGGTATTTTGGCGGCCACGCAAAACTGGAATCTCAAATGTCTTGATAAATATGGCTACCATTTATTTACTGTTTTCACATGCGCCTGTATCTACATTATCTACAATAGGATTAATAATAAAGAGGCGTTTATAATATTTTCTTCGTTCATGATATGGCCGGCGCTATCTAAAATTGTGGATACACCCATTGGAAATTTTTTTGAAAAATACTCTCAATACAGTTTTCTTTTGTTTCTGTCGCACGTACCGATTATGTTTATCTTGCACAAGCTATACTTGCATTACGCCGTTGGAATCCCCTACTTTGTTTTCTGGGTACTTGCTCCTGCGATAACTATTTATATATGCCTGGCTATTCTGCCAAATACACGGAATATCTTTCCCGGTCTTTATCGCGTGGCTGTAGGTGGACGATAAGCAAATATCATAGTCAATGAGCACGGGTTATATCGTCAACCAATAACTGCCCCAAAGCACCAACCCCAGACCGGAAATTAATCTCACATATTTATATGAAAGGGGTGAAATCTTTTCAGCCAATACAAATAAGGCAATCAATATCATCCACAGCACATTCATAACACCTACCGCGAACATCACTACCATTAAAGCCCAACAACATCCCACGCAATACAAGCCATGATTAATACCCATGCGAATCGCTCCGCCGTAACCTTCTCTCCAGCTTGTCATCAAGTAATGAAGTGGGCTACGACATTGCTGAAGACAAGCATCTTTCCATGGCGTCCATTGATATATCCCGGCCGCCACCAGAATTATCCCGCTAAATAAATAGCTGCGACTGTCCATCATGGAATTTAACCAACCTGAAACATGCAGATAATATTGAATGACTGTGACAACTGCACTGTAGCCTGTCCAGGCAATCAAATATCCAGCTAAAAATACAATTGTGGGAGTATAGGCCAGTTGTTTGGATTTTTTGCTTTGCACCACCGTGACATAAAGTGATGTCATCGGGAGCACGGAAGGCGTCATCATGGCTATCATCATCACGGCCCACATCACAAATAGCATCCAGAAATCGTAAAATTGCCAGGCTCGACTTCCCGAGCCAGGTGGCATCCACATATCGACCCGGTCCATATGTTGCATGGCCCAGCCCATGTAGCCCATATACGCCCATGCTATTAAACTCACCGCAAGTATCGCGGTGTACACAATCCAATGGTCGCGACTGAAATAATTTAGCCGGAGAGAATTTGCATCCATCATTATTTATTTATAAAACAAAAATTTACAATATTTGTATTTCATATATCACTGAGTATACTATGCCAACTGCAGTATAAAAATTCACTCAGAGGATACACCATGGCAGGCAACTGGAGTCTTGAAGGCAATTATTTTGAATCATGTAGTTGCGATCTGGTATGTCCATGTATTTTCCTCATGCCACCCACAAAAGGTTACTGTAATGCTCTCGTCGGCTGGCGCATCGAAAAAGGTCATTTAGGTGAGGTCAATCTTGATGGCATCAAAGTCGCAGTTTATCTTGAAGCGCCCGGACTGTTGACCGATGGTGGCTGGAAAGTCAATTTATACATTGATGACTCGGCCACAGAAATGCAGGTAATGGCCATTAGCGAATTATGGAGTGGAAAACATGGTGGACATCTGGCCGTTATTGCCAGTTTAATCAGTGAAGTCAAAACGGTGGAACAGGCCCCTATTGAATTTACCATTGACGGAAGAAAACGCCACCTGAAAATAGGTAAAGTCGGTGAAAATGAAATGTATACCATTGAAGGTGAAGATGGAGGTGATGTTGTGGTGTCCAACCATCCTCTTGCTGTTGCCCCTGGCAATCCTATTGCAGTCGCTAAATCCAAGAAAACATGGTACCGCAGCAACGGTATTGATCACACCCATTCAAACACTGTGGGATTAGCTTCGCCATTTCAATATAGCCCCTAGCAGGATGATACACTAACTTCATCATCTCCCTTTTTACAGCCACATATTTTTGCCTGGCAGGCAACTGTCGTATTTAATGCTCCTTCACCTGCGAATTCTGGTTATTATAATCGCCATCAGCCAACCGTTACATGCCGGCTGGTTTGGGGCTGATAACTACTGGGAGTGCCTGTTGGACAATATGCAAAAAGTCCAGAGTGACACGATTGCTGAAGAAGTGGTTGCGGCATGCAAAAACGAGTTTGCATTTCATGACAGAATATTTGTTAAGAAAAAACGACCCTGGTTTGGCCCTAAAACAGCTTCGGATTGTGTCCTTAAATATGGCAAACAAGTACAAACTGAAATAGGCGCAAGGTATATTCAGTCTGCCTGTTACAAACTCTACCCGGATGAATAAGCAATCTTATGAATATTAAATTCATTGCCCATGTATTTTTACTCTTATTTTTGACACTGAGCCTTGGAGCTTGTGGCGTTTCAGATTACATCAACAGTAAAAAGATCGAACACGCACCCAAATATAAAGCGCCCGCAAAAACAAGTCAGTGTGATTTCACAGAATTGCGTATACAACGCGTAGTTAATTATTTAAACAACCTGCGTGCTTCACCACGAGTTTGTGGTGAAAAGACTTATCCTGCGGCACCTGCCGTAGTCTGGAATAATCAGTTATCGGCAGCCGCCGTTGCACATTCGGAAGATATGGCTGCGAATAATTTCCTGGATCATCAAGGCACCAACGGTCTGAATGCCGGTGCGCGGGTCACTCAATCAGGTTACACATGGAAAGCTGTGGCTGAAAATATTGCAGGAGGCACCGATACTCCTGAACAGACCATGGATCAGTGGATGGTCAGTGCCGGACATTGCCAAAACATAATGAACAGTGCCTATAAAGAAATCGGTTTAGCCTGCAGTCGCGACAACCTGACAGATTACCGTGTTTATTGGACTCTGGTCATGGCCACGTCCATGCCTTCGAAATGATTGCCGACTAATTGCGCACAAAAAACATCCACTACTATCAACTGTTTGCTCTAATTTGGCTCGCCATATTTTATAAATTTATACAAAAGCAAGCATTTATTAGCAGTTAGCGACGATTTATTACTGGCACGACAGTTGCCGTCTCTATGTTAACGAAATGTATTGTTTTCTTAAATTAGAGGAGAAAGCCATGTTTAAAGAAATGTATAAAAAATGCTGGACCATTATCGACCCAGGACTCTATACGCTGGGGGCCTGTGGCTCCTTTGGATTATGGATCAGCGTGTTCTAATCCTGACAAAATAAGCACCTTCAACTGACCGTTGAAGGTGCTTTTTCGACCGTTGATAATCCAGCACTTTAATTCTACGAGCTATATCAATAACTCAACCTCAAGAGTTACAACAGTAAATATCACTATTCATCAATAATTTAGAGGTAATATCATGAAACATTTTTACAATGATCACTGGGAACTGATCGATCCGACTTTCTCCGCGCTTTATGCAACGGTTATCTTTTATTTTTGGACAATGCTTTTGTAAGAAGACATTACTCACCAAATTTTTCAGATAACTGATACTTTTCTTCAACACCTATCAGATCGTTAAACTCGGCAAACTGCATTAACTCATTTTCTTTGCCGAGTGTGGTGCCATCACTATGCAATTTCTGGTAGAAGTCCCGCATGGTGGCGGCCGCGGCAAACAATCCGGTCAACGGATAAAGAATTAACTGGAAACCCATATCGGCTAATTCCTGCTTGGGTAATACAGGTGTTTTACCGCCTTCAATCATATTCGCCACCATTGGCTTGGGAACACGCTTGCCAATTTCTTTAAGTTGGTCCAGCGATCCTGGCGCTTCAACAAAACTGGCATCCGCTCCCAATTTGCGCGCCTCTTCCACTCTGGTAATGGCCTCATCCAATCCAAGTACTGCTTCGGCATCGGTGCGTGCGACTATAAAAAAATCAGCATCACCACGAGCTTCTACTGCAGCGCGAATTTTTTGCAAATATTGTTCGCGTTCAATAACTTTTTTATTACGCATATGCCCACACTTCTTCGGCCAAACCTGATCTTCCAGAAAACAGCCGGCCGCACCGGCGGCTATCAAATCTTTCACTGTACGATACACATTTAATGGATTGCCATAACCGGTATCCGCATCAACGATGACAGGTATATTGACACTGGCACAGATCTGACGAGCACGATCCACCACTTCTGTTTGTGTCAGTAAGCCAAAGTCCGGCTCACCAATAGTAGAAGCTGCCAACGAATAACCTGAGACAAAAGCCATGGGGAAGCCGACTTTCTCAGCAATCTTTGCTGATAGCGTGTCATAAATACCCGGGAATGCCAGTGAACCCACTTCATCCAATACTTTTTGCACACGTGTTCTCGCCATATTCCCTCCAAAAACTTATTATGATTTGAAATTGAAATACAATTATAGCGTATAACCTGTTTAAATCTGTTACCTGTAAGTTAGATCCAGGAAAGATGGTCTCGTATTCAGTGACTTTTCTAAAATGACTATTATGAAAAAAATATTAGCTTTATTACTGTCTCTTGTTTTTACAATGCTGATTGCCTGTTCCGATCAGCAGGATGCCCATTCTGTAAATGCTGACACGACCTCACAACCAGACAACGCTCCGGTGATTACAGGCTCAAATAAAATCCTGGAGCCTGAGGGCAACATCAAACAGGCCGTGTTGGCCGAACTACAGCAAGGTCGTTTGGAACTGGTAATGTTTTGGGCCACCTACTGCCCGATATGCAAACGTGACTTTGAAAGACTGGCACAATTCATTGAGGATAATCCCACTATTCCTCTCACTATCATAGGTGTTGTTACGGACGGTACAGAATTCAAACAGAAAGCAATTAGACAAATTAACGAGCGTAATTTAAATTACACACATGTCTTAACTGACTATGAAAACAGCGATCAGCTTTACCAGGATATTTCCCAAACAAAATTAATTGGCGTCCCATACCAGCTTTTATATAACACTAAAAACGAACTGGTTGCTTTCAGCCGACACGCAATTGATCTGGATGCATTGGAAATCATTGTTTATGAATAAATCTTCGCAATAAATCGTATGCAGGAATTAACTGACATCAATGCGGATCTCAGCCAGCACGTCGTTGTTAATACCGAGAATATGCCCTGGGAGTCGAGCCCAAGTGGCACCGTCTGGCGAAAGCCTTTATATCGGCAAGGCGGAGAGTTTGGTCCAGTAACCAGCATCGTAAAATACGAAGCTGGCGGCAACTTCCGCTCACACACGCATCCTCAAGGTGAAGAAATTTTTGTATTGGAAGGTGAATTTTGTGATAACCACGGGCGTTATCCAGCCGGCACTTATTTATTAAACCCGGATGGAACTGAACATGCGCCCTATTCTGAAATTGGCTGCACATTACTAGTAAGACTGCGCCAGTATGATGGCGACAAACGTATCCAATTAGCCCTGGATACCTCTACTCAGAAATGGCGTCAAGGCATGGTAGAAGGTCTCACGGTATTACCCCTTTATTCCCAAACCGAATATCCAGAAAACATGTCACTGGTTAAATGGCAGTCAGAGACATATTTCCCTGAACACACGCATTCTGGGGGAGAAGAAATTTTTGTATTGGAAGGCACATTTGAGGATGAGCATGGCGAGTACCCGGCAGGCACATGGATACGCAGCCCGCATTTAAGCAAGCACAAGCCTTACTCTAGAAACGGATGTTTAATTTACGTGCGCGTTGGCGGTTTGCCCAAAAGTTTTAATTAAAGCTAATCATGATAAATTGAATCGACCTTAGCGGATCGATTCTTCTGCGCAACAGCAATCCCAATTAGGATAACCATCAAAGCAATGATTGCATGGATGGTTAGTTTTTCCCCACCAATAATCACGCCCAGCAATACTGCCCAAACAGGGATCAAATAATTTATCTGGGATAGAAACGCAGCGCCAGCATGGCGTATTACACGAAAATAAATAATAGTGGCGAATCCACTTGGAAACACACCCAGCATCACAACCGACCATAACGCTGCGGATGAACTTTGCGTCACCCAAGTAAATCCCTGCGCCCAGGATAGCGGAACAATAACAATCGAAGCTGCAAGTAATACCCCGGCAGACAGCAAAGGCAAACTGATCTTGGGCAATGAGTGCGCAATAATGGAATTTGCCGCATAGCTGATGGCGCCCATTAAAATAAGTAACATTGCAGATAAATACAGCCAATCAAATTGATTGTTAAAAACAAGTTCAGGCTGCATCAGAATAAATACGCCAGCAAATCCCAACAAAAAACCAATCAGTTTATTTTGGGTTATCTTTTCACCTTGAACAAAAAAATGCGCTAGCAGAACTGTTGTCAATGGCATCATCGCCATTAATATGCCTGCCTGACTGCTCTCAACGTATTGCTGCCCCCAGGTAATGACAAAAAATGGAATACAGTTTCCGGTCAGTGCCAGAGCAAACAACAGCAACCAATAAGGTTTTAAAGATGAAAGTCGTTCGCCTTGCGAATAAGCAATTATTAATAGCAATATTGCGCCAATGACAATACGCCCCGCCACAACCATCAGCGGTGGCACTTCCTGTACGGCGAACTTGGTCAACATAAATGCTGAACCAAACATGGCTACCAGAGCAAGCAGACCCAGCCAGTCATATAATCGAGAAGATTTCATTTAAATTAATAGTCATCAGACATGAATCATTGCTACTTTAAAGAACATTAGCAATTTAAAAAAAAGAATATACACACGATGGCTTCAGATATTATCAATTAAGCATTCACCGTTGTATAAAATTTCCAGTCCATCACCACTTTCTGCTCAAATTAATCATTGCTGGATCTTCGTTTTGACGGAGATGGCGGCAGTGACGTTTTTTATACAGTCACTGCCTGTTTAATTTTAGAAAAGTGATTTTAACATCACATAAATGCTTGCCTGTTAGAAAATAACTGCACGTTAGAGTCACAATCAATAACGCACCAGTACTTTATAATTTAAGGTCACACGTTTTTCTGCCGGCACTTTAACCAGCCATTGTGCGGTATGTGCATTGACTTTTTCGTATTCCTGGTTACTGTCCAGCATTTTCCAGTTCCCGGGAACAGGCTCCAGCACTGTCACAACCACATCTTCATCTTTCGCATTATGTATTTCAATTTCATAACTGGAACTGGCCGCATGATCGTATTTACCAAAGGCATTTTGTTTCTCATAGGATACTTGCTTTTTCTTGGCAGTGACATCAAAAGCATCGCGCATCTTTCAGCTAATGGTTTCATCTTTAGGGGTGTGGTCAATATGATCTTCACCGATGAACTGTGCATTTCCAGAGCTGTCGTTTTTATAAACGCGCACCACACCTTTGGGTAAAGCAATGCCCAGGTCATGTTTCTTTTCGTTTTCGATTTCGACGAAAACGCCAACTTTCTGCTTGTCTTCAATGACACCATATTGATTATAGTAATAGTGTTGACTTCCCTGAAGCAGAAACTCTTTTTTTACTGGAACCCGACTTGCACTTAACAGAGCCACTTGCTTGGTCTGGTTTTGTAACACATCAGTCTCGTGGCCCAAGGTGTATAAGTGATACTCGAACAGGCTTTCTTCGGCCATTTCTGCCACACTATCCGCGGCCATCGATTTCATTGCTATCACATCTCGATGTTGCATTGAACGCGGTTGACTCACACGGTTAACGTCGCCCGCAACCAATTGTATTTAGCATTGCGGTAACTGGCTCCACTTTGATTACTCAAAGTCACCCATCCATTTAAATCCAGATACTGCTCATTCGTATCCAGTTTTGCCACATAATTCGCTTTCCAGCTTAAACCGCCGGTGAGATAACTGAGTTCAAGATTTTGGAGAGCGGTAACATTATTATTAAGTAGAATCGATAAGGTAGGTCGGTCACGCAGGTTATCCGGCACCTGGTCATAAACAATACGACCTGGCACACCGGTTTCAATGCGATCACCTATTTTTAATACCACACCATTGTTGGCACTGAGTACGGTGGCTACTTCTTCTTTTTCAGCACCTGTTGTGGGATGTGTTTTAATAATTCGAACCTGCTTACCCACGTATTTTTGTAACAGTTATTGTGGTGTTAGCAGATCGTAATCAAAATTCTGTTCCAGTAATGAGAGTGAATTCGGATGAGAAATACTGGTTATAATAGCGGTTTCCGGACGTATCTGTGCACTGACTTCACGTACCGCAATATTATTGATTCCCTTGTTTAGTTGAATGGCTCGTACGTCCCGAATCAATGCCAGATCCTGATTATAAACAGTCAATGACAATTCCTTTTGATCTTCCACCGATGTTTTTATTTCTGTGGCCAATGCTGGGCCCACACTCAACATCAGTAGTGTCAACAAATAAATAAGAGATAGATATTTGCGATAACGTGCCATCAACTGCTGCATTCTTGCTCTCCTTCTATAATAATAGGTATACCAATAGACCAACCCAGGCAAAAAAGGTTTAGCGCGGCCTCAAGCATGACAGGATATGAAAAAACAGCAACTCCCCTCATCTAATTCATTGTCGGTAAAGGATTTTATAAAGAAATCCAGTGAAATTAGTGCACCGCTGGTGAACAAAAATAGCGGCAGGCTGTTATTCGCCATGGATGCTACTGCCAGCCGCGAGCATACCTGGGATATGGCCTGCCAGATTCAGGCCGAGATGTTTATGAGCACCCAGCAGATTGGCAACCTTGAAGTGTCCTTATGTTACTTTCGCGGCTATCACGAATTTCACGCGTTTGAATGGAGTCGTCTGGCCAGCAAACTGCGTGATCAAATGCTGCAAGTGCGTTGTCTGGCCGGACAGACGCAAATAAAGCGTACGCTGGAACATGCCATTAACAGCTGTGTAAAGCAGAAAATCAAGGCGGTCGTGTTTGTCGGTGACTGCTTTGAAGAATCCATTGATGAAGTCGGTGTGCTGGCGGGGAAATTAGGCATGCTGGGTGTGCCTGTGTTTATCTTTCATGAAGGTTATGACCCTGCTGCTAAAAATGCTTTCCAGCATATTGCTCAACTCAGTAACGGGGCATACTGTGCATTTGATCAAAATAGTGTCGCACAGTTAAAAGAATTGTTATGCGCGGTCGCCGCATTTGCCGTGGGCGGGTATGAAGCGTTGGAGAAACACACACAAAGCAGCGCCATCTCACAATCATTATTAAAACAACTTCCCGGACGTTCATCCAAATAACTACTAAATCATCTTTATGGCCAGAATTATATTAATTATCGCTGCCATTGTGATGGCGTTACTTTTGATTCGCTGGCTTAAGCATCAGCCTGTTAATAAACGCTGGCAATACTCCATGATCATCGTAGGCGTGTTTTTGCTCGGTCTTGTTGCCACAGGAAAATTACCCTGGTTGTTTGCCATTGTGGGCGCGTTAATTCCCGCCCTGCAACGCATTTTCAGTCTATTGGCTTATTTTCCAATAATACAAAGATTTGCAAATTCTTTAAAAGGACATCAGCCAAGTCAGGGGCAAACGTCACAGGTAGAAACAAATTTTCTGAAAATGGAACTTAATCATGATTCGGGAAAATTAAGAGGCACGATCAAATCGGATTTACATGCCGGCAAAGATCTCGATGACTTGTCACTGGAAGCATTATTGCAATTACACACTTTGTATAGTCAGCAGGATGAAGATTCCAGACTGTTGTTGGAAAACTACCTTGACCGTACTCATGGTACAAATTGGCGTACTGCACAAAACAATGACTCAGCGCAATCCAACAGCACTTCTTCGAGCCATTCCACCCTCTCGGAAGACGAAGCTTATGCTATTCTTGGTCTGGAACCGGGCGCGGACAAGCAGGCAATCATTCAGGCACACAAACGACTGATACAAAAACTGCATCCCGACCGAGGGGGCTCAAGTTACCTGGCAATAAAAATTAATCAGGCCAAAGATTTATTACTTAAAAAGCACACTGACTGAATCCATGAATTTTAAATTCTGGCAATGGAAAAAACCTCGCCGCTCAATAGGTGAACAAGCCGAAATAAAGTCTTATTCCAAAGATGGAGGACTGATTCGATCACCCGCACGTGCTGGGAAAAACCCTAACAGCTCAAGTTTCGGTGGTATGGGTGAACGCGAACTTCAGTTACGCCTTGAATTACTCATGGACGGCGTTTTATCTTCTTCACAACACAGTGTGTTTGAACCCGCACAGGCATTGGTTGGCTCAAGTCTGGCAGATCAGGAACGATTCATTGCTTCCGTTGAAAAATTCACCGCCACCGATGAAATACTGGCTTACAATTTCTGTCATTTTGGTCCACCCGGTTTAAGACTGATTGATGAAGATGATTGGGGAACCTGGACCGAGCACCTATTAAATATATATAACGCACAAGGCATGGACGCCTTCATTCAGGCCATGGAGCAGGTAGAAGATTATGTCGACTCCATAACTGCCGCACCGACATCGGTAAATTTTGACGAAATCAGCCGCATTGTTGAAAGTATTATTACCGGGCTGAATGGACGCGGCCTGCAACTGGAACAGGGCGAGCAGTTATTTACTGATACCGAAGTTATCCATCTACCGGTCAACATTGCCACATTTAAAAACCGCGATGATAATTTTTCTTTGTACAAATCCATGGCGGTGCATCAGTGGGCACAAACCTGGTATGGCACCTGGCGTGTAGACATTCCACAATTGGTTGAAAATTTTGCCGACAAACAAAAAGCCATCCAACTGTTTCACAAACTTGAAACCATACGTCTGGATGCAAACATTAAACGCGATCTTCCTGGCATTGGTCGAACCATTGAAAAATTTAATTCCTTGCTAGCATCAAAAGACCTTTCCGAACCCTGGCAAAAAGCGGTAGAAAAACTTTCTGCTGCGAAGGCAACCGCACATGACACCGCTCAGTTACTTTATAAACTGTATGACCACGACTTTATGCCCGAAGACACACTGTATCAGGGCGTACTGAATCCTGAACTCACTCAACAGAAAATCGATGAACGCATAGATCAGGATCGGGACAATTTAAAACTGACACTTGAGCAGATTCAAAAAGAAGCCACCTCAAAAAATCCGGAAACCCCGGTTGATCAGGAACAAGAAAGCAGCCGTTTTGAGGTACGTAAAGTCGAAGACGATGAAATGCCAGATGGGTATCGCCTGGAACTGGACTTTGATGGTGAAGCAATAGAACCCACTGAAGAACTTCAGGCACTGTTGGATTCCATTCAACAGGATCTGGGTGAAATCCCTGAAGAATATTTATCCGCGTCTACGGATAACAATGCTTACCATACTGGTGGTGGTGAAGAAGTTAAGGACGATATTAGTATTCGCGTGGGTGATGGCGAAGTCTTTCTTTATGACGAATGGGATCACTCACGACAAAAATATCGTAAAGAATGGTGCCAGTTGCGAGAAATAGATGTTGAAGGTGTGCCATCCACTTTCGTAGAAGATACATTAAACAAACATCGAAACCTGCTCAAACATTTACACCGAACTTTTGAAGCATTGCGTGACGAAGATCGTCGAATTCGCAAACAACCGTATGGCGAAGACATCGACCTAGATGCCGTGATTTCCTCATATGCCGATCTGATTAACGGAGAAGAAGTCAGTCAGAACCTATTCATCAAACAACGCAAAGTTGACCGTAATATTGCGGTGATGTTTATGGTCGACATGAGCGGTTCCACCTCGGGCTGGATTAACGAAATGGAACGTGAAGCATTAGTATTATTGTGCGAATCGCTGGAAGTTTTGGGTGACCGTTATGCCATCTATGGGTTTTCCGGACTGACTCACCGCCGTTGTGATCTTTACAGAATAAAAGACTTTGACGAAGACTATACTAACAAAGTTAAGGAACGCATCGCCAATATCACACCCAAAGACTATACGCGTATGGGCGCAGCGATTCGGCATTTATCCAAACTACTTTCACGCGTTGAAGCCAAAACCAAAGTATTAATTACACTTTCTGATGGCCGACCGGATGACCAGGATGGTTACCGTGGCCCGTACGGTATTGAAGACACAAGGCGTGCATTAATAGAAGCTAAATATTTAGGCATTCACACTTTCTGCATCACCATTGATGAAGAAGCGATGGACTACCTGCAGCACATGTATGGCCCGGTCAATTTCACCATTGTTGATCAAGTGAGCAAACTGCCTTATAAGATGTCGGATATTTATCGTCGACTAACAATGTAGAACGTCTGGATTCCCAATCAAGTTGGGAATGACAAGAATATTATGCCTGATTACACAAAACGTCATCCCCGCGCGACTGCCAGTAATAACAGAATGTTAGAGCTGCAGGAGCAATTTCTAATGAAAGCGGGAATCCAATAGAATAACAATATTATTGCTGATTACAAAGCAACGTCTTGCCGCTTAAATAACAACGTCATTCCCAACTTAATTGGAAATCCAGCAGAACATAAATATTTAATACACACTCTAAATGAAAAAACTATTCATCAGCCAGCGCGTACAGGCCGTACAAACACCTATCATTCCCACCATCACACAGCTTGCACGGGAAAACTCGAGCACCATCTCGCTTGGGCAAGGTGTTTCCTACTATGGTCCACCGCAACAAGCCTATGATGAAATTCAAAAACAGTTAAATTCGCCAGCACTGAATGCCTATGGCCCTGTGGAAGGTATTCCTGAATTAATTGAAGTGCTGAGTAATAAACTCAAGAAAAGAAATAATATAAACATCAATATACACAATAAAATTTTTGTAACGGCCGGTTCCAATATGGCTTTCAGCTCACTCATGCAGGCGCTGGCAGACCCGGGCGATGAAATTATTTTACTCACCCCCTATTATTTCAATCATGAAATGGCGATTCGTCTGGCCAGCGCCAAACCGGTATTAGTGCCGACATTAAACAACTACCATCCTGACATAGAAGCGATTCAACAGGCGATTACCCCCAATACCCGTGCGATAGTCAGCGTTTCACCCAATAACCCAACCGGGGCTGTTTATACACAGGAAGAATTAACCCAAATTAATCAGCTATGTGCACATCACGGCATTTACCACATATCGGATGAAGCCTACGAAGATTTTCTGCATGATGAACACCAGCACTTTTCTCCTGCATCAATAAACAACTCGGAAGCCCATACCATCAGCCTGTATTCATTATCCAAAGCGTATGGCTTTGCCGGCTGGCGAGTCGGTTATATGGTCATTCCTGACACATTATTTGCTTCTTTACGCAAAGTCCAGGACACAGTATTAATTTCACCCACTATTGTTTCACAACATGCCGCTATTGGCGCTCATCACGCACCTTACTCCTATATTGAAAATAATATAAAAGAAATTAAACAATCCCGGCGAATTTGCTTAAACAAACTCAACAGTACAGCTTTATTGACAGAGCCGGCCACATCGGAAGGCGCTTTTTACTTATTTATAAAACTGAATACTAATCAGGATGATCTCACCATCGCTAAAAGGCTTATAAAAGAACATGGCGTGGCAACCATTCCCGGCAGCGCATTCGCCACAAAAAATGGCTGTTATTTAAGAATTTCCTATGGAGCATTAACTAGCGACACAGTAAAAAACGGTATCAACAAGCTCATTAATGGATTAACTCAGA
>CAZWQM010000004.1:3456-25590 GCA_964636225.1 uncultured Thiotrichales bacterium | reverse complement strand
CGCTGCTTGGAAAAGCAATTTTTCATTTGTTTGGCATCACTCTGCCCGCCTTGAGAATTACCGGAGGCGTGCTGGTATTTCTGGTTGGCTATCATATGTTGAACGGTAGCGGCTCTCACTTGCACAGTGCTGATAACAGCGACGAAATTGATGTTGCCGTTTCACCATTGGCAGTGCAACTGCTGGCAGGCCCGGGAACTATTGCCACCGCCATGAATTATTCTGCATCATGCGATATATTGGCATAGCAATTACCGTCTCTTTTTTTGCCGTTTTATGCCTGATTACATTTTTTTGTTTTATTTTCAGTTCCAATATTTTATCTATGATAGGCAATGGCGGGCTGAGTATTATGACACGGTTGATGGGGCTTATTTTAGCTGTGATAGGCATCCAAATGCTAATAGAAGGCGTCACTCAAGCCGCCAGTTTGACGACAAGCAGCTAACAATAAACTGCAATCAGGTTACAATAGATAAAAGATTTAAGCCTGAACTTAAAATAGCTTGGTGATGCAATATGAATGGCTTCGAGAAAATTGGTTACTCAATATTATGCACAATCGCTATAATGATTTCGATCTTCCTCTATGGCCTAGTGGGTCTGTTGCTCATATTCGGCGTAGGCGCGCTGTTCATGAAAGTCATTAAAGAACGCTTGCAAAACAAAGAAGACGATTATTACTCTGAAAAGGTAGACAAGTGATGTTAATTACTACTCAGGATGAATTAACCGACTATGAAATTATTGAAACCATAGGGCTGGTCTATGGAAATACCATTCGTGCAAGACATGTTGGTAAAGACATACTGGCTGGTTTAAGAACTATTATCGGTGGAGAAATTACGGAATACACTAAAATGATGGCCGAATCCCACGAACAGGCGATTGACCGGATGAAGTCGCAAGCTGTAATGCAAAATGCTAATGCCATCGTGGCAATACATTCAAATAAAATGTAATGGACTGGAAAATATTTTTTACAATTTTTGCAACGGTGTTTATTGCTGAACTAGGTGATAAAACCCAGTTAGCGACCATGCTATTTGCGACCGATAGAGAAGTCAGCAAATACACCGTATTTTTTGCCGCCTCTGCGGCATTGATTGTAGCTTCTGCACTGGGTGTACTGGCCGGTACGCTATTGGCGGAATATATCAACGAAAAGTATCTTCACTACATCGCTGGTATTGGCTTCATTGGTATCGGCATTTTCACTTTATACAATGCCTGATATGGAACCCAACACATCAGATTGCCTAACGGTTGTTGAAATAACGCACGAACCCGTAGAGCTGTATAAAGTATTAAAATTTGAGGGACTGGTAACTAGCGGCGCTGAAGCAAAGAACGTGATCGCGGATGGCCGAGTATTACTTAATGGCGAAACTGAAACTCAAAAACGCAAAAAAATCATGTCGGGCGACATTATTGAATTTGCCCAGCGGAAAATGGAAATTCGCTTGTTAGTTTAATAACTGGAGACTAAGTCAAATATATTCAACCAAGCTCTGCCGAATCATAGCCCACGTGCAATTGCATATTCCTTTCCTGGATTTCCTTGCGCATGTGCACGCGCATTTTACCTGCCTGAAATAATTTCTCTTCAATATCTGTTTCCAGAACTAACCTTGGTACTTCCTGGGATTTGCCATGCTCATCCACCGACACCATGGTGAAGTAACAGGAAATGGCATGATATTTTGTCTTTTCGCGAATTTGTTCACCTTCTACTTTGATACCGATTTCCATGGAACTGCGACCTACGTAATTCACGTGGCATTTAAAGGTGACCAGATCTCCCACGCGAATGGGATTCTTGAACACTACTTGATCAAGTGAAGCGGTGATGACATAGGTCTGGCAGTAGCGCGAGGCACAGGAAAAAGCGGCTTCATCGAGGAGTTTCAATATAGCCCCACCGTGGACTTTCCCTGAAAAGTTGGCCATTTCCGGTGTCATGAGTCGGGTCATGAATAACGTTTTTTGTTGTTTGACTGATTCCACTAAAAGCCTCCTTCACACACGCTCACATTTCTCTATATACACGAGCGTATATATAAATATTATTCTTTTATTTCAATAATTTATAGAACAATGCTGCTATTATATGGCAGCATTACGAAGTTATCCAAATAATTTCCATGGGAATTCTAGTCGTTTTAACACTTGCTCACTGAGAATTTTTCATCAAAATGAAGACTTAAATACGCAATTTAGTTAAACATTTGTATACAATGAATTAAGTTTCAAAATAACTTCTTTGAATTAATTACTTTATCTATAGTCATAATCACCGTGCATAAAAAATTGACCCATTTAATCGCCACTCTGTTGTTGGTGACTTTACCTTTCAATAGCTTTGGCATTGAAAACGCCACATTGTCTCCTACGGTAGAACACCTGCGGGCAACAAAACTGATTACAGATTTTTTGAGCCGCTATCATTACCGAAAAGTCGAACTGAATGACGAGTTTTCAGAAACAATATTCAATAATTTTCTGGATAGTCTGGATCCGAATAAAAGTTACTTCCTGGCGACTGACATTGCCCGCTTTGATAAATACAAGTTTGCTCTGGATGATGCCCTGCGCGCCAACAACCTGCTACCTGCGTACTCTATTTTCTCCACCTATCAAAAAAGAGTCAATGAACGCATTGACTATGCATTGAAGCTGATTGATGAAGATTTTGATTTTTCTAGAGATGAAACATTTGTTATAGAACGCGAAAGTGCCAGCTGGCCTGTCACTGATGAGCAACAGAATGGTTTATGGCGCAAGCGAATTAAAAACGATGTTTTATCTTTGCTGTTGGCGCATAAAGACAAACAGGAAATTAATAAAACCTTAAAAAAACGTTATAGCAGCGTATTGAAAAACACACAGCAACTTAATGAAGACGATATCTTCCAGCTGTATATCAACGCTTATGCGACAGCCATTGATCCTCACACTAGTTATTTGTCTCCACGGACATTTGATAACTTTGAAATCCGTATGAGCCTTTCACTGGAAGGCATCGGTGCGTTATTACGAACTGACGGTGACCACACTATTGTGGAGCGAATTATTCCTGGTGGTCCGGCGGACCTTGGCAAGTTATTACATGCCAAGGATAAAATTATTGGTATTTCGCAGCAAACAGATAAAGATTTTACCGATGTCGTAAGCTGGAGACTTGAAGATGTCATCGATTTAATTCGCGGACCCAAGGATACCGTGGTGAAGTTGCAGATCTTACCCAGCAGCAAAGGTGACGGTTCTGCCATAGAAGAAATTTCCATCACTCGCAACAAAATCAAGCTGGAAGAACAAGCTGCCAGCAAAGATATTTTGGAAATTCCTTACAACAACAAGACACAAAAAATCGGCATTGTCACTATTCCAACTTTTTACCTGGATTTTAATGCATTCCAGAACGGCGACGATGACTATCGCAGTACTACGCGCGATGTTCACGCGCTTCTAAATGAATTGCTGGAAGAAAATATTGATGGCCTTGTGCTGGACTTGAGATCAAACGGTGGAGGTTCACTGATTGAAGCCACTCAGCTCGCTGGATTATTTATCGATCAAGGTCCGATTGTTCAAGTTCGCGATTCCAGTGGACATATAGAAATTCACAAAGATATAGATGCCAGCATTTCCTATAGGGGTCCAATGGTAGTTCTGGTTGACCGCTTTAGCGCCTCAGCTTCAGAAATTGTTGCCAGTGCTCTGCAAGATTACGGCCGGGCTGTAATTGTAGGTGAAACGACTTTTGGAAAAGGCTCCGTACAGCAGTTGGTTGACTTAAACCGTTTTGGACGTAAAAACGATGCCAATCTGGGTCAGTTAAAAGCCACGATTGCCCAGTACTTCAGAATCAACGGGGAAAGTACCCAACATCGCGGTGTCGAGCCGGATATTCCTTTTGAAGCATCCTATGATAAGGCCGAACAGGGTGAGCGCAGTCTCAACAATGCCCTGCCCTGGACGAAAATTTCGCCCACACAATTTGATAATCGCCATATTTCCAGGCAGATCATTGACAGACTTGAGGCCAGCCACGTCCAGCGTACCAAAAACGATGAAAAGTATCAGTCACTGATTCAGCTCTATAACTTGAATGAAAACCTGCAAAATCAGACGGAGCTTTCACTCAACCAAAGCAAACGCGAAAAGGCTTTTTCTCAATTAGAGAATGATCGCAAGAAATATCAGAAGTTAATTGGCTTAAGTGATAACACTGAAGAAGATAGTGATCCGGCTGAAAAAGAGTCACTTGACAGCGATATATTGCTGATTGAAGCTGCCAAGATTTCTGCTGATCTGAATACGTTCTGGAATCGTGACAAGCAAAGAATGATAGCGCAACAGTAATCTGTTTAACCGATTACCGACATCAGCATTTTCACGCCGAGCAATAATAAAAACACAGCAAATACTTTTTTAAGTATCGGCACCGGCAGGGAGTGAGCCAATTTCACTCCTAGCGGTGCCGTAAAGTAACTCACCATTGAAATTAAAATCACGGCCGGCAAATAAATAAAGCCATAAAGATAATCCTGCTGATAACTGCTGTTCCATCCATTCACTAAATAACCGACGGTACCCGCCAGCGCAATAGGGAAGCCTACTGCGGCAGACGTACCGATGGCTTTTTTCAAAGACACGTTATGCCAGGCCAGATACGGCACCGTCAGACTGCCACCACCAATGGCAACCACGGCAGACACCGCACCAATCGCACCTCCCGTCACAACCAGAGCTGAATTTCCGGGTGTAGTTCTGGATGGCTTGGGCTGAATATTTAAAAACATTTGCACTGATACATAAGCCATAAACAGGGCAAAAAAGATGGCCAAATGACTGGCACTGATGTGAGTTACAAGATAAGTCGCCAGGAAAGTTCCAAGAAGTATGCCCGGTGCCATAGCACGCACAATAGGCCAAATGACACCCTGGCGTTTTTGATGGGCATATAAACTGGATGCAGAAGTGGTAATAATCGATGCCATGGAAGTGCCCAGCGCCAGATGCACTACATAATCCACAGGCACATTTTTATAAAGGAAAAAAGCGGTCAACGCAGGCACCATAATTCCACCCCCACCAATCCCCAGCAGGCCGGCAAAAAAGCCAACCACGGCACCCAAAAAGAAAAAGATGATTATGCTATCAACAGCTAACACAGCAGTTAGTTAACCAGCGCATCAAATATCTGAAAGCCAGCAATATAGGTTCCAAACACGGAGCCCAGGGTGCTTAAGAGAAACACCAGAATTAATCGCGCCACTCGGTTTGTACGCCATCCGGATAATTTGGTTGTATCCTGACGAACATTTTCAAAATCCTTAATCGTGGGTTTGCGCAAATACAATTCCACTGCCGAAGTAACCACACCCGCGCCTATGGTTGGATTAAGCGATGTCAGTGGCGCAGCAAGAAATGCAGTGACGACTGTCAGTACATGCGCACCGGCAATTGCTGCACCCAGCGCTGACAAACCTCCATTAATCAATATCCAGTTAATCACCAGACTCCAGCCCAGATCGGAACTCTTGCTAAAACCAAAGCCAAAACCAGCCAATACCAGAGCAACAATTATCCATGGAATAAATTTGCCAATGCCTGTACCTTTGGGCTGATGCACTAGCTTGCTGAGCGTTTCATCAGGATCAGCATTACCTTCAATTAATTCCTGCTTAATTCCGGCCAAATGCCCCGCACCTACAACGGCTAAAATTCGCTTTCCCGGTTGTCGATTGGTCAACTGGCGAAGTCTGGCTGAAATATATTGATCGCGCTCAGCTATCAGCGGACTAAATAGATCATAAGCAGAAGTGGCAAATTGCGCAAAGGTACTTTCCAGCATATCGCCGGTTTTAAGTTTTTCGATTTCTTCCTCTGTGACTTTTTCATTAGTCAGCACACTAGCGATCAGCCCTGAGATAACATACAACTTCCTCCACCAGGGAATGTTGCCGTATAAGCGTTTCATAGTGATACCGACATCTCTATCAATCAGTTCAAGGGACAAATTTTTTTTCTGGGCAAGGTCTATGGCCACACGCATTTCTTCGCCGGGTTGCACGCCAAACTGTTCAGCTAGACGCCGCTGATAAGCCCCAAGCGCTAGACTGGCCGCCACCATACTGGCTTTTTTAGTTTTGATAACTTCAAACAAATCCATATCAGCCAACGAATTGGGATTGACAATAGAGCTGTATCGGCTATTGCATAATTCAATGGCTATGACATCAAACTGATTGGACTCGATGAGTTCCCGTACGGCGTTAGCACTTGCCTTGGACACATGTGCCGTGCCGAGTATGGTGATTTTTGTATTGTTATACCGAATCTCCTCCAGAGGCTGAGATTCGCTTAGTAATTCATTCATTGAATTTAAACGTGAATTTTAATATACCGAATATTTTTTAGAGCTGCCTTTGACTTTACTGACAGTATAACGTTCATCGTTGATTTTCATTTTTTCTTTTGTCACTTTTACCAGGTCGATATTAAGCTGATCACACAGCCGCAATAAATAGATAAATATATCGGCCATTTCATAGCTGACCAGTTGATGTTTGGCTTCGGCTAGAGAGTAACTTGCCTGCTCTGGCATCCATTGAAAGTGTTCAAGCAACTCAGATACTTCTACAGACAATGCCATAGAAAGATTTTTCGGACTATGGAATTTCTCCCAGTCTCTGTCCTGAGCAAATTTTCTTAACGAGAGCATTAGTTGTTCAACTTCAGAGGGTTCCATTTGTGTCACGCGATCACCAAATTTAATTTTTCAGCTTTGTTAGAATTCATTTGCAAGACCTGTTTGATAGTCAAATCCCCCAGCTCCCGTTCGATAGCACTTTCCACACGATCAATAATAGATTGCGCCATATCCGTGTCCGAATTATGCAAAACGACCGGTGCGAATACTGCGTAACAACTACGTATTGCAGAGTAAGCTTCAGAGACGGTCAAATCTTCCATAGGCGTTGCAGGCAAATAAGCAGAAGCAGAGTAGTTAATACTTTGTAATATTCCGGCGGCTTCATAACAGCATAAAACTTCTTCGACTGACTGCTTGGGGCAAGATAAATGATCCACTATGACATCCACATTCATCGGTGATTGGCGATTATAAAAATTAGCCGCAATCATCAGCAGTACATTTAAGGCAATATGTTCACGGTCATAATTATTCAAAACCACTGCCTTGGTTTTTGACATCAGGCATTCTGGATGCTGGCGGTAAAAAGACACACTGGAGCCGACTAGCAATATCAACCAGTTCAAATAAAGCCAGGTCATCAAGAAGAACAGAATAGCAAAACTGGCGTAGATGGCAGTTTGCGTAGAGGACTTGGCAATCACCAACGCATATACATAACCCACAGATTGCCACAGTACACCTGCGACAATACCTCCGGTTAAAGCCGGTACGAATTTTACTTTTGTGTTAGGCACAAAAAGATAGACAAAAGTAAAAGCCAGAATGATTAACACATATGGAATTAGCTTGGTGATAAATTGCAGCAGGGTGCCAAACGGTTCCACGCTCGCCAGACTTTGAGTAAACGAACTATTCAACAAACTTGCAGTGATGGCTATGGCAGAAAACACCAGCACAGGCCCTACCATTAATACGCTTAAGTAATTACTGAAGCGTTCTGTTAATGTACGGGTTTTATGAATTCGCCAAGTATAGTTAAATGCTTCTTCTATTTTGGTTAATAAGGAAATGACTGAATAGAATAAAAAAGCAATCCCCACAGTTCCCAACAACCCCACTTTTACATTATCGACAAAGCCAATAATCTTACTGGTTAATTCAGGTGCGTTATCACCTATATTAGAAAAGAGATTAAGTAACGCCGGCTCAACCTGATTATGTACACCAAACGCTTTCAACACAGAGAAACTGACCGCAATCAGAGGAACAAATGACAATATGGTGGTAAACACCAGCGACATAGCACGCAGGTTAAGCTGCCCATTGGATAAGTCACTTATAATCAGATAAACAAAACGACTGATACTAATTACAACCCGCTTCCAGAAAGGTTGCGACCTGGCATTAGTGTTCCATATATAATCCGTGAGTTGAGTTAAATAGTCTTGCACAATTTGCTCTTATATACATACAGGACAGGCAGGATCTTTATTTAATCGCACTGTGCGCCATTCCATATGCAACGCATCTATCAACATTAGCTTACCCGCTAATGTTTCACCTATTCCCAACAACAATTTAAGTGTTTCAGTTGCCATCATGGTTCCTACCATACCGGCTACCGATCCCAGTACACCATTCTCTGAACAATTCAATTGCTCATCGGTGGCATTTGGATACAGGCAATGGTAACACGGCGCATCTGCATTTTTATGGTCAAACACTGACAACTGTCCTTCAAAGCGTATCACTGCACCGGATACCAGTGGGGTTTTCGCCTTAACACAGGCCTGATTATGCTTATAACGCGCGGTAAAGTTATCTGTGCCGTCCAGTACAATGTCGACTTTTTCTACCAGCCTCAACAATTCCTGATCAGTTGGAATTTTGCTCAGCGCACAAAGTTTTGCCTGAGTACCGTACTGGGCAAGTTTACTGACGGCCACCCGAGCTTTATTTAATCCAATATCTTCCACACCATACAGAATCTGTCGCTGCATATTGGATTGATCCACCTCATCGGGATCAACAATAATAATTTCTCCTATTCCTGCGGTGACTAAATAGCTTAATGCCGGACACCCCAACCCTCCAGCTCCCAACACCAATACACGGGATTCAAGCAATGCCTGTTGTCCGGACACATCAATCTGCGGCAACATAATCTGACGGCTGTATTGCAGCAATTTTTCATCCGTGAGTGAGTTCGAGCAGGATTCCGGCATCGCTTGTATCCGTTATTTATTTCTAGTGTTAAAAGCGGCCATTTGCTCAGGTGTGGCTTCTTTTTGATATTTTACCTTCCATTCTGAATAAGGCATGCCGTATACCATTTCACGTGCCTGCTCGTAATCCACTTCAATATTGCGATCTTTAGCGGCCGCCACATACCACTTGGACAGACAGTTACGGCAGAAATCCGCCAGGTTCATTAAGTCGATATTTTGTACATCAGTTCTGGATTGAAGATGCTCTACCAATCGTCTATAAACCGCCGCCTCAATTTCCATCTGCGTATGTTCATCTTTTTGCTCGATACTCATGTATTTAATCTCCTTGTTAGAAATGAAACCTTTATAATCCAGCTAACTTAAGCATTTTAACCTGAAGTGTATTTATCCAACATGAAAACACACAACAACGTTACCGGCTTAATCCTTGCGGGTGGACTGGCGCGGCGTATGGGCGGTACAGATAAAGGCCTGATCCCCCTAGAAGGACGACCCATGATCTCATACATTCTCGATGCATTGCGCCCTCAAGTAAGCACCATTCTTATCAATGCAAATCGCAACCTTGATATCTATAAAGACTACAAATACCCTGTCATATGTGATGATATAGAGGATTTTCAGGGTCCTTTGGCCGGTATGGCCAGCGGTCTGAAGCACTGCGAAACAGATTATATTGCTACCGTACCTTGTGATGGCCCGCTGCTGCCAGACAATTATATCGATACATTACTCAACGCTGCATACCAGGCACCATCAAAAATAAGCGTGGCTCATGATGGAAATCGAGTACAACCGGTATACGCTTTGATACATCGTGAATTATTAACCGATTTAAACGAGTATCTTGCTTCGGGCGAACGCAAGATAGATCGCTGGTACTATAAACATGCCTATGCGCAAGCTGATTTTTCAGCTTTTCCGCAAATGTTTACCAATATCAACACACCCGAAGACTTACAAAAGGCCAGCCAATTTCTCTGATTATATGGATCTGAAACACTTCCCCACTCCCATACTGGGTTTCTGCGCCTTTAGCGGCACTGGCAAAACCACTTTGCTGACCAAACTGATCCCAATTCTGCGCGAACAGGGTATTCGCCTTGCCATAGTCAAACATGCCCACCACAATTTCGATGTGGATCATGAACACAAAGACAGCTACAAACTGCGTCACGCTGGCGCTACCCAGATGGTGATTTCATCATCACGACGCTGGGCTTTAATGACAGAATTAGAAGAGAATAAACCTGAATTAAGTCTGGTGGAATTGATCGCCCAAATTGATCATAAAATTATCGACCTGATTCTGGTCGAAGGTTTCAAGAGAGTGCCTTTTCCCAAAATCGAATTACATCGCCCATCTTTGGGGCAACCAATCATGTGTATTGAGGATTCTAACATTATCGCTTTTGCTTCAGACGCGCCCTGTGAGGTCCCTGAGCATATGAAACGTTTAGATATCAATGAACCTATGGAGATAGCGACATTTATCATGCATCACTTTAAGCTCCGCTAATAAATAAATGTGTGTTAATGCCATTTATTGAATTAGATATCCTCTATACTGCCGACTCATGTAAAATGACACGGTTATAGAATGAATATCAATTGACATCGTCACTCATCGCCATTCCCGAAGAGATAAATACACAATAATTATCAATTAGTTATATAAATTTTTTAATTAGATTTATAATGTACTGTCATACATTAAGCCATTCTGTATCGCGCACGAATATGCGCGTGTTTCAACCAATCGACGCTGAACTAGAATCCAGGAGGACTAAACATGTCTAGTCAATCAAAGAAAACCGTCACGATCACAGACAATGCCAGCGGCAAACAGGTTGAGCTGCCCGTGCTCCAAGGAACAGACGGTCCAAGTGCTATAGATATTCGGTCACTCTATAAAGAACTTGGTTATTTCACGTTTGACCCAGGATTCATGTCCACTGCAAGTTGTGACAGTAAGATCACCTTCATTGATGGTGGTGAAGGCCGTCTGGCCTATCGCGGCTATCCCATTGAGCAACTCGCGGATAACAGTACCTATGACGAAGTCTGCTACTTGTTGCTGTATGGAGAGCTTCCCACAGAAACTCAACTAAATGCTTACAAAAATTCTATCAAAGAGCATAAGCTTCTCGACGAAAAAATGAGACGCTTTTTTCTTGGCTTCCGTCATGATGCCCATCCAATGGCCATGATGGTGGCCTCCGTCGGTGCTCTGGCTGCTTTCTATCACGAAGAAGTGGATGTGCATGACCCGGTTTCTCGCGAACTGGCCGCACATCGACTGATTGCCAAAATGCCTACTATTGCCAGCTGGTGCTATAAATTTGCACTTGGCCAGCCGTTTAACTACCCCAATCTGGATCTGGATTACACTGCTGACTTTCTGCATATGCTTTACAGCATGCCCGGACGTTTATATAAGCCATCTCCAACCATGGTTCGCGCCATGGATTTAATTCTGATTCTGCATGCCGATCACGAACAAAACGCATCCACTTCAACAGTACGTCTAACCGGTAGTTCTGAGGCCAGTCCATTTGCAGCACTTTCCGCAGGTATTGGTTCACTATGGGGACCAGCACATGGTGGCGCCAATGAAGCCGTGATTAAAATGCTGAATGAAATTGTCGCTTCAGGCAAAGACCTGTCACATTACATCGCACGCGCCAAAGATAAAGACGATCGCTTCCGCCTGATGGGCTTTGGTCACCGCGTGTATAAGAATTACGATCCACGCGCAAAAATTATTCGCCAAATCTGTCATGACTTGCTCGACGAACTGGGCGACGATAACCCTAATAAGCCATTGCTTGAAATTGCCATGCAGCTTGAAAAGATTGCGCTGGAAGATGAATATTTCATCAAACGCAAGCTGTATCCAAACGTGGACTTCTATTCAGGAATTATCTTCCAGGTCATTGGCATTCCCGTAAGCATGTTTACCGTTATCTTTGCACTGTCACGCACGGTGGGCTGGCTGACACACTGGATGGAAATGATGAGTGACCCAGAAGCAAGAATCGGCCGACCTCGCCAGTTGTACACAGGCTACACTCAAAGAGATTACGTGGATATCAATAAACGTTAAACTTCTTTCAAGTCCTTATAAAAAGCCGACATAGTAAAAATATGTCGGCTTTTTTGTGCATTGTTGTTTTTGTTTTTAGGCTTCTATGTTCTGTTCAAAGAATTTACGCAATATAGGTGCGAAGTGCGCTTCATCCACCAGAAAAGAGTCATGTCCGTTTATTGAATTGAGTTGAACAAACTCAACCTTCCGCCCAGCCTTGCTTATCCCATCGGCAATTTCCTGTTGCTGATGAACCGGAAATAAAATATCTGTTTCAACTCCAATGATTAATGCACTTTTAGTATGGATCTTGGCCAGGCCCGCATTTGCCGAACCACCATGTTCCGCCACATCAAACAGATCCATCGCACGGGATAAATACAGATAACTATTGGCATCAAATGTTTTTACAAACTTATGCGCGTTGTAATCGAGATAAGATTCCACTTCAAATTCAATTCCAAAGCGGTCTTTTGATTTACGATCTGCACTGACACGTGCACGATTAAAGCGCTGATGCCACTCCTCTGCTGCGCGATAAGACATCAAACCCAGCTTGCGCGCCAGCACCATACCATTCACCGGCTCTTCATCCATCGCATATAAACCATTTTTAAATGCAGGATCACAACGAATAATTTCACGCTGTAAAGAACGCACCGCAATAGTAAACGGTAAAGCACGTGTAGCTGCCGATATAGACACCAGATGGTCGACTTCCTCAGGATACATTAATGCATACGCGAGGGAGGACATGCCCCCCATGGAACTGCCCACTACTGTATGTAAGTGATCAATACCCAAATCATTAAGCGCATGGTGGGCAGACTTTGCCACATCTTCAATACTTAAATCCGGGAAATCTAGGCCATACACCTGATTAGTTTCAGGATTAACCGAAGACGGACTGGTAGACCCAAAGCAACTGCCAAGTGTGTTGACACACACAACATAATATTTATTTGTATCAATGGGTTTACCAGGGCCAATCATGTATTCCCACCAACCTTTGCTGGGATCCAACTCCGAAGAGCAAGCATGTGCCGAAGGTGAAAGTCCGCCAAACACAAGCACAGCATTGTCATGATTATTGGACAGCTTTCCCCATGTTTCGTAGGCAATGACGACTTTCTTTAACACGCCCCCGCGGTGCATGACAAAATCACCGGTTCCATAATCACCTCGCAAAGTAACAAATTGAGTTGCCGATGAGGCACGCGGATGAAATTGTTTTACTTCCGATGTACTGTTAGCCATATTTGAACTGATATAAACTCACTAAATTCGAGTTTAAATTATATATACAATTAAAATTCGACGCTAAGTTTTATTCCCTGATTGGCTCTAGTTATACTTTTCCAGCCTGACGATGCGCCAACCACACCAGCACGATTAGAGTTAAAAATAATAATAGGGTCTGCTGAGGTATCGTCATACCGAGAAAAGTCCAGCTGACTTCAGCGCATTCACCAGAGCCGGCAAATATGCGTCGAATCACATCACCCATGGGTAACACTTCTAACATGTAAGATAAATCCGGACCGCATTCGGGGACCTGATCCGGAGGCAGCCCCTGTAACCAGATATGCCTTGCGGCCACGCCCACACCCATAAAACCAAATATTGTGGTCAAACCAGTATAAACCCAGCGCATCACACCTGTGGAATTATGCAAAAAAGCAATAAAACAGATCACAGCCATTGCCATCAAAAAAGCCCTGTCTACCATGCATAATGGACACGGCTCCAAAAACAACACACCTTCAAGATAATACAGCGCAAACAGCATCGCCAGGATAACAATTCCCACTACGGATAAATTAATTAATCGATACATTTTATTGGACTCTTGTTATTTTTAGATAAGTTTTAATTTGTTATACGCGTTGAAACGTTTTAAAAAAGGCACGCTAGCCAGAAACAACATCACCCCGACCGTGTTAGCCATTATATCGGCCAGCGAAGTGTCCCTACCCGGAATAAATCCCTGCAAATATTCAATGCCGCTACTGTAGACCAAAATTATTATGGCTTTGCTTAACAGCTGCTTACTGGATTGCCATGAAAAGTCAAACATCATCATCAGAAGAAAATAACTAAAACAATGGATCAGCTTATCATTCCACATCACAGGCACGGCTCGACCCGATGAAGAAAGCGATAAAAACCAATGATAATAAAATTAATGTCAAAAATATTAAGCTAAAAAAAACCTTCAAAGACCTTTCACCTCAAGAGAGAAAATCCCAATCAGTTTTGATATCCTTATTACTATAAGGTTCAGCATATTCTTAGTTGCTTGTAGTCCTCGACCATTCTTTCCAGACTAAAAGCAGCATTTGCAGGACTGGGGTTAGGACTGATAAAAACTTTTGCCTTAATTTCCCTAATATTATTAAAGCCCCATTGCCATTCCTGGCGTTTATGAAAGCCATAATACATAAATTTATTGATAGCCACTTTGCCATGAAACCATACCAGTGATGGTTGATATCGCTGCAGCTTTTCGTACAGTTTTGGCGCGTCTCTTTTAAAATCAGCTGCTTTTAACTCATGCCCCATCGCGCTGGCACGTTTGGCGACATCGGTAAATCCAATTCCGTATTCGTTTAACAGATAATCATGAATTGTTTTGTTTGGATGCACTTCAATATCAATAATACCAGCCTAGTTAAACGCTCTCCAGAATCGATTCCGTGGATTTGCAAAATAGAATCCGGATTTCACCGACGGGATAGATGGATTCAGTCCCACCGATAAGATTTTCAGTCCGTTAGCGATATAATCATCCAAGTACATTTCATTGTTTTTTACTTGAGGCATTTTTTGTAATTTACGTCTTCATCTTTTACATTATACGTCGCACAAAAAAACAGCTTAAAGTTGCTACGCAGGAGCATCATCAGTGGAAAAATCATACAAAATCACAACCATGGAACTTGGGCCGATGGAAAATTTTATCTATTTAATTATAGATAAAAAAACAAATCATGCGGCAGTGGTAGACCCAGCATGGGAAACAGAAAAAATAATTCAGTATGCCCAAGCTGAAAATATCATTATTACAGACATCTTACTCACTCACAGCCATCACGACCACATCAACGGTGTAGAAGACATACTTGATTATTCTGACCCGCAACTGCATCTTCTTAAGCCTGAAGCAGACTTCTGGAAGGCAAATTTGACCCAACCCTCGCTACATCATGGTTGCGATAGTATTAAGATCGGTGACACTGAGCTATCCATTCTGCACACCCCAGGCCATACACCGGGGTCCGCCTGTTATTTATTGAATGATGACATTATCACAGGTGACACATTGTTCGTATTTGGCTGTGGACGATGCGATTTAAAGGGCGGCGATCCGGAACAAATGTTCACCACCTTAAAAAAAATGAAACAGGAATTGAACCCTGATACCGTCATCCACCCAGGGCACAACTACGCTTGTCAAACGACCTCGCACCTCAGTGAAGAGATCGACGGTAATCCATTCATGCATTTTGATGAATGCAGCGATTTTGTTGAATATCGTATGCAAATTCATGATAAAACCCGCCATTCCCCTTATCTTCCGGTCACTACTAAAGAATTGCTTAAGTAAAATAATTTTATTGTAATTTATGTGATCTAATCAGGGTCTTCTTCCTTAGTAACGCACAAACTCCGCCTCGACTCTGCTGTGTTTGTCTGCTTACCCAATCTGTTTCATTTCTAACTTTCAATTCCAAACATAGGGAAAAACCATGGAAAATCCAAAATTTACTCCAAAAGTAGGCGGTGTCGCTCTTGCGATGGCGGCCGCAGGTTTAATCAGCGGTTGTACTACGCCATCAGAAACCATACCTGCCTCTAACTCTG
The DNA here is from genome assembly GCA_964636225.1 of uncultured Thiotrichales bacterium. Classification (GTDB taxonomy): domain Bacteria; phylum Pseudomonadota; class Gammaproteobacteria; order UBA4575; family UBA4575; genus UBA1858. The sequence continues at coordinate 9,743 of CAZWQM010000004.1, read as the reverse complement.
TAGAGCTTGGTTCAATGTCATGGTGTCAACGCCTGTAAAGGCCACAATGATTGTGCAACAGCAGAAAACAAGTGTGCTGGTCACGCTTCCTGCAAAGGTGCGGGCTGGGTTGCCATGCCAGAAAAAGCCTGTGGTGATGTTACTGGGAAAGCAGGAGATAAAATCAGTGACGCTGTTGCCAGCACTGACCTCATCCATTGCTATGGTGTAAACACCTGTAAAGGTCATAATGACTGCGGCAAATCAGAAAATGCCTGTGCAGGCAAAGCCGCATGTAAAGGTCATGGTTTCGTCGCAACGACTGAAAAATCATGCAGTGATATTGGCGGAGAAGTTGGCGCTCAATCTCATTGTCCCTGTTAATAGCTACGGGAGCACCTTTGCAGCTTTCCGTAGCACTTGAATATTAGCTGATGAATTCTCGTTTTCTTGGATTTGGCCTCGGTCTGCGTACAGATCATTATCAACACGTTGTTGATAGACGACCCGAGGTTGACTGGTTTGAAATCATTTCTGAAAATTTTATGTTTGCAGGCGGAAAGCCCAAGTACTTCCTGCATGCCATAAGAGAACATTACCCGATTGTGATGCATGGCGTCTCCATGTCAATTGCTAGTACTGATCCATTAAACAGGGATTACCTGAAAAAACTGAAAACGCTGGCTGCCGAAGTACAGCCGGAATGGATCTCGGATCATCTCTGCTGGACAGGCGTACATGGTCTAAACAGCCACGATTTATTACCTGTTCCTTATAACGAAGAATCTATTAGCCATATTGTTGATCGTGTGCAGCAGGTTCAGGAATACCTGGGAAGAACATTAGTGCTGGAAAATGTTTCCAGTTACCTGACATACAATCAATCAGAAATGGAGGAATGGAAATTTATTAATGCGGTGGCGGATCGTTCTGGCTGCAAAATCCTTCTGGATATTAATAATATCTATGTCAGTGCACGCAATCATGGGTTTGATGCAAAAACGTTTTTACACGCCATTAAAGTGGAACACATTCAGCAGTTTCATTTATCAGGACATAGTGACTACGGTGACTATGTGATTGACACACATGATCACGATGTCCCTCAAGCGGTATGGGATTTATATGAAGATGCCATTGCAAGGTTTGGCCTGATCAGCACATTGATCGAAAGAGATGACAACATTCCTCCATTTGAAGACCTATATTCAGAAATGAAACAGGGACGCAGCATCGACACACGGACTCTGTCAGCAAATTAATAAAGAACTATGCAAAAAAGCTTGCGTCAGACTCAATCTGATTTATTTGATTATATACTGGGCAAGCAGGTCAATGTTGACAGGCTGATTGCAGATGGCGGCCCAATTGATAAACAAATCCGTCTGGGGATATACAGCAATACTTATGTCATGCGTCTAAGAAGTGTCATAGACACCGACCATGAATTACTGAGTTTTTATCTGGGTGATGATTTATTTAACCAGTTAGTTCAAGGCTATATTAATACACACCCGTCTGCCCATACTTCCCTGCGCCAGTATTGTGAGGCCATTCCTGACTATTTAAAAAAACACGCACCCTTCAGCGATCACCCTATTTTGTCAGAAATTGCGCGTTTTGAACAAACGCTATTGTTTGCCTTTGACGCACAGGACTCGTCCCTTGGAAAAGTAAAAACGCTAAATCAAATAGATATCTATGAATGGCCCAATATTAAAATCAGATTTCACCCCAGTACTCAACTGTTCCAGAGTCATTACAACTGTGTAGAAATCTGGCAGGCCCTAAAGCATAAAAACACGCCGCCAAATGTGCATAAACAAAAAGATGTCTACTGGCTAGTTTGGAGAAATTCGGCAAGAATTACCGAATTTAGATCTATCAAGGCAGCCGAATATGAAAGTATTCAAGTATTTCTTAATGGAGGCACGTTAAGCGGTGCCTGTGAACGACTACTAAGCCACCATGCCGAAAATGAGGTCAGTCGAGTAGTGGTGAATTACCTTCTAGGTTGGTTAAACAGTAACCTCGTATCTTCCATCGTTACTCAATAAAACCAGTTCAACGAGTGGCGCCCTCTGCGATGGCAGCCAACACATCAATCATTTCTTTCGCCTCACCAATATAAGGTGCAATAAGCAGGCGTACGTTCGCATGTTGCTTTTGTTTCTCCTGCACTATCTCTGGGACATCCTCATGCACATGACGCCCGGAAGAGAGGAAATAAGGAAGAATTGTGACTTCTGTCGCCCCTTGGTGAATGAGATTATCAATACCCTGGGGAATCGAAGGTTCTGCCAGTTCCAAAAACGCGTGACCAGTAAGTACGAATTCGCCCTGGACTTTTTCACTCAATGCTTTTGCAACATCAGCAATTTCTTCGTTGGACTCGCTTCGGCGGCTGCCATGCGCTACCAATAGTAAGGATTTCATATATTTATCGGGAAGTTGTTGAATTCACACATTCAATCACTTGTCAGCGACGGGAACAAGTGTTATCGGTGATGCTGTATTTTACATACTTTATTCAACAGGCATAAAAAAACCCGCAGTAATAAATTACCGCGGGTCAGCTTCAGAAGCAGAGAAACTACGCTATCTATTATATATGGGCTGGAAAAGAATACTTGACACGTTATCGGTCGAAATCAACCGTTTATGAAGTTTCAGGCATATTCGCGCTGACTTGCACAAGATTGTGATCCTCGCTGGCCTTGCGTAGCTGATCCGCTTTGTATGTCACCATGGCAACGCCCTCATTATCAATTCTGATGACAATCCCAGACATTCTTTGCATATCCCTAACCGTGCCATTTTCCCGCACTATAATCACCTCTACTCGACGTCCTTTTTGCAAGTCATGCTGAGGCAATTTGACAAATAAGCCGCCATCACTGACGTTACCCTGTCGGGACTTTAACGTCGGTTTTCCCTGACGCTTGATGATCACCTCGCCATCGATGTGTTCACGGGGACTGCGTGTGTAGTTCATAGTATTTTCCAATGAATGGTGTTTTGATCGATATTTACCCGCTATCTAGGGTGTACCAAGGCTACTATACAATGCCATTACAAGCCTTGAGTAAACCGATAATACTCCCAGAAATCAGCCTATTCGGTACGACATTGAGACTCGAATAGTTGCTTATGACAATTATGCCTCCAGCCATTTGCGAAAAGTTTTCCAGTCAGCCTCCAGTATCTCCAAACCAATGTGGTCATGTTTGTCAAAGTGTCGCCGAGTTAACAGAAAGCTGATAAAAGGGATTTGATAAAAAACCACTGCCAGCAGCATCAGTACGCTGCCAATCAACACTGATGAATTTTCGACGCTCAGATCTCCCGTGTACCAAAAAAAAACTGAGGACGCGATAAGAACCGCAATCAGACCAGCTGTTATCCTGCGATTGACTTTGAAGAAGTAGGTTTTTATTTGAGCGGCATAACTGGTCATAACTAAAAGGATCGTAAATAAAGGTAGAATTATTCAAATTATATCCAACGCGGCGATTAACAGTCTGTAATATTGCGCTATACAAACACGATCTAATATAGAATCAGCAAAAGTAACGAATCAGATGAAAATATCCAAATCCCGCCATAATTTTTTACTCGCCACATTGGGCTTTGCAGGATTTGTTTATCTGCAATATTTATCTGGCAAGAGCCGCCAATTATATACCGCCTCCAGTGACATTCAAAAGCTCGAATTGAGTGATCAAGAATGAAAAAAAAGATTACCACGTGATGCTTACTACGTACTCCGAAAAGGAAAAACCGAACTACGTAAATCCAGTCCTCTGAATCAGGAATGGCGCGCCGTAACATATTATTGTCGCGGATGTAATCTGGACTTATTTACTTCGAGTATGAAATATGAAAGTCATACCGGCTGGCCAAGCTTCAATAATCATATTCTCGGGCATTTAGAAACCTATACCGACCTGACTGCGATTCCACCGCAAAGAGCTTATAAATGTGCTCGCTGTGAAGGACATCATGGCCATCTATTCATGGATGGTCCGCTACCCAGCGGAGAACGCTGGTGCAACAATGGAGTTGCGTTAATATTTGAAGCGACGTGAAAGTTTGTGAGAGAGTCTAATATACGAAGATTTAAAATAAGTATATTTACGAATTGGTAACAAACATTACCAACAATCCCAAACTGACAACCAAGTAAATACCCAAACCGAATGTTAATTTATTTCGCTTTTGATGATCGACAATCAGTGATCCAGATTTGAGCTCCTGTGATCGCTCAAAACCACTGAACATCACCAGCAAACCCGCGAACCAAGCTACGATAATCGCACTTGTTAACAACATAGTTAATCCCCTGAACAATACATTTACTTATGCGCTGAGGTTATCATGCCGCCTTCAAATACAATGTGATTGGATTAACATTTTCCATTTAAATTTAATAACATAGCTCGCTATACTACCCATTATAAGCAGTATAAAAATCACTCAGCCAGAGCTATCTGACTCAATAGGCGTAAGTTTTTTCTAGAATATATAATAAGGATTAGCAATGTTGTTGAGTAACCATCATCCTGCAGCAGTTTCTCGCACAAATATTAAGAAATGGCACTGGAGATGTCCGTTATGTTTGCCTGCCAATGCGTTAGTGATACTATTCCCAGCACCGTGACTGAATCAAATTCAGCTATAAATACAGATAAAAAATAATAATAACGACATAAATCAACCTGAGGAGTATGCCATGATCAAACCGCATGGAAGTGCGAAACTCACACCACTCTATGTGGAAGCTCAAGAGCAGCGTGCTGCACTTATAAAAGAAGCGGAATCGCTTCCCAAGTTGCTTGTAAATTCTGCAGCAGCGGCTAATGCTGTCATGCTGGGTGCCGGATACTTCACTCCACTCACCGGCTTTATGAACAAGGCCGATGCCATTTCCGTGGCGAATAACATGCATACTACAAGGGGACTTTTCTGGCCCACACCTGTATTGAATCTGTGTGAAGATGTTTCTGAAATAAGCGTAGGCAGTAAAGTAGCCCTACTGGACCCCAATGTTGAAGGTAATCCGGTTATCGCGATTCAAACCGTTGAAAGCATTGATGAACTCAGCTCAGAGGAGCTGGATTTAATCACTGAAAAAGTCTACGGCACCAAGGATAAAGACCATCCAGGTGTAGCAACGTTTACATCCCTTGGCAATTACGTTGTCTCCGGCCCAATTCAGGTTCTCAATTTCAGTTATTTTGAAACTGAATTCCCCGGCACTTTCAGAACCGCGGGACAGATACGAGCAGAAATCGAAGAACGCGGATGGAATAAGATTGTTGCCTTCCAGACTCGTAACCCCATGCATCGTGCACATGAAGAGTTATGCAAAATGGCAAAAGAAGCCACACAGGCAGACGGTGTACTGATTCATATGCTACTCGGCAAGTTAAAACCAGGAGACATTCCTGCGCCGGTACGCGATGCAGCAATTCGTAAAATGGTCGAGCTGTATTTCCCTCCCAATACCGTCATGATTACAGGCTATGGTTTTGACATGCTGTACGCAGGCCCGAGAGAAGCCGTTTTGCATGCAGTATTCAGACAAAATTGTGGCTGCACACATTTCATAATTGGTCGGGATCATGCTGGCGTGGGTGACTATTATGGCGCTTTTGATGCGCAGACTATCTTTGATAATGAAGTTCCCGCAGACGCTTTGGAGATTGAAGTCTTCAACGCAGATCACACCGCATATTCAAAGAAACTGGATAAAGTCGTGATGATGCGTGACGCACCGGATCACAGTAAAGAGGACTTTGTTTTATTGTCCGGGACTAAAGTGCGAGAAATGCTGGCAGCGGGTGAAGATCTACCTAAAGAGTTTGCCCGTCCTGAAGTGGCCAAAATTTTGATGGAGCACTATCAAAACAGCTAGCTCCAAACTCTTTTAGAAGGTAAACGTAAAAAGCACACTCAAACCTGAGTGTGCTTTTTTATTTGCCCGTTTAGTTTCTAAATTGTGGTTCTAAATAAAAGTCATCAATGATGCTTTTAATTTGGTTTCAAACTTTCTCAACGAAGCTTCATCCTCTGAAAGTAGCGCTAATGTGGTACCCTTATTGGCATTCATTAATACGCCTTTAAAAACATGATCACTTATTTGAACACTTTTATCGCTATCCAGTGCCTGGGGAAAAACAATTAAAGTTACCGGTGCGTTTTCACTCGTAAATACGATATGTACCCCCAGCTTTCCCTGAATATCGCAATTGCCAGCATGTGTGGCGTAACCCAGGTTTTCATCTGCTCTTACTCCATGAGGCTTT
>CAZWQM010000004.1:0-3356 GCA_964636225.1 uncultured Thiotrichales bacterium | reverse complement strand
GCCAGCATGTGTGGCGTAACCCAGGTTTTCATCTGCTCTTACTCCATGAGGCTTTGTTACAAGACCCTTTGTTTTGCTGGAATCTTTCACTGAAAAATTTGATCCTGTCGGCCAAATTGCACCGATGTGAGAGAAATTTATTCTTAAATGACATTCTTGCAGAAACTGCCCATTCCTGACTTCTCTGATAGAAAATGAACGCAGTACAGATTAAATAGAGAAGATGACAGAAATACGTCATATCCATTCTGATATTGTGGTTTTCAGTCTGGCCTATTCTTCCAAATTCTGCGCATGAATCGGCAGTCATCCATTCGCTAATTAGATTTAGATGTGCATATATTACGGCTCTAACTATGACACATTATCCACTTACAATGATCAGATCGCCCTTCGGTTCGCCATTTCACTTAAATAGTTGGCTAAAAAACTGCCTGTGCGGTTTCATTTATCGTAAAATTGAGTAAGATGCACAGCGCCCTGTTAATCTTTGGGGCATACATTGGAAGTACTATAGCTTTGGAGATTATATATGTTTGGATTTGGTAAAAAGAAAGATTTCACCTGCACCATTCTTAATACAGGTCAGACCTTTGAAGTTAAAGGTGGAATAAATTTATTACAGGCCGCATTGAATGCCGGTATTGAGTGGCCACATAACTGTCGTGTAGGGAGCTGCGGAACATGTCGCGCTATCGTAAAGAGTGGAAAAATCAAACCATTGAATGACTTTTCATATGTTTTGGATGGAGAGCAGTTAAAAAATGGAATGGTATTAGCTTGCCAGTCCAGACTTCAAAGTGATATCGAAGTTGAAGTTGATTTTGAGCAGGGCTCAATTAATTAACACTAAATATTATCAAGCACGAGTTTGATTCGCTCGTGCTTGATGACGCTCTCAAATTAGACTCTTATGTTTTTATTTATAAGCTTGGCAATGTGATAATTCAGCAATGTTTTATCATTGTCTGATAGCACGTTGTTCTGCTCATCCAGTACTTTTTTCATCACACGCGAATTAATAACTTTAACCAGTACAGGCTCGGCAGGGGTTCTGACAAACCATTCCGGGAATACCACCAGGCATTCCACGTCAACTGGCTTACCCAGATTGGCATAGAGCTTATTCTCAACCCACTGCTTGACCGTTTTCATGGGCTCAATAGGATTGACATCCGGACGATAGCCATTCAACAAAATCTGTTCATCGTCATAGTTAATCACAGCCACGTCATTTGAAGGAGTTCGCCAATCATATACATTTACCAGCATGACACCTGCCTGGCTGGCAATGACGTAATTAATTTTCTCCTTTGCAATAACAACATTCTTGTACACACTACATCCATTCTGATCGCTGTGATCTTTTATCACCTCCGATAGCGAAGGTTCACCATGCTTGCCCAGACGCAAGAAACGAAAATGATCTTTGTAATCTGTAAGCTGATACACAACAAACACCAGAGAAGCCAGAAATAACGCCAGTACCAGTAGCGGCATGAGTGGAATATCCATATACCAGCGATAAATCTCAATAAACAGGAAAAAAAACAAAAAACCTGTAATTAGAAAATAAGGACGAATCCTTTGATCCAGTTTTTCTTTTACAATTCTATCTTGATGAGATACTGGAATTGAATCTAGAACATCATCATATTCAGCTGCATTTTCAGACTGTATATTACTCACCATGCTATATATTCTTGATTTATATAATTATCATCGCATCAATTTCTGAAACGATGTTCGACTCCATCGAATTAAGACGAAACATATCTATCAAAGATTCATAGTTACCATGGAACCAGATGAGCGTGTTGAGCCTGTGGTTAAAAGGATGAGCAAGTTAAAGATTAAATTGAGCTGGGGCAGATACGATAAAGCCTGCTGAAACGCAGGCAAAAAAGCAGACGAAATGGCAATACTTCAAATAATCAGATAGTTATTCTGCTCTCAGTACACAAATAGATTTCATCCACACAAGCCGGTCATATCTGCAGATTTTCATACTTAATAACATGTGCCAATGCATCTTCCAGAATTGCACGGGATTGTGCCGTGGTTGCATGCAAATAAGCATGCAATTGTGCGTCTTGATCATTCTTATTCTCGCATTCGGCACTGTAGATTTCAAAGGCGACAAGGCTTTGAATAAGATCCGACAAATGTTTAGGACACTCACATTGAATGGCTGAAGAAATTCTTGCCAACTCTCCCAATTGCTTCAGGCTATAACGACGCGTCGGCAAGGAATCTTCCATATACACCGTAGAACCTTCAGAAACCGCTAATTTTTTCGAGTCCCCGCCCGCGCGATCCATGCATAATCTTGCTAACTCAAACACATCGATAGAAGATCTAATAACGCTCACCTGAGGACTTTGCAACCGACTGATTTCAGACTGAGAACCAAAACCATACAAAACAATTACGTGCCACACGCCTAGGTCTTCTAGCAATTTCGACACTTCATTTCGCGTTGACGCGTTAATAGTAGGGCGTTCAATTACCGCAACATGCACCGATTCATCTGCATGGCCCTCAAGCCACTCTTGTGTATTATCCACATGCCCCAATAACTCCACATCGTTGAAATCCGACATGCCATCAAGCACTCTTAGAGGGAAATCTTCTCCGATCAACAACACACGGCATTGCTGATTTTGCAATCTTTCAGAATATGTCGAATTACCAAGATGGTTGCCATGCAGGCTTTTCATCTGTACATTTTTTTCCCATTTATTTTTCAACTCATGGATGCTGAGTTGGGCTATCGTGCCAATCGAGTGGCCGGCATCCGACAGATTTTTGAGCAAAAACAGCTTAGCAAGGTCATCATTGTTGTAAACACGATCACCTGATTCAGACCTCTTAGGAACAATGGCATCGTAACGCCTCTCCCAGGCTCTTAATGTTTCGGTACCAATACCAGTAATTTTGGACACTGCACCAATTTTATATTCATCATTAATCATGGACGTTTGCATATTTCTATTACCTAATGTACAAGTTTTGCACATTAAATTAATGCGAAATCAATGACATGTAAATGTATTTTATCCGTACATAATGCTTGTACACCCTAAAATAAAATAAATTTTATAATATTTATCATATTATTCTGATAGTTATAAATTTTTAAAACAGACCGAAAATCTATATTTGTACAGATTTTTGCTCATATTGTCCTAAAAACCTCAGTATATTTACTGATCCATAATTTCTCATGACTATGAAAATATCTTTATCTAGGCAATACAAATTTAGGGATAAACGCACTATATAAGTGCTGTTTCTCTAATGAAGCACTACATGATTGAAAAGTTCTGGCAGATAGATGATCTCCAGTGACACGC
>CAZWQM010000003.1:0-143809 GCA_964636225.1 uncultured Thiotrichales bacterium | reverse complement strand
CGTCGGAAGGCGAGCGAAAGGTCGCAGCCCGAATCAACGAAATCGCCGGCTACGCGTAATCTGTTACAACGTTAACGTTGATATTAAAAAAGCCCCCACCTTGGGGGCTTTTTTTTGTTTAAAGAATCCCCATACTGATGTATTGCTCTGCTAGTGTGTTCTGCTAATTTGATTCACGATATTCGTGCAATTTGCATTGTGTCCTCTGAATCGAATAAAAACCTGGTGAATAAAAATCTTGAAGCCCAACCAAATATAAAGAAATCAAATATGAGTAGAGAAATTCTTTCCAAGGCCCGCTCAGAGACCTTGAGTGGTCAGGATCTTGGTGACGCGCGTGTATTCTTTGAAAAAGAATTACAAAAGCTGATGCAGCAGTTAGTAGACTTAGGCGAGAGTGTGGATCTGGTTGAAGTCGCGAAAATAAAACTGAAGGTAGCCAGAGCACAATTGGGTCTGGGTGAAAATGTTGCGTGCTGGCACGAAGCACGTCCTTTGGTAAAGACATTCATTGAAACCGAATTTTATGAACAGGCTGTAGAAGCCTGTGAGTTACTTTATTTATCGGAGCAGGATGATTCGATTGCGGCCTTGGGTCAGGCGTGCTGGTTGGCCGTGACTTATCCTGTGGATCCCGCGTTATCCGTAGACATGCTTTCTTATATCATTAACGAAACACCGGACAACTCAGATGGTGCTGCGGTGGCCAGTGTGGCAGCTTTGTATTTGGCCGAACTGCGCGGTCAGGATGAGCAAAAAGAAAGTTTAATGTTTCTGGCGAAACAATTGGTCGCCATGGTAGCAAAACGACATCGTGGTATAGAAGATGAAGAGTCGATTCAAATTTGGATTGAAATGCTGGAACTGAATAACCTAGACGAGCTGTTTGCCCGTCTAGGTAAAATGATTGATGCGATTGTAGGTAATCACTGGTGGTTTGATCGCGATGAGTTACGCGCCAAACTGCCGGTAAATTAAGACTTATTTGTATTTCTTCAGATAGTCTTTTACGTTGCCCTGGTAACCGCTGTTAGACATGGATTCGGAACCTGAGCTGCTCTTTTTATAATCCCCTGCAGCATAGTCTTCCATAGAACCACTGTAACCTGAATGACTCTGGGTATCTTTGCTGGAAGAAGATTCGGCTGAAGATGACATTTTGGAAGGAGCACTTCGCTTGTCATAGTTTCCTGCCGCATAGTCTTTCATCGAACCACTGAAGCCCGAGTTGTCTTTGACATTCTCCTCCAATTGCTTAAGCTCGTCGGAAGCATATTTTTCTACATAATCACTCGCAGCACCCGAGTAACCAGAGTGTGCCTGAATATCTTTGGCGGGCGCTTTAACGCCACCCGAAAATCGGGAAAGGTACTCTTGTGCGGTTCCACTAAACCCGGAGTGAGAGAATGCGGACTTATTCGCTTCGTATTTTTCTCTAGATTTGGCCATGCTTTCAACATCAGCGTGATCAGTCATGGCGGCAATATCTGTGGTGCTGGAAGATGATCGATCGGCGTAATAGAAAGCGCCTAATGCAATAATCCCTGCAACTACCAGTATAATGGCCGGCAGATTAGAATTTGAACTGCTCATTTCATGTCTCCAAAGTTATGGGTGATCGAGATGATCATTATTATTGTGCATGGTGATAAATTTGATGACTAAATGCTACGGTTTACGGCACAGCGGGTCAATGAAATCAGTCAACTTTGTGAACTAAATGCGTGCTTTAGTAATGTTTATTAATAGCATTCATCGTTTGGCATTTTCTTCATCAAATGTCTCATCGCAGTATTATCCACATTGATATGGACGCATTTTATGCGTCTGTGGAACAACGTGATTTTCCTGAATACCGAAATAAACCTGTGGTAGTAGGGGGAGATCCGAATCATCGTGGCGTGGTGGCCACCTGTAGCTATGAAGCACGTGAATACGGCATTCATTCAGCCATGGCTAGCGGCCTGGCACAAAGAAAATGTCCTCATGCCATATTTGTTCGTCCCCGATTTCAGGTATATCGGGAAGTATCCAGCCAGATTCACGAAATTCTAAGAAGATATACAGATCTGATTGAAACACTGGCCCTGGATGAAGCGTTTCTGGATGTGAGCGATGAAATTGCACAGACAGGTTCCAGTATGCTGATTGCAAAAGATATACGCCAAAGGATTAAACGTGAGATCGGACTGACGGCTTCGGCCGGCGTATCCTACAACAAATTTCTGGCCAAAATTGCCTCCGACCGTGGCAAGCCTGATGGCCTGTTTTATATATCACCCAAAGAAGGGCCAGAGTTTGTGAAAAAACTATCGGTGCGGGAGTTCTTTGGTGTGGGTCCTGCCACTGAAGAAAAAATGCAGGGACTAGGTATATATACAGGAAAAGATCTGGTGAGCTGGGAACTGGAAGCATTACAGCCAGTTTTTGGTAAGTCCGCCCAATTTTATTACAACGCATCACGCGGGATTGATACTCGTCCGGTAGAAGCAGACCGTTTACGAAAATCGATCGGGACGGAAGATACTTTTGAAGTAGATTTGCACTTACAGGATCAAATGCTTGAAGTATTGGAAACACAAAGCATGGAACTGGAAAAGCAATTAAAGAGGTTTGGCGGCCATGGTAAAACAGTGACCGTTAAAGTAAAGTTTTCCGACTTTACTCAGGTCACTCGCAGTTACTCCAGTAAAGCCGGATTTCGTAAGGCGAAATCAATTAATAAGGTGGTTCCCGCGCTGCTTGAAAGTGCCGTAATCAAGGACTTGCCAGTACGATTATTAGGCATTTCGATCTCAAATTTAATACACGATTCCGAGGCACCGAGCGAAGAGCAGATTCCCCTATTATAAACATGGCTATATAACAGCCAGATTTTTATGTATTGGCTGAAAATATGCGCCTTATGTTGTTCTAAAAATGGGCTTGTAGTATGTTTCGGAGAATAAGTAATTTGTACGTACACCATTATAATAAGAGACAGATTCACGCGTTGAGGAGGTCATAAGCATGACAGTCAGTAGTAAAATCACGGAAGTCAAAGATCGCATAAAAGTCCCAGAAGGCTTTTCAGTTCACCACTCGTTTTGTCCACATGATTGCCCGGATTCGTGCTCTATGCTGGTCACGCGAGATGATTCCACCGGCAAAGCCGTACGTGTACAGGGCGATCCTACCCATCCCATCACGCGTGGTTATCTGTGTAACAAGGTTAATCACTATCTCGATTTCGTCTACAACGACAATCGCGTTTTATATCCGCACAAGCGTGTAGGGCCTAAAGGGCCGGGTGCTAAATTTGAGCGTATCAGCTGGGATGAAGCACTGGAAACCATTACTAACAACTTTAAAGAAACAATCGAGACCTACAGCTCGGAAGCCGTACAGCCTTATTCCTATTCAGGCACCATGGGTATGGTGGGTTACTGGACTATGGACACCCGTTTCTGGAACAAGATGGAAGCGGCACGTCTGGAGCAATCCATTTGCATTTATGCAGCCATGTGGGCAGGACTGCATACCTACGGCCTGGCGCATGCTAACACCTCCATTCATGAAGCGGCTCAGGAAGCAGACTACATCATCCTTTGGGGAGCAAATCTGGTCAGTACCGGCGTACATGCGATTCCGTTTATTCGTGAGGCCAAGCAACGCGGTGCCAAGCTGGTAGTGATTGATCCTCGCCAGACACGTACCACGATGATGGCAGACTGGCACATTCAACCTCGACCCGGCACTGATGCTGCGTTGGCTCTGGGTATGATGAAAGTCATCGTGGATAAAGGCATGCACGATCTTGATTTCCTTAAAGAACAGACCGTAGGCTGGGAAGCGTTACTCGAAACCAAACTGCCGGATTATCCGCTGGACAAAGTTGAAAGCATTACAGGTGTACCTGCCGCAGATATTGAAAAGCTGGCGACAGAATATGCTTCTGCAAACATTGCCGTGATTCGTGCTAACTACGGACTTAACCGACACCAGAATGCGGGACAAATGTGTCGCGCAATTTTAACTCTGCCATGCATTACCGGTTCCTGGAGACATCGTTGTGGTGGCGCCAGCTTTGGTAATCTGGAAGAAATGTGGCTACGTCACGACATGGCAAAATTACATCGTCCGGATCTGGGCGATCGTGCTTCCAAGCGTTTAATCAGTATGGTGCAGATCGGCCGTGCACTGGATGACAATGTCGGTTATGACGGCGAGCAACTGGATCCGCCAATTAAGTCTATATTTATATATAACTCAGATCCTGCCAACTGTGCACCTAACACTAACGGTGTGCGCAGAGGTTTAATGCGTGATGATTTATTTGTTGCGGTGCATGAAACTTTCTGGACTGATACCTGTGAATATGCGGATATCGTTTTACCGGCTGACACACAGTTGGAACGTCAGGATCTGGTCGCCACTTACGGTAACTGGTACTACGTGATGAACGAGCCCATCATTGAACCCTTAGGCGAAAGTGTACGTAACTCAGAGTTGTTCCGTATGCTGGCCAAGAAAATGGGTTATGACAAAGACACCGACAATGCCTTTACTCAAACTGACGAAGAAATCATTCGTGACATTCTGGTCAAGGATGAAGTCAATCCATTAATGGAGGGCATTACATTTGAAGGTCTGAAGAAGAATGGCTGGGCGCGTGCCAACACCGAGTCTGAGCGCAGAAACTTCATGAAGAACGGCTGGCCAACACCCAGTGGTAAAATTGAAATTTACAGTGAAGCACTGAAAGAAGAAGGGGTGGATCCATTGCCCACTTATGTGCCGGAAATTGAAGGCCAGGAAGATCCCAAGCGTGAAAAGTACCCGTTACAGGTGCTCAGTAGTGCATCGCATTACTTCATTGGCGATTCATTTCAGTCCGTACCACGTCTGCAGGCAATGATGTCACGGCCTACGGTTGAATTAAGTCCTGAAGAAGCGGCCAAGCGCAATCTGCAGGACGGCGATTTATGTCGTTTGTATAACGATCGGGGTGAAACCTACGCCTATGCGGTGATTATTGAAGGTATGTTGTCAGGTATGTGTTCTACCCAGAAGCAATTCAAAGGCAGTAACACACCGGGCGGCGTTAACGTCAATGCACTTAATTCTGAAATGTTAACTGACTTTGGTAAAAGTCCGACATTTTACTCATGCTTGGTAGAAGTAGAGAAAGCGGATGAGAAGATGCGCAAGCAGGCCTTGCTTGCAGAGTGGGGTGGTAAAGATGGGTATATTAAAAAATGGCGGGAAGATCCTCGTAACCAGGGTATCGAAGCCTCTGATGAAGAGATTCTAGAACAAGCCAAAAAAATTCATCCAGGAGTATTTAAGTAATGGCAAAGTTTGACACATTTAACGACCCGTTTGATTTTCGTATTCGAACATTACCGGAACCGAATCCGGATATTCAAACGCTGCGTGTTCACAGTAATGAAGGCGTTATCACCAGGTTTCGTAATTTGACACACGATACCTATGAAGTGGTCATTAGTTGTGCGGAAGGTTCTCGTAAGTTATGTGCACGCGCCGGACAATACGGCACGATTAAAGTGGAAGGCATTCAAAAGCCGCGTTCCTATTCCTTTGCACAAACACCAGAGATGGAAAATCCTAACGAATACACTTTCTTTATTCGTCTGGTGGAAGGTGGAGAATTATCCGGCTGGTTAAGGGAAAAGAACCGTGAAGGCGAAAAAGTCATTCTTTCCGGTCCGATGGGCAAATTTGGTTTGGACGATTCCATGAAGACCATCATCGGTATCGCAGGCGGTTCTGGCATGAGCGCCATTAATGCGATTGCACAGCAAGCCAAGGTGCAGGAAATTCCCCGAGACTTTTATTTCTTTTACGGTGCACGTACACAAAAAGATCTTTATCTGGTCGATGAGTTAAATGCCATGGGTGAAAACTGGCCTGGTGGCAAAACATTCAAGTTCATCCCGGTGCTTTCTGAAGAACCTGAAGACAGCGATTGGGACGGACCCAGAGGCTTTGTTACTCAGTATTTCCAGGAAGAATATCTGAACAAGGGTGTTGTGAACGCAGAAAACATTAAGGCATTTTTCTGTGGTCCACCTCCAATGATTGATCACGGCGTAAAAGTGCTTCAAGAAGCCGGGCTGTCGAAGTCTGATATTTATTACGATAAATTTGAAGATGCCCGTTCGCCGGCGCCCGTCATTGATAACGAAAAATGTGTGTTATGTGATGAATGCTTAATGGCTAAGCCAATCAAGAGTTGTATTGTTGAAGCAACCAACTTCAAGGTCAGTAATGGTGAGGTCACCTCGTTTGAGCGCGTTAACCCGTCGCATACTTCGGGGTTGTATTACAACTCATTATTCGTTGATGAAAACGAGTGTATTCGATGCTACGCCTGTATCGATGCCTGCCCACATGAAGCAATTTCACCTGCCTATGGGCATGTACCCAAAACACTCAGAAAAATCCAGAGTTAAATCAGGCGGCTTCAAGTTGCTTTGAGAAATAAAAAAGCTGCTTCATTAATCCAGTGGGGCAGCTTTTTTTGAATTAGCACGGAATTCTGGTGTCAACTAACTATTACAAGCAAGTAATCTGGAGAACAGAATGAAAATCAAAATCTATCTCGCAGTTGCAATCGTCATCGCTATGGCCGCATTGGCTGGGGTGTCTGCCAAGGAAAAGTCAGATACATTTGAACAGGGCTTGTTTTGGAAAATAGAAAAAGATGGTGAACATGTAGGCTATATATTCGGTACTCTGCACATGAATGATGAGCGTATCGGTAATTTGCATGGAAAGGTCACTAAAGTACTGGATGAATCAAAAAGCTTTTCCATGGAAGCTTTTCCCAGTGATCACTATTGGAATCCTTATTCTGGCGGCAAACTGATTAAACACGATATGGTGTTACCACCCGGTGAAAGATTGGCAGATCTGATTGGTGAAGAGATCTATCAGGAAATAGAAGACATACTCGCTGGTCTTGGCATGGAGCCAAAATTTATTAATACGCTTCGACCCTGGGCAGCAATGCGCAGCTTTGCTGTAAAGGCAAAAAGTAATGCGGTGATTCTGGATTATGCTTTGCTTGATCGTGCCGCCAGCCAGAGAAAAGAATTATATCAGGTAGAGTCTATTGAAGAATTTATCGTGACACTGCAGGAAATGCCACTGGATGCTCAGGTTGCACTACTGAAGTTTACTGTCGCCAGCTATAATGAAATGCACGATATCATCGACGACATGCTGGATGCTTACCTCAAGCAGGATCTGAAAGCCATGTATCAAATTAGTACACGCTTTATTCCGGATGAGCCGGAAAACAAACAATGGCGTGATATCTACTTAAAGCATGTGATTGAAATCAGAAATATCGTAATGGAACATTACATGCGTAAACCAATGCGCGAAAAAGATGCATTTATTGCCGTTGGTGCTGTTCATCTTTATGGTGACAAAGGCGTATTGGCGCTCATTGAAAAAGATGGGTATACCGTTTCACGAGTGGATATATAAAATACCTGCATGTTGATTAGAATTTTTCTTGCAAGTGCCATCATTATGGTCAGCCAAGCGAGTGTTGCCGCGACCAAATATGTCACCGATGAATTCGAAATTATGCTGCGTACCGGACAAAGTACGCGTCATGAAATCAAACGACAATTAATAAGCGGTACACCGCTGGAAGTGTTGCAGGAAAGCGAAGGCTATACACGGGTGCGTTTGCAAAATGGTGTAGAAGGCTGGGTACTTTCACGTTACCTGATGGATGAACCATCCGGTCGTGATCGTCTAGCCGCATTAGAGCAACGCCATGAAAAACTCAAAAACAAATTTCATCAGGCAGTGACTGAAGAAAAAGCCTCGATGCAGAAAGAAATTCAGAGCCTAAAAGACATTGCTAAAAGGCCGCTGGAACTGCAACGAGAAAATGATCAGCTAAAAGCCCAGCTGGTTCAGGAAAAAGATCGTTACGACAAACTGGCCGCAGAAAGTGAAGTACTGAAATCACCTCTCAAGGATCGAGAATGGTTCACACGCGGCGCACTGCTAGTATTTGCCAGCATGATATTTGGTATTATTCTGACCAGAATTCCCTGGCAGCGTAAAAAAAAGTGGAACCAGCTTTAGCTGGCAACGCTATTTTTTACGCTGCGGAGTTTTTATAGCGGATTAAAAGTTTCTCTAAACTGCTATATAGATAAACGCCGTCATTCAGCGAAAGCGGGAATCTATATTCGTCAGCGAATTAATTCTTACTCAATTTCAGGTAAGGTCTATATTTCTCGGCCGCGATCTTTCTACCTGTTGATTATTTACATCAATCACCATCAGATCATTCTCATTCATTTCAAAAATGCCTCTCTGTTGATATTTGCAAGCAATATCGCAGGCCTGTACGCGCGTCAGGCCATAGACTGCAAAACTTTTTTCATTCCAGTCACCATCGGCAGAACGGCCAATAACAGGTTTAATTTTCACATTCAGTGTTTTCAATTCATCATGCAGCAGGATGTTACGCTGTGAATTTTCTTCAGTGGTAAGTAGCTTGTTAAAAGGATTACAGGCGGTAATGACGTGAATCGGTGAGTTTAATGGAAGTTTTCCTGCATTAGGACCAGACCATATCAACTGGCTATCGCAGATATACGAATTAATATAAACATCCCAGATATCTTGATAAATAGTCGCGTTTTGGTTGGGCATTGATATCACTGTAAAAAAGTAGGCTGCTTCAAAAATTACTGTGCATATAAAGTCTGTGTTCCAAACCAGGAGTCGCCAGGCATGATTTCGGGTGCTGTGCTAATTACGGCCGCTTCAACACATAACATGTGTCGATAACTTTCCGGATGCATATCATTGAACATCGCACATTTTGCAGGGCCCGGATTCCAGATAACAACATCGGTGAAACCGCTCGTTTGAATATTCATGGAACGATCAGATTCTCTTACAACAACCTCGGAAGGGGCTTGTTCATAAATACGGTTTACTTCGTTAATAATGCGTAGATCATTGCCATGCTGTACTTTGTCCTGAATGCCAGTGACTGAGTCACGATAATGATAACCCTCCAGATTCTCTATCACAGTGTTGTTGATATCTTGGACTCGTAAATAAGTATGTAAGGCGCCTGTGAAATGAAAAGCTTTCGTTCCTGTATTCTCAACTTTAAATGCCAGTGCAAGAAATGAAGCTTCAATACTGACCGTTAAAGTAATACGAAAAGCGTGTGGCCATAATGCAAACGTTTCATTAGAGTCTTCAAGTTGGAAAACTGCCTGAGAGGAGTTTTCCAGTTGCCTGGTGTTGAGTAGTTTCCACCTGCTAATGCGAGCAAAGCCATGTTTAATATAGGGTCGTTGTCCCGCAAACTGTGGAAAACACACAGGTACGCCTCCACGGATTGCTTTGTCTGAAGCAAACTCTGCGCGTTCGCTTAAAAAAAGCCGATCAATATCATTCTTGGGGCGCCAGGTCGTCACATGATCACCGTGCCTGCACATTTCCGCCAGTGCTCCATCAGGGAGACTAATAATATTGTCTCAAAGTCATTTGTAGTGTTGTCATCTGGCATAAATAAAGTGAGTCAGAGATCTTCAGGGTTAGTATTATTGCATACCCATGCAGGTACTTTTCTTTTAGTCCACTTTGCAAATTTCATTTTTTCACCCAGATAAAACTGACGATAAGCTTTAACAGCATTGCCCGGTACTTTATACTGATTCGGCATTGCCTGTGCGAATTCGGTGAGACCCACATTAGCATAATGACAGGCTGCAATCTCATTCAAAACAAGAATAGATTTATGGTCAGTGGTTTTATTAAATCGGTAGCGGTATTCCTCATTCAGTGCAATCGTAAGATCTCTTAACCAGCAAAAATTATCAAACGATTCTTCAACCCAGAGGACACAGGGGTGTTTGATATGAGTGGACTTGTAGGGCGTGATAAATCCTTTTTTGTTCAATGCCGTACACAGCATTTGTACGCTTTCAAGTATCATCTTTACAACATGCTGATCACAATGAAACTGCGCGCATTTTTTAATATTTTTATCGAGAACAAAAATATTCATCAAGGATAAGCTTATAATCTATTTGGTGGTTGCTAAAAGTACTAGATGAAAATATGTGTAAGTATTAATGCTACATTATGTAGTTTCTTATTGCGCCTAACAGTTAAACATATGTCAGGGTGACGTGATTAATTGCGTCATTGTGACATATGCTTTCTTGATTGATTGTTTAATTAAATAGTTTAACTAAATGTTATCACAATAATATCTATTAAGATTGAACAGGACTTTGAAATACAATATACGGCCCGTGACGTATACCCAGCGATTGATATTTATCAATTTGTCTATTGTCAGACGCGGTTTGCAGAATTAGTTTTTTGACATTACTAGATGTGTGGAGATTAGATAAATAATGAGAATATGGATGGTTTATCCAGATTATCATCTATTGTGAATGTCACACTGGCTTATTATTATTTAGTCTTCTACTAAAAAAATAAGGAACTGCTATGTCTCGTTTTATTTTGTTGGTACTGATGATGGGTGGACTGTGTACGCTTGCACATGCGGATGTGAGTATGGTTTCCAAAGCCCCTGAAGGTGCTACAGTTTATTTTATTGAACCTGCCAATGGTGCAACTGTGTCTTCACCTGTGACGGTGAAGTTTGGTCTGAGTGGAATGGGAGTAGCTCCAGCCGGAACTGATAAGGAGAACACTGGGCACCACCATATTCTAATTGATGTTGAACAGTTGCCGGATATGACAAAGCCGCTACCTGCCAGTGATCATATAAAGCATTTTGGCGGGGGGCAAACCGAAACTATATTAACGCTGGAACCTGGTGAGCATACACTGCAGTTGTTGTTAGGTAATCATTTGCATATTCCGCATGACAAGCCGGTGATGTCTGAAAAGATTACGATTACGGTTAAGTAATTTATTACATTCGCGGGACTAAAAAAAGGCGGCATAAGGATTGCCGCCTAAGCAACACCACCGTTCGGTGGCCCCATAACGCTGTGTGTAAGGCTACCTGGCTGGCAGCTCTTGTATGTGTTTACCAGACAAGTGCGCCACCGGTCTGGTATTCAGTAACACGCGTTTCAAAGAAGTTCTTTTCTTTCTTTAAGTCCAATACTTCAGACATCCAAGGGAAAGGATTGGATGCGCCGGCGTATTGTTCGGGCAGACCGATCTGCGAGCAGCGACGGTTGGCAATGAAGTGAAGATATTCTTCAAACATGTTGGCATTTAAACCCAGAATTCCGCGGGGCATGGTGTCGCGTGCATATTGAACTTCAAGCTCTACTGCTTCGGTGATGAGTGTAATCATTTCCTGTTTGAAATCGGCTGACCACAGATGCGGGTTTTCCACTTTGATCTGATTGATGACATCAATACCAAAGTTCATGTGCATGGATTCATCACGCAGAATGTACTGGAACTGTTCGGCAACGCCGGTCATTTTGTTACGACGTCCCATGGAAAGAATTTGTACAAAGCCCACGTAAAAGAAGATGCCTTCAAACACAACGTAGAAAGCAATCAGATCGCGTAACAAACGCTGATCCATTTCCGGTGTGCCGGTTGCAAACAATGGGTCCCCCAGACTTTGGGTGAAAGGTAGTGCCCATTCAGCTTTTTTAGCCACGGCAGGGACTTCACGATACATATTGAAGACTTCGCCTTCATCCAGTCCCAGTGACTCAATGCAATACTGGTATGCATGAGTATGTACGGCTTCTTCAAACGCCTGACGTAATAAATACTGACGGCATTCAGGGTTAGTGATGTGCTTGTACACGGCCAGCACGAGATTGTTGGCGACCAGTGAGTCCGCAGTAGAGAAGAAACCCAGATTACGTTTAATCACAGTGCGCTCATCATCGGTTAAACCTTTGGGGTTTTTCCACAGAGCGATGTCCTGCGTCATGTTGATTTCCTGAGGCATCCAGTGGTTGGCGCAACCATCCAGATATTTTTGCCAGGCCCATTCATATTTAAAAGGCACCAGCTGATTCAGGTCAGCACGGCAGTTAATGATTTTTTTATCGTCAACGCGAATTCGTGCGGCACCCATTTCAATATCTTCAAGGCCGGTCGCGCCAGAGTCATGATGAGCTGTCGCTGTGTCAGCCGCCGGGGCAGGACTGGAGAATGCAGTCACCACGTCTTCCGATACGGGAGCGTCGTCGTCGATTATCTCAGGCGTTATGTTGGCAATCGCGTTATGTGCGGCAGCAGGGCTAGTGTCTGCCAAGGGATCATCCCAATTGAGCATTTGATGGTTCTCCTTTTTATTATTGTGTGTGAAAGGACGTTGCTACACTGGGATGTAACAACGCCTTTTGCTTTATTCAGGGTGCTCAGGGCACCCTTTCTCCTCTAGTTGCGTTTCCGCAAGTTTTTTACCAGCCGGCTTTACGATTACTGGCAAGCTTCGCAATCAGGGTCAAGCAATGAGCATGCGCTGGGTGCGCTGCTGCCATTGACTTGAACTACTTCGGATTGCTGTACAGCATTCAATTTGCCTTCGCGGTGGTTTTGCATGGTGCTTTTTTCTACATGAGTCGCACCCATGGAACGCAGGTAATACGTTGTCTTTAATCCACGCACCCAGGCTAATTTGTAAAGATTGTCCATCTTCTGTCCGGATGGTTCAGCCATATACAGATTGAGTGACTGGGCCTGATCAATCCATTTCTGGCGGCGTGAAGCCGCTTCAATTAACCAGCGTGGATCAATTTCAAACGCAGTTCGATAAATGTTCTTCACTTCCTCGGGCACGCGGTCAATGTTCTGCACACTGCCATCGTAGTATTTGAGGTCGTTGATCATGACGTTATCCCATAAATTAAGTCGCTTCAGATCAGAGATCAGGTATGGGTTGGAAACCGTAAATTCCCCTGACAGGTTCGACTTCACAAACAGGTTCTGATAAGTCGGCTCAATACTCTGGGTGATACCGCAAATATTGGAAATAGTCGCAGTCGGCGCAATTGCCATGGTATTTGAGTTGCGCATACCCACGGATTTCACGCGAGTGCGTAGTGCCTCCCAATCCAGTGTGGATGAGTTATCGACTTTCAAAAGGCCATCACGTTCCTTGGCCAGTAGTTCCAGCGAGTCAATGGGTAAAATACCCTGTGACCATAATGAACCTTCATAAGACAGGTAACTACCTCGCTCGGCGGCAAGATCCGTAGAGGCCTGAATCGCGTAGTAACTGATGGTTTCCATTGATACATCCGCAAACTCAACCGCCTCTGCACTGGCATAAGGAATGCGTAACTTGTACAGCGCATCCTGAAAGCCCATAAGACCCAGACCAATAGGTCGGTGACGCAGGTTAGATGTGCGTGCCTTGTTAACACTGTAGTAGTTGTAGTCGATGACGTTGTCAAGCATGCGAATCGCCGTGTTAATGGTCTTTTGCAGCTTTTCTGTGTCCAGTCCGTTCTTAGTGGTATGTGCCGCCAGATTCACCGAACCTAGATTGCAAACGGCGATTTCATCATCCGAAGTATTCAGTGTGATTTCTGTACACAGGTTGGATGAATGCACGGTCCCTACATGACCCTGTGGAGAACGAATGTTGCAGGGGTCTTTAAAGGTGATCCATGGGTGACCTGTTTCGTACAACATGCCTAGCATCTTGCGCCACAAGTCGTTCGCGGGGATTCGTTTGTAATTTTTCAGCTCGCCGGCTTCAGCCATTTGTTCATACTTGCAGTAGCGTGCTTCGAATTCTGCGCCGTAAAGATCATGCAGATCGGGAGTGTCGTCCGGCGAGAATAATGTCCAGTTGCCTTGCTGGTTGACACGTTTCATGAACAGGTCAGGAATCCAGTTCGCGGTATTCATATCATGAGTACGTCGACGATCATCGCCGGTGTTTTTGCGCAGGTCGAGGAACTCTTCAATGTCTAAATGCCATGTTTCCAGATAAGCACACATGGCGCCTTTACGCTTGCCGCCCTGATTGACCGCTACGGCAGTGTCGTTAGCGACTTTAAGGAAGGGCACAACACCCTGAGATCTGCCATTGGTGCCCTTGATGTGCGAACCCATGGCACGCACACGAGACCAGTCATTGCCCAGACCGCCAGCAAATTTTGATAGCATGGCGTCATCTTTGACGGCATCAAAAATACCGTGAAGATCATCCGGCACCGTAGTCAGGTAGCAGGAAGATAGTTGCGGACGTAATGTTCCGGAGTTAAACAGCGTTGGTGTTGAACTCATAAAATCAAATGAAGACAGTAAACGATAAAACTCAATAGTGCGTTTTTCACGTTCGACTTCACTAATGGCCAATCCCATGGCGACACGCATGAAGAATACCTGAGGCAGTTCAATGCGGGTGCCTTCTTCAGTATGAATAAAGTAACGGTCGTAAAGGGTCTGCAGGCCCAAATAAGTAAACTGGTAATCACGCGAAGGTTCCAGTGCGGCACCCAGAGCTTTCAGGTCGTAGTCTTCAGCCAGTTTGGGGTCGATCAGTTGCAGCTTTGCCGCCTCTTCAATATAGCGCTCAAAGTAACCGGGGTATTCTGTGTCCATTTCCTGATGTGTCGCCTGGCGAGGCTGGCCATGCAGGTGGCTGAGGGCTTCGCGACGCAGATTGTCCAGTAACAGGCGAGCGGCCACAAAAGTGTAATTGGGCTCGCGCTCAATCAGAGTGCGTGCACTCATGGTGACAGCGATAGATACTTCTTTTTCAGGAACGCCGTCATACAGATTGCGCAGTGTCTCGTCGATAATCGGTTGTGCAGATACGCTTTCCAGGTTGAGGCAAGCGTCTTCAACGACCTCTTTAAGTCTTTGAATATCAAGAGGTTTGATCTGGCCGTCAGCATCCGTAACGTTGATTCCAGAGCTGTCGGGCAGGTTTGTTTCTGAAGCATTGGCCTGCGCGCGTTTCTCAGCACGTTCCTGTGCGCGACGTTCGCGGTAAAGCACGTACGCACGAGCAATCTTATGGTGACCTTCTCTCATCAGGGCAAGTTCTACCTGGTCCTGAATGTCTTCGATGTGGAAGGTGCCGCCGTCTGGTTTGTTGCGGGTGAGAGCACTCTTGATGTGAGTGCTGAGTACTTCCACGGTATCATGCACACGTTTGGATGCAGCGGCTTCGCCCCCCTCTACAGCGAGGAAAGCCTTGGTCACAGCAATTTTGATTTTGCTTTGGTCAAAACTGGTGACTTTTCCATTACGGCGAATCACTCGGTACTGACCGGGCGCTGTGGACTGTAATTCCACATTGCTGGGGGCATCTATAAAGGGCGCGGCATGGCCGTTTTCCTGGGAAGTAGTTGTATTATTAGATTGCATTAAGACTCTCTTGGAACTTTATGATTATTTATAGATTTTTTTGTTATCAAAGGAGTGGCATAAGGGCCTCCCAAGCAGCCAACACTATAAGTTGAGGTGGGATCCGCCGTCAACCCCAATATATTGTGGATAGAGGTGTCAGTAAGCTGTGGATAACTTGTGAAATAAACCGCCTGAAATAAAAATAATGTGTACTATCGCGTAGTTACAATTTTTAGCTCGATTCTGACCGCGTTGAAAATTAGTTGATCAATTTACATAGAATTTTTTTATTAAATAAATTGATAAGAAAATATTAAACAATAAGGACAAAATACTGTCATGAAGGGAATGCATGCGCGCACGGAAGACCCGCACACTACCCGCACCGACTGGAAAAATTTACGTCGGCTATTTCCGTATCTGTGGGAATTTCGCGGCCGCATATTGCTGGCCCTGGCCTGTTTAATCGCCGCAAAAATGGCCACCGTTGGTGTACCATTGCTGCTGAAACATATTGTCGATTCGCTGGATGTTGAAAAAATCGTCCTGCAGCTGCCGATTGTGCTGTTATTAGGTTATGGTGCGCTGCGCCTTTCCACTGGACTATTCAACGAATTGCGTGATATTTTGTTTGCACGGGCGCGCTTTCATGCCATTCGACGTTTGTCTTCCGAGGTGCTGTCGCACCTGCACCAGTTGTCTCTTCGCTTTCATCTGGATCGACGCACGGGTTCGGTGACGCGTGATCTGGAACGGGGCACCCAGAGCTTAAGCTCTTTATCCAACTATTTTGTATTCATCGTTATACCCACCATATTTGAAATTGTTCTGGTAACAGCGATTTTATTCAGCGCCTATAAACCCCAGTTCACACTTATTACCCTGGCGACAGTGGTGGTGTATGTGGTGTTCACAGTGCTGTTTACCAATTGGCGTATGCATTACCGTCATCTGGCCAACAAACTGGATTCCCAAGCGCACTCACAGGCTGTCGACAGCCTGTTGAACTATGAAACAGTCAAATATTTTAATAACGAAAACTACGAGGTGAATCGCTACACAAAGACTCTGAGTGAATGGGAACAGGCATCAGTGAAAAGCACATTCACGATGTCCCTTCTCAATTTTGGACAGGCAGCGATTATCGCACTAGGCGTGACTGGCATTATGATCTTTGCGGCACAGGGTGTGGTGGACGGCAATATGACGATTGGCGATCTGGTGCTGGTGAACGCATTAATGCTGCAACTGTTTGTACCCATGAATATGTTGGGTATTGTGTATCGACAAATTACCTATTCGCTGGCAGATATGGATTTGCTGGCAAAACTGCTGGAGGAGTCGCCGGAAGTTCAGGATGCGCCTAATGCGCAGGAATTGAAAATTTCTGAAGGTGCGATTCAGTTTAAAGACGTGAGCTTTTTCTACACACCGGAGCGCAACATCCTTGATCACATATCACTGCAAATAAACCCGGGGGAAAAAGTGGCGGTGGTTGGCCCTTCAGGTTCGGGCAAGTCCACCATCGCGCGGTTACTACTCCGCTTTTATGATGCCAGTGAAGGGGCTATTTATATCGACAGGGAAAACATTGCCCACTGCCGTCAGGACAGTCTTCGCAAATATATCAGCATGGTGCCGCAGGATACGATGCTATTTAATGAAACCATTCGTTTTAACGTGCAGTATGGTAATCCTGAAGCCAGTGAGCAGGAACTGTTGCAGGCCATATCGCTGGCTAACCTGGATGCACTTGTGGCCAAGTTGCCTGATGGCTTGAATACTGTGGTAGGCGAGCGCGGCCTTAAATTATCTGGCGGGGAAGTGCAGCGGGTGGCCATTGCACGAGCGATTCTGAAGAAGCCTAAAATAATTGTGTTTGATGAAGCCACCTCAAGTCTGGATACCAATACCGAAATGGCAGTAATGAAGGCGATACAGAAAGTTACCAAAAATGTTACTTCGCTGATGATTGCGCATCGCTTATCAACCATTGTTGATGCAGATCAAATATATGTGATAAATGCGGGCAAAGTGGTTGAACAAGGCACCCATGCTCAATTACTGTTAGACAATAAGCTATACTCGCGATTATGGACACTACAGCAAAAAGACAACGAACAGCTTGAATCGACAGGTTAGGAATATGACTGAGACATCTGAACTGCTAGACCTTGATAACAGTAGCGGCTGTGCCAGTGACGAACCATTTGCGTTACGTGTGCTGGGCGATAGCATGGAGCCTGAGTTTAAGGATGGATGCATTATTATTATCGACCCTGCCGCAAATGTGGAAAACGGCAAGTATGTAATTGCAGAAGTTAATGGAGAATTTATATTCCGCCAGTTTTTTAAGGAAAATGAAAAACTGCTGCTAAAAGCGGTGAATCAGGGTTATCAATCCATTGAAATTTCTGATGTGAGTGCCGTGAGGGGCATTATTACCCAGCGTGCTGGTACGCGTAGAAAATATCATAAACACTACGATTAAAGGCCAGAGTATTTAGGCTGTTTTTCGG
This sequence comes from uncultured Thiotrichales bacterium, assembly GCA_964636225.1. Taxonomy (GTDB): domain Bacteria; phylum Pseudomonadota; class Gammaproteobacteria; order UBA4575; family UBA4575; genus UBA1858. The sequence goes on along the minus strand of CAZWQM010000003.1, from coordinate 125,966 downwards.
CATTTAGAAGATACGGTCTTTGATGAATCGCTATCAGTAGCGATTGAAATATCTTACGTAGAGAAAAAACAACAAAAAATACAACGCAATCAGAGACAGTATCTGTGCGTTGCTAAAGCCTGAGTAATTCACGGTTAGCACAACTCCCAGAAGTACGGCTACCAGTGCCAACCGGTTTCTTTGCCAGGGTCTTAATTTCATATAATCAGTGTCTGTTAAAAAGCTACAAAATTCCAGCGGCAAAAAATGCAGTCCATACCAGAATGACGACCAGTACTGCACCAATCAACAGATATCGTAACGGGTTCATTATGAATGAGAAATGCGTGAATGTCTGTGCTTGTGAGTGCTGAATACAAGTGCCGTGCTTAACCCACTTTGGGGCGCAGAAATTCTTCAGCCTCATCCGTATCAACCTCAAGCCCTTGTTGGTCCATCATGGGTTGGTCATAGTCATTCCAGCCACGCAAACCTGTTTTGAGCGAGGATGCATTTTTAAAACCGAGTTGCTGCAGTGTGTGAGCTGCGAGGCAGCTGCGTTTGCCTGATCGACAAATCACAATAACATTTTTATCACGTGCACCGGCCAGTTCAGAGTTGGTTTCATCGTAGCCTGCTTCCGAAGCGGCTTCTAAAATTCCGCGAGGAATATTAATCGAACTTGCAATGTGCATGGCATTGAATTCTTCAGGTTCACGAACGTCAATTAACAACGCTGCCTGATTGTTTTCGATCAGTTCTGCAAGATCCCAAGGCATGAGTTCTGTAATGTGCATTGCTGCGTCTGCAACAAGTTGATCAAAAGTTTTCATAGGGTGTTTAAAGAGGTTTTTTATTGCCGCGCAGTCCCTGTTCGACGGCAATCACCGCGGCTTCCACACGCGAATGAATATTCAATTTGCGCAAGATGGCTTTCACATGCAGCTTTACAGTGCCGTCTGAAATACCAAGATTTCGGGCAATGACTTTATTGCTCTGACCCTCTGCCAACAGACTCAGAATTTCTGCTTCGCGTGGTGTCAGATCATCAATCGGGCTGGGTTCGGATTCGAGAATGTGCTCACCTTTGACAACGCGTGCCAGAATTTGTGTGAGGTTCGGAGCGACTACCGTTTCGCCTTTGACAATTTCACGTAATGCTGCGACCAGATCATCTGGTTCCATATCTTTTAACAGATAACCTTTGGCGCCATTACGCAGTGCTTCGACTAAATCGCGTTCATCGTTACTGGTCGTCAACATAGCAATAGGGGCTTCAAAGTTATTTTGTTGTAGCTGTTTTAGTACTTCCAGACCTGATAGCCCGGGCATGCGCATATCCAGCAGGACGATGTCGGGTTTTAATTCCTGAGCCAGTCGAATTCCCTCATGACCATCGCCCAGTGAGCCTACAACATCAATATGATGTCGTTCTAGCAGACTCTGTAAGCCATCTCTAAACAGTGTGTGGTCATCAATGATTAATACGCGTAAATTCGAATTCATGCTCTGTTATTAGTTGGTTGTATGGGTGTGTGCCTTATCCTCGAATTCTAAAACAATTCGTGTGCCTTCGCCTTCTTCACTTTCTACCGAAAATTCCCCGCCAAAACGCTTGGCCCGGTCACGCATGATGGAAAGACCTACATGCTCTCCGGAATGGTAGCTGGTAGGTGGTTTAGAAAAGCCGACGCCATCGTCTTCAATTAAAACTTTGTATCGGCCCAATCCGGTTGAGCACATCATTATGCGAACATTTTCTGCGTCACTGTGTTTTCTGATATTGGTCAGTGATTCCTGGATTATACGCAGAATATGGAACTCTGTTTCGGCTGGCAAGTTGGTTTCCGGCCATTCATTTTGAAAAAACACCTGAATTTCATCATTGACTTCGCGAAAACGGTCAATAGTCTGTTCAACCGAGGATATGAGGCTGACAGAAATGGTGGGTGATCTGAAGTGAGAAATTAGCTCACGAATTTCCGTGTGTGCTTCATTGATGGAAGCTTCAATGCGTTCCATTTCAGCCCAAGTTTGTGCCTCATCACCCTGATGCAGGGTTTCATCCAGAACGCGGACTTGAAAGCGAATACAGGTGAGGGTTTGCGCCAGTGAATCGTGCAGTTCATTGGAAATATGATTGCGTTCTCGCAGAATGGATAAGGCGGTGGCTTCCTCATCCAGATGTGACTTTTCTATGGCGGCGCCCAGATGTCGGCCAATACTGGTGAATAGCTCATTGAAGTCTTCAAAATCATTGAGCGAGTCTTTATAAACATAAAAGATATAAGCGCCTAATAATTTTTCCTGGTATTGCAGAGGTATCACCAGCTTACATATATTTTTTGAGTTGAAATATTTTTGGCAGAAGCCTGCTTCGCAATCCTGCAGCTCGACATTCAATATTCCAAGTCTATTTTCTCGAGTGTTACTGCTGCGGTTTATCAGGCAGTTTCTCGCATGCCCGGAAATCAGTTCTTCATTGCAGTTAATGTGTGTCAGTAGCTCTACGTCATTATCATTATTAACCAGATAGGCCACAGCGGCTTGTGCATCAACCAGTTCGGTAATGTTAAAAAGAAACTGTCTTAATAATGAGTCAACATCCCGGGATAAGTTAATACTATTGGCGACGTCATACAGGATGGAAAGTGAACGAGTTTTCTGTGCAATGTAGTCGGTATGTTTTTGTACCTGAGTTTCAGCATTACTGGATAGGGAATGCAGCATTTCACCAATAAACTGCAGATCCTGATAAATACTGACGTAGTCACCAATCGGCTTGTGATTAAATTTGGCGCCCATTTCGCCGGCGCGGATCATTTGTGTCCAGTTTTTTACCCGTTGTGCGGGAATAATATAACTGGACCATAGGTTCCAGAATGCAATTGAAATCAGGGCGAGCCCGGCACATAACAGCCATGCAGAACGATTGCTAACAAAGAGGCTGAAAATGGATAAGCTCAAACCGAAAAACATACTGGCCATTGACAGATTGACATGGCTTTTGAGTTTCTCTGTTAATGTTTGCATCGATTATGAAAAGAATTTTCGCAGTGAATATTAGCTATGATTATTTTGAGCTTGATTCCGCCGCGGTATAATTGGGATCATTGGGATTCATGAATATAAAATGAAATTGCCTGGGTTCCAGTTCGGCATAATCGATCACTGTCCCTTTTAATAATTCGATGCTGGCTTTGGCGATGACAATATCAACACCGTTGGAATGATAGTTAACATCCTCACCATTTGCGTTACCTACATCATCAAAGCCCATGCCATAGTGAAACGAACCATCCGCATGTACTGAGACAGCAACACGCAGTGGAAGATTTTCCGTTTGTGACTCCAGAGCGGATTTTTTTACTTGCTGAGCGGCTGTTTCGGTGATTGTTATGTCATCCATAATGCAGATTTTCCAATAAAAAATTTGTTCAAGGGATTATACGCGGGTTGGGCTGTTATAAGCTAATTGCCCTGACAGGATTTCACAAAGCTCAAAAACTTCGAAATCCAGGGGTTTTGTGCTGTGTGACGTTGATGTGCATAGCATGCGAGTGTGTTATGAATGTGAATACCATCTTGCCGGTTTTTAATGCCGCTGCCGCGAGTAACGTCAAATACCATTGTGCAGTTTTCGCTTAATCCGGATAATTGAGAGTAATGAAATTCATGCGCATTGATTAATGAAGATGGGCTGTTAGGCCAAAAGGCCTGTGTATTCTCTCGAAACTGGATATAGCCGCGACCCTGGGGTGTGGGTGTCATAATACAATCGGCATTAATGACCCCTGCCATGGAAGCAGATGAATTCTGATAGTGTATCGTGTTGCATAAATACATCAGTCCGCCGCATTCCGCATAAGCTGGCATTCCCTGTGACAACGCATTGTTTATCTGACTGCGCATAGTGTGATTATTTTGCAGATCGGACATAAATTTTTCCGGGAATCCGCCACCAATAAACAGCGCATCCACATTCGGTAATTGTTTGTCTTGTATTGTGTCAAAAGGGACCAGCGTCGCACCAAGTTGATGAAAAGTTTCCAGATCATCCGGGTAATAAAAACCAAATGCTTTATCCCTGGCATAACCGATACGCAGATTAAACGACGCATTGACCGCTCTGGAAGGAACGTGTCTTTCTGAAACGGGAGCAGCTAGTTGGATTAGGGCCTCAAGATCTACCTGGCTACTAATAAGATTGGCCAACGACCGGGTTTTTTCTAAAGCCATAGTGTCTTCATTGCTGGGTATCAGGCCCAGATGTCGTTCTTCTAAAGTGAGTACTTCATTACGTCGTATCGCACCCAGTACTTTTAAATTCGTGTAATGCTCGACTACCTGACGCAATTTTATTTCGTGTCTACTTCCACCGACAAAATTTAAAATCACGCCCTGAATATTAACCTCCGGGTCAAACTGCTGGTAACCTAGTAATAGTGGCGCAATGCCTCTTATGGTGCCACGGCAATCCAGAACCAGTACCACGGGCGATTTGAGTAATTTGGCTAACGCGGCGTTACTGTTGCTGCCATCAAGGGCCAGGCCATCATAAAGGCCTTTGTTAGCCTCAATAATTGAAATATCGGCGTCGACACTCTTGCGGTAGAATAGATCCAATATTTCCTGATTCGACTGTGTCCAGAAATCCAGGTTATAACAAGGGCGCTGAGCGGCGGTTGCAAGCCACATAGGGTCTATATAATCCGGACCTTTTTTAAACGGCTGTACCACTTTATTGTTTGCGCGCAGGGCGGCACAAATTCCCGTGGTGGTGATGGTTTTACCAGATGATTTATGTGCTGCGGAGAAAAGTATCTGACCCATGGTGATGTGTGTTTTAATGCGCGACAGACGAGAAGCCTACTATATATATAAAATATTAATCACTACCCGTATTTGATAGCTATTTATTTATGACGAGCGAAAATAACAACAGTCCTTCGGTGGGGATGATTAGTCTGGGTTGCCCTAAAGCCTTAGTGGACTCGGAACGTATTATTACCCAGCTGCGTAGCGAAGGATATCAAATCGCCAATGAATATGAGGGGGCGGATGCCGTTATTGTAAATACTTGTGGATTTATTGATTCGGCTAAACAGGAATCTCTGGAAGCGATCAGTGAGGCACTAGCGCAGAATGGCAAAGTCATTGTCACCGGATGCATGGGTGTGAATGCCGACGACATACAAGCTATTCCAAATAATGTATTAAGTATTTCCGGCCCGCAGGATGTGGACTCGGTGATGCAGGCTGTACGTAAATCACTGCCAATGAAGCATGATCCGTTTATTGAGTTGCTGCCACCACAGGGAATCAAGTTAACGCCCAGACATTATGCGTATATAAAAATTTCCGAAGGCTGTAATCATAAATGTACTTTCTGCATTATTCCTTCCATGCGTGGCAAACTGCAAAGTCGGCAGTTGCATGATGTGATAGAGGAAGCCGAAAAACTGGCTGCCGCAGGGGTGAAGGAATTGCTGGTGATATCGCAGGACACCAGCGCTTACGGACTGGATATCAAATATGAATCGCAGTTATGGAGAGGCAAAGTGTATAACAACACGATGCTGGATTTATGCAAGGCGTTGGGTGAGTTGGGTATCTGGGTACGTTTGCATTATGTGTATCCGTATCCGCATGTTGAAGAAGTAATTCCTTTAATGGCAGAAGGAAAAATACTTCCTTATATTGATGCGCCATTTCAGCATGCCAGTTACGATGTGTTAAAGCGCATGAAACGTCCGGCCTCAAGTGATCGCACTTTGGAGCAGATACAACGCTGGCGCGAACTTTGTCCGCAAATTGCCATTCGTAGCACTTTTATTGTTGGGTTCCCCGGTGAAACAGATGAAGACTTTGAACAATTATTAACATTCCTGAAACATGCTGAGCTGGACCGTGTGGGCTGCTTTCAATATTCCCCGGTCGAAGGTGCTAAATCTAATGAGCTTGAAGGCCAGGTCGCGGATGAACTTAAGGAAGAAAGATGGCATCGACTCATGCAGTTGCAACAAGAAATTAGTGAAAATAAGCTGGAAGAAAAAGTTGGACAGACGCTGGATGTATTGATCGATGAAGTCACTCCAAAGCAAGTCATAGGCCGAAGTTACGCGGATGCGCCTGAAATTGACGGCGCGGTACACGTTTACAGTAATCAACCGTTGCAGGTGGGTGAAATTGTTCGGGTTGAAATAGAAGAAGCGACAGAATATGACCTGATAGGTTCGGCTGTATAATTTTTTATAAAAATTCACGCAAATTTTAAAAAATATCAATCTTGCAACAATGCCTGGCGGGTAACTTAATCACGCTTAACTGCAGCTAGTATCGATCGTCGATATTTGTACTTCAAGTCATGTGAAGCGGCATGTACGCATTCCCTGTTTTGGCGTGGGGTATTTAACTCGGGTTCATCAACATGGTGTGGGTGGACGATATAGTATTGCTGTCTTCAGTTCTTTGTCACTGAAAGTCGCCAGTATGCTTAGGCGCACTTTCCCTCTATACGGCACATATACATCGGCCATTGTTTTGATCTAACAACACGCGTTGGGATTTTATCCTGAATAGACCGCTCGTTCTGAAGGCAAGTGGACGAATAGCCACGACTAGTTACATTGACGCACCAAAAGTTTGCGCATTATAATGTATATACATTGTATATCTTTGGATCAGGACGATCAGGGTAATGAGCGATAAAGCAAAAAATAAAAATAAAAACAGCCAGCTAGTGATTCGCATTCACAAAAAAGAGCGGGATGAATTTGTCTCATTATGTGATGATCTGGATACCAGTGCCGCGAGAGAGATCCGACGTTTTATCCGTGATTTTATCAAACAGCATGAGTCTTAATCTTTACTGATTTCGATTCTATCTCCTGTGCTTAGTAAATAAGCACAATGTAATAACATAACCCACTATATGCACCTTAATGAGTGAATTATTTACACGTTTATCAATATTGTTTGACTGGGCCAGTTTTCATATGGATTGAATAAAGAGATAATGTCATTAAGAAATTTTAGTATTGGCTGAGTAATTATCCATCAGCTGCTGACAACGATAAGGAAGGATGACATGGAAAAAATACCTGCCACGTTAATACCGGGGGATGGTATTGGCCCGGAGATTGTAAAAGCCACGCTTAAAGTACTCGAAGCACTGGGCGCATCTTTTGATTGGGATGAGCAACTGGGTGGTGTTGCGGCTGAAACCAGATATGGAGATCCTCTACCACAAACAACCCTGGAAAGTATTCGTAATACCAAGCTGGCGCTAAAAGGCCCGTTGACGACTCCGGTAGGCAGTGGATTCCGTTCGATCAATGTGCGGTTGCGTGAAGAGTTTGAATTATTTGCCAACGTGCGCCCGGCCAGAAGTTTCTTGTTAGGTGGTCGTTTTGAAAATGTCGATCTTGTGTTGATCAGGGAAAATCTGGAAGGACTGTATGTCGGTGTTGAGCACTACATTCCGATTGCCGGTGACCCCAAAGCTGTAGCGGAAGCCTCGGGCATAATCACACGTTATGGTTGTACCCGTTTTGCCGAGTTTGCATTTAATTGGGCGATTAAAAATAATCGTAAAAAAGTCACTATCGTTCACAAAGCCAATATCCTTAAAAAACTGACCGGCCTGTTTTTGGAAACTGCGACTGAACTGGGCAAAAAATATGAAGGCCAGTTAGAAGTCGAACAACGTATAGTTGACAATTGTGCAATGCAATTGGTGCTGAATCCAAACCAGTTTGATGTGCTGATTACTACCAATATGTTTGGTGATATTTTATCGGACGAAATTGCCGGGTTGGTCGGTGGTCTGGGTCTGGCGCCTTCGGCGAATATTGGTAAAGATGCTTCTATCTTTGAAGCGGTGCATGGTTCTGCACCCGACATTGCAGGCAAGCAAATTGCGAACCCTACCGCACTCATGCTGGCGGCTGCGCTGATGCTGGATCATGTCGGCGAGCCGGACAAAGCAACTTGTTTGCGTGAAGCGCTGGATGAACAATTAACCAGTGGTGAAGGCTTAACGGTTGATCTGGGTGGTACCGCAAAAACGATGGAATTTGCGGATAATATCATCGCCAGGCTGTAAATAAATTTTACGCAGGCTTATTTATTTTTTACAGCCAAGCAGAATATCTTTTTCACGTAGCTGGATCATGGCGGAATGACCGCCGTGCATAATCACATCCTTAGCAAGTTGAGGTATCTCTTTCGCTATGGTTAATAGTATTTGCTCGCCCGTCTCACTTTCATTGTTTGAAAGCAATTCAACCAGTCGCGCTGTCATCGGGTTCATTTCCATAAAGCCTACACTGTCCTGTTGGTCGCGGTAGACTAAAATAAAAGTTGGCTGCTCTGAAGGCTGTTGTGGTTGAAAGTTTGGTTTAATTTTATGCACAGGATAATCGTATTGATTGAGCTGCATAAAAGGTGTTAATACGGGGATGCTCTCCATCAGGTTGCAGTCTTTATTGATACTAGGCCAGTCGATATCAGCATCCAGAAAGGACAACATGATCTCCAGCCATTCATAATGCGCTAATTCACACAGAAAAGCCGGGTCTTCTTTTTGTGCTGTACGTTCTTTATTCAAGTAAATTAAAAATTCTTTTGATATGTCTTTGAAGTAAGGCGAATGACTCTTGTGTGTTGCGAAAAAGTCCCTGACCATTTTATGCCAGTTTTCCTCGCTGTATAATTTGCGTGTAACAGGAAAGCCGGTAGATAAAAAATTCTCTACATTGCGATAGAGCAGGCCACGGTAAATTTCCATGCGCCGATCTTCAATATTTGAAGGCGCCGGATTCTTTTCAGGATCCCTTATGTGTGCAGTGAATTGATACTGCACATCTCTAAATTTTTGTGCAGACTCAGGCATGAGATGTTGCCTTGCGGGTATAGGACGACCATTTTTCCTGCAACTGACAGATTTGATCCACTTCCTGCATCAGCACAGGTAATTTGGGAATATTGAAATCTCTCTCCAGCAAGGTTGGGAATACACCAAATACTTCATAAGCCTTATCCAGCAGAGACCAGACCGGATCAATCACATTCGCGCCATGCGTATCTACGATAAGATCTTCGGCTTCATTGAAATGACCGGCGATATGACAATAGCAAATGCGTTCTTTTGGCAATGAAACCAGGAACTCGACCGGGTCGTAACCATGGTTAATAGAATTTACATAAATGTTATTTACGTCCAGTAACAGCTCGCAATCGGCTTCCTCTAATACCGCTTTGAGAAAATCAATTTCTTCCATCTCTTTGCCGGGCGCGGCGTAATAGGATGCATTTTCCATTGCGATGCGCTGCTCAAGAATGTCCTGAACCTGCTTAATTCGATCGGCAACATATTTAACGGCTTCAGAAGTAAACGGAATAGGCATTAAGTCGTAAAGATGGCCTTGATCTGAACAATAAGTTAAATGTTCAGTGTATTTGAGAATATTATGCTGTTGCATAAAGGCTTTGATGTCATTTACAAGATTGATATCGAGTGGTGTTGGCCCGCCAATGGATAAGGACAAACCATGTGTGACAAAGTCAAAGCGCTCTGTATATTGGCGAAAACGTTTGCCCAGCCGGCCACCCATTCCTATCCAGTTTTCAGGTGCCACTTCCATAAACTGGATTTGTGCCGGATTGCTTTCCAGCAACTCCTCAAACATATGACCGCGTCTGAGTCCCAGTCCCGCGCCACTGACACAATATTGATTAGTCATCATATTCTCTTTTTATTATGTATCTTCAGTTTTGAGTAATTTAATCTGTACTAGTTCTGTCTTGGATTCACCAGACTTAAATAATAATCCACGCTGAAGTATTTTCCCGCACCTATAAAAAATAGTACCAGTAACATAATCAGGTATGTGGTGGCGAATTCAATACCGTTATTGAGTACCACGAAGCTTCCATTTTCTGTCAACCATGAATAATTTACATGTTCTTTTAGAATGTCCTTGGCAACATCCAGGCGTTCAATGGCTCCCATAGTGCGTTCGGTGGCAAACATACCGGAGCCAGATGCAATGGCTAACCAACCGTTACTGAGATGAACGGAAAAAATAGCGACCAACATAGTCACGATTAAGGGAATGGAGATCCAGCGTACGCCAAAACCGACCAGTAAAAAAATTGCACCAAGCACTTCAGTCCAGCCCGCCAGGAATGCCATCAGGGCAGGGAAAGTCAGCCTCAGTCCCCAGTCTGGATTTCCAAACCAGCTGACGGTAGATTCAAAAGGCATAAAAGTTGAGAAGTCGATTTTATGAGTGCCTGCCATCCAGAAGATAGGAACCAAATATAATCGTAGTGCTAACGGGCCCAGAAAATCCAAAGCACGTAGTTTGTCAAAAATAGTATTTACGAAATGAATAATGCTTATCACGATGGCTCTCCCCAGGCTATGTTAGTTTTATGTATGCATGTAAGTGGCTTCTGCGGAATATAGCTCGTCCAGTGGTATAGATCTTCCTTGAGGACTTACAATGTATGCGTGATGTCGGCGCAACTGGCGCGGCTCTACCACGCCGCAGGAATGAGCGATCATACCTACTTCATAGACCATGTTTTTGACATAATTCCTTACACGAATTGCTTTATTGTGTGGATCAAGCCCGCTTTGTAAGTCTTTATCATGTGTCGTTATGCCGGTTGGACAGGTATTTTTATTACATTGCATGGCCTGAATACAACCAATCGAGAACATAAAGCCGGGTGCAGAAGCAATAAAGTCGGCCCCTGTGGCTAATGCCCAGGCGACTTCCACAGGAGTGATAAGTTTACCCGATGTGATCACTTTTATACGCTCGCGTAATTTATACTGGTTTAATTTATTAATAATAAAAGGCAGGCTTTGTTTAATCGGCAAGCCTACATTATCCATCAGGCTCATTGGCGCGGCACCGGTGCCGCCATCGCCGCTGTCAATGGTGATAAAGTCCGGGGCATTTTCGATGCCACGTTCATTAATTTGGCTGAATAAATCATCGACCCATTGGCGGGTACCGATAACGGTTTTAAAACCCACTGGCTTTTGAGTCGTTTCGCGAATCGAAACCAGCATATCGAGTAATTCATCAATCGAATTAACATCAATATGTCGGTTTGGGCTAATCGAGTCTGTACCTACGGGGATGCCACGTATAGCAGCAATTTCCTGATTGACCTTGGCCGCTGGCAGTATGCCGCCTTTCCCGGGTTTGGCACCTTGTGCTAATTTAAGCTCAAACATTTTTACCTGTGGATGAGCCGCAATCGACTTTAATTTTTCAGTATTTAAATGACCGTTGTCATCTCGTAAACCATATTTGGCCGTGCCAATCTGAAATACAATGTCAGCGCCACCTTTCAGATGATAAGGAGATAGGCCACCTTCACCGGTATTTACCAGCAACCGGCTTCACGTGTGCCATTGGATAAAGCCAGCACGGCAGGTTTAGAAATAGCACCATAACTCATTCCGGAAATATTATAGATAGAACGTGTGCTGTAAGGATTTCTACAGTAAGGCCCGATGGTGACTTCTTCCGGCTCGGCAGAGTCAATGCTTAATTTCGGAAATAGACAATTGCCAAAGATCACTGTGCCAGGCTTGTATAAATCTCTTGTTGAACCAAATGCAACAGTCGAATCGATATCTTTTGCCGCGCGGTATACCCAGCTTCTTTCCGCTCGGTTAAAAGGCAATTCCTCACGGTCCAGGGTAAAGAAATACTGGCGAAAGAATTCACCTAAATGTTCAAAGTAATAACGAAATCGGCCAATAACAGGATAATTATGGCGGATAGCATGTTTGGTTTGGGAGCGGTCGATAATATATAAAACCGCCACAAAGATAACACCTGCACCAAGAGTGAAAATAAATGAAAACGCCAGAATCTCAAGCGTTGTCATAGCAAACCCTGATAGTTCATGCATTTGCATTTTGGATCTCGGCCGCAGCCGAACAGTTATTATAAATAGTAGATCTCAAATAAAAAACGGCAGGCCCTAATTCAAGTGCCTGCCGTCAGTAGACCAGAATATTATGCTTCTGAATCTAATATGCGGGTATCAACGAGGATACCCGTAGTAATGAGGCGGTGATTATTTCTCGCCGCACTTACCTTCGCCACATTTACCTTCTTCAGCTTTTTTCTCGCCGCACTTACCTTCGCCGCACTTACCTTCGCCGCACTTACCTTCTTCAGCTTTTTTCTCGCCGCACTTACCTTCGCCGCACTTACCTTCTTCCATTTCAGCAACCATATAGCCTGAAGAAAGATCAGTCATACCAAATGGGTTCGCATCAGCATTCGCTGTAGGCATAGTAATAACACTTGCAGTTAAAGCAGCACCAACGGCTGCAGCGATAGGCTTAAGTTCAAGTTTCTTAGACATTTACTTTCTCCGTCTTTGTTTGAGGATATCCAAGCGGGAATTTCATTCCTGACTATAATGACCGATTCCCAAAGGGTTATATTACAGGTCATTTGGCGAATTAAATCCATAATTATCTTATGGTCAAGTCTTCTCGAACAGTTAGAGCTCATTATCTGGCTCAAGTTCCTTGGAAGTAAATGGATAGGATGGGTAATTAAGGTGCTTGTGTCTTTTTCTTGTACTCACATTGTTCGTTTATAATACATTCTGGGCATTTAGGTAATCGCGCAACACAAGTATAACGACCAAGCAGAATCAACCAGTGATGGGCATCGCGTTTAAATTCCTCAGGTACCAGGCGTAGTAGGCGCTTTTCAACTTCCAGAACATTCTTGCCCGGTGCGATGCCAGTGCGATTGGATACCCTAAAAATATGCGTATCCACGGCAATAGTCGGATGTCCAAACGCTGTGTTGAGCACTACATTGGCAGTTTTTCGTCCAACACCAGGGAGTGCCTCCAGAGCGGCACGGTCTTGCGGGACCTGCCCCTGGTATTTGTCGATCAATATTTTGCAGGTTTTGATGATGTTGCCGGCTTTTGTATTATACAGGCCGATGGTTTTTACGTAATTTTTTAGTTTTGTTTCACCCAGCCTAAGAATGCTTTCGGGGGTATTAGCCACTTTGTACAACTTGTCAGTAGCTTTGTTAACGCTTACGTCCGTTGCCTGGGCTGAGAGAATAACGGCAATCAGCAATTCAAATTCATTGCTGAAATTCAGTTCAGTCGTAGGATGCGGATTTTGTGCGCGCAAACGACTAAAGATTTCTATACGTTTAGCCTTGTTCAAATTGATTTAACCGCTATTTATTTAAAGCCGATTTTTTCAGTGCTTGCAGTTTATCTGCAAGATTAGTTTTATTGATGGATAATGACGCCAATTGTTCGGATTTTAAATTGGACAAGCGTTGTTCGCGAACTTTAAGACGTTGTTTGGTTCGTTGAGTAAATATTTTCTTTTGTTGTTTGTATTGTAAAACTTTGTTTGCATAGAAAAATGTTTCTGCCAGCGGAATATGCTGTGGACAGGCCCGGCTACATTCAGCACATTGCGCGCACTCAGATAACGATTCCTCCTCTGCTTGGGAAAATCGATGATGGCGAATGTGTTCGTATAAATAAACCGGTTTCAAATTTTTTGGGCAGGCAGGAATGCATTGCTCGCAGTGAGAACAGTTATTATGTGCTGAGAAGTTGGGTGGCTCTGGCTGAATATGTTTAAGGGCAGTATTCTCCTGCATGGAAATGCAATCAACAGGGCAGGGTTCTATGCATAGTTTGCAGCCCGTGCAAAATGCATTTATCACAGTGTGTAACTGTTTGGAGGCGCCAATGATGGCGTCAAATGGACAGGCTTTTATGCAAAGTGTGCAGCCTATGCAGTGTTCTTCATCGATGACCGCCAGTGTTTTACTATAAGAAACCGTGGAACTCGGCATAAGATTTATTTGACGCGCATGCCTGCAGAGGCACCCTCGTCCGGATGTATCACAAACAAACCACTGTCGATGCCACTTGCCGCAAGTACCATGCCTTCAGATAAACCAAAACGCATTTTTCTTGGTGCCAGATTGGCGACCATCACGACTAACTTGCCTTCCAGGTCTTCTGGCTTGTAAGCACTTTTGATTCCGGCGAAAACATTTTTTTGCACACCGCCAGTAGGTTCGCCAAGATCTAAAGTCAGTTGAAGTAATTTTTCTGCACCCTCTACATGCTGCGCTTTGGCAATGCGTGCCACACGTAAATCCAGTTTGGCAAAGTCCTCAAATGAAATTTCATTATTAATAGGGTCACTGGCTTGAGGCGCCGTTTCCTGTTTGCTCTCTTCAATAATTTTTTCGATAGCTTCTTTTTCAACACGCGTAATTAGTGGTTTGAATTGGTTAATTTCGTGACCTTCATTAAAAGGTTTGCCATTCGCCAGGGCATCCCAGCAGATTTCTGTATTCAAGAATGCTTCTGATTTTTGCGCAAGTTCTGGCATGACTGGTTTCAAGTAACCAATTAAGAGATGAAACATATTGACGCCAAAGCTGCATACCTGATGTACCTCGGTTTGGTTGGCTTCATCTTTAATACGTTCCCATGGCTTGTATTGATCAATAATCTGATTGGCAGTATCCGCAAGACTCATTATGTTGCGCATAGCTTCGGAATATTTTCGCTTCTCGTAAAGGTCTTTTATTTCGATGTTTTTATCGCTGGCAAGCTTAAATGCATGTGAGCCTTCCGGAATAAATTCAGCTGTCAGTTTTGCACCAAACTTTTTATAGATGAAGCCGGCACAGCGACTGGCGATATTCACTAGCTTGCCGACCACATCACTGTTCACGCGTTTCTGAAAATCATCCAGATTTAAATCGATATCGGAAACACCGTCATTTAATTTGGCGGCAAAATAGTAGCGCAAGTATTCCGGTTGCAAATAATTTAAATAAGTACGGGCTTTAATAAATGTGCCGCGTGACTTTGACATTTTTTGTCCGTTCACAGTCAGGAAACCATGACAGTACACGCTGGTGGGCGTGCGCCAGCCTGAACCCATTAGTGTGGCTGGCCAGAATAGCGTATGGAAATAGGCAATATCTTTTCCGATAAAGTGATAAAGCTCCGTATCACTGTTCGGTTTCCAGAAAGTATCGAAATTCAATCCGCTACGATCACAGTAGTTTTTGAAACTGGCCATATAGCCAATTGGCGCATCCAGCCAGACATAAAAATATTTTCCAGGCGCGCCGGGAATTTCAAAACCGAAATAGGGAGCATCTCGTGAGATATCCCAATCCTGCAATCCATCCTTAAACCACTCGGAAATTTTATTGGCGATTTCTGTCTGCAGACTGCCGGATTGTGTCCATTGTTTTAAAGCAGGTTCCAGAGTGCTCAGCATGAAAAAATAATGCAGGTTTTCTTTTTGTACAGGTTTCGCACCGCTTAGTGAGGAGCGCGGATTAATTAAATCCGAGGGTGAATAGGTGGCCCCGCAGGATTCACAGTTGTCACCATACTGATCTTCTGCTTTGCATTTAGGGCAAGTGCCACGAACAAAACGGTCTGGCAGGAACACTTTTTCCTGCGGGTCGAACAAATCCGTGACCGTTTTGGTACTGATGTATCCGTTGTCCTGCAACGCTTTGAAAATACTACCGGACAGCTGCCGGTTTTCATCCGAATGGGTGCTGTGAAAGTTGTCGAACTGGATATGAAAGTCAGCAAAATCCTGCTCATGTTCCTGCTTGGTTTTGGCTATCAGCTGCTCAGGTGTAATCCCTTCCTGCTGTGCGCGAATCATGATCGGCGTGCCATGAGCGTCATCAGCGCACACGTAAATGCATTGATGGCCACACATTCTCTGAAAGCGTGCCCACACATCTGTCTGGATATACTCAACAAGATGGCCTAAATGGATAGATCCGTTGGCATAGGGAAGTGCGCTGGTAACTAAAATTCTTCTATTATTCACGTGTTTACAGAACGGATTGCTTGAATGAGGGTGTACCTTACCAGCTTAGTAAAAATGCGGCTAGATAGATTGTAACGAGCATTACTATCTCAATCAGGAGCTTGGAATACATCTTGCGGAGTGTTTAACTGCCCCACTTTAGAATAATTAGTCAGCAAGAGGATTTATCCAATGGCGAGCGTGAGCCCACAACAAGTTGAAGATACCCTGAAGAATATTGAGGACCCTAATGTAGGCAAGAATATTGTGGCTGCAAAATGGGTAAAAGATATCAAAGTAGACGGAGATAAAGTCAGCATTGATATTCAATTAGGCTATCCTGCCAAGAGCATGATTGAGGAACTATCCGAAAAAATCGGTACTGAAGTCAGTAAATTAGAGGGTGTCGGCGATGTGGACATCACCATCGGTTGGGACATTCAGGCACATGCAGTGCAAAAAAGCCTCAAGCCAATGCAAAATATTAAAAATGTCATCGCAGTGGCTTCAGGTAAGGGAGGTGTGGGTAAATCCACCACTGCCGTGAATCTGGCCCTGGCTCTGGCTGCCGAAGGTGCCACAGTAGGGATTCTTGATGCGGATATTTACGGACCCAGTCAGCCTAGGATGCTGGGTGTTTCCGGTCAGCCGGAATCCACTGATGGAAAAAGTCTGGAGCCGATTATGGGGCATGGCATTCAGGCGATGTCGATCGGTTTCCTGATTGATGAAGAAACACCAATGATCTGGCGTGGACCGATGGTGACACAGGCACTCGAGCAGTTACTAAATGACACTCGATGGAGAGACCTGGACTATCTTGTAGTGGATTTGCCTCCAGGCACTGGTGATGTGCAGTTAACTCTGGCGCAGAAAATTCCTGTTAGTGGTGCCGTGATCGTGACCACTCCACAGGACATCGCATTACTGGATGCGCGTAAAGGGCTGAAGATGTTTGAGAAAGTCGAAGTGCCGGTATTGGGTATTGTGGAGAATATGAGTCTGCACATTTGTAGTGAATGTGGTCACGAAGAAGCGATTTTTGGTGCCGGCGGCGGTGAAAAAATGGCTGAAGAAAGTGGCGTTGAACTGCTGGGTAAACTACCTCTGGACATGAGTATCCGTGAACAGGTGGATGGTGGTGAGCCGACTGTGATTGCATCGCCTGACAGTCGTGTAAGTCAAATCTATAGACAAATCGCGCGTAAAACCGCAGCCAAATTGGCGGTGAAAAGTAAGGACTATAGTGCTAAATTCCCCAAAATCGTGATTCAGAATACCTGATAACTTTCAGTTCAAAATTTTTAGGGGGATGCTCAATGTTACGTATAGCCGTTAGCCTGTTAGCTTTGGTTTTATTCGTTGCGGGCTGTGCCAATCCGCTCTCAAAGCCCATGCTTGAACCGAAAGTTCAGGTGCGTGAACTGCAAGTCACCGAAGCAACATTAAGTGGCATTGATGCTATCGTGACTCTGGATATCGATAACCCCAATGAGGTTAAAATCGGTGCAAGAGGTCTAAGTTACGAAGTGTTTGTGGCTGGAAATAAACTGGTTACTGGTCAGGATGATCAGTCAATTTCCATTCCAGCGTATGGCAGTGAAGCCATTCAATTGCCGATAAGCTTGTCTTACTTTGGCTTAATCGAAACAATTCCTGAAGTTCTGAAAACAGGTAATGCGGATTACACGGTAAAAGGTAATATAAAAACATCAATTTTTAATGACGCAATTCCGTTTTCCAAACAGGGTGATTTTAAATTGCCATTTGTTTCACCATTTAAATAAATCTCTTTATGTCGATTAAATCAGATCGCTGGATTCGGCGAATGGCAGAAGAGCAGCAAATGATAGAACCGTTTGTTGCGGGTCAAGTTAAGCAAGTCAATGAGCAGAAAATAATTTCCTACGGCACTTCCAGTTATGGCTATGATGTGCGCTGTTCCAATCATTTCAAAATATTTACCAATATTAATTCTGCGGTGGTGGATCCTAAGGCATTTAGCCAGGAAAGTTTTGTCGATTTTGAAGGTGATGTCTGCATTATCCCGCCCAATTCGTTTGCGCTTGCCAGCACGGTAGAATATTTTCGAATTCCAAGATCCGTGTTAACAGTGTGTCTGGGTAAATCCACTTATGCGCGTTGTGGAATTATTGTTAACGTGACACCGCTTGAGCCTGAATGGGAAGGCCACGTGACATTGGAATTTTCAAACACCACACCACTACCAGCAAAAATCTATGCCAATGAAGGTGTAGCGCAAATGTTGTTTTTTGAGTCTGATGAAGAATGCGAAACTTCGTACAAAGATCGCGGTGGTAAATATCAGGGTCAGACCGGAGTCACTTTACCCAAGGCGTAGAGTCTTTGACATACCTTGGCTCAATCCGTATCTATTTTATTTGTATCGCCAATAGCTACAACAGTAACCAGGTGGCGAGTCCAAGAAATGCAAAAATTCCCACTACATCGGTGATAGTCGTTAATACAACACCGCCGGCCAGTGCTGGATCAATGCCATATTTTCTTAGCACAATTGGAATAAGAACACCGGCAAGACCTGCGCAGATTAAATTGGCCATCATAGCCATTGCAATTATCCATCCCAGTTGAAGGTCGTGAAACCACAGGATAGCAATAATCGCGACAATCACAGACCACAAAAGCCCGTTCAGCACACCGACTCCCAGTTCCCTTAAAAGCAACAATCTTGAATTGGCCGGACCAATTTGTTTGAGCGCGATGCCTCGAATCACCAGTGTTAAAGTTTGACTACCAGCGATGCCGCCCATACTGGCAACCACTGGGATTAATACAGCCAGCACGATAATTTGTTCCAGCGTGCTTTGAAATAAACTGATCACCCATGCGGCAAGAAATGCGGTCAGCATATTGACTCCCAGCCATAATGCGCGTCGGCGCGTTGATTTGGTAATGGGCGCAAATAAATCTTCTTCTTCGGTTAAACCGGCCATACTCATAATGGAGTGTTCGCCTTCTTCACGAATCACGTCAACCACATCATCAATTGTAATACGTCCGAGCAGTTTTTGGTGTTCATCAACGACCGGGGCGGAAATCAAATCAAGATGTTCAAATTTATGAGCGACATCGGTTGCACTGTCCGTCACATGAATGGGTTCAACTTTTTCTTTGAGCAGATCCTGGACCAGGGTTGAGGGGTCATTGGTGAGTATGTCTGACAAAGTCAGTGTGCCTATGTAGTTTTCATAACGATCAACCACAAACAGACAGTCGGTATGTGCCGGGAGGTTTTTGCGTAAACGTAGATATCTTAATACTACATCCAGACTGATGGATTTGCGCACCGTCACGGTGTCGGTGTTCATCAGCCCGCCAGCGCTATTCTCGTCAAATAGTAAAACCGCCTCGAGTCGATGACGGTCACTGATGTCCAGATTGCTTAATGCGGTGTCAGTTACTGCAGAAGGAAGATCAGCTAATAAGTCAGCCAGGTCATCCAGATCCAGTCCTTCCGTTGCCGAGATCAGTTGATCCCGGTCCATCACCTCAATCAGACCACTACGAACCTCGTCACCAACATGCAGCAAGATTTCACCATCGTCATCATGGTCCAGCATATTCCAGACGAACATGCGTTGGGATTGCGGCAGGGATTCGAGCAGATGAGCAATCTCAGCGGGATGAAAAGCATTCAATATGCGCCCGGCACGCTGCATCTCACCTGAATTGAGTGCTTCGGTGATGATATGCAAATTGTCACGTGCTTGTATTTCCGACATTACGGGTCCTTTACTTGGCTATGAATGCATAGCGTCAATCAAGTGTACCCGTTCGTTAGGCGAATGCAAAAAAGGTTTTTAAAATTTCAGTGTAAAGATTAAACAAACCGGTATGAATATAATTTCATGATGCACAATGCCGATAAGTCTATGCATTTAGCTGATCTATTAGTTCGTGAATTTTATCCGGTCGTGTGGAGGCGCTAAGTATTTTTTTACACATAGGCTCCAGCTTTTTGACCGAACTGGAATTAATAATCGACTTCACTTCCAGCACCGTGGCCGGATGGGCGCTGAAATCCCTTAACCCTATACCCAGTAACAAGCGTGTGTAGCGAGGGTCTCCAGCCATTTCCCCGCACATGGAGACAGGAATTTTTGCCTGTCGACCGGCTTGTAAGGTCAATTGAATAAGTTTAAGCACAGCCGGGTGTAACGGGTCGTACAAGTAGTTGACCGATTCGTCAATACGGTCAATTGCCAGTGTATATTGTATTAAGTCGTTGGTTCCAATGGACAGAAAGTCCAGCTGTTTGGCAAAGCGTGTGGCAACCAGTGCGGCTGCGGGGACTTCTATCATAATGCCAATAGGAATCTCGTTATCAAATTCCTTATCTTCTTCTTTTAATTCACGTTTGGCCTGATCCAGCACGGATAACGCCATCATTAATTCTTCATGGCTGGTAATCATGGGGAACATTACTCGTACTGGTCCAATTACGGAAGCGCGCAAGATTGCGCGTAGCTGAAGTTTAAACAGCTCAGTATCTTTAAGTGAGCGTCTAAGGCCACGTAATCCAAGTGCCGGATTCTGTACAAGCGGACCTTTGTATTTTGGATCAAATTCTTTTTCTGCTCCTAAATCCAGTGTGCGAATGGTGACAGACTTTCCTTTAAGCGCGCGGATTACTTTTTTATAAGCGTTGAGCTGCTCAGCTTCTGAGGCGGGTTTTTCACGGTCAATGTAAAGAAATTCAGTTCTGTACAGGCCGACTCCCTGAGCACCACTTTGCTTGAGTGCTTTGACGTCATCAATGAGCTCAATATTGGCTTGTAAATTTATTTCGATCCCGTCTTTGGTTTTAGCTTTGACATCACGCAGTGATTCCAGCTTGCGGCGTTCTACTTTTTCTTCTTTTTGCTTATCTTTATATTCTTTAATTGTTTTATCATCGACGCCAGCTAGTACCATACCTTCTGTGCCATCAATGATGATTTGTTCATTTTCCTTGAGCAACAAGCGTGCATCCTGCATACCAACAATCGCAGGAATACCCAGACTGCGCGCAATAATAGCGGTATGAGAGAGAGGTCCTCCCAGTTCAGTGACAAACCCAGCAATGTTTTGATGTTGCAATACCACTGTGTCGGCTGGCGTTAAATCATCCGCAACAATAATAGAGCCACGTAACGTCTGGATTTCTTTTTCGACCTCGTATTGCTGGTCAAATAACATTTTCTGAATCAGATTAATGACATGATCAATATCATTCTGGCGTGTTTGCAAATATTCATCTTCCATTTGCTCAAATACGGCAACCAGTTTGTCACGTTGAAGCTTTAGCGCCCATTCAGCGTTACAGTAAACTTCTTTGATGATATCTATTGGTGCTTTGGATAGCATGGAATCCTTAAGCATCAATAAATGTGACTCTATAAATGAAGCTATTTCTTTCGGGGCTTCTTCGGGAATGGAATTTTGTATCTTATGTAATTCTTTACTGGCCCTGTCGACGGCATATTTGAAGCGTTTTACTTCGGCACTTATTTCATCTGAATGTAGAGTGCGTTCATATACTTCAAGAGAACTTCTCAGCAGTAAATGCACATTGCCAATGGCAATGCCTCTTGATACGCCTAATCCACTTATAATTAATGCCATGACTTCCTATATGTTGTTATTCGTCTTCACCAAAACGGTTTGCAATAAGCTGCTGTAATTTGACCATTGCATCTTCGGCATCTGCGCCATCGATGTATAATTTGATTTGGGTTCCCTTGCTAGCCGCCAGCATCATGACGCCCATAATGCTTTTGCCGTTAACGCGTTTGCTGTCTTTTTCTATTTCAATTTCAGATTCAAACGCACTGGCTGTGGCCACAAATTTTGCCGCGGCTCGAGCATGTAATCCGAGCTTGTTACAGATTATCGCCTGATCTTCAATCATTCAATTTCACTTTTTCTGTTCGCATAAAATGACACCTTCGCGCCCCCCCGATAATGCTTTCTCCGTCAATTCTGACAAGCTCAAATCGGGATAATTGAGTGCGCGTATAAACATGGGTAAATTAACACCCGCTACAATTTCAACATCTTTATCTGCTTCAAAGCTGTTAGCAATATTGCTTGGGGTGGATCCATACATATCTGTAAGAATCAGTACGCCGCTGCCATCATTAACCGAATCAAGCATGGTTCTGGCTTTTTTATGTTGTGCATCAGGACAACAATTGGGTGATACTGATAGGGCTCTACACTTTAATGGAAGTGTACCACCCAGCGTGGAGCGTGCGGTTGCAAGCAACTCTTCACCAATGTCCCCATGTGTAACGATAAGTATTCCTACTGGCATGATGATTTACTCAAATTCTCTGTGTCTTACTGTTATCGGTTGTTGCATGAGTTTGCCCAGCTGATGGGCAATTTGATTCACGCAATAAACGGAGCGGTGATGCCCTCCTGTGCAACCGATGGATAATGTCAGGTAGCTTCGGTTTTCTTCTTCAAATAAAGGGATCCATTTTTGCATAAACTCAATAATGGATTGAATCATGTTATCCACTTCGCTGCATGAGCCCAGATAGTTCATCACGGCCGTGTCTTTTCCGGAAAGGTTGCGAAGATTGGGTTGCCAGTAAGGGTTAGGCAGACAACGTACATCAAACATAAAGTCTGAGTCGCTTGGGATTCCGTGTTTAAAACCAAAGGATTGCAGAACGATGGTCAGGCCGGTAGTGGATTTTTTAATGACTACCTGGTTGACTAATTTACGCAGCTGTCGGACATTGGTTTTGGTGGTGTCAATATTGAGGTCGGCATAATCGGCTATTTTACTGAGTAATTCCTTTTCCAAATGAATGGCAGTGATTAATGGAATAGCCTTGGTAGTTAGCGGATGTTTGCGTCGGGTTTCGCTAAAGCGTTTAATCAGAGTGTTAATTTCAGCGCTGAAAAACAGCACTTCAATGGGTATGTTGTCTTGTTTAAATTGTTGTACCAGACGGATTAGATTATCGATACTTTCACTGCCGGCACGCGAGTCAATTCCGACTGCGATTTTTTCGTGATAAGGTTTTTCCTCCTGCAAGCACTGTTTAATAAAAGTAGGTAACAGTGATACAGGTAAGTTGTCGACGCAGTAGAAATCA
Organism: uncultured Thiotrichales bacterium; assembly: GCA_964636225.1. GTDB lineage: Bacteria > Pseudomonadota > Gammaproteobacteria > UBA4575 > UBA4575 > UBA1858. The sequence goes on along the minus strand of CAZWQM010000003.1, from coordinate 102,959 downwards.
TCGTCTTCCAGAGTGTTTAGTGCGACGGATTTACCTGAGCCAGAAAGACCAGTGATAATCAGAATTCTCATGCAGAGTCCTGCTGAATGAATTGCTGCTGACGTCCAACAAAGTTATCTGCAGCATTGTAGCCTTTCTGCATCAACAAGTGATTTCGCACCGCTGCTTCGGCCATGACTGCCAGGTTACGGCCCGCAGCGACCGGCAAGCGTATCACTGGAATTTCCAACCCCAATACATTTTTGGTCAACTGTGGATTGGCCAGTCTGTCTTCCGATTTTGGAATCGATTGCATAGCCGTAAGGTGGATGATCAGACGTAAATATTTACTGAATTTAATCGCGCTGTCACCGTACATTTCACGAATATCCAGTACGCCCAGTCCACGTACTTCGAGGAAGTCCCTAAGTATGGAAGGGCAAGAGCCCATGATAATGTCGGGCGCTATACGCATAAACTCAGGCGCATCATCTGCAATCAGTCGGTGGCCACGCGTTACCAGTTCAAGCGCCAGTTCGCTTTTACCCAGACCGCTTTCACCTGTCAGCAGGACACCCAGACTGCTCACCTCCATAAAAACGCCATGCAAAATAACTTTGTCAGCTAAGGCACGTGATAGAAAATAACGCAAATGAGTAATAATTTCAGTGGAAGAAAGATCGGAGCAGAAGATCGGTGATTTGTGTTCATCCGCATAGGTTTTTAATTCTAATGGCGGCATCAGGCCATCAGTGAAAAAGATGGCGACGGTATCTGAGCCAAATAGTCTTTTATAGGCTTTATGCCTGTCGTCCTGGTTAAGGGATTCCAGATATTTGGATTCAACTTTTCCCAGCACCTGTGCCTGGCTGGAATGAATCAAATTGAAATAACCTACCAGAGTGGCTGAATCATCACTGAAGCTGTGGTGGGAAAAAGGGTGGTTTAAATATTGTTCTCCATACCAGATGGATAGCTCCAGCTCCTTGCTAAGTGCATCAAGAATCGACTGAGGCGTGGTATTTTCTGGCATGTTTAAATAATTGCGCTGTGAATATGCGAGCGTACTGACAATTCAAAGCCAGTATTATGCAGCATGCTTGTCTGAAGTTTCAGCAAATATATTCAGTAATTGTTCTGAGGTGGTGCAGTTTCGAAGTTTGCTGCGGTTTTCCTGATCGGATAAGAATTCGGCAAGAGAGGCGAGAGTTTTTAAGTGTTCGTCAGTGGCTTCACTAGGGACCAGAAGTGCGTAGAAAATAGAGACTTTCTGATCATCCGGCGCATCAAAATCTACTGGTTGCACAAGTTTAATCACCGCGCTACGTATTTCACTGATGTTATCCATACGGCAGTGAGGAATAGCAACGCCTTCACCTAAAGCGGTGGTGCCCAGACGCTCGCGCGCTTGAAGGCCCGCGCTCACTTGACTTGCATGGATACTCTCAAGCTTTTTGGCAAGCAATTCTCCAAGCAACTCAAATACTCGCTTCTTACTGCTAATTTCCTGTAGCAGCAGCACGCGACTGGCGTCAAGATAGCGAGCGAGTGAAACGTTTTCCATGGTGTTAATTAATATTCGGTACCGCTAGACAAGATTTCTGTGGGTGCCTTCTTGATTGTGATGATCTTTGATTTTTTCTTTATGCTTGACAATCTGGCGGTCAAGCTTGTCGATAAGCTCATCAATGGCCACATACATATCGTCTGCTGTGGCATTGGCAAAAATCTTGTTTCGGCTGACCAGCATTGATGCTTCTGCCTGATGTCGAAGCTTTTCTACTGTGAGTACTACGTGTGTGTTGATGACGTGATCGAAGTGCCTTTCCAGACGTTTGAACTTTTCATTAACGAAATTTCTTATTGCGGGAGTTATATCAAGGTGATGCCCTGTTAATTCTATTTGCATTTATCCCTCCGTGAATTGTGGCTTTAAGGTGTTTCTCAACTACTTTATAACCCCCTTCTGCGAGCAATTCCAGTTGCTTTTTTCCAGCGGTTACGAACACCAACTTAAGTGTAGTTCTGACTCAATCATAGCGCAACCAGTGGCTGTAATATGTGGACAAAGTCGATTATTTAGACTGTCTTGCGGGTGGGAATTTTGCCTGATCTATTCAAATTATAGGATGTTACAGCTGTTTGCGTTCATTTGAGGGCGGGATTGATAGAGCCTCGCGGTATTTTGCTACCGTGCGACGAGCGACATTTATCCCTTTTTCGTCTAATAATTGGGCGATTTTACTGTCACTCAATGGCTTCGCGCTATCTTCCTCGTCAATCAGCTTTTTGATCATGGCTCGTATTGCCGTGGCAGAGCAGACACCGCCATCTGAGGTACCGACGTGACTGGAAAAAAAGTATTTAAACTCAAAAATCCCTCTTGGAGTATGCATATATTTATTGGTGGTTAGGCGCGAAACAGTGGATTCGTGCAATGCCAGTACTTCCGCGATATCCCGCAATACCAGTGGCTTCATGGCTTCAGGACCATACTCCAGGAATTTACGTTGATGTTCGATGATGGAAGTGGCCACTCGCAGTAGTGTCTCGTTGCGGCTGTGCAGACTCTTGATAAACCAGCGCGCCTCCTGAAGCTGGGTGCGCATATAATTTTTATCCGCACTGCTATCAGCGCGTTTTATCAGGTCCGCATAAGTATTATTAATACGAAGTTTTGGCGCTGTCTCGGCATTTAATTCAACGCGCCAGGTGTTTCCCCGTTTGACTACAGAAACATCCGGTACAATATATTCTGTGCTGTTATTGGAAACTTGTGCACCAGGTCTTGGGTTAAGGGACTGAATAAGTGCAATTGTCGCATTGAGCTCTTCTTCCGTCAGATCCATGCGGCGTCGAATTAGCTTGGTATTACGACTGCCTAATGCTTCGATGTAATTATCAACAATCTCAATGGCATTCTTCAGATGCGGCGTCTCCGGAGACAATATACGCAGTTGTATTCCCAGACACTCGGATAAATCTTTTGCTCCGGTACCAATTGGATCGAGATGCTGAATTAAATGCAGTACCGCTTCGACTTCATCCTGTTCTAGTTCCTCGAAAGTCTCGACCAGGCCGGTATGAAGATTTTCGATGCTGTCAGTCAAGTAACCGTCATTGTCGATTTCATCAATGATGGTGATAGCAATCACGCGGTCGATATCGCTGAGATTGATTAGATTTATTTGTTGTAAAAGATGTTCCTGTAAGGAATTATCTGAAACGCTCTCATTTTCGTAGACATCGCGTGAAGGCTCTTGAGGTGTTTCACTATAAACATTTGAAGCCTGATATATGTCTTCCCAGTTGCTATCGATAGGTAGTTCGTCAGAGATTTGATCTTTGGTGGTGGTGATGTCCTGTTCTGCCGGCATGGATGAGGCTGGGACATCTTCGTTTTTTTCTGTGCTTTCCTGATTATTTGATGCCGGCTCTTCGTCCCTTTCAAGCATTGGATTGGTTTCAAAAATTTGCTGAATTTCCTGTTGAAGCTCCAATGAAGAAAGTTGCAGAAGCTTGATCGCATGCTGCAATTGAGGCGTCATAGACAGCGATTGTCCTACACGCAATTGTAAGGAAGGTTTAAGCATCTAAAAATTGGCGTAAATATTGCTTACTTCCAAGGATAGTTACATAAAAAAAACACTTTGAGAAGTGCGCAAAGATAGGGTTGGAGATTTAATTCGAATGTGTATGAATAGTGTACGCGACGAATAATTTACAGCTTAAATTCTGAACCAAGATAAACTTCACGAACTTGTTGGTCGTTTAATAAATGATCTGGAGTGCCTTCGGCGATAATCTGACCCTGATTAAGAATATAGGCGCGTGAACAAATACCCAGTGTTTCACGAACATTGTGATCTGTGATTAACAAACCAATACCCCTTTCAGTGAGTTGTTTGAGTAAACGCTGTATATCGATTACGGAAATTGGATCAACACCTGCAAAGGGTTCGTCCAAAAGAATAAATTGAGGTTGTATGGCTAGCGCGCGAGCGATTTCAACGCGGCGCCGTTCTCCACCTGACAGGCTGAAACCTTTGCTGCGGCGGATGTGTTCTATTTGCAGGTCCTGTAATAAACGATCACATATTTCACGTTGTACAGGTTTACGTAATTTTCTTAACTGTAATACTGCAAGAATATTATCTTCCACACTCAATCCGCGAAAAACGGAGGCTTCCTGAGGTAGGTAGCCGACACCTTGTTGGGCGCGCGCATGCATGGGCAGTCGGGTAATATCATTATCATTTAAGTGAATACTGCCGGAATCAGTTTGTATCAGACCTACAATCATGTAAAAGGTAGTTGTTTTCCCTGCGCCATTTGGCCCCAGCAAGCCAACGATTTCACCGCTGTTGACATGCACGTCAACATTTTTCACAACCTGACGTTTTTTATATGTTTTCGCGAGCTGTTCTGCCCACAAACGATTATTTGCCTGCATTGTTTTTGGACCGGGGTTGGATGGTTATTTCTATGCGGTCTTTCTTGGTGCCGGTATCAATCAGTCCCTGCTCGGTGAGGTAAAGAATATAGTCACTGCGAATCACATTGCCCACCTGGGTAATCTTGCCACGACGAAACAACTCGATTTTTTTCTCGGCACTATTGTGTATCATCTCTTCGGATTCTGCATAAACAATGTCACCATCATCTGTGGTTTCCTGATAGGTCGCCAGGTCGCCCACTGAAATCATTTTTTCAACTTCACTGTTATCCGTGTACACGGTTATTACATCACCTGTCAAAATTGTGGTTCCCTGAACCATCTTGACATCACCGCGATAAATACTCACGCCGGTTTTTTCATTTAACTCGGCTGTGTCCGCGGATATGTGTATGGGTTTTTCTGAATCATCCGAACGTGCGAGAGCATTATTAACGCCAGCGGGCAAGATCAGTAGCAAAATAGAAAATAGTTTAATGTTCATAGACGCCGTGTACATTATTTAAAAATTTGATTTGTTGAGTGACGGGGTTGAATTCCATTCCGGTACCATGCATGACCCCTTTATCATTAACAATAGTCGCAGCAAGCTCGGTTTTGGCCGTTTGGGAGACATTATCAAAGGTGAGTTGTTCGGTGGTCATAACAATTGGATGATCTTTTCTGTCTGGAATAGATACATGGACATTATTATTCAGCACAGTGATATTGTTCCTGTGAAACACTTCGGCTGAGTCCGCTGTAATCCTAATAGGCTTCTCCTGCTCACGGTACATGGTGATTTCAGGGGAGTCCATCACTGTCTTCTGTTCAGCAACCGAGGCGCGTGTATTAGGGGAATAAATAACGGAGTCTGGCGATCCAGTAGCATTGGTCGAGGTGAGGGTAAATTCCTTGAAGTGATGTGTGTAATCACCTGGCTCGGCAGAATGCAGTAACTGGCGGTTGTAATCGGCTTCCACGCCTAGCAGATAGCGGCTGACTGCAACCAAAATGGAAGCAATAAATAATATTATAATCAGTAGCTTAACCATTTTTTATATCCCTGTTGTCCAGAGCCTACTGGCGCAGATTGTAATTTAAGGCTGTACTCAGTAGACCTTTTGCATCCAGGATCAGTTCACATACTTCACGCACGGCGCCCTTTCCGCCACGAGCCTGAGTGACATAGTTGGCATGTTTTTTTACCCAGTCATGTGCATCGGCAACGGCTATAGATAGGCCTGTCAGCTGCATTGCTGGGACATCTACAATATCATCTCCTACGAAAGCTACTTCTGTTGCATCTAGATCTTTGCTCTGAATAAATTCAGTCAGGGTACGACGCTTGTCTATGTGTCCCTGTAACACGTCCGTCACACCTAATTCATTCATGCGAACATTAACGGCTTTAGATTCACGCCCTGATAGCACGGCCACATTAACTCCGTAATGAATCAACATGCGAACACCGTGTCCATCGCGAACATTAAATGATTTGGTTTCCTCGCCTAAATGATTAATCCAGATGCTGCCATCTGTAAAAACACCATCCACATCAAATACAACCATTTGTATTTGGCTGGCGGCTTCATATAGAGCGTGTTTTTGCATGTTAAATTGTTGTGTATATTTTTTGTCAGTTATTAAAAAACACCTGCGCTGAGCAAGTCGTGCATGTTCAGTGCGCCGATAAGTTCATTTTCATGATTTACAACTGGTATAGAGTTGATGCGAAGTTTTTGCATGATTTCCAAAATTTCTGCGGCCAGTTGATCTGCGTGCGCGGTGTGGCAGTTGGCAGTCATCACATCTTTTATTAGCGTATTGTTTACGTCCAGATCGGCATCTAGCGTGCGTCTCAAATCACCATCTGTGAAAATGCCAAGTAAATGATTTGTTGCATCGGTGACCGCTGTCATGCCCAGATTTTTGCTGGTCATTTCAAGTAACCCTTGCTTCAAGCTGACATCACACTGCACCGCAGGAATTTCAGTATCTTTATGCATGATGTCTGCCACGCGTGTTAATAAGCGTCGGCCAAGTCTTCCTCCCGGGTGCGAGCGCGCGAAATCATCTTCATTAAAACCACGTGCATCCAGTAGCGCAATCGCCAGTGCATCACCCATGGCTAGCATGGCGACTGTGCTAGTGGTGGGCGCCAGTCCCAATGGGCAGGCCTCGTGTTTGACGGATACATCAAGATTGACATGTGCATTGCTTGCCAGACTGGATTGATGGTTCCCGGTTAAAGAGACCAATGGAATACCCAGCCTTTTGAGTGGGACAAGCAGCGAAAGTAGCTCATTCGATTCTCCAGAGTTGGACAGAAGTAGGGCAACATCCCGTGAATCAATCATGCCTAAATCACCATGTGCCGCTTCAGCGGCGCTGATGAAAAAGGCCGGACTGCCGGTGCTGGCAAGAGTGGCCGCAATTTTGCGTCCAATATGGCCTGATTTGCCAATACCTAAAACAACAATCCTTCCTTCGCAGTTAAGCAATAAGTTACATGCAGAAATAAACTGCTGGTCAATTCGATCCGATAAATCGAGTACCGCATTAGCTTCTTCCTGAATAACTGCTTTTGCCAGTGTAATCGCCTGTTTGGAGTTGAGTTCCATCACTTTTGATCAGCTCGGTATGTTTTGTATATAAAGGAGAACCTGAAAGCCAATAAAGGATAACAATAAGAGGCTTCCACTAACACGGTACATACCTCTGCCTTTGTGGGTGAAAAATGCCAGCCCGAGTAAAAATAGTGTAATCCCGAACATGATAGGAAAGTCGCGCGTCAGTACTTCCGAGGGAATCTCATAGGCGTGAAAGAAGCGAGGGATACTGATTACACCCAGAGTATTGAACACATTGGACCCCAGCACATTGCCGATGGCTAAATCGGTATGATGTTTAAGTGCGCCTGTCACAGAGGCGGCCAGTTCCGGCAAACTGGTTCCAATGGCGACGATGGTTAGACCAATTACTAAATCAGAGATGCCAAATAGCTGGGCAAGCTTCACGCAAGCGGAAACAAGAATGTTGGAGCTGACAAGTAATAATGCCAGGCCTGAGACTGTCCAGAACATAGAAATTCCCAGATTACTATTAGATATCTCGTCATCCTGTTCGGCCGTCTCAGGTTTAGAGGTGCTTACCAAGTAGCCAATCACAAGAATAAGCGTGGTCAGAAGTATTATCGCATCCCACAAGGAAAGTATAAAATCACGCAATAACCACCACGCTAGTCCCATCGAGAAAAACAGTATTGGAAATTCTCGGCGCAGTGTTTGACGGGCAACCAATATGGGCGTGAGAAATGCAGTGACTCCGAGAATAAGCGCGATGTTAGTGATATTGGATCCCACTGCATTACCAATCGCCAGCCCGCTGTTGCCCTGCCATGCAGAGACGCCTGAAATCAATAATTCGGGCGCCGAGGTGCCAAAGCCGATAATAATGACACCAATCACTAGAGGAGAAAGATTAAAGTTTTTAGCCAAACCTACCGCACCAATAACGAAACGGTCCGCACTCCAAATGAGCAAAGCGAAACCGATAAGAAGTCCTAAAATGATGCTGATCATAAGAATAAGTATTTGGAAAGAGGCGATTATACATGTTTTGTTTTGGCCTAATTTTAAATCTCACTTTATATATTGCTGGGCTATTACTGGCTTGATGCTAGAGCTGATTGATAATTTTTCATATTCACTAATATCAATAGACCACGTATGATTGCGCTTTAAAAAAACACACCTATGACTGAAACTACAGAACATACTAGCTCAGAGCCTTTGATAGAAATACGCGATATGTATTTCTCACGTGGCCAGAATGCAATTTTCAAAGGCCTGAGTCTGGACATTCGCCGTGGCCAAATGACTGCCTTTATGGGCCCCAGTGGAACAGGCAAGACGACTTTATTGAAACTCATTGCCGGTCAACTGAAGCCCTCAGACGGAAAAGTTTACATACAGGGTCAGGATGTCAATGCGATCAGTCGCTCTTCTTTGTTTGAGCTGCGCAAACGTATGGGAATGCTATTCCAGAGTGGCGCACTGCTTACTGACCTGGATGTTTACGAAAATGTGGCGTTTCCGTTAAGGGAACATACGAAATTACCCGAACAAATTATTCGTGATTTAGTGTTGATGAAACTTGAAGCGGTGGGTTTGCGGGGAGCACGCAAGTTAATGCCAAGTCAGTTATCAGGTGGTATGGCACGGCGTGTAGCTCTGGCCAGAGCCATTGTTTTGGATCCCATGATGATTATGTATGACGAACCCTTTACTGGTTTGGACCCGATCACCAAAGGTACGATCGTGACTCTGATTAAACAGCTTAATCAGGTGCTGGGACTAACCAGCATTGTTGTTTCGCATGATGTGGAAGAGACCTTATCGATTGCTGACTATATCTATGTCATTTCCGATGGTGAGATTGTTGAGTCCGGGACCCCGGCCAGTTTGCGAAACAGTAGTTCGGAGTGGGTGCAGCAATTTTTGAATGGATATCCGGATGGTCCGGCACCATTCCACTATCCAGCGCCTGAGTATATTCAGGACCTGCTGGCAGGACGCTAATATGCTGGACTGGCTGCAAAATTTGGGTAAGCAAGGTCTGCTTGTATTTGAATCTTCAGGGCGATCAACGCTGTTTTTCCTGAGCGTGCTGAAGGGACTGAGTGTTGCAATTCTGCGCTTTCGGCTAACCCTGCGTGAAATATATTCTGTGGGTGTTTTGTCGCTTATCATTATTGCCGTTTCTGGCCTGTTTGTAGGGATGGTGCTGGGACTGCAGGGATATGTGAATTTTGCCAAATTCAATGCCGAAGAATCGTTGGGTATCTTTGTAGCTTTATCACTGGTACGTGAACTGGGGCCGGTCGTTACCGGCTTACTGTATGCTGGACGAGCGGGTTCTGCCTTAACTGCAGAAATCGGTTTAATGAAAACCACCGAGCAGCTGGCTTCAATGGAAATGATGGCAGTGGATCCGATTCGCAGGATTATTGCACCCAGATTTTTGGCAGGGATTATTTCCATGCCATTACTGGCGGCTATCTTTAGCGTGGTAGGTGTGATGGGCGGCTATTTTGTGGGAGTAGGTCTGCTGGGTGTCGATTCCGGTGCATACTGGTCGCAAATGCAATCGAATGTTGATTTCTCCGGCGATATTATCAACGGAGTCATTAAGAGTTTTGTATTTGGAATTGCATGTAACTGGATAGCGCTATATCAAGGTTATGACGCCATTCCTACCGCAGAAGGCGTGAGTCGCGCAACCACCAGAACCGTAGTACGTTCCGCTGTAGCAGTGCTGGCGCTTGACTTCATACTTACGGCATTGATGTTTAGTGACATTTAAATTATGAGAGATCACTTATGACAACGAGATTTATGGAAATTGCAGTGGGGTTATTTGTTTTAGCCGGCGGCGTGGCGCTATTCGTACTGGCCATGAACGTGAGTAACTTTGGTACGCACTCATCCAAGGAAGGCTATTATTTAACCGCATATTTTGAGAATATAGGTGGATTGAAAGTCAGATCCGCGATTACCGTCTCAGGCGTACGTATCGGTCAAGTCAGTGGCATTGTATTTGATCCGAATCGGTTGCAGGCAAAAGTGACTTTGCGGGTGGATCAAGACCATAATTATTTCACGGTTGATACCTCAGCAAGTATTTATACGGCCGGGTTGCTTGGCGAACAGTATATTGCATTGGAACCTGGTGCCGAGGATGAGACTCTAAAAGATGGTGATGAAATCGAATTCACACAGTCTGCAGTGGTACTTGAAGAGATAATCAGTAAATTTATATCCAACACCGCTTCCAGCTAATCTGGAGGCTAAGTTTAGAGGAATAGAATAATGAAAAAACTACTATTAATTTTAGCTTTATGTGGGTGGACGGCCTGGGTGAGTGCCGATGAGCGCACTCCTGAGCAGATTGTTGAACAAACTTCTTCGGAGTTGTTGCAGATTATTAATGAGCAGTCCGATCGAATTAAAAATGAGGAAGGCTATGCCAATCAGGTGATTAACGATCTGATACTGCCAGTGATCGATTTACAATCCATGGGGAAATTGATTTTGGGCAAGCATTGGAAAACGGCCAACGAAGAGCAACGCCAACAATTTATTGAAGAGTTTAAGTCGATGCTGATTCGCACTTATGCCAAATCTGTTGCGGATTATGGGCATGCCAAAGTCACCGTATTTCCACCGCAAGGGGAACAAGAGGGAAAGCGCCACCGGGTTAAGTCCAGTCTGAATATTGGCAACGGCACCCCATTGCAAGTCGACTATGTATTCTGGCAAAAAGATGGTCAATGGAAAGTCTTTGACTTGGTTGTCGATGGGTTGAGTTTGATTAAAAACTTCCGCACCAGCTTTTCTCAGGAGATCAGTGAAACGTCTCTGGATGCTTTAATCCAGCGTCTGGCGGCCACTAATGCCGACGCATCAAACACAAGCACTGAAGCTGCGGCCGGCTAGTTCACCTGAGACGATGAATGAATTGCAAAGCCTGGGCGAGGGCACATTTAGGGTCGAGAGTGATTTGACGATTCAAACCGTGCCCGGGTTATGGGCGCAGTCGCTTAAATTATTCCCTCCAATACAGGCGTCGTCTATCAGTATTGATGTTAGCCATGTCGCCAAAGTCGATAGCGGCGGTTTGGCATTGCTGGTGGCGTGGGCGCGCTGGGCCAACTTCAAGGATAAGAAATTTTCACTGCAGGGCGAATCCGATAAGATTGCCGTATTGATAGAAAACAATCAGTTGGAAAAGCTTTTTTATTCCACCTAACGAAAAAAATTACGCTATTTCTCTTGTGGCGTTGTAAGCTTGCCGCGCCAACTCTTCGATTAGAATAAATTATTAATGGAAAAACTCTTAGTCTCCGGTGGTCAACCACTCAATGGGAAAGTAAGAGCCTCAGGTTCTAAAAATGCTGTATTGCCCATTCTGGCGGCCTCTTTATTGGCGGATACCCCTATGACAATCGGTAATGTCCCGCATCTGCTGGATGTCACGACAATTATGGGATTGCTGGGTGAAATGGGTGTGTCGTTAACAGTGGATGAGCGTATGAATATCGAATCCGACGCCAGCTCAATTTCGCACTTTATTGCGCCTTATAATCTGGTGAAGACCATGCGTGCTTCCATTCTTGTGTTGGGACCTTTGGTGTCACGATTTGGCCAGGCGGAAGTGTCATTGCCGGGAGGGTGTGCGATTGGCACGCGGCCGGTGGATCTGCACATTCAGGGCCTGCGTGCACTAGGCGCTAAAATTGAAGTAGAGGGTGGTTATATTAAAGCGTCTGCATCACGCCTGAAAGGCGCTCGAATTGTCCTTGACTGTGTCACTGTGACGGGTACTGAAAATTTGGTTATGGCGGCTGTACTGGCAGAAGGGACCACGGTTATTGAAAATGCCGCGCGTGAACCGGAAGTGACGGATCTGGTGAACTGCCTGACGACTATGGGCGCCCAAATCGAGGGTGCAGGGACGGATTGTCTCACTATCCACGGTGTGTCTCGTTTGGAAGGATGTAATTTTTCGGTATTACCGGATCGAATTGAGACCGGGACCTTTTTGGTTGCAGGAGCAATTTCAAGGGGATGCGTTAAAGTGACTCATACCGCGCCCAGAACTCTGGATGCAATACTACAGAAGCTTGAAGATTGCGGTGCTTTTATCGATACCGGTGAAGACTGGGTGCAGTTGGATATGAAAGGAAATCGACCTAAAAGCGTTAATATTCGCACTTCTCCTTATCCTGAGTTTCCTACGGATATGCAGGCACAGTTCATGGCGCTGAATGCAGTTGCAGAAGGTTCTGGCACGATTATCGAAACCGTGTTTGAAAACAGGTTTATGCATGTTCAGGAGCTGCAAAGAATGGGTGCTAAAATCAGCGTTGAAGGGAATACTGCAGTCGTCACTGGGGTGGATCATTTGACCGCAGCGCCGGTAATGGCGACAGATTTGCGAGCATCCGCCAGCCTGATTCTGGCCGCAATTGCTGCTCAGGGCGATACGATAGTCGATCGCATATATCATATCGATCGTGGTTACGAATGTATTGAAGAAAAATTGTCACAACTGGGCGCCAATATACAAAGACTTCCAAATTGAGCGCGTTGAATAAATCCGGAATCCATGAATAAAAAGATTACTTTAGCCATTTCTAAAGGGCGTATTCTAAAAGACACCCTGCCACTGCTTGAAGCAATGGGGATGTCACCTGTAGAAGATCTGGATAAAACACGTAAGTTACTGGTCGATACGCAAAATCCGAATGTGCGCGTGGTAGTGATTCGTGCCACTGATGTACCGACTTATGTGCAGTATGGTGCGGCTGATCTTGGCATCGCAGGTAAAGATACTCTGATGGAGACGCAGGGTGACGGACTTTATGAACTGCTGGATCTGAATATTTGTAAATGTCGACTCATGGTGGCGGGTAAATCGGATATGCCTGACACAGGGAAAAGACTTAAAGTCGCAACTAAATATGTGCACTCTGCACAGCAATATTTTGCCCAGCAGGGAAAACAGGTTGAAATAATCAAATTATACGGCTCGATGGAACTGGCTCCTTTGACCGGGTTGGCAGATTTAATTGTGGATCTGGTTGATACTGGCAACACTCTGCGTGCCAATGGTTTACAACCACTGGAACTTATAGAAGATATTAGCTCTCGTTTAGTCGCGAATAAGGCGTCATTGAAAGTTAGATTTGATACACTACAAAGTATTGTCGAACAATTTCGCAAAGCCATTGAGAAAAGTTAAACAGGAATAACAGAATGAGATACCAAACTGACGATCTGCGAATTATTGAAATGAAAGAAGTCAGCACCCCATTGCAGGTGCTGGAAGAATTTCCTATGTCAGATGACGCTTCCAGCTGTGTCCATCAGGCGCGTACTGAAATTCAAAAAATTCTTCAAGGTGATGATGATCGTTTAGTTGTGGTAGTGGGGCCCTGTTCGATCCACGACCCCAAAGCAGCACGTGATTATGCACAGCGTTTACTAAAGCAAATTAACAAATGGTCAAAAGACCTGCTGATTATCATGCGTGTATATTTTGAAAAGCCGCGTACTACAGTTGGCTGGAAAGGCTTGATTAACGATCCGAAGCTGGACGACAGTTTTGAAATCAATACCGGTCTTAGACTGGCTCGAGAATTATTACTGGATTTGAATAACCTGGGCATTCCTGCCGGTACGGAATATCTTGATCTGATCAGTCCGCAATATGTTGCGGATCTGGTCAGTTGGGGTGCGATAGGGGCGCGCACTACCGAGAGTCAGGTACACAGAGAACTCGCTTCAGGTTTGTCCTGCCCTGTCGGATTCAAAAATGCTACAGATGGAGGCTTGCAAGTCGCCGTCGATGCGATTGGGTCTGCAACCCGTCCACATCATTTCCTTTCAGTCACCAAGGAAGGTAAATCTGCTATTTTTTCAACCTCGGGTAATCCGGATTGCCATGTGATTCTACGTGGAGGTAAAGCGACCAATTACGATAAGGACAGCATTAATGAAGCGTGTGAAAGTCTGCAAAAAGCCAATCTGTCACCTCGCGTCATGGTTGACTGTAGTCACGCCAATAGTCTCAAGCAACATGACAAGCAAAAAGATGTGGCAGAAGATATCTGCAAGCAATTGTCATCCGGTGAGAAAAGAATATTCGGTGTTATGGTGGAAAGTAATCTGGTAGAAGGTCGCCAAAATGTTCTTAACGGAAAAGCGGAAACATATGGTCAAAGTGTGACGGATGCGTGTATCAACTGGGAAGACACAGAAAAATTGCTTGAACAATTTGCCAAAGCAGTTCAGGCGAGACGTCAGGCAAAAGATACTGCGGCTGCTTAAGTCAGTCATTGGTTTTATATGCTTACAATTCGACGTTTTAACTCACAGCAGGAATCATTTCAAAAACAGTTTAGTGAGTTTCTTGAAGCAAACACACAGCATGAATCGGATGTCACCCATCTGGTTCAGGATATCATTGCTCAGATTCGCGCAAATGGTGACAGTGCGTTATTAGAGTACACGAATAAGTACGATCGTCTGGACATCACGAGCGCCAGTCAGCTGGAAATTTCACAGGACGAACTGCATGCCGCGTTAGCCACTATTGATACCGATCAACGTGAAGCCCTACAACGTGCTCACTCGCGTGTGAGCGACTACGCGCAACATCAGAAGCTGCAGTCATGGGAGTATAAAGATGAACATGGCTCGGTATTGGGTCAGCGTGTGACACCTTTAGACCGGGTCGGCATTTATGTCCCAGGCGGTACCGCGGCTTATCCTTCTTCGGTGTTAATGAATGCAGTTCCGGCAAAAGTGGCCGGAGTGCCCGAGATAATTATGGTAGCGCCGACTCCAGATGGGAAAATAAATTCTACCGTGCTGGCCGCTGCCGCTGTGGCGGGTGTTGACAGGGTATTTCGTATTGGCGGTGCACAAGCTGTTGCGGCATTGGCTTATGGTACAGAAACGGTGCCGGCGGTAGATAAAATTGTCGGCCCCGGAAACATCTATGTTGCTACCGCGAAAAGAATGGTATTCGGCAAAGTCGGTATTGATATGATTGCCGGTCCATCCGAAGTGTTGGTGATCTGTGATGACTCCGCCAATCCCGAATGGATAGCGATGGATCTTTTTTCCCAAGCCGAACACGATGTTCTGGCACGTATAACTCTGATTTCTACTTCAGAGGACATGCTGAACAAAGTTGAAGCCGCCATGAACACTTTAGTGTCTACACTTGAACGATCGGAAATAATCGAACAGGCCGTTAATACTTTTGGCAGTTTTGTCAAAGTAGATAATCTTGAACAGGCAGCTCGTATTAGCAATCTGGTTGCTCCTGAGCATTTGGAACTTTCAGTTTCGGATCCACAGGCATTATTAGAAAGTATTCAGCATGCAGGAGCCGTCTTTATGGGGCACCATACTCCGGAAGTCTTTGGTGATTACTGTGCCGGACCCAATCATGTGTTACCCACCAGCGGGACCGCAAGATTCTCATCACCATTGGGAGTGTATGATTTTCAAAAGCGCATGACTGTTCTCAACTGCTCAGATAAAGGGGCATTTGAACTCAGCGGTGTTGCCAGCACTCTGGCGCACAGTGAAGGTTTAACTGCGCATGCAAGGTCGGCTGAGTACAGAGGCCTGGGAAAATAGCCGCTATGAAAGGTGATGTCCTTTCCCGGATACGTCCGGAAGTCACACAACTACAAGCCTATGCTGTTCCGGATGCCACCGGATTTGTAAAACTGGATGCCATGGAAAATCCTTTTACCTGGCCGGTTGAAATGCAAACCAAATGGTTGGATAAAATCAATCATGCTCAGCTTAACCGCTATCCGGAACCCAATCCGCAGCTGATCAAGCAAAAACTCAAGAATCAATTTGGCCCAAAGGATAATAGCGATTTGCTGTTGGGTAATGGTTCGGATGAGCTTATACAGCTAATGGTGATGGCGATTGCCAAACCGGGGGCATGTATATTAACAGTCTCTCCCAGCTTTTCGATGTATCAAATGATTGCCGACATGGTTGGTATTGACTGTCATGTTGTACCACTGGATGAAAACTTCGAACTGGATCTTAGTAAGATGTTGGCAGCGATCGAACAATATGATCCAGCTTTGATTTTTCTCGCGTATCCAAATAACCCAACCGGTAATTTATGGAACAGAAACGATATAGAAATCCTGCTCGATAAAAGCCAGGGTTTTGTAGTTATAGATGAAGCTTATGGTCCTTTTGCCAAAGACAGTTTTGTAGAAGATCTTCCACAACACAGTAATATGCTGTTACTCAGAACTGCCTCTAAAATCGGTTTGGCAGCTATTCGTTTTGGCTGGTTAACTGGAAGTGCTGACATTATTTCGCAACTGAATAAAATTCGCCTGCCATATAATATTAACCAGCTTACACAGCTCACCATAGAATTTGCTTTGGATAATTACGTTTTATTTGCTGAGCAAGCAGAAAGCATTCGATTATTACGCGGTTCGCTGTTTGCAGATTTGTCCGCTATTCAAGGTGTGAAACCTTATGTGTCTGATGCTAATTTTATTTTATTCAAAGTGCTGCAAAGGGATACAGATGAAGTATTTAATAAATTAATGGCACAGAAAGTTCTGATTAAGAATGTCAGCAAACAACTGGGGCTAGAACAGTGTTTGCGCGTGACTGTGGGTTCCAAAGGTGAAAATAAAATATTTTGTGATGCGCTGATTCATTCGCTTCAGGCATAATTATTAAATACAGCAGGTTTACTCCGGGTCGATTATTTCACCGTCATCACCAATATCCACAGGAATCTGATCTGTCTCAACTTTAGTCATAGCTTCCTGTGTCGAGGCAATGCCAATATGGTAAGCAGCAAAACCGGGAATCACCACTTGGTTCACTGCCATGCCGATGATGTTTCCATTAACCGGTGATATCAGATTGGTGCTTTGATTGGTAATCGGGTCGGTCACCATCCCGATAATATCTCCTTTTGAAACACGGTCACCCAGACTTATTTCGCTAAATAGAATGCCGCCACTTTCCGCGCGTAACCAAAGCGATTCATAGTAGGCCGGTTTGGGTTCTCCCCAAATAAAACTGCGTGGATACATCTCCGGTTTATCCAGCAGGCTGTTAATACTGTGAGTACCAGCCTCAATCTGCTTCTTCTGTATGCGTAAAGACTCGCCCAGCTCCATGGTGATGGCAACAATATTTGCATTGTTCGCTTCGGTACGCAGCATGCCTGAATTTCCCGGATGATGAACAACAGCAATTTTGTCAAAGGAGCCGACAAATTTTGCAACTTCAGGGTCACTCATATTAGCGCGAATTTGTGGAAGATTATTTCTTCGAAAAGAACCGGCATGAATATCAATAAGATAATCACAGTGAGCGATGACTTTGTGAAAAAATGAATAAGCGATTCTGGAAGCCAGACTGCCGTTTGGATCTCCCGGGAAAAAGCGATTTAAATCACGGCGATCAAATAAATAGCGGGAAGAGCGCTGAAAGCCCTGAAGATTGACAATCGGAACACCAATCAGCGTGCCAGAAAGCTTGCTCGGGTTAATATCGTACATGACACGTCGAACAACTTCTATACCATTTAGTTCATCACCATGTATTGCGCTGGTCAGGCAAACAGTCGGGCCTGGCTCTGCGCCATGAATGACCAGAATAGGAGTAGGTTAGGCCAAGCCAGAAATAGTGATTTGTGGCGACTAGACCAGGCGTGCGGATGAATTCACCGGAACTTCTGAACCCAGAATAACAAGCTTCTTGGGCGTTTTGGTTTTAGGCGTGGCTGGCTGCTTGGGATTATCTTCTGTATTCAAATTGGCAGCCTGTGAAGGCGAAGTGGCTTCGTCGCTATCTAAATGATCTTGCGTGGAAGCAGGTATTTCAATGTCAGTATTGGGGTCCGGTATTAATTCTGGAACTGGTGCAGGAAGAGGGGCGACTTCATGCAGATCTATATTGGGTGCAATAACGGGCTGATCGACTTTAGATGAAGGTGTGCTTTCAACTGTTGTGCTATCGGATGCTTCATCAGCATGGCTTAACGAATATGCTGACAAGCTCACAATACTGACGAGTATAGTGACAAGTGTTTTATGTAGTAATCTGTCCCGCATACTTTTGAGTTAAGTTAACGATTTGGACAAGGCAATTCTTTCACTTGGATCGCGTGGTATTCGATTTAGTTGTTCAATTTGTCTTAGTTTTCCAAGTAAGCCCTGCTGATTCGCCAGTTGAATGTTTAATCCGGGTCTGGCATTCAGCTCCAGCATTAACGGGCCGAGTGTTTTATCCAGAACTAGATCTACGCCAAGATAACCCAGCCCGACTGTATCCGCACATTTTATTGCGATTTCCAGAATTTTTTCCCATTTAGGGATTTGAAGATCGGTAATCGTATGTCCAGTATCAGGATGTGTACCGATTGAGTTATTAGACACTACGGCATGTGTGGTATGGCCAGTGGACAGATTAATCCCGACGCCAATCGCGCCCTGATGTAAATTTGCCTTGCCACCCGACTTGCTGGTGGGTAAACGAATCATGGCGCATACAGGGACCCCCTGAAAAACAATTATGCGAATATCGGGTACACCCTTAAAGCTGACTTTTTTAAATATTGGGTCAAATTGAACGCGATATTCCAAAAAGGCTTTATCCGGAAGCCCACCAAGGCTGTACATGCCGGATAAAATATTGGAGACATAGTGTTTGATGTAATCCAGAGTAATTAAATTGCCGCTCGCGGTTTTATAAAATTTACCTGTTCTTCCGCCTAGCACTAAGATTCCATTACCCCCACTGCCATGTGCTGGTTTGATAACAAACTCAGTGTGCTGTTCCAGTAATGAATTCAGCGTGTTTATTTCATGGTTGATTTCTATCGTGGCGTAAAGCCTGGGCACTTCTATGCCTGCTTTGATAGCCAGACTTTTAGTTGTGAGTTTGTCATCAACCAGAGGATATAAATGACGTGGATTATAACGCATTATGTAATCAGTATTGCGTTGGTTAATGCCAAGTACACCTTGTCTGCGAAGTTGCTTGGGGCTGATGAAAGCTAACATGTATAACTACTTAAGCGGCGATTTCATTTCACGGAAACGGTACAGCTCGTTGAGTCGATAACCTGTATAACGTCCCATCATTAGACAAATACCCAATATCACGAATAACAATTCAGGGAATACAAACATCAGGTAAGAAAGATGCTCGTTGGTCATTAATAGATAACCAAAGCAGGCGACAATCAAACTGCCCAGGCCCTGAAAAAGCGCGGCCTGTGCTCCATTTTCTTCCCAGGATATAGACATGCGTTCAATAGTCATGGCCATAATAACCATTGGGAATAAAGAAACAGAAAGCAGTCTCTCCACGCCCAGTTGTCTGGTTATAAAACTGATGATTAACATTAGTGTAACAACAACGACTAAAATAACCGCCAGTCTGGGAATCAGTAGCAAGCGCAGATGCTCCAGGTAGAAGCGGATTAGCAACCCTACAAAGACAATTCCAGTGAAAAGTATAATGCCCCAGAGTAATTGAGTTTCACGGAATGCGACAGCGATTAAGATAGGCATGAACGTGCCAAATGTTTGTACACCAACAAATGCGCGCATGAATACCACCAGCATGGCTCCCAGTGGAACCATTAGCAAAAGACTGTAGGTGTTTTGGCTTTGTACCGGTAACGCGAACAAAGTTAAGTGGCCAAGCATTGAATTTGAGCGTTTCGTATTTTGCTTGGCTACGTTCAGTACTTCGATGTAGGTTTTAGTTACCGAGAATTCAAGATTGACATTTTTCCCATTCTCAACTTTGTAAAAATCGTCATCACCGACTTTCCAAACCAAATGATTTGCAGGTATACCTGAGCTGCCATCTTTAGGGTCAAAGGTTATCCATTCGTCTCCATTGTAAGCCTGTATCAGTACTTTCGGATGTGCATTAGTCACGGCATCTGCCAGAGCGATCACCCAAAGTTTACGAGTAGGAATGTGGGCAATGGATAGAAGCTCAATCAGCAGATCTGCAATTTCCTGATCCGAGTCAGCCAGGCCGCGGATCAATGAAATATTTTCATTGGCATCAGAAGACTTGAGTTGGGAGATAAGTTCGTAGGTGAACGTATATGTATCCGCAGACTGGCTACGAACATCCTCAATGACTTTAGCGATGGCAGTCGCATAGGGTTCTGCAAAGTGTGGTGCGGCCGGATAGTCGGGTACAGCGTTCCATTTAGCAGTATTAGCCGATTTGGAAACTGTCGTACGGTAGTAGAGGGTTTGGGTGCCTTGGGCTTTTCTAATTGCCCAGTTTGCGGTTTTGTTGTCACCGCTCTCACTTGTGTTTAAACCAAATTTCCCTGAGATAAAATATTCTTCCAGTTTTGATAAGCCAGGGGTGTGGTCTGGAATATAAAGCATGGCTTTTACATTGCGCTTGTTGGCTTCAAAACTAAGGCGAGCCTGTACCGTCCATGCTTCAGTTTTCTGATCGGCAGACAAAGGAAAATCCAGCTGAATCGTTTTGTGTAAAAACACAGCCAGTCCGACAAAGATAAAAAATGCGGACCAGAAAATTACAGGGGTTCGGTGCATAGAATGATTTTATTAAAATTGTACCACTGCCGAAAAAGAGATGCCTATTATGCCTCGCACGAGGCGAGGGTTAAAAATGTTTTATCAGGATCAATAATCGCAGCCTCTTTAAGGAATTGCCGACCCAGCAAAATATCGTATATGTATTCGCTGCGATCTGCCAATGTGAATTCCGTAGTAAACCTGCGACCGTTAAAGCATACTTCAAGGTCAATAACATATCGCGTATCATTATTACCATCGTGGTTTTTTATGCTGGCTTTACGTGAGCGTGGTTTTTCCAAAGTAATTTTGTGTTGCTCGCCTTGACTATCATTAAGTATCAGTGTGAATTTAGCCCAGCGTTCACCATCTCGCTTGAATGGCTGGATATCAATCGCATGAATGGACGAGGTTTTGGCTCCCGTATCCAATTTTGCCTTGATGTCATAAGGATGGTTTTCAACTCGTACTTTTTCCGCCCAGCCGGCAATAACCCGGGCGGGGGATTTTGCAAAGCTTACAGTGGCATAACAACTTAATAAAATGAGCACAGCGAGTGCGGAATTGAATAATCTGGCGGTCATGGCAAGGTTTATATTATGTAATGTATTCATTTGGGTGATGAGTATGACTGCAACGCAGGCGATAAGTTTTCATTCAAGTCTACTCTTGCGACATACGGGTTGATATATTATATGAAATGTATTGGGATATTTAATAAGTCTGCGCCCCATAAATAGGACGTTGTCCTACCTCGACGACCCATTTCATCAATTCTCCATTGCGTATACCTGTGACATTAATTTTTTGCTGCAGACTGTAGCGAATCACTTCATTCAAGACTTGGCGTTCATCCGTGATGATTTGGTCATTCATGGAGATAATAATATCACCCGGGTACAGGCCCGCAGTATGAGCTGGACTTCCACGTACAATACCTGAAACCAGGACGCCTTCACTGTCAGTCAAACCAAAAGATTCTGATAATTGAGGGGATATGTTCTGTATACGCACGCCAATCCATCCCCGCAGGACGCGGCCATACTTAATCATATGGGTCATCACTTCTTTGGCCAACACAATCGGAATGGCAAAACCAATGCCTACTGATGAGCCATTTTTTGACGAAGTGATAGTGTTAACACCGATTAGTTCACCCTTGGCATTCACCAGAGCGCCACCTGAATTGCCAGGATTAATGGCAGCATCTGTTTGAATATAATTTTCAAACACGTTGACTCCCAACTGGTTTCTTCCTGTTGCACTGATAATTCCTTGTGAGACGGTTTGTCCCAAGCCAAAAGGGTTGCCTATGGCAAGCACCACATCTCCCACAGCGAGAGGTCGAGAGGTACCAAATTCAATCAGCGGAACGTCTGTAGAGGGAATTTGCAGTACGGCCAGATCGGTTTCAGGATCCGCGCCCACTACGGTTGCATTCAATTGCCGGCCATCGCGTAGAAAAACTTCAATTTCTTCCGCATTTTCGATGACATGATTATTTGTCAGTATGTGGCCTTCAGCGGTGACTATAACTCCGGAACCCAAACTGGTGACTGTACGATCCAGCTTTCTGCCATACATATTTCTCAGCATGCGTTCCAGCTGAGGGTTGGTGGAGGAAAATTGACGTGTCCCTAGTACCAGTTTTTTGGTGTAGATATTGACGACTGCAGGGGCGGCTTTGGCAACAGCATCTGCATATGAGAAGGGACCTGATGTGGTCCCTGCAGTGGTCGGCGAGTTGGCATCAGACGAAGCTGATTTAAGCCAGTTATTTGGTAGCAGGAATATCAATATGGCTGCCGCGATTATTCCTATGGCAACCGATTGAACTAAAAAAAACAAAAATCTGCGGGGTATCATTAAGCGCTACACTACCATGCGTTGTGCCTGACGTCAGTAGACACTCTTGCTATTATGTTGACAGAAATTTGTGCCATAAAAACCTATGCTAACTTTAACTGAAATAACGGATTACACGAATGACTATCTACACGTCAGTAATTTTAACGATTACTGTCCGAACGGCCTTCAGGTTCAAGGTAAAATGCAAATAAGTAAAATTGCCAGTGCCGTCACCGCCAGTCTGGCAGTCATCCAGCAGGCTGCGCAGTGGGGTGCAGACTGTCTTCTCGTACATCACGGGTACTTCTGGAAGAATGAGCCGGCGGCCATAGTAGGAATGAAGCAGCAGCGCCTGAAAGCCTTGTTGGCAAGCGATATGAGTCTGTTAGCCTACCATTTGCCTTTGGATGCGCATCCCGAAGTCGGCAATAATGCCCAAATTGCTCAAAAACTAAACATTTTGAATGTTGAGCCACTTCAGAAATTCAGCAAGAACTCAGTGGGCAATGTGGGTTTACTGGATACAAGGATGGAGATAAACCAATTCGTCGCTCAGTGCTCACAGCTTCTGAAGCGCGAAGTGATACATATCAATACAGGTCCGGAAAAAGTGCAGCGAATTGCCTGGTGTACGGGCGGCGCGCAACACATGATTAGTGATGCCGTAGAAAGTGATGCAGATGTCTATTTGACTGGCGAAATTTCCGAACAAACTGTACATATTGCTAGAGAATGCGGGATTCACTTCATTGCGGCGGGACATCATGCCACGGAGCGATACGGGGTACAGGCGTTGGCGGAACATTTGGTGCAAAAATTTGGCTTACAGGCGCGTTTTTTTGATGAAATTAATCCCGCCTGAGAATCCAGAAATATTGAATTTGCCTTGACGTTTTTTACGAGTTACGCCATCCTACCGCGCTTTTAGGTGGCAGAGTAAGATTCGCTGTAATCTAGGGACAATTTTATAGCGCAGTAAAGCTGGCTAAATGCAGGTCATATTAGGCAATCGTTAAGGAGAGTTACATGTCAGAGCACGTTGTAGACACGGGTCGTCGAAAAATGCTGACGGTGAGTGCAAGTGTGGTGGGAGCGGTGGGTACTGGTGTTGCAGTGATGCCATTTTTATCCACCATGAGTCCGAGTGCCAGGGCGCTGGCTTCAGGAGCACCTGTTGAGGTGGATATCAGTAAGATGGAGGCGGGTCAAAAGATTCAGGTAGAGTGGCGACGTAAGCCGGTCTGGATCGTTAAACGTTCCAAGGAAATGGTATCTTTGCTGGATTCAACAAGCGACAGAGTTCGTGACCCAAATTCTGACGATCTGACACAACAGCCAGAGTTTGCACGTAATGAAATGCGCTCCCTTAAACCCAATATACTCGTGCTGGTGGGTATTTGTACTCATCTAGGATGCTCTCCTACCTTCCGCCCGGAAGTGGCTCCCGAAGATTTGGGGCCTGATTGGGTCGGAGGTTTCTACTGCCCGTGTCATGGTTCTAAATTTGATATAGCTGGTCGTGTATACAAGAATGTACCCGCTAATAAAAACCTGGAAGTCCCACCTTATAAATATATAAGCGACAACCTGATCGTAGTCGGTGAACTTGACGAAGGGGCAGCATAATGACTAAAAAAGTAAACGGAATTATTGAATGGGTCGATTCCCGTCTTCCGGTAATCGAGTTCTGGGAAGCACATCTATCCAAATACTACGCGCCAAAAAACTTTAACTTCTGGTATTTCTTTGGTTCTCTGGCGCTGCTAGTACTGGTAATACAAATTGTTACCGGTATTTTCCTGACCATGCACTACAAACCCGATGCCCAGCTCGCGTTCGCATCCGTCGAATACATCATGCGTGATGTCAACTGGGGATGGTTAGTGCGCTACATGCACTCCACTGGCGCTTCGGCATTCTTCATTGTGGTGTATTTGCACATGTTGCGAGGGTTGATGTACGGGTCATTTAAACAACCGCGTGAATTAATCTGGCTATTTGGCATGATGATCTATATGTGTCTGATGGCAGAAGCCTTTATGGGTTACCTATTGCCTTGGGGACAAATGTCTTACTGGGGTGCGCAGGTAATTGTAAACCTCTTTGGTACCATTCCTGTGATTGGAGATGATCTGGCTCTTTGGATTCGAGGTGATTTCGTTGTTTCTGATGCCACCCTGAACCGTTTCTTTGCCCTGCATGTTATTGCGGTACCGATTGTTCTATTGGGTTTAGTGGTCGCGCATATTGCTGCGCTGCATACTGTGGGTTCAAACAATCCGGATGGTGTTGAAATTAAAAAGAATAAAGGTCCTGACGGAATTCCATTGGACGGTATTCCATTCCACCCTTATTACTCTGTAAAAGATATCGTGGGTGTGGCAGTGTTCCTGTTTATCTTTGCCCTGGTCGTGTTTTTTGCACCGGAAATGGGTGGTTACTTCCTGGAGCATGCTAACTTTGAACCGGCCAATCCGCTGGCCACACCTGAGCATATTGCACCGGTCTGGTATTTCACACCATTCTATACTGTATTAAGAGCTATCCCGAATCCGTTCTGGGGTGTGGTTGCTATGGGCGGTGCCGTATTTGTACTTTTCCTGTTGCCGTGGATTGATACTAATAAAGTAAAATCCATTCGCTACCGAAGCTTCCTGTTCAAAGTGAATCTGGTAGTGTTTATGGTGGCGTTTGTATGGCTCGGTTATCTCGGAATGCAAGCAGTTACACCTATGGCTTCTCAGATGGCATTGCGATTATCAGAGCTGTACTTCCTGTTTTTTGCGGTATTGGCCATTTATAGCAAGCCAAGATCTGCAGGTAGTTACCTAATGTGGTTTGTCATATTTGGCGCAATCATTACCTTCTATGACTGGTTCAGAAATAATCCGGAAATCGCAGAATTGACGTGGAAGACCTGGATTATTCCGATTGCTTATCTTTTTGTAACTCTGGTTGTTGCAGCCTTTACTAACCTTGATCAAGATAAACCAGTTCCAGAGAGGGTTACTTCATGAAGAATCTTTGTAAATTAATTTGTGTAGCAGCTCTTCTGACTTCATCAGTAAGCTGGGCGGCCGCAGGCCAGGGCCCGTTGTTCACAATGAATGCTGATGTGCACCATCAAAAGTCATTGCAGCGTGGTGCCAAAGTGTTTATGAACTATTGCCTGTCCTGTCATGCCGCTTCTTATAGTCGATATAATCGGGTAGCTGCTGATCTCGGAATCAGTGAGTTGAACATGCGTGAAAACCTGATCTTCACGGGCCGAAAATTTGGTGACACTATGACGGTAGCGCTGACACCCGAACAGGGTAAGGAATGGTTTGGTGCTCCGCCTCCAGATCTGAGTGTCAAAGCGCGTGCTCGGGGTGCGGACTGGATTTATAGCTTCTTAAAGTCGTTCTATGTTGATGAGTCAGCGACTCGTGGTGTTAATAACCTGCAGTTCCCCGGCACTTCCATGCCGCACGTATTGTGGGAACTACAGGGGCTACAAGAACTGGCGCCCCTCGCTGAACAGACTCATGCTAATAGTGGGCAGGAAGAAGCCAAGTCTGGAGATAAAGCAATGGAAGAGAGTCACAAGGCGGGGCATGGTATGAAACATGCGTCTCCTTTCGTGATGGCTACGCCAGGAAAATTAACCGAGGAAGAATATGACTCCATGGTAGTTGATCTGGTTAACTTCCTTGTGTACATGGGAGAGCCCGTTCAACTTAAACGTCAGGGTATTGGTGTAGCTGTGTTATTCTTTCTAGCGGCGTTTGGAATACTTGCCTATTTCATGAAGCGTGATTACTGGAAAGATATACATTAATTCTCAACAAACCTTGGAATAATTATGGCGTTAATCGCTAATCGAAGATCCGTGATGACTTTGTTTTCAGACCCCGTCTGCATACAAAGTCATCGCACAAGAATCGTTCTATCAGAAAAAGACATTACTGCAGATGTACTGCAGATTGACCAGAATAACAAGCCGGAAGATCTGTCAGAATTTAATCCATACAATTCAGTTCCAACATTAGTAGATCGTGATCTTGTGTTGTACGACTCCCGTGTGATCATGGAATACTTTGATGAGCGATTTCCTCACCCTCCGCTAATGCCAGTGGATCCGGTATCGCGTTCCAAATCACGTCTGGCACTATTTCATATAGAAAAAGACTGGTACGCGCCTATTGATACCATTTTGCATGGTGATGAAGCATCCAGCGAAAAAGCTCGAAAAATTCTGCAAGATAGCTTAATTAGTTCGATTGAAATCTTTAAAGCTAAGACTTATTTCTTGAGTGATGAGTTTAGTCTGGTAGATTGCTCAATTGCCCCTCTGTTGTGGAGACTGCCTACTCTGAATATACAGCTGCCTCGTGAGGCGAAAGCTATTGTGGAATATGGTAATCGAGTATTTGATCGTCCTTCATTCCGCAGCAGTTTGTCTGAAGAAGAGCTGGAGATGCGGCCTATCTAGGTTGTTTGACCGGATTGTCTTAATCGATAGATACAGACGTTTACTACTTTTTGGTACATAAGGTAACTGATGACATCAACCCGTCCTTACCTGGTACGTGCCATACTGGAGTGGATTCTAGATAACGGCATGACACCGCATCTACTAGTAGATACCAGTGATGAAAGTGTGCACGTTCCACGGCAGTATGAACAAGAAGGCAAGATCGTATTAAATATTAGTCCTACTGCGACACAAGCGCTGGAAATCAGTAACGATGCGGTCACCTTCAATGCGCGTTTTGATGGCGAACCAATTTCTGTATATATTCCTATAGGTTTTGTACTTGCTATTTATACTCGTGAGAATGGCCAGGGCATGATGTTTGGTGAAGATAACGAGGTCACGCCACCACCTGATCCGGGCAACCCATCTACAAAACGTTCTCATTTAAAAATCGTTAAATAGCGATCTGCTTCAATTCATCACTAGTTGCTAGCCAGCGGCTTGTTTATCCATTGCTGGGATGCGAAAAAAGCCACGAGTGTAAAAATCAGATTACTAATCAATGTGTTTCTAAAAAATGGAATTCCCGCCATATACGCCTGTGTAAGCCCCATTAAATTATGAGCGTACATGTCATGAGATAACCATGCACCAAAATTGGTGATTGCAAAGAAAATTATCGCAGAACTAATCGCAGCAACCAATAAGGATATGAAGGTGATTCGATTCAGCCAGTAATGACTGCAAAATACAATCAGTGCGACACTGCCATATACATATAACATCGAACTGTGAAATCCTATGATGGCATCACTTAAAAGCATAGCGGTCAAAGGGATAAGCCAGGCTAGCTTGATATCCTGGATGCAGGCGCCTGCCAGTAACGCCATAGCACCTATGGGAGTAAAGTTAGGTGCGTGAGGAATCAGGCGGCTCAATGCCAGAAAAACAATAATGGCGGCAAGCCATAGTAGATGAGGGCGTTGAAAGTTTTTAAACATATTTAATTCCATAACCATGCAGCACCCCTGACACCGCTGGAATCTCCATAGGTGGGTGCAAGCAGTTGCGTGTTTACAGTATCTGAAAATACATATTGTTGCCAGAGTTTAGGAATGTTTGTATAAAGTGAATCAATATTGGACAGACCACCGCCCAGCACAATGACATGTGGATCAAGTATATTGATGACATGCGCCAGACTCCTTGCCACTCGATGTTGATAGCGCGTAAAGCATAGCGATGCCGCAATATCGTTCTCGTTAGATAATTCGATGATTTGTTCGCCCGTTTTACTTGTTCCAGTAAGGCGTTGATAGTCCAGTGCCAACCCCGGGCCAGACAGAAATGTTTCAATGCAGCCGCGTTGACCACACCAGCATCGAGTTAAATCAAGTTCGCCGGTTTCCGGATAGGGCAAAGGGTTATGTCCCCACTCGCCGCTAATTGCATTGGGTCCATCAATCAGGTGTTTGTTAATGACAATTCCTGCGCCACAGCCTGTTCCAATAATCACGCCAAATACGATATTCGCATATTGAGCAGAGCCGTCAGTAGCTTCAGAAAGTGCAAAGCAGTTTGCATCATTGGCGATACGAATTTTTCGGTGCAGGATACTTTCAAGATCCTGTTTGAATGGCTGATTATTAAGGCAAGTTGAATTGCTATTACGTAATAAGCCTGTGTTAGGCGAGATAGACCCTGGTGTACAAATACCGATAGTCCCTGTCAAAGCTAATTTATTTTCGACAGTTTCAATCAGCTGTTTGATGCATAGAAGGGTTTGTTGGTAATCACCCTGTGGTGTACTGCAGCGCTCACGATATACTACTTCACCCTGTTCATTAAGTGACAGAATTTCGATTTTTGTCCCGCCCAAATCAATTCCGATGCGCATAATTAAAAACTATTGATTGGGTGGTTCTGGTAACACGAGATGCTTATTCCAACAGGTAGATGGACCATGGCTATTGTTTTCCAGCACACGTGCGAGTACAAATAATAAATCTGACAAGCGATTTAGATAACGGCTTAATTCGCTGCGAACACTATTGCTGCGAGACCATTCCACCAGACTTCTTTCAGCGCGACGGCATACCGCGCGCGCGACATGGCACTGGGCAACCGCAGGATCCCGTCCTGGTAGAATAAAATCTTTGAGTGGCGGCAAATCTTTATTAAAGTGATCAATCCAGCGTTCCAGCCAATCTACATCGTGTTGATGGACGAGTAAACTGTTGGGTGCGCTAAGTTCGCCACCAATATTAAACAAATGGTGATGAATGCAAATTAATAAATCTTCAAGAAGTTGATTGGTTTGATTGGCTCGTACACAGGCCAAGCTGGAATTAAGTTCGTCTATATCGCCCTGAGCTTTTATTTGCAAACAGTCCTTACTCACGCGTTCGCCTGAAGCGAGCGATGTACTGCCATCATCTCCTTTGCGAGTATAGATTTTTGTTAAACGATAGTTCATTGGCTTATAGTTTTATTTCTAGTCCTACGTGTCCAGAAAATTTACTGGTTTCAAAACCAAACACATCCTGATAGCTTTTGTTTAGTAAATTGGTAGCCCGTGCAAATATTTCAAAGTTGTCGTTAAATTGATAGTTTATGCAGGCATTGACCAGCGTGTAGTCATTCAATGTTAATCTATCACCCTGGCTGAAGTCGATATCCCTGCGGTCTCCAATATAATTAACGTTAACATCAATACCTGCTTTGTGATCTGAAAATAAATAATGCAGGTTACCCGACCACTGGTTTTTAGGGCGGCGTATTTCGGTGTGATCATTACCTGAAGTATCAGGCTCACGCGCGTCTAGATATGTATATGAGCTAGTGACAGATAAATTGCTGGACAGTTTTCCATTTAAAGATAATTCTAGACCTTTACGTTTACTGCGTGACTCGCTATTGATGACGGTAGACTGAAAAGATGGTAGAAATATTGTCTGGATTTCGTCAATTAAATCTTCCCAAAAAAGTGAGGCATCCAACTGTAATTGCTGCTGGAATAAATTTTGTGAGATACCCAACTCCCAAGATTCAGATGTTTCTGCCTGTAAATCAGCGTTGCCGATAAAATTATTCGGAGCAAAGCCAAATAGTTCTGTAAACGTCGGGTTCTTCGCGCTGCTTCCATGGGTTAGGTACAATTTCGTGCCAGTTGCGGGATGTCGATAATTTACACCAACACGATAAGTTGTCTGATTGTCAAATTCATCGTTATTATCATGGCGCAGTGAAGTCGATAGTGACCAATTACTAAATAAGTCTGCTTTGTATTCTGCAATCTGGCTGTAATTAGTAATCTTCTGGCGTTGATTTGGGTTAAATCCTGGAAATGCGGCTCCTTGTTGTTTGAATCTCTCCTGTTCTCTTTCTGCTGTGATTGCTAAAGAGTGGTTGATAAATGTAGTTTCGACTGATGGTAGATGAAAAGTTGACTGGTACGAAAATTTTTCCTTGCCGGCTTCAGATTTTGAGAGGCCAAAAATTTCATCAATGCTAGTGTTTTTCGTGTCAAGAAATGAAGCTTCTGCGAAATGCACCCATTGTTGATTTAAAGTGTTCAGCTTAAAAAAACCACGGCCATAGATCTGCTCAATTTCATTTTTACCAAACCCGTCAGTGGGTACTCCTGTGGACGCCGGGTCGAATTCACTACTGGCATTAGTGTAGCGAGTGCTGATACCTGTCTCTATATTATCCTTGATTGAATAATTTACTTTGATGTTGACCGTAGAATTATCGTAACCATCTCGCTCATGCCCTGTGGTTGCTGTATTATATCCATCCGTGTCAAAAAAGCTTCCGCTGATGGCCATGTCAAAATTATCTTTGATAGCAAGTAACAGAAGGTTACTTGAGATACTATTATTTGCTCCATAAGTATTTGTTAGTATAAGTTCATTAGCTTGCGATGCAGATGCTGTGGTGATGCTTATCACGCCCGCTAGAGCATCGCTTCCCCACAATGCGCTTTGAGGTCCGCGCAATATTTCTATGTGCTCGATGTTGTCTGCCAATAAATGCGCAAAATCAAAACCGGATGGGTTAGCCGGGTCGTTGACTTCAACTCCATCTATTATTACCTGGACGTGATTGGCTTCAGCGCCACGAATGCGTATTTGGGTTAAGCCGCCATAACTTCCCTGAGTACTGACATTCAGCCCTGGAACATTCTGTAACAGTTCTGAGACAAACACTGCGTGTGAGTTTTTTATTTCCTGTTTTGTAATTACGGTTAATGCGCCTGCCACGTTTTCTGTTGGGGTTGTGCTGCGACTTGCCGTGACAGATATCGAGCGAAGCATATCTGTGGCAAATGAATTGCTGCAGCATAAAAGTAGCATAAATAAACGGAGGTTGCGTGGGTAGCTCATTGTTCCCCTTTAATTGGACAATTGAGCAAACGCGGTGACTATAGAATGCGCAAGACGCACACTATCTTACGTGCTGATATTTGTTATCAAGCGAGTGTGGTCCAAGCAGCCCGAATTGCCCACCGCAATTTGCCGCGCAGTCTCAGGCCGGTCTCCGGGCTTCCAAGTTTTTTGTCTTTAACTAGACTAATAAATAAACAGCCTTCCCACATAAATATGCAGTGACATGTTTGTTTATTTAGACTTGATTACCGTTGCGGGGGCAGTTCTGGTATTTCACCAGATTCCCTGTTTCATCTCTCTTTTAAAAACTAAAAGGAGACACCTGAACTGCTAACTAAAAAATTACTTTTGCCCAACTGGACAAAAGTATTGCTGGCGAGATACTACCACATGCCTCTAATGGGTTTGCAAGCATTTCAGGTCATCTAAAATTTGCTTACTGTGAGATGCGGCATCCACCTTGCGGTAAATCTTTTGAATTTTTCCATTTGGATCAATAATAAAACTGTGTCGCTTGGCGAGCTTGATAAAGCCCAACGACATCAATGCCTGATATTTTTTGGCTATTTTACCATCATGGTCAACCAGTAAAGGAAAGGGAAGATTGTATTTGTTAGCAAAATCGTGGTGACTTTCGCGTGAGTCGACGCTGATTGCCAGTACCTGGGTATTCTGTGCGCTTATTGTTTTGTAGTCGTCTCTGAAAGCACAAGCTTCTTTTGTACAACCTGGCGTGTCGTCTCTGGGATAAAAATATAACACGACCCACTGCCCTCTGTAGTCAGCCAACTGCTGGGTTTTCCCGTGTTGATCACTTAACTGAAAGTCAGGGGCGGTATCACCAGTCTCAAGTGCTGCGGCATGTAAAGTGTTAAACATGATCATAAAAATTAAAAGTAGTGTTAGAGAATATAATTTTGTAATAAATAAATTCATGGGCTTGACGAGAAAAACGGGTTTCTAACATTATAAAAAATATATTCTCATGAGAACAGTCTAAATGCAGTCATAAAGAATTTATAAAAATGCTGGATTCATAAATTACTTGTTCACTGAAAAATAGTTAATTTAGAGAGCGGTTGATTATAATTCACTGGGTATTAGTGACTTAATAGCGATAGACTATTTCTGTGACTTTTATATAACTCTGGATAATGCGCGATTCGATAACAAGTGATGTAGAATAACTTGACTAAGCGCTCATTTTAGCTCGCCTTTCATCAGAGATAAATTACCGTTAAATCATGACCGCAAGCCTATGTGATTCACTTCGCAGTATCGTTGGAGCATGAAATTTTATTTGTATATCACAAGTAAATTACTTTTATTACAGTGAGTTATATGATGTTGGTAAATAATATAAACGTAACATATAGATATATTTCACGTGTTTTGCTTGGATGGTTTTTATTGATGAGCAACAACACTTATGCCGCAATGGTTGAATATCAGGCTAACCTGTTTGGTCCGGGTATGAATGTCCATTACTGTGTAGATCTGGATTCCAGTGGCATTCTTTTGGGTGACTACAATGAAAGCGAGGGGACTTTAAGCAATATTAGCGGTGCTCTGACCTATGTAACGATAACTGAAGGTTTCATTAAGAAAGGTTTTAACAATGTTAAGAACTATGTGTTAGGAACATTTAATGACAATGTTCCGGGGTTCTTGCCGGGTATGAATATCTTTGTTGATCTTTCACGTGGCGCTGACTATGCAGAAACAGTAGTGACGGATAACAAAATAAGAGAATGAGGTTGGGCGTTGTATTATGACCCCGAAGAATACACCAGTGCCGATGATTTATTTGCCAATAGAGATCAATTAAAAACACTGGTTTCACCATATAAAACATTTGGCGAGCTTTGTCCTGATTATGCCGGAAGGAATTCTTCAGGCAGTCATGGCTGGTGTAAAGCCGCAGTAGAGTTGTATGGAGATTATGGAACACCGGCGCCTGTTCCACTCCCTGCAGCATTCTATCTGCTATCTGCAGGACTTATTGGACTGGTGTCATTTTCAAGAAAGCATAATACCGTCTAGTTATTACGCTTTAATTTCGTTGTCAGTCAGGTACCAGTGTAATTTGGTATGCAGGGAAACGACCGAACCGACAATGATTAATGTCGGACCCTGTACATGTTGTTCATCTACCAGATTTGGAAGTCTGGTTAAGTCACCTATCAACACACGTTGGTCAGGTGTTGTTCCTTTAGTAATTAAAGCAGCCGGCGTATTCTCAGATAAGCCATGTTTAATCAGCTGTTCACAAATGATATTCAGACCATGCAATCCCATATAAAAAACAATGGTCTGATTCGCATGGGCCAGCATTTTCCAGTTCAGGTTAACGGTACCGTCGCGTAAATGGCCTGTGACAAAGGTACAAGCCTGGGCATGATCACGATGGGTGAGAGGAATCCCGGAATAGGATGCGCAGCCTGCAGCAGCAGTAATTCCTGGGACTACCTGAAAATGAACACCTTCTTCCATTAATGTTTCTATTTCTTCACCACCGCGACCAAAAATGAAAGGGTCTCCTCCTTTCAGTCGCAATACACGTTTTCCTTGTTTGGCGAGGCGTACCAGTAACTGGTTAATTGATTCCTGTTGTAAGGCATGGTTTGAACGTTGCTTGCCGGCGTAAATTTTTTCTGCATCTTTCCTGACTAAATTCATGATTTGCTCTGATACCAGACGGTCATAAACAACGGCATCCGCCTGTTGCATCAGGCGTAAAGCACGAAATGTCAGCAAATCAGGATCACCGGGTCCAGCGCCTACCAGATATACTTCACCTTGTTCTTCATTATTGAAATCTTTATTGAGTAATTTACGTTGTAAAATTTCTTCAGCAGTTGACTTCTTCCCTGTAAGTACCATTTCTGCAATGGGGCCCTGCAAAACTTCTTCCCAGAAGCGTCTGCGTGAGTCTTCATTGATGATTGTCTGCGTAGCTTTCTCGCGATACTTCTCCACTAGTGATGCCAGGGAGCCATAGGCTGAAGGTGTGCAACGTTCCAGATTCCTGCGTAATAGTCTTGCAAGTACTGGAGATGCGCCACCGGTAGTCACTGCGATCTGAATAGGGTCGCGGTCTATGATTGAGGGTAGTATCACATCACCCTGTTTGAAGTCGTTGGCAACATTAACGAGAATATTATTTTGTTTTGCAAGATTACTGATACGTTTATTTAAAGAAGAGTCATTAGTGGCCGCAATAATCAGGCTCTGGTTATTTATATCACTGTCGAAAAATTCACGTTCATGCCATATGAGTGAATGCTTGTTAGATAACTCTGATAGTTCATCGCAAAGATGAGTTGCGATAATCGTGATGTTCGCTTCCGCTTTGCGCAGCATTTTGATTTTACGTGTGGCGATTTTGCCTCCACCCACAACCAGGCAGGGTTTGTTTTTAATGTCTATAAAGAGAGGAAGTAGACTCATGAGGCTTTCAGTAGGTTAAGTTGATTCAATATCGGGTCAGTTAAATGTGATATACGATTGCGCATGACAGAGCCGATTGCATCGGTAACGCCAAACACGGGGTCCAGCAGGGTCTCACTTATCATGGATAAATATAGTACTGCATATAGATAGTTTCTGGCATCTGGCCAAGTGTTCATTATATGGTTCAAATCGTCGGATGGCGCATTTAAAGTTATTTCAACAAACGCTTCCAATTCATGCATTTCTCGCCAACGATATATTTGTTGTTTGTCAGTGCGAAAGTATTTCCCAATGGCATTGAATATTTCTATTGCGACATCCTGATCATTGGGTTTTTTCAACACGGTGGTCATGGCTTCTAAAGCGGACTGACCCTGAGCGCTAAAAATAGATGATAATTTTTGAGAGTACGCATCCGTGAGTTCTGCAACAGGGCTGTTCATATGTAAGGGGTGAGCCACTGCAGCGCCAGGCATGGATTGAGGGCATTGCTGAATAAATCCTACGTAGTATGTGTTGCGACGTTTGCCGCGTTTCCATATTTCCTGCCTTGTATTTTCATCTATTAAATTCGGTTGCAATATAAGTCTTACCGAATTCATCAGGGCTTTGGAGGTTTCTTCAAAAGGTAAAAATTCGACCAGGAACTCTGCCAGCTCTTTGCCCAATTCGGTTTTCGCAACTTGTTCGGATTCCAGTAGGCAGCGGGCATTTTCCGAGTTGGGTGCACACCACCAAGCGCGTCGTGCAATTTCACTGGTAATGCTGTTGACATGTACTACCGCAACTACCGCTTCCGGTTCACCCAGTAATAACAGTTTTTCAAGACTGTCATTTTTAGCTTGTCCCATGCGAGTCCAGCGACGTAAAAATACCGGATAACCTCCGGGAGAACCCAGTACTTTTGTCGATAACCATTGGCGCACAATCTTAAGATATTTTTCTTCTTTACAATTTGTATGCAGGGGAACTCTGGCTTCGCCTTTGCTGGAAAGCGCATGAACTTCCATGCGTGATTCATCAATACGTATAGCGTGCAGGTCTTGTGCAAGCAATACATTAAGGCGCAGCATATCCTGGTCAGATAAGTCCATTAGTTCAATTGTATGCGTTGTCCAAAAGGTACTGATTTATTACCCTTAACCAGCCAGATCACAGAATAATCTGGTTGATAGTCCGGGAACCTGCCTGCACAGTCACTGAAGTAAATCAGAATTTCAGGTTTTTGATCTTGCTGTTCCACCCAGTCAAATACCGGGCGAAAGTCAGTTCCCCCCCCGCCACTCAATGTTTTGGGCAGAGTTAATGCGTCCCACGATTCAAATACCCAGGGGCATCCCGGCACTAGCTCAGCATCGCAAGCCAGTAAACTGATGCGTGCACGCAGATGGCCTTTAATTGCCTCTACCTCACACAAAAATTCGTTCATTTCCGCGTCGCTGATGGAGCCACTGACATCGATTGCCGCCACCATATTGACCTGGGAGCTTCGTAAGCTTGGGAAAATGGAAGGACCTCCCCGACGTGACGAGGGGCGGGAATAATTGTAATCATCTCGTGCAGTCGCAGTCATGTGTCTAGCAAGTAATGAACGCCAGGGTAATTTGGGTTGCAGCATGAACTCAACCATGCGCGCCATGGACTCGCTCAGTTTGCCAGCCTGCTGAGCTTGTTGCGCGGCACCCGCCAAACGTTGTTGCCACTGCACCGATAAATTATCCAGCTCCTGTTGAGACATGCTGGCGGGTTGAGGGCTGCCGGAGTACTTTGACGGATCCGAGTTGTTTTGCTCAGGATTTTGATTTGGTGGAGAGTCCGGCGTGTCTTCTTCGTTGGTCGGATCTGTCGACTCGTCATTGCCTTCTTTTTCATTATTTGAGCTGTCTGCGTCACCTTCATCTTTGTCTTGTAAGCAGCGATATATTTCTTCGGCAGACATGCCAGTAAAACTGTCTTCAATTAACGTACCGGGAGGTGGTGTGAAGCC
The DNA here is from genome assembly GCA_964636225.1 of uncultured Thiotrichales bacterium. Classification (GTDB taxonomy): domain Bacteria; phylum Pseudomonadota; class Gammaproteobacteria; order UBA4575; family UBA4575; genus UBA1858. The sequence goes on along the minus strand of CAZWQM010000003.1, from coordinate 66,245 downwards.
TTCTTCAACCAGTAATGGGTTAATCGCATATTCGCATGCCAGGTTCCAGCGATGTTTTATACGATGACCGCGTCGGGCAAAGTGGGACAAAGCGCAATGTAGTGCCTGCTGGGCCAGAACAAACTGGGTTTCAGAACTATGTAACTGGTTGATGTATTCGTAGTTGAAATATATTTTTTTTGCATCGGTGGCAGCGGTAGTGCACCAGGTGGGATCCGCCATTTCCAGCGGCATTCTTAACACCAGGGCACCCAGAAAAGGTTTGTCTAAAATCAGGCGGGTGCGGGCAGCTGCAAGTTTTGTTTCAACAGAATTGTCATCCAAAACGTTTTACTCATCAGTTTTCGTAGAGCATTAAATCTGCGACCGAGTCAGCCCATGTTGCAAACTCGGATAATGAAAAAATCTTTTCACCGATGGCTCTATGCATATCCGAAACCATCATGACGCCCATTTCTTTTTGCGGAAACTTATGTGCATAGGTAAGTATATTGCCTTGTAGTATATCGGCATTGTCCTGAGGGTTGACGCGAATAGCTTGCCCCACCAGAGCTGAAGCAACGGCATATTGAAGATCTATTTCTGCAGGCACCGGGACTTCCTTGCCATTTACAATGTCTTCAATATTCGGCATTGAATCCAGATTGGCGATAAAGGCATTCAGCTCAACCCCGGCGGCCGGACCTACACAGGCCTGTAGAGTTTCTAACAAAATATTGTCCTGATGCAAAAATTTTTGCAGAGCACGATGAGCAAACTCCCATGAACGTGGAGTAGGAAATGCGACAGGGTTTTGTGCTGCATCAAATTCAAAAATCAAGTCCGGACGAAAGCGCAGAAAAGCAATAATGCGATCATCAATATTATTTGCATAAGCCCAGGCCACCCAGTCATCCAGGTTAACGTCTACTTCGTAATGAGAGAAACGATTGGCCAGAGGCGCTGGCATGGTATAGGTAACGCCGCGGTCACCCTGTCGATTACCTGCGGCTAGAATGGCCCAGCCTTCAGGCACTTCGTAATGCCCCAGCCGGCGATCGAGGATGAGTTGATATGCCGCCGCCGAGACACTGGGTGCGGCCGAAGTGATTTCATCTAAAAACAATATACCCTGACTGCCATGCCGTTCTTTATTTGGCAGCATTGAGGGTATCGCCCATTCCACACTATTATCCAAACGAAAGGGAATACCACGCAAATCACTGGGCTCCATTTGTGAAAGGCGTATATCAATCATGGGTACGGAATTGCGCTCCGCGACCTGGGAGACAATCTGGGATTTGCCCACACCCGGAGGGCCCCATAGCATAACGGGGGTATGCTGTCCTTGTGTGGCGCCATGAAATTCTTTATCGAGAACAGTAAATAAATGTGCAGGTCTCATGCAATATGTCTTTGTATTGGTGTTATCAGAACGGAGTTAATCCAGAATCACAAAGTGATGATTTTGTAATTAGAAACCCGCTTTCTTGTACCACTCTGCGGCTTTTTCTTCGTCTTTCTCAATCAGCGTGCCTTGCTCATACAGCATCGCCAGGGTGGTTTGCGAGCCTGCCAGTCCCTGCTCGGCTGCCTTGGTAAACCACTTAACAGCCAATTCGCCATTTTTTTCCACGCAATCACCTTCCATGTACATAAAACCCAGGCCATGTTGCGCGAGTGCATGGCCTTGCTCCGCCGCGGCACTCATCCACTTAAATGCAGACTCGTGGTTTGCCACTACGCCCAGACCATTCTGGCACATAATCGCTACTCGATGCTGGGCATCCGCATAACCTTTTTCGGCCAATGGCGATAATAATTGCATGGCGCGTGAGAAATGCTTGGATTCAAATGACTGTATGCCGCCAGCGAAATCAATTTCTTCGGCTTCTTCCATTAAAACGTTCTCTTGTTAAAGTATGTGTTATTTCAGATTTTAATATTAAATCAAACCGGAATGACACCGAATACCTCTGATGAGCGACTGTACAACATCAAATAATTATCTTTTCAATCAATAGCTTAAACGCCCCTCCATAGAGATATTTTGAAGCGTATGGACATTTTGTATGCTGCCTGCCCTTGATATCATTAGTAATTAGAAATGTCAGCAGTATTAGTCGAATCACAGCAGGAAATCGATGCATTTATGCGAAGTGCGATAGGCCGTGTCGCCACTGGGCCTGAGTACAGCAAAGATCTGTCCTTTGAGGAATCGCGCGATGTGATGCGCTACATTTTGAGTGACAGGACGGACCCCATTCAGGCGGGCGTGTATTTAATCGCTTTGCGCATGAAGCGCGAAACGGATGATGAGAATAAAGGCAGTCTGCAGGCGATCCTGGATCAGACCGATCGCGTTATCGCGGAAGTTGATCAAGTTGTAGATATTGCCGAGCCTTATGATGGTTACACGCGCGGTGCGCCGGTCATGGCATTCCTGCCCGCGGTATTGTCCGCCTGTGGCATTCCTGCAGTCAGTCACGGCCTTGAGGAAGTTGGCCCCAAATTTGGAGTGACACATCGCAAAGTGCTACGTGAAGCCGGAATTAATGTTGATCTGACACCCATGCAGTCGGTGGAACGAATCAATAATGAGAAAATTGGCTGGAGTTATCTGGATCAAGCCAGTTTCTGTAAACCACTGCACGATCTGGTGCCTTTAAGAAAAAGAATCATTAAACGGCCAGTGCTGACGACAGTAGAAGTGTTGGCAAAGCCCATCTGTGGGAAAAAATCGACTCACCTCTTGACGGGTTATGTGCACAAGCCTTATCCGCCTGTGTATGAAAGGCTGGCTAAATTGGCGGGTTACGAATCTGCGGTATTGGTGAGGGGCGTGGAAGGTGGAGTAACGCCGGCGCTGAACAAACCTGCCAAGTATTTCGAATACCATGGTTTACAGGGTGAGTTAATGGAAATTGACGTATTCCCCGAGCAGTTGGGCATACAACAGTCCATGCGCTGTGTACCAATTCCAGAACAGGCTATCCGTATGAAAGATAGCGCTGAAGAGAGTGTCAATATTGAAGCATTATCAAAAGCCAGTGCTCAAGCCGGACTGGAAGCGCTGGATGGAAAAGAAGGGCCTGCCAGGGACTGTCTGATTTATTCAGCAGCCATTATGTTGAAACATCTGGGTAAAGCAGAATCACTTAATCAAGGAGCCGAAATGGTTTCGGGTATCATCGCTTCTGGTAAAGCGATGAGTTGTTTTCAAGCCAGTTAATTTACAATAATTTTTTTAATAGGAGGTCTTACAATGGATCAAGCATATCGTGACGCAGTTACACAAATGGAACAAAAGGGTGTCGATCCTGAATATGTTCTTGGCTGGCAAGGTGGCTACCTGGGTCATCCAGAGCGTGAAGAGCAGCGTGTTACAGAAGCTTACACCGCCGGTTATGAAGACGGCCAGGAAAAATCGACCGAAAATATGACTAACTGGACCAAGTAGGGTTCAATACATCACCACCAGCATTTTTCTGCAACTGCTGGAACTCATTACTGTAGTTGAGAGAAAGTGATTAGATTTATTTAATTTAGTAGAACAACTGCTCTGGATTCAGGGCAGTTGCTCCAAAGTGAAGAGTTTGTAGCAGAATATCGACTAGTAGCGTCCGCCACCTCGACGAGCATTCTTGGGCGCTTCAAAGTTCACCTTTAAAGGCTTACCGTTAAAGTCTTTTCCGTTTAAACCGGCGATCGCTGCACGTGCCTCATGGCCTTCCATTTCAATAAAGCCAAATCCTTTGCATTGTCCAGAAAACACATCTGTCACTAGCCTTGAAGATCGAACTCGGCCAAATTCGGAAAATAAGGCTTCCAGTTCTTCAGTCTTGGTGCTGGCAGGTAGATTGCCAATAAATAATTTTTTCATAATAGCTCCAACATGTGTGTGGAGGCTGTTAAAGCCGGAAAACAAAGAGCCCCGTGTGTGCGGGGCTCTGCCTAACGACCTGGTCTAAAAGACAGGTCGATGATTTTTTTCCTAAGCGGATGCAACGCTGGTTGCCTGCGGCCCTTTAGGTCCGTTTTCAACTTCAAAAGTCACTGTCTGACCTTCTTTTAGTGTTTTGAAGCCAGTGCCTTGAATCGCGCTGTAATGGACAAAAACATCCGCTCCACCGTTGTCTTGAGAAATGAATCCAAAGCCTTTGGATTCGTTGAACCACTTAATAGTACCTGTAGCCATAAAAATATTTACCTTAAAAAAATTGAAAAAATGTTGCTTACAGGCTTATGAAACAGGAAACTCAAGGGGTAACACGGAGGGAACAACCATTATTGCCGATTACTAAATCTGTAGCGACTACCACTATAAGCGAACTGGTACGTTTTTACTACATTTATAAGCCACCATTCAGCGGACATATGAAATATCGTAAAATATTCGAGATATACGGTATTTGGCCGCTAAGCTGATGAATATTCTCACTTTTTGTCAATTTTGAGGTGCGTTGTACATAATAATTAAAGGATCTGGCGCAATAAACACCGTCTGGATGAAGATATTTACATGGTTTTAAAGGATGTTGTATGAATGATTTTCTGAGTTTGCCTAACGAAAATATGAACGTGTTTGTCAAAGTTGCTAAACACGGTGCACATTACTCTGCGCAAATTGTTGGGCAACATAAACGTGAGAAGGATAAAAAATCCAAGTTGATGCAAACCTCGGTACCCCTTACCCGAATGCTGCTTGAGCAACTATTGGAGTCTTTTGGGTTTCATCAAAGAGATGTATTTGATGCTTTAAATATAAAAGAAAGTGAATCTGTCTGGATTAAGCATCCACTATGGTGATCACTTGACTATTTGAAACTTTTGTATTGCGCGTTGGACATGGGGTATAGCTCAAGCTCGGCGCCATGAAGCACTGGGTGTACCAGGCCATTCTCACGATCAATTTCGTTAATCGACCAATTTCTATTTTGTGTAAGACTCAAAAATATTAGAGGGAGCCTGTGGTCCGCTTCTTCATATATTTGTTTATACGCGTCTTTGGCAACTTTTATCTCGTCAATGTTTTCGTGCAATTCATTACGCAAACGCAATGCATACTTTGTACGAGCGAGCTCGGCTAATGCACCACGCGTTGGATGAATAACCTTGCTATCAAGCGTCAACTCGACAATATCATCGTAAGGGTCATGCGGCCAATTTGATGAGTATTTGTAAGCGCTGAACAAAAACGTCTGGGTTGTTTTTTGCGCCCAGTCCGACCATGTAACACAATCTTTATCATCCTTCGGGCATGTGGCGTTTGCAGGCATGGAGTCGCTAAGAAAAATCTGATGTTGGCGATTTACACGCAGAAGAATATCGGCAATAGGCGGCGCAAACTGATAATCAATTTCTCTGCCAGAGTAAAAAATACATGCCTTGAAGTGATCATGGTGAATACCATTCATTGCAACGGCGTGAAAAAAGTCCATTTCCGGAGATAGCAGAAATAAAACATCCGCAAAATCCTTAATGTGACCGTCGGGTTGCATGCGTTTACCCTGGGCAATGACTATGTAGTTTTTTTGGGCAAATTTCTCATACAGCTCTTTATGTGATCCATAGGCACAAATGTTTTCTTGCGTGTTTTGCTTTGTATTCTGTTCTGCGTGGCTGTTGCTGAATGAAGTGAATATTAAAAATAATAAAATAACGAATTTAACCTTCACCCCAGGTGCCTCCTTCGGGAATAGGTGGCATATCGTAATTGGCATCTTCAAGTGAATCGCCCATGCCATCCATAACCCGTCTCATGCCTTTAACTATTTTGGGGGCTTCAACATCAATCACATAATCGGGAATCCATTTGTTGTCTTTTTCACCCATTACGGACATCACATGATTGCCCAAAGTTCTTTTGAGGTTAAAACCCGGGCCGGTTTTAGGGTCATAACTGCATTCCGAGTACTCATCCATTCGCTCGTTAAGAAGAGAAATAAATTGGCTTCGATATTCCCCGGGTCCATTTGCATCCAGCCGGTTGGAGTGTATGAGAGTAGCCATATTTACACCTAATGCATTAATGAAACGCACGCGTTCATCTTCGTCGAGCTCGCCATAAGTCATGCGGTCGACCAGGTGCAGTGAAAATGCCAGGTACTCGCTGATAACATCCAGCCTTTGTGATTGGGTATTGGTTTCGAAACCTTCATTCTCATGATTCAGGCAAGCCTCCGTAGCCAGCAACCAGGTATTGAAGCCGACCGCAGAAGCGATTTGTTCCGGTGTGCGCTCACGATTTTTCTGATTCCATTTGGCTTTTAATCTTGCCATTGTCTATCCCTATGAGAATTGAGGTTATGTGTCTGTGAATTATCTCATGCCCTGAGGTAACATCGGGCATGGACAGTTATGAATATTATACAGAGGTCATCCATGAATACAGACGCTCTTTGTGAAGTTGTTCAGTATAACTGCAATGTTGCCGATGCCAGACATGCAGGTAATTTTACCATGTGTGTCTATTTGATGAAGATGCGCGAATATTGTCGTTGGGATAAGGGTTATTTGTATACAGACTCAATGACCAAAGAAGAAGTGGGAGAGTGGGTCGTAGACCGGGAATGTTTATGGGAAAGTCTGCAACAGGCACCTTTTAAACCTATAGAAATAAATGGGCAGCTGTATGATCCGTTTGATACTGATGCGATCAATACACAACTTCAATCACGTGGTATGGCTTATAGTGGTGGCGTGGGTAATCGGTGTACTCCACATTTTTTCCTGGGCCGACTGGCAGAACAGAAGTTCGCTGATGAGTGCCAGATAGTGATTACTTCTGAAGAATGTGCACGTGATCTTGGTTCGCCTCCCGCCATGACACTGGATAATAAAATATTTATCCGTAAAGAATCGATAAGGCGAATGCTATGGGAAAAACTGCAGGAGTGGCAATGGCATAAAATAAAGAATGCTGCCAGCCGTGCATTTTCATTTTATGATTTCCAGGGTGATTTAAACGCTGCGCTGGATCAAATCACGGAAGTGGAAACAGAAGCAATTATTTTGTATGAGCAGGGCGAAATTAAAACCAATAAATTATTAGGAGAACAATGGAAGCAGATGCTGGTTAGCATTTCCAATGCGCGTCTTGAATTCAGATTGCGTGCATTAAAGGACTTTTATGCAGATGCAGTAACAACCTTGCCGGCTTTGTTTGCTGAAAATAGAGAAGCTTCCATACATTTTTACGCAGCGAATATGAATCCCCTGCGTAAACAACTATGTCCATCTTTTCTGGATGTTTATCAAGCATGGTGTGAACAGAATGATTGGCAAAAAATGCAAGCCTGGATAAACAAAGCAACAGAGCACTGGGCGGAAACCTGCAGGCAAGTCCTTTTGCTGCATGATAGGTATATCAACGAAGCTGAAATTGAGAAATATCTTGAAACAAGACAATTATAAATAATGAGTGGATCTGGGAAAAACAAATTAGTAACTATTCGGGAAGTCAAACAAAACAGTTTTATTTTCGAAAAGAAAAATGCTCTGGCGACCGAGTTTTGTGAGGATGTCATCCGGCGTTTTGAGGTCAATAAGCAGGATCAATATCAAGGACGTATCGGGCAATTAGCTGATCAGGATACAAGTATTAAGCAATCTACAGATCTTGTTGTTAGTGGCAAGCCACATTGGCATGATGTAGACAGGGCGTTATTTAAGTCTCTAAGTGTAGCGATAAGGGAATTTAGAATGCAATTTTCGTTCTTTAACGGACCATTCAAAGATATGGGTTATGGTTTGCAACGAACTCAGGAGGGCGAATTTTATCATTGGCATATTGATGGAGGCAGTCACGACTTCAGTCATCGACAATTGGTTGCGATCTGGTATTTGAATGATGTTGAAGGTCCGGGAGGTGAAACAGAATTTTTGTTTCAGGATGTGAAAATCAAACCTGAAGTGGGCAAGCTGGTTTTATTTCCGCCCTTTTGGACCCACGAGCACCGTGGTGTGACGTTGCAGTCAGGGGAAAAATACATTGCCACTACCTGGGTGGTTTTTGCCTGAGTTTGCATTGTTGGATACGCTGACCTATAAGATTATTTGCCCTCATTCGCATGATGAGTATGAGCGTTACTTTCGATTTCGCTGGGAGCAGTTACGTAAACCGCTCAAACTTCCATTAGGCAGCGAAAGAGATTCACTGGATTCGCAGTCATTTCATTGCGCGGCAATTCACAAGCAGAACTCGATAATAGGTGTGGGAAGTATTCAGCCGGCCGAAAATCAAGCCATGCGCATCCGTTATATGGCAGTGATTGAAAAATACCAAAGAATGCGCATCGGAAGTCGAATAATTCTAAAATTACTTGAGTATGCTCAAGAAAATGGCGCAGCAACCTGCTGGTTAAATGCGCGAGCAAATGCGTTGGAATTCTACCGACAGCATGGTTTTGAAGTGATAGCCACAATGGATACCGGTCTAGGTATCCCTCACTTCAGAATGCAACTTAAGCTAGAAACATCTACAAGCGCTTATAAGTAAGTTTGAATTTGCTTATAAATAATACTTAAGCGAATTAATTAATGTTTAGACGATCAGCACAAATATAAATATGAACTAATATAAGCTGCTTGCTATCATATTTATATAGTTTTGAAATTAAATCGCCATTTGAGTGAAGCTGTTAATCTCATAATATGTCAGGGGAATATCTCACCATGCTACAACGATTAAAACGATGGGCTTGGGATAAAGCAATAGGTATTCTTTTAACCGATACGAATGGCGAAATTTTATCTCCCACCAATTTTTCGCGTCTGGAGTTTGAAATTCGACCAGCCGACGTGCTATTGGTTGAAGGACGTCTGCGTGTTAGTCACGCCATCAAAGTTATCACACAGAGTTCCTGGAGTCATAGTGCGCTTTATGTGGGTCGGCTCTACGATATTCATGATCTAGTCGCCAAAGCCCGTATCATGCAGCATTATGATGGACCACCCGACGAACCTCTGTTGATTGAAAGCCAGTTAGGAAAGGGAACTGTCGTGACACCTTTAAAATTTTATAAAGACTTTCACACCCGAATTTGTCGACCAAGGGGGATCTCGCCTGAAGATGTAAACAAAGTAATAACGCATGCCACTACTTTTCTCGGAATGGCTTATGATGTCAGGCAGCTGCTGGATCTCGCACGTTTTTTGATTCCCTGGTGGACTTTCATGCCCAGACGATGGCATTCAAGTCTGTTTGAGCATAACGCCCAGGCACCCACTAAGGTAGTGTGCTCATCAATGATTGCCAGCGCTTTTGCATCGGTGCGCTTTCCGGTGCTGCCATTGATATTTCAAGACGAAAATAAAAAATTCACATTAAGAGAGCGTAATTTGCGCTTGTTTACTCCACGCGATTTTGATTATTCGCCGTACTTTGAAATCATTAAATACCCGTTACTGGGGAAAGATGATTTGGGCTTTTACCAAAAACTGCCCTGGGATGAATCAGGCATAGTTACGGAAGAGGCTCAGAAATATCTGGATGCACATGATGTGCTACATATCTCGGAAGGATCTGTGAGTGAAAACAAATTTGCTCATTGAATAAGTTATTAAAATCCAAAAGGAAGGTTGAGTAATGCAGCTGATATTAATAGAGCTACTGTTTTTAATTTTGCTGATAGGCTCGATTTCCTACTTCTTATATTTGAATTTACCTGCCTCTACTCTTCTGATGGCGGTTGGCAGTGCGTTAGCGATTTATAGCTTTCTTTCGGCCATACCGTGGTTGATAAAAGCAATACTATGGCTGGTATTCGCCGCCGTGATCGCAGTGACTGCTATTCCTTCCTTGCGCAAGAAGTTTATTAGTGTGCGTGCGCTTGAATTATTTCGCAAACTATTACCTCTTATATCAGACACAGAGCGAGAAGCTCTGGAAGCTGGAACCACATGGTGGGAGGCAGAGCTATTTACAGGAAATCCCGACTGGCGATTTTTGAGGGATACTCCTAGTGCGAAATTAAGTGAGGAAGAACAGGCTTATTTGGATGGACCAGTAGAGCAACTATGTGACTTGCTGGATGATTGGAAGATCACGAATGAAGACTTTGATCTGTCGCCACAAGCATGGGACTTCATAAGAGAACATAGTTTTTTTGGAATGATTATTCCTAAGGCCTATGGTGGTTTGGAATTTTCTGCCTATGCGCATTCATGTGTAGTGATGAAAGTAGCGAGTCGATCTATTGCGGCGGGTGTGACTGTAATGGTACCCAATTCACTTGGCCCGGGAAAATTGTTACTTGAATATGGAACACAGGAGCAACGTGATTACTACTTGCCAAGACTGGCGGAGGGTAAAGAGATACCTTGCTTTGCATTAACCGGGCCACAGGCAGGGTCCGATGCGGGCAGCATGCCAGATAGAGGGATTGTCTGTTACCAGGAATTTAATGGAGAAAAAACACTGGGCATGCGTGTGACCTGGAACAAACGTTATATCACTTTGGCACCCGTGGCGACGTTGCTTGGGCTTGCGTTTGTATTATTGGATCCGGATCACTTGTTAGGTGATGAGGAAAATCTCGGAATTACACTGGCTCTCATTCCTACTGATACTGAAGGCGTTGTTATTGGCAATCGACATATGCCATTAAATGTCCCTTTTATGAATGGTCCAACTCAAGGTGAGGATGTGTTTATTCCCATGGACTGGATTATTGGAGGTCAGGCGCAAGTAGGTAAAGGCTGGAAGATGTTAATGGAATCCCTTGCAGACGGGCGCGCCATCTCTTTGCCAGCTCTTGCCACAGCGGCTGCAAAATTTGCCAGTAGAAATACCGGCGCCTATGCGCGAGTTCGCACACAGTTCAAAATGCCCATTGGTGAATTTGAAGGGGTGGCTGAAGTGCTGGGTCGAATTGGCGGCAATACCTATATGATGGATGCTGCAAGATCCGTCACTGCCGCAGCATTAGATCAGGGCTCCAAACCGTCAGTAGCTTCGGCAATTATTAAATATCACTTAACAGAACGCATGCGACAAGTGGTGGATGATGCCATGGATATTCACGGTGGCTCGGGAATATGTATTGGTCCGCGTAATCATATTGCGCATATTTATAAAGCTGTACCCATTGCGATTACAGTAGAAGGCGCAAATATTCTTACCCGCAGTATGATCATATTTGGTCAGGGGGCGGTGCGCTGTCATCCTTGGTTGTACAAAGAAATGGAGGCGTTGAGTGAAGAAAATGAAAATGTTGCGCTGGACAAATTTGATTATGCATTGTGGAACCATGTATTGCATGTAATTACCAATATTGGGCGGAGTATTTTCCTTGGACTAACTAAAGCACATTGGGTGAAAGCGCCGTTCGCTACTACTGTAGAGCCGCATTACAAACGCCTGACCCGACTGTCTGCAAATTTTGCATTGGTTGCAGATGTGGCGTTAACCATATTTGGCGGATCATTAAAACGACGTGAGCATGTGTCAGCAAGACTGGGAGATATGCTGAGTTATTTATACCTGTCTTCGGTAGTACTGAAATTTTTCCGCGATCGGGGAGAGCCTTCTGAAGAAGTCCCTTTTGTAGACTGGGCTATGCGCGAGTGTGGTCGCGGTTTTCATCTGGCCATGCAGGAGCTTATGTATAACCTGCCAGGAAAATGGTTCAAACATATATTGCATATCATGATTTATCCGTTGGGCAAGCCACAAATTCCTCGCAAAGATACGCTACATGATGAAATATCAAATAAGCTGCTGGATGATTTAGGTACGCGAGAATCATTAACTGGCGATATCTACGTGCCGAAAGATGCTAATGAATCACTGGTGTGGTTGGAGGATGCCTTGCAGCAAGTGATCAATGCGGCGCCTTTGGAAATGCTGGTTAAACGTGCCAAACGACTGGGCAATATCAAGAAATTTGATTTGGACCTGGCGGTATCCTGTGGTGTCATAAATGACTCCGAAGCGGATGTAATACGCAATGCTCAGCAGGCGCGGTTGAAAGTATTTGCGGTAGATGATTTTGATGCCACTTACTGGAAAGGGAGAAAACATTCATGAGTGGAAAACCGGTTTATGTCGTAGATGGTCTGCGCAGTCCTATACTCAAAGCGCGTGGCCGGCCGGGTCCGTTTTCTGCATCCGATATGAGTGTGGCAATTGCACGATCGTTACTGAGTAAGCATGCGCAATATGCAAATAACATCGATGAAATCATTTTGGGCTGTGTTATGCCGCGTGCTGATGAGGCCAATATTGCGCGATTAGTTGGGCTGCGTCTGAAGTTGCCTGAAACTATTCCGGCCTGGACAGTGCAAAGAAATTGCGCTTCGGGCATGCAGGCGCTGGACAGTGCTATGGGTCAAATCAGATTAGGTCACTCCAATCTGGTGCTGGCGGGTGGTGTGGAAGCTATGAGTCATGCGCCGCTATTGTTTCGCGAAGAGTATGTGCATTGGCTGGCGGATCTTGCACAGGCTAAGTCGATACAGAATAAACTGCAGGTCATAGCAAAATTTCGTCCGGCGTTGCTAAAACCCGTAATAGGTTTGCTGTGCGGATTAACTGATCCGACAGTGAATATGTCGATGGGACAGACCGCAGAAAAAATTGCACATCGATTTAATATCTCCAGAGAAGCAATGGATGAGTTTGCCGTACACAGTCATTCGCAATTGGCTGAGGCCCAGAAAAAAAATGTCTTTGATTACGAAATAGAACCGCTATACGAAAAACACGGAAAAATTTATGAGTTTGATGACGGAGTGCGTCCGGACTCAACGATGGAAAAGCTGGCCAGGCTAAAAGCCGTATTTGATAAACCTTACGGCAAAGTTACGGCGGGTAACAGTGCGCAAATCAGCGATGGTGCAGCATGGTTACTGCTGGCATCAGAGAAAGCGGTAAAACAATATAAATTAACGCCATTGGCAAAGTTAACCAGTTGCCATTGGGCAGGGCTGGATCCTTCCGAGATGGGTCTGGGGCCCGTGCATGCCTCTCACTTACTGCTGAAAGAGAACCGCCTGCAAATAGACGATATAGATTATTGGGAATTAAATGAGGCTTTTGCGGGACAAGTGCTGGCCTGCCTTGCTGCATTTAACGATGAAGATTATTGCCGAAATAATTTAAACGTCAAAAAAGCGTTGGGTGAAATCGATCCGAATAAAATAAATATTCATGGCGGTGCTGTCGCCTGTGGACACCCTGTGGGAATGACGGGTGCTCGAATTGTATTGCACATGGTGAATACACTTCTGCAACAAAATGCACATAAAGGGATTGCCACATTGTGCATAGGCGGTGGGCAAGGTGGCGCAATGTTGGTGGAGGCCATCCAATGAATGATGAAAAATATCAGCACTGGCAAATTGAGAATGATGATCAACATATTATTTGGCTGAGCCTGGATTACGCGAAAGGCAATACCAATATATTAACCAGCACTGTTCTGGAAGAATTAAAGTCAATCCTGGAGGAGCTGCAAACAAGCGCGGCGGCAGGCCTGATTATTTACTCCAGAAAACCCAATGGCTTTTTAGCTGGAGCAGACATTACTGAATTTACACAGTTAAAAACACGCGAAGCTGCGTTTGTTAAATTACGTTATGGTCAAACAGTTTACGATTTAATCGAAACATTGCCTTTCCCGTCACTGGCTCTTATCCATGGTTTTTGTCTAGGCGGAGGTCTTGAACTCGCGCTTGCCTGTACTTATCGCGTTGCTGAAAACTCAGCAAAATGCAAATTGGGTTTGCCAGAAATCAAATTGGGAATTCATCCAGGATATGGAGGTGCAGTACGCTTGCCAGAGTTAATTGGCGATTTGCCGGCATTACAATTAATGCTGGCAGGGCGTGTCATAGTGGCAAGGCAGGCAAAAAAAATGGGAATAGTAGATGCAATTGTGCCTGCAAGGCAAATGCGGGTTACTGCTCAGGCATTGGTGCTGAGTGGTAAGCCTAAACGTCAACCTTCACTGATTAATAAACTTATATCCTATCCACTTGCTCGACAAGCTGCGGCGTTATTAATGCGTAAGCAGATCCGCGAGAAAGTCTCACCTATGCACTATCCTGCACCGTTTAAACTTCTCGATTGCTGGAAGAGTTTTTCAGTAGAACGACCAAAGAGATTTATCCAGGAAGCTAATTCAGTAACAGATTTGTTTTCTGACTCACCGGGTACACGGCAATTAGTACGAGTGTTTCTATTGCAGGAACGCATGAAGTCGCTGGCCAAGAGCGGATCATTTGAACCGCAATATGTTCATGTGGTAGGTGCGGGCATTATGGGAGGTGACATCGCGGCATGGTGTGCCATGCAGGGCTTTTATGTCACCTTGCAGGATAGAGAGCCCAAGTATATTGCGCCGGCCATTCAGCGAGCCCATGCCTTGTTTGAGAAAAAAATACGTGACCCGCATTTGTGTGTGGCCGCAAAAGATCGACTGATGCCGGATCATCGAGGCATTGGTGTGGCTCGTGCCGATGTTGTTATTGAAGCGATATATGAAAATCTGCAGGCCAAGCAGGCATTGTATGCAGACATTGAACCGCAAATACGTGAAGACACTATTCTGGCCACTAACACTTCCAGCCTGCCGCTGGAAGCCTTGGCGGAAAAATTAAATGACCCATCGCGATTGGTTGGACTGCATTTTTTTAATCCAGTGGCAAAAATGCAGTTGGTGGAAATTATTCATGCCGAAAATACTAATCAGCAGGTTCTGGATAATGCGGCCAGATTTGTTAAACAGATAAGCAGGCTACCTCTGCCCGTTAAGTCTTCACCGGGCTTCCTGGTTAATCGTATTCTTATGCCTTACATCATGGAGGCCATTATTCTTGTTGATGAAGGTGTGTCCCCGGAAGATATTGATCATGCCGCAGTTGAGTTTGGTATGCCCATGGGCCCGATAGAATTAGCAGATGTTGTGGGGCTGGATATCTGTAGTCATGTGGGTAAAGTATTGGCCGCAGCATTTGATTTGCCTGTCTCGAATCGGCTTCAGCATAAACTGGATCAGGGAGAGCTGGGCAGAAAATCTGGGCAAGGATTTTATTTATGGAAGAAAGGGAAAGTCAGTAAGCAGATGAGAGCCAAATCAGCTGTTAACAGGCAGGTTCAGGATAGACTGATATTAAGTTTAGTGAATGAAACCATGAGATGCTTGGAGGAGAAATTAGTCGCAGATGCAGATCTGCTGGACGCAGGGATCATTTTTGGAACCGGCTTTGCACCTTTTCGTGGTGGCCCTGTGCAATATGCGCGAACAGCCGGTCCTATTCAATTACGTGATCGCTTAAACGAGCTGCAAGCTAAACATGGTGAGCGATTTAAGTCGTCATCCGGCTGGGCGCAGTTGCAATAAGATTATGGCAGGTCAACCGATCAATATTGATGAAACGTTTACGATTGCGCAGGCTTTTAACGAACGTGTTAATTCATCACCAAAAAAAACAGCTTACACCGAATTCAATCATCAGACTGAAGAATGGCAATCCTATAGCTGGTCGGAAACAAGAGATATTGCTGCTTCTATACAGCAGTGGATGATAGAACTTGGGCTGTCAGCGGGCGATCGATTTGCATTAATGCTGCCGAATAGTCTGATGTGGGTGGCGGTAGATATAGCCGCGGCTGGATTAGGTATTATCAGCGTGCCGCTGTACCCCAATGATCGCGAAGATAACGTTCACTATATTTTACAAAAGACGGCCAGCAGATTGCTGATAATTGCAACGCGTGAGCAATATGCTTTGTCAAAAAATTTCATTAATGAAATCGACTCGCTGAAGAGTATTGTATTGTTGGACGAAATCGAAGGTATTGAACTTCCCGCGTTACGGTCGCAGCTAAAAAACTATACCTCTGCGGCATTTAAGCAATCTGCCTGTAACAGCGACGACCCTGCGACCATTGTCTTTACGTCAGGCACTACCGGTCGGCCCAAAGGCGTGACTTTAAGTCATAATAATTTATTAACGAATGCTGCAGATGCTGGGCGTGCTGTGCCCGTTGATGAAAATGGAAAACTGCTATCCTTTTTACCACTTTCGCATACTTTTGAAAGAACTACTGGCTATTACGCGCCCATGCTCTATGGAGCCGAAGTTACTTACACTCGCTCTATTGAACAGCTTGCAGATGATTTGCAAATTATTAAACCGACTATTTTGATTTCAGTTCCACGTATTTACGAGCGTGTGTATGCCCGCATCCATGAGCAGGTTGAGCAGAAATCATCTTTTGTGCGTCGTTTATTTAAAGCGACTTACGAAATTGGCTATAAAAAATTTTGTTATAGACAAGGTACAGCTAAACGGTCATTTCTGTTTTTATTGCATCCATTGCTGGATAGATTAGTAGCCAAAAAGATTCGTGAAAAACTGGGGGGTCGGCTTTTATTTGCAGTGGCGGGTGGTGCAGCTTTTGCCAAAGAGTTGAATGCATTTTTTATAGGCATGGGAATCAATGTTCTGCAGGGTTATGGCATGACAGAGACCTCTCCAGTCATCTCAACAAATAGAGTAGACAAAAATATTGTGGGAAGTGTAGGCATGGCTTTGGATCACGTTCAGGTAAAATTGTCAGAACTCGGTGAGCTTTTGGTTCGAGGTAATTCTGTCATGTTGGGCTATTGGGATGATAAGGCCGCGACAAAAAAAATTCTCAACGATGATGGCTGGTTACACACGGGTGATATTGCTCGTATTGAGGATAACATCATTTTTATCACCGGCCGGGTTAAGGATATTATCGTGCTGTCTAATGGAGAGAAAATTCCACCTGCGGATGTGGAACACGCGATATGTTCCGATGCGTTGTTTGATCAAACCATTGTCATTGGTGAGCGTAAACCTTTTTTATCGGCTATCGTTGTATTGAATCCGGAACAAAGCAAATTGCAACACATTAATAAAAATAATATTAATGATGACGATGTAAAAGCCGAACTTTTAAAAAGAATTAGTCGGCATATGCTTGAATTTCCAGGCTATGCGCAAATCTATAAGATTGCTGCTACACTGGAACCCTGGGAAGTTGAGAATGGTTTACTCACTCCCACGCTTAAAATAAAACGAGAAAAAATCAAACAACTGTTTGCGGCTGAAATCGAACAAATGTATCAGGGTCATTAGCCCTCAGGGTTAATTCAAGAATACTGAAAATAACGGCTAGGTAAATGAGGTTTGCGTCATATCACCTTCGGTATCAATATCCACTGAAGAAATGTTAGGGAGCTTTTTTAATATATAAGCCGCCATCAGTGTGGCTAGTTTTTCGTTTTCGCTGTGTATAGAGGTCAGAATTTTATCTGCGACAATCTGGCAACGCTGAAAATTGTTGGGGTTATCAACCCATTCACGGCTCATTTGCCAACCTGCATCCATGTCGATATCCATTTTATTAAAAAACTCTTCTGCCTCAACTAGCATATAATCGGGCACTTCAATGGGGATTGTTTTTTCATCTATTACAACTTTGAGTATCATTGCGGTGCAATCCTTAGCTAAAACTTTATTATAACGGACAAGAGATTAATCGTGCTGATTCATTTAAAAAATGTGCTGGGTCCCCAAGAATTGTTAAAGGTACAGCGGCTATTAGCGAATGCAAGTTTTGTGGATGGAAAATTAAGCGCAGGAGTAGCGGCTGCAAGCGTTAAGTACAATCAGGAAATGCCGAGTGATGATCCCAATGTCAAATTGCTGAATGATATTGTGATGGGAAATCTGTTACGCCACAAGGTCTATCAGCGTGCGGCTTTGCCTTTAAAAATTGCCAGCCCATTCTATGCCTGCTATGAAAAAGGTATGTATTATGGCGAACATATCGATGATCCGATTATGGGAGCACCCGGTGCTGTGGCGCAACGTTATCGCTCAGATCTGGCATTAACCATTTTTCTCAATTCACCTGATGACTATGCAGGAGGTGAATTGTCAATTCAAACGGATTATGGCTTGCAGTTAATTAAATATGCTGCGGGCGATGCCGTCATGTATCCGGCGACAACACGGCATCAGGTAGAAGAGGTTACTCAAGGAAAGCGTCTGGTGGCAGTGACCTGGATACAAAGCATGGTAAAAGACGCGCAACAAAGGGCGCTCTTGTATCAATTAAGCTGCGCGCGTGAAAAATTATTACGCAAGCAGCCACAGGAAGAACATACCAGGCAGGTTGATTTGGTGTATGTCAATCTGGTGCGTCAATGGAGTGAGCTATAACTGGCTATATTATGGATATTAAATCTTTAATTCGAAATGTGCCGGACTTTCCTAAACCCGGCATTATGTTTAGGGATATCACGACACTGTTGCAGGACCATAAAGGCATGAGTTACGTGCTTGATGAAATGGTAAGAATTTTTAAACAGCACGATATCGATTATATCGTGGCAATTGAATCACGCGGGTTTATATTAGGTGCGCCGTTGGCTTACCATCTATCTGCTGGGTTTGTACCGGTACGTAAACCTGGCAAGCTTCCAGCGCAGGTTCATTCAGTTGAATATCAATTGGAATATGGTACGGATCGTCTGGAGATTCATAAAGACGCGATTAAGCCGGGTGGCCGAGTGCTGGTCGTAGATGATGTTATCGCCACCGGTGGCACTGCCGCTGCTACAGCGCGTCTGCTTGATCAGTTTGACTGTGAGCTTCTGGGATTTGCTTTTATTATTGAGCTTACCGCGTTGGCCGGGCGTGAATTACTACCCGAAAATTCTGTGCATTCACTTGTTCAGTATTAAGCCATTTCAAGGGGATTGTGAGTTCTTTCGCAAAAGCGTCTTTTCAGTAGCGGTAATATGTGACTATCAAATAATATAACAGCGCATCTGTATGAAGAATTTAACTAAAAATATTCGGCATGCGAAACAAGAACGTCGTAATCTGAATTCGACATTGTCTGAAGCTGAGATAGAACGTCGAAAGCGCCCTGATAGGAGATTGTCTGGTTTGGATGTGTGTGTTGTAGACGTGAATGAAACAGCGTTTAACAGTTTCGTTGGTCAATTGTCGCCAAAAAAGTAAAGCAAAAAACAATAGCTCTAAACGGCTGATCTTGGTCGTGAAAAAGCATTGTGGTTACAGTTACACTGTACAATAAGTTTGCATGCCACTTTTTATTGAATGCAGATTAGAAGAACTTAAATTAGTTTATAAGCCCGCAGTTCTAATATCTTCCAGATTTAGTGAATCGTTTTCTGAGCGTTGTTCCGGGCCGGTAGCGACTTTTTTTCTGTTAAGGCAGCTGAAGATTTTCGGATCTCTTCTTCTGACTTGTGACTGGTTGGTTGGTCTTTTTTAAACATAGCCTTCTCCAGATGTAGAACTCTCCAGTAATGGAAATACTATATGCAAGTAAGGTTACATTAGGCTTAAATTTATATAATTTTTTCGTGTTTCAGTTCACAAACCATGCGCTTTGAATGAGAAATGGTTTGAAAATTTGTAGCTTAATTGTGGCGGGAAGAGCAGTTAAAAACTTGGATTTAAGTTTGCTTTACGTAGTGTGCTTGTGTAATGAGAGTTATTTGCTTCTGTTAGAAGTCAAGATTAGCTAGCGATGCTATTGTAGACATAAAAAAAGCTGCATGAATGCAGCTTTTTTGCGATGTTAAGTTGTAGCAGTATACTTAGGCGCGAGAACCTTTTTCACTATGTGCTTCTGAAACCACATCCATTGCGAGCTTTGCATACTCTTCACGGTAGCCATCCAGTTCGGCGCCGTCTTCAGGGGTGAAGTATTCTTTAGCAGAAACACCACGTGCGCGATCCAGCTCAATGAACTTCTTCTGCATTTCTAACATTTTTTTAATTTTGTCCTGCTTGGAGCTCATGGGCCCTCCAATAGTAATTTTCTTAAATTTAATAGTTAAATTCTAATTCATATTCTCTGACTGATATGTATCCCGATAGAGAGTATGTGAATTAGTATCCGCCCTTGCGCCGGCTTTCTGGTAAACCGCCAATGCGTCCGCCCTGTTTACTGGGATCGCCCGGGAACAAGTCATAAAGTGTTTTGGCGTTCACGCTTTTATCGCCCCATTGCTTGGACATGGCTTTTACCATATTACGAGTATTGGGCTGGTTGCCTGCATTATTAATAAATTCGTCACGTAGATAGTTGACTACATCCCAGTGTTTTTCAGTCAACTCAACACCTTCTTCCTTGGCGATGGTTTCGGCGAGTGCTTCAGACCAGTCTTCAATATTGACCAGGAAGCCACTAGGTGTGGTTTCAATGCTCTTTCCATTAACTTCAATTGCCATAAAATAATTCTCCTAACTGCTAAAAATTAAAGGATATGTTCAATAATTTTTTGAGGGCGCTATTTTTCCTGCGTCTCATTGACCGCGTCAATACCCTTATGAGGTAAAAATAGACCACACCCGTATTTTCTACCAGATCCCAGCCCTTGCTGTTGGAGGAGTACCGATTCAGTAACGTCCAAGCCATCTATCATCAGGCTGCGTGTGCACAGTGTTTTATTCGGAAATCGCAAGTCTGTGGTGCGTCCGCTCATCATCTTTTTGGGCTTGATGTTTTTCATCGCCAACTGTTCAGCCATTTCTTTTAGAAACTCGTTTTCATCTTCAGCTTTTTCAGCCAGAACATAACGTGCAAAAATAGTGGTGAGCTTGGATAATTTGCGAATGCTGGGACGAGAGAATTCAAGTGTGGTGTTACACAATTGTATTGATTTGCCGTCCAGAGTTTTCACATCTTCAATGCGCTCCTGGGGAATGCGAATGGTGAATAAGGTGCGTCGTGACGGGTAAATAAGTTCATCCGGGTCACGAGGGCGAATCCAGCCATTGCCGGATTCTGCGCCATGTATCAGATGTATGCCGGCCGACTCAGTGTGTGCAATCCAGGGCAGTTCTTTGATCACAGCCTCCGACAGTGCGTGGGCGTGATCCAGTGGCAGCTGAGCACACTTGATTTTAAAATTGACATCGACAATGTCATCTGGCACTTCATAGACCGCTTCATTGCCCGTGTCATCATTCCAATACATGGGGTTAACCTGCTCTAGCAGAAGTAAATACAGATTCAAGAATATCTTCCCACTCTTCAGGTGTATCTTTGAAAGGTGGACGTACATCCATTTGGAAGAATATTTCTCCCTGTCTGGCACGCTTTTCCAGCTCGATTTTGAGCTCGTCAAAGCTTTGCATGCTGTGATTCTGCATTAGAATTTCACTTAATGAGAGCATTGCTTTTTATTGATCGCTAAATAATCGGTAATAAGAGCGTGCACGATACATCACTCGCTGTTGCTCCGGAATATTCCCATTTGTAAAGGCCGATCGCCCATGCAGAATATTGTTACAAATTAATCCTTCGCCAGGCTGTAGCGTGTAACGGATGATGTGCTCACTATGTTTGAGTAATTCTTCAATGAGTTTTACAGCGGTTTGAATATCTTTATTCTTTTTCCATTCAATACTGCGAGTTCTGGCGGTATAGCGCATTTGCAGGGTATTTGTGGCTTGGTCACGATAGAATACGGGCCCGCTTTGGGCTGGGCGAATAACCTTACCATTTTCCACGTTAGCTGGAATAGTAAATGCATCTGGCTGCATCAGGGCATACGTCAGAGCAGGATTTTGATCATGCAAAAAAATATAAATAAGCTCATGATTTATAAGCATATTCTCCCCGCCATTAAGTGCATTTTGAACACAATGGAGCAGAAATGAGCGAATCTGCTGGTCAAATGTATTGTAGTAGCCGTCGGTGTGCCAGTTAAGGGCGCTGGTGGAGTACGGAATATAACCTCGGGCCCGCCCTAAATTCATTACTTTTAGCGAAGAAATACTGTCATTGTCTGCGCATAAATTCTGATCCAGCGCCTTCATTCCAATCTGGGACGTCATACAGCGTACATTTTCTTTGGTGGCGAGTGAGGGCTGGGCGAGCCGATAGATAGCGAAATTGTTAATTCGGCAATGGTTGCGCAACTGCTCGAGTTCCTGCGTAGTTAATTGTGCAGGATTCTGTATGGCGACCGGGTTAGTATGTAAGGACAGGGCACGGCTTGCCAATTTTGAGGCACGCCAATTTAAATAATCAGATTCAAAATCGTCCATATACAGCATAATTTTTGTTGGCATTCATAGGATTGAGACCAGGTTAACGTTTTGTTTATTCCGTACGATTCAGGCCAGTATTCTGCCTATAGTGAAAGGTTTCAGTACAATTTGAATAATATAAGAAAAAATAATATAACTGGTTGTTTTATAAGTGTATAATATACCCATTGTCGACTAGGGACTGTGTGGAGATAATAATTATTTATGTCGCTATATCCCCGTCGAGATAAGTAGTATAACCCCCCGCACCCCATAGGTAGGATTTTGATCTCTACCCGTCAACTCTAGACTGCTACCTCCATATACAGCCAGAGTAGCGGCTGATCTGCGCGTGGAATAATATAACCCCAAGTTTGAAAATAACTGGTGAATTAGGAGAATTGAAAATGGCTGACCAGCATCATGATACCCCAATGCTTGATGAGTTAGAAAACGGACCATGGCCGAGTTTTATATCTGGATTCAAGCGTCTTCGTGATAAGCATGAAGATAAAAGAATCAATGGTATGGCGAATGACTTGCTTGGCCAGTTAGAGCATTCATACGAAACTCGAAAAGGCTACTGGAAGGGTGGCACGGTCAGTGTATTCGGATACGGGTCCGGCATTATTCCAAGATTCTCAGAAGTAGCAAGTTCGTTCCCTGAATCTAAAGAGTTCCACACGCTACGTGTACAGCCTCCTGCAGGAAACTACTACACCACCGATATGTTACGTCAACTGGGTGACAGCTGGGAAAAATGGGGTTCTGGTCTTGTGACTTTCCATGGCCAAACTGGCAATATCATGTTCATTGGTACCTCCACCCAAAATACACAACACTTCTTCGATGAAATCAACGAATACGGCTGGGACCTTGGTGGTGCCGGTCCATGTGTGCGTACTGGTATGTCCTGTGTGGGTGCGGCGCGATGTGAAATGTCCGGACTGGATGAGATGAAAATTCACCGTACACTCTTGAATAATTTTACTGACGACGTGCATCGTCCAGCCCTGCCATACAAATTCAAGTTCAAAGTTTCAGGTTGCGGTAATGACTGCATGAACTCTATTGAGCGTTCTGACTTCGCCATTATCGGCACATGGCGTGACGATATGAAGGTAAATCAGGAAGAAGTTAAAAAATTCGTTGCACGTAAAGGCCGTGAATATGTGATCGATAACGTGATCACTCGCTGCCCAACTAAAGCACTTTCACTCAAAGACGATGACACCATGGATGTGGATAATCGTAACTGTGTTCGTTGCATGCATTGTATGAACGTCATGGTGAAAGCGTTATCCCCAGGCGATGATAAAGGTGCAACAATCCTGATCGGTGGAAAACGTACACTTAAAATTGGTGACTTGATGGGGACCGTTGTTGTTCCATTCATGAAACTGGAAACGGAAGAAGATTACGAAAAATTAACTGAGCTGGCGGAAGAGACCATTGATTTCTGGGCTGAGAATGGCCTGGAACACGAGCGTTGCGGCGAAATGGTTGAGCGTATTGGCTTGGTTAATTTCCTTGAAGGTGTGGGCATCGAAGTGGATCCAAATATGGTCAACGACCCACGTCAAAGTTCGTACGTACGTATGGATGGCTGGGATGAAGAAGCTGAAAAATGGTTTAACCGTAAAGCCGAAGAAAAAGCAGCCAGCTAAAAGCTCGGCTTTAAGCAAGAATTTTAATTTTTATTATTTAAATCACCAAAGCCTGCAACTAGTTGTGGGCTTTGTAGTTCGGAGATAAAAAACAATGTCACAAGAACATCGCCCACCTATAGAATCAGGATGCCCAGACGGCTTTCAATACATGCACCCGGTTATGCGCAAAAACTATGGCGCATGGGACTATCATGAACACCCGCGACCGGGCGTTTTGTTGCACGTAGCCAAAAGTGGCGAGCAGATCTGGACGGTGCGTGCCGGTACTCAACGAATTCTTGACGTTTTTACATTGCGTTCGCTGTGTGACATCGGTGACAAGTACGCAGATGGCTATGTGCGTTTTACTATCCGTTCAAACATTGAGTACATGGTGGCCGATGAGGCCAAAGTTCAGCCTCTAATTGATGCGCTGGAAGCCGAAGGCTTCGTTGTAGGTGGCACCAAAAACTCAGTTGCAATGATTTCGCATACACAGGGATGGTTGCACTGTGATATTCCGGGCACTGACGCGTCTGGTGTGGTTAAGGCGATGATGGATGAGCTTATCGATGAGTTCAGAGAAAACAACATGCCTAACCGAGTGCATATCACTACATCCTGCTGCCAGATTAACTGTGGTGGCCAGGGTGACATCGCGATTAACGTGCAGCATACCAAGCCACCTAAAATCAATCATGATTTGGTTTCAAACGTATGTGAGCGACCTTCTGTTGTGGCGCGTTGTCCGGTTGCGGCGATTCGACCTGCGTTGGTGAATGGTAAGCCATCACTGGAAGTGGACGAGAAGAAATGCATCTGTTGTGGTGCATGCTTCCCGCCATGTCCTCCAATGCAAATTAATGATGCTGAACATTCCAAACTAGCGATTTGGGTGGGCGGTAATCATTCAAATGCACGTAGCAAACCAACTTTTCAAAAACTGGTGGCTGCGGGTATACCTAATAATCCTCCACGTTGGCCTGAAGCGACTGCCATTGTTAAGCGTATTCTGCGTGCATACAAAGAAGATGCGCGTGATTGGGAAAGAATTAACGATTGGGTCGAGCGTGTGGGTTGGCCAAGATTCTTTGAATTGACAGGTCTTCCGTTTACTAAATTCCACATTGATAACTGGAGAGGCGCGCGTCGTAGTCTTAATGCTTCTACCCATATTCGTTTCTAAATTTGGGAGTTGATCGGTGAAATTTGGAATATTAGTCAACGAAGGCCCTTACACGCATCAAGCATCAGACACTGCGTACAAGTTTGCTAAAGCCGCAATTGATAAAGGTCACGAAGTATTTCGCGTGTTCTTCTATCATGATGGTGTGAATAACGGTACGTCTCTGGCGGTGCCGCCACAGGATGACCGTCATATACCCAATCTGTGGTCACAACTGGCAAAAGAGCATGATGTAGATCTGGTTTTATGTGTGGCTGCTGCGCAGCGTCGTGGAATGCTGGATGAAGATGAAGCCAAGCGTAATGGTAAAACTGCAAATAATGTCGCTGAAGGTTTTCGTATCTCTGGGCTGGGGCAGTTAATTGAAGCCGGTATTCAGGCAGACCGTATGGTTGTGTTTGGTGATTAACCTGAACAAAGACTAGAGAGGGATATTTAAATGGAAGACGGCGATCAGGTAGTTAAGAAATTTATGTATATGAACCGTAAGTCTCCTTACGGAACCATATACGCGCTTGAATCTTTGGAAGTTGTATTAATTGCAGCAGCGTTTGATCAGGATGTTAGTCTGGTATTTGCGGATGACGGTGTATACCAATTAATGAAAGGTCAAAACACGGGTGAGATAGGCATGAAAAACTTTTCACCTACTTATTCTGCGCTGGGAGATTACGACATCAAGAAGATTTACATTGAAAAAGAATCTTTGGAAGAGCGTGGATTGTCTCTGGATGATCTGCAGGATTTGAAATACGAAGATGAAGACGATGATTGGGCAGAAAAAGATTCCATTCATCTTGTTTCACGCCAAGAACTTGCTGAAGTGATTGATCAGCAAGACGTCGTATTTAGTTTTTAGAGGATTGAGCATATGGCAATGCTACATACAGTAAATAAAAGCCCGTTTGAAAAAAATACGCTTGAATCTTGCGTTCGTTTAGCCAAACCAGGCAGCTCAATTTTACTAATAGAAGACGGTGTTGTGGCTGCAATGAAAAATACAAAACATTCAAAGATAGTAGCTGATGCGATGTCAGATATTTCTTTTTATGTCTTGGGGCCAGATCTTAAAGCGCGAGGCTTGAGTGAAGACAATGTTGCAGACGGCATTAAAATTGTTGATTACAGTGGATTTGTAGATCTGACCACCGAACATAAGTCAGTTCAGTCTTGGCTGTAATAATTTATGAAAGATTATGATTTGTGCGATTAATAGCGTATGAATCAAGATTAGCGATAAAACGATAGGAGAAATCACATGGCAATAGAAGTCGACGGTCAAAGTTACGAGACAGACGAAGAGGGTTACTTGGCAGATTTGAATCAGTGGAGACCGGAGCTTGCAACAGCTATGGCTGAGGCTGATGGTGCTGCATTAGACGAAAACCACTGGGAGGTTATTAACTTTCTGCGTGAGTACTACGAGGAGTATCAGATTGCTCCAGCAGTACGAGTTTTGACTAAGGCAATTGGCAAGAAGCTTGGTAAAGATAAAGGTAACAGCAAATACTTGTATGAATTGTTCCCTTATGGCCCTGCGAAGCAAGCATGTAAATATGCTGGTCTTCCAAAGCCAACTGGCTGCGTATAATTATTTTGTTGAAAGCTGGGCGGGTTCATTGGGCTCGTCCGGTTTTGTCTCAAATACGCTTTAGTGTTTATATAAAATGTCTATTTTATTCGCTATATTATTTTACATTGCGACGGCAATTTTAGTCTTTGGTCTTGCGTTTCGTATTCGCAAATACATGAAGACGCCTGCGCCACTAAAAATTCCAACCACACCCGCGCCGACTACTACATCCGGTGTGGCGTTTCGAATGATCAAGGAAATTACAATCTTTGAAAGTTTGTTCAAATCAAACAAATGGATCTGGTTATTTGGATGGATGTTTCACTTTGGCCTGTTTTTGGTTTTATTGCGCCATCTGCGTTATTTTACTGACCCGGTATGGTGGTGGGTAGCTTTGTTACAGCCATTTGGTAAGTATGCATCATTAATGATGCTTGCCGGACTAGGTGGTTTGTTATTGCGACGTATCGTGGTTGATCGTGTGCGTTATATCTCGGCACCTTCAGACTATTTAATGTTGCTATTAATCATTGGAATTGGAGTAACAGGTGCATTAATGACGTTTGTGACACATACAGACATCATTACTTTGAAATCATACTTATTGGGCTTAATGGTATTTGATATCAGAACTATGCCTACAGATTCAATTCTGGTGATTCATTTATTATTGGTGATTACACTAATGGTAATATTCCCAATCTCTAAATTGTTACATGCGCCCGGTGTATTTTTCAGTCCGACGCGAAATCAAGTGGATAATCCGCGTGAGAAGAGACATATCGCACCGTGGGCAATCAAGTTGGAATCTTCCAAGTAACATAATTAAAAGAGCGCAAGAAGAATGGCCGACATTAAATTTGAAGTACCGGAGCTAAAAGAATATCCGATCATTCCAAAGCTGCAGAAAGGGGCAATGGCACACAGTGCTCCTTTTGTTGCCAAAGAGCAGTTTCAAACACCGTTAGGTTATCCAGGTGAGCTGGTTGATAACTGGAAGCAAGTTGCCATTGATAAAATGGGCGAGCTAACTAAAAAGTATCGTTCTCTACAGGTATTTCTGGATTCTTGCGTTAAGTGTGGTGCATGTACAGATAAGTGTCATTATTACCTAGGAACAACGGATCCTAAAAACATGCCTGTGGCACGCCAGGATCTATTCAGAAAAGTCTATCGTCGTTACTATACTTTGGCCGGTAAGCTGGTACCTAAGCTGGTTGGCGCAGAAGACCTCACTGAAGAAGTGTTGGATGATTGGTATACCTATTTCCATCAATGCTCACAATGTCGTCGCTGTTCAGTGTATTGTCCTTACGGAATTGATACTGCTGAAATATCTATGGCTGCGCGTGAAGTGATGGACGCCGTCGGTAAAGGGCAGAAATACTGCAATGAAATTATAGGCAAGGCGCAGACATTAGGAAATAACCTGGGTCTACCGGAACCGGCATTACTGGATACCTTGGAAGGTCTGGAAGAAGACATTGAGGATGAAACTGGTGTGCAGGTTAAATTGCCGTTGGATCTGAAAGGCGCCGAAGTATTACTGGTAACTCCCTCAGCAGACTTTTTTGCAGAGCCGCATATTGATGGTTTGATTGGTTACGCAAAAGTATTCCATGAGGCAGGAATTTCATGGACGATGAGTTCATACGCAAGTGAAGCCGCAAACTTCGGAATGTTTATCGGAAGTTATGAAAACATGCAGAAGCTTGCTTTGCGTATTCGTAAAGCGGCCATTGATCTTGGTGTTAAACGTATCGTGTTCGGAGAATGTGGACACGCATGGCGTGTCGCATACAGCTTCCTGAATACACTGGCCGGGCCATTTGATTTTCTTGATCCCAAATATCCAGTACCGCAGCATATCTGTGAATTAACCCACGGGCTGATACAGGATGGAACGATTAAATTAGATAAGTCAGGAAATGATCACATGGTACTGACTTATCACGATTCCTGTAATGTGGCGCGCGCATCACGCATGGGTGATACCCCGGGCGGACAATTTACTATTCCACGCGATATCATTAAAGCATGCTGTAATCATTATTACGATATGCCGGAGCATGCCATTAAGGAAGGTACTTATTGCTGTGGCGGCGGTGGCGGTTTGTTAACCGACGATTTAATCGAACTGCGAGTCAAGGGCGCCATGCCCCGTATGCAGGCGCTTAAGCAGGTAACTGTAGAAAATGGTGTGACTCACATGGCGGCTATCTGTGCCATATGCAAAAGTCAATTTTCAAAAGTATTTCCATACTACGATTTTAGTATGGACCAGATTGTCAGCGTGCATCAGCTTGTCAGTAATGCCATTGTCCTGACGGGACAGACGGATGGCGAGAGTGATGAAGAAGATTCAGCATCGGATGATGTTGAAGCAGCGTAAACTAAATTAAAACGGTATTAGCTAACTAGGAGCAAGGTTATGGCTACATCAAAGGATGACATGTCTTACAAACTAACATTTCGTAAGTTTGATGATGGTGACCACGAGTGGGGAAATTTTGGCGACCAAATTTTTGAAGGCGATAAATCCCATAAGTGCCCTACTTATGTTCATCGTACACCTCCTTGCCAGGGCAGCTGTCCTTCAGGTGAAGACATTCGTGGATGGCTGGATATCGTAAGAGGAATAGAACGTCCCCCTGAAGGTGTCACTATGCAGGAATATGCATTCCGTCGCTCCACGGATGCTAATCCTTTCCCATCAATGATGGGTCGTGTATGTCCTGCACCTTGTCAGGACGGATGTAACCGAAACAATGTCGAAGACTTTGTCGGTATTAATGCCGTAGAACAATATATTGGTGATACCGCGGTTAAAGAAAGTTTTAAGTTCGAAGCACCAGCTACATTATCCGGTAAACGTGTCGCTATCATTGGTGGCGGGCCCGCCGGTCTGGCAGCGGCTTATCAATTACGCCGTATGGGTCATGCCAGCACTGTTTTTGATGACCACGATGAGCTGGGCGGCATGTTCAAGTACGGTATTCCTGGTTACCGTACACCACGTAACATCCTCGATGCTGAAATTCAACGCATTCTCGATCTGGGTGATATTGAAGTTAAATTAAATACCCGTGTTGGTCGTGACGTGCTCTTGGCAGATCTTGAAAAAGAATACGATGCGGTTGTATGGGCGCTGGGTTGCCAAACAGGACGAAATCTTCCAGTACCTAACGGTGATGCACCCAACTGTGTATCTGGCGTGAGATTCCTGGAAGCGTTTAACAAAGGAACGCTCAAAGTTACTGCAGATCGTGTGGTTTGTGTGGGCGGTGGTGATACCTCTATTGACGTTGTTTCTGTCGCGCGCCGTCTTGGCAAGATTTCAAAGCTGGATAAGCAGGAAGCACCTGAGCATGTGATTGGTGGTTATGTCGCTCACGATGCCGCTTATGCTGCTGCTCGCGAAGGTGCAGAAGTCACACTGACTTCATTGTTCGAGCGAGAGGAAATGACTGCAGCCGAGCATGAAGTGCATGATGCTATCCACGAAGGTGTGCGCATCGATAACGGTGTAATGCCAGTGGAAGTCATCGTCAACGATGAAGGTCGTGCCATTGCGTTACGCATGGCAAAGTGTGAAATGAAAGATGGTCGACCTACTCCAGTTGAAGGTACCGAGTACGAAATTGAATGTGATCTGATTGTTGCGGCCATTGGTCAGGGTGGCGATCTGGAAGGATTGGAAGAATTTGATAACGGCCGTGGTTTGATTGATGCCGATAAACATTATCAAGTGCCAGGTAAACAGGGTCATTTCGTTTGTGGTGATATTATTCGTCCACACTTGTTAACAACTGCGATCGGCCAGGCATCTATTTGCGCAGAAAGCGTAGATCACTATCTGAAAGGTCAGGAATTTGGTAAGCGACCAAAAGTAGATGTACATCATTTCTCGCTTCTTGAAAAACTGCAGGAGACAGGACTAGAGCCTGAAGCCTACCAGGTAGGTGAAACGCGTGGTACAGATGCGTCCAGTTTCTCGATTCATAACTTTGAGGATCGTTCAGCGCAAGAAATTATTTCTTCTGATCGATTGTTCCTTGGACATTTCCAATATACTCCACGTATACAGCGTGAAACCGTCGTTCCAAGTTCAGACGAGGTATTAGGACACTTTGAGGAAAGACTGATAGGTCTAAAAGAAGAGCAGGCTGTCGAAGAAGCAAAACGCTGCATGAGCTGTGGTATGTGTTTTGAATGTGATAACTGTGTGATTTACTGTCCTCAGGACGCAGTTTTTCGAGTCAAGAAAGACAAGTCCACCACTGGACGTTATGTAGATACTAACTACGATCGTTGTGTGGGCTGCCATATATGTGCAGATGTATGTCCTACTGGTTACATCGACATGGCGCTTGGCGACCACTAAATATAATAAAAGTCATTCCCTCGAAGGCGGGAGTCTATAAATACAGAAACAACAGAAGCATATGATGGGAGTCACTCGTATAAACATTCTAGGCAATGTTTTAATAGCACTACTGCTGATCTGCTTCAGCAACGCATTAGTTGCTGACGGCAGTAATGTGCCGCCGCCTAAAGGAGAGCAGTGTGTCGAAGATCCGGTGTGGATGCGTTCCAACCATTTTGAAACCGTGTTACACCAGCGGGATAAAACTGTTGTCCAAGGGATACGTACTAAAAAACACAGTTTGAAAAACTGCATTGATTGTCATATCACACCCAATGCTCAGGGCGATTATGCGCGTTACTCCAATAGCGAAGAACACTTCTGTGCAAGCTGCCATAGTTATGCGGCAGTGAGCATAGATTGTTTTCAGTGTCATGCGGATCGGCCTGAAGGGGCAGTGCGAGAAGCCATTAAGCAGCATGCTATCAATGGCACTAACCCGCATCTCGATATGAACGCAAGTGCTAATGAGTTAATTTTAAATTCCAGTCTTTTGTCAGCACAGTAAAAATGAATAACGTCGTTAATAAAGCCTACAAACTATTGCGCAAACCTGATCAGGGTGTCGATATACAGAAAACTGATCAAAGTAAGCGTTCATTTCTGGGAAGCCTGTTAGGTGTGTCAGGACTGGCTGTTGCTCCTGGTGTAATGCTTTACCAAACGGCCGCTGCCAAACCGGCGGATCAAGCCGTCACAGATAAAGTTCGCTGGGGAATGTTGGTAAATGTTAATCAGTGTGCTGATGACTGCAATGCCTGTGTTACCGCGTGTAATGATGAGCACGGTCTATGGCCAGAAGAAGGTTCCCGCACTGATTCGCAGTGGATCAGAAAAATTACCATAAAAGATCCTACGACAAAGAATAGCAAGTCATTTCCTGTCATGTGCCAACACTGCGAGCATCCGCCCTGTGTTGATGTGTGTCCTACAGGTGCATCATTTAAGCGTGACGACGGTATCGTATTAGTGAATATGCATACCTGTATTGGTTGTCGTTACTGCATGATGGCATGCCCATATAAAGCACGATCGTTTGTTCATGAAGTATTGGAAAATCAGCTCCCAAATACGCCACGTGGTAAAGGCTGTGTTGACGCCTGTAATATGTGTGTAAATAAAGTTGATGCCGGAGATAACACCACAGCCTGTGCACAAGCATGTGCGAGTGAAGGCCATCAGGCAATAATTTTTGGTGACTTAAATGATCCGCAAAGTGAAATTTCACAACGCTTGAAAGAATTTGGTGGTACGCAAATACGTGCTGACCTGGGGCTGAATACGGGCGTTAGATACCAGGGTTTATAAAGACATGGAAACTTTAAGATATAGCTCTATCGAAGCGCGTTCACCCAAGTTCTGGATGTTGTTGATCGGTCTGGCGTTAATGACGGCCATTGGTCTGTTATCGGCTCACCATATGGAACATGAAGGTCATGTCATTACCGGCATGACTAACCAGATCGTCTGGGGTTTGCCACATGTGTTTGCAATCTTTTTAATTGTTGCAGCTTCTGGTGCTCTGAATGTGGCATCCATTGCTTCTGTATTTGGAAAAGTCGAATATAAACCGCTTGCCAGATTATCCGCCTTGTTAGCACTTTCGCTATTGGCCGGTGGACTCGCTGTATTGGTATTGGATTTGGGTCGTCCTGACAGATTGATCGTTGCCATGACCACCTATAACTTTAAATCTATTTTTGCCTGGAATATTTTCTTATATACCGGTTTCTTTGTGATCGTTGGCATCTACATGTGGTGGATGATGGACAACAGCATGATGAAATACAGTAAAAAAGCAGGTGTGGTCGCATTCATTTGGCGTCTGATACTTACTACAGGTACAGGTTCAATTTTTGGTTTCCTGGTTGCTCGTAGTGCATATGATACAGCGGTCTTGGCACCTATGTTCATTATCATGTCATTCGCTTTTGGACTGGCATTTTTTATTCTAGTGCTTATGGCATCCTATAGTTGCACACAACGGCCTCTGGGCGATTACGTGCTGAATAAATTACGCAATTTGCTAGGTGTGTTTATCGCGAGTGTATTATATTTCACGGTCGTCTATCACATAACCAAGCTTTATTCGACAGAGCATCACAGTGTTGAGAAGTTTTTCCTGTTAGAGGGTGGTATCTACACAACACTGTTTTGGGTGGGGCATATTATTATAGGTGGTTTGGTTCCGCTGGCATTAATCTACATGCCTCAAGTACAGAATTGTCGAAAAACACTGGTCGCAATTTGCGCCATGATCATATTGGGCGGGCTGGCTCAAGTCTATGTGATTGTGGTGGGTGGTCAGGCGTTTCCACTGGAAATGTTCCCTGGCATGGAAGTGAGTAGTTCATTCTTTGATGGTGAAGTTGGCCAATACACGCCAAGTATTTGGGAGATGTTGCTTGGTTTGGCAGGTATGGCAATAACTCTACTATTGGTAACGGTTGGTGTGGCTGTTTTAGGATTCCTTCCTGATAGTCTCTCTGACAAAATCGTTGCGGCAAAAAAAATAAACATGAATAAAGTGGCGTGATGCCATGATGATATTCATGTGATCTGTATCACAATTTAGAAATAGCCCGCTAAAGATATCTCTAAACTGCCGTCATATTTTTCTGAAACGCTAATTTATAAGCGTAGTTTTCATTCTCTAAATACGTCAATTGCAATTGCGCACAGGAATGATATTCGAGAATATATTTTGGAGGCAGTCCCATGCATATTGAATTAAGCTTAGAAGAACCAAGCCTTCCCGCTAGTCAAGAATCTGAGCAGCAAGATCGTCCATCGGATACAAAAACAATCTCCGGGAGTCAGGTTGTCTGTGCCTTTGCGCGTATTGAACGGGAAAGAGTACAGAAAAATGAGCCAAGCCGTTCGCAATTGATGTTGGTGTCAATGGCTGCAGTTTCCATGGTGGTGACCGTATATTTCATCATTACCTTGATGCTGTAGACCATTATTTGATTAACGGTAAACTTTTATCTGGATTTAAAATTAGATTTGGGTCGAATTGAGCTTTAATATTTCTCATTAAGGCTAGTTCATGTGTGCCGATTTCCATACCGACATAATCGCGTTTGCTAATACCGATACCGTGCTCGCCTGAAAGTGTTCCATCCAGCTCTAATACTGTTTCAAATATTTTTTTCAGACACGTTATAGCCTTCTGGTTTTGTGTTTGATCGCAGGCATCATACATGATGTTGACATGTAGGTTGCCATTCCCTGCGTGGCCAAAATTTACAATTGGAAGATTGAATTTCAAAGATAATTGGTTGAGTTGATTAAGCAGCCTGGATAAGTTTGTCACAGGAACGACTACATCTTCGTTAATTTTATTGGGTGCCAGATTGCGCAAGATGGGGGACAACGCCTTACGTGCTTGCCATAAGGTTTTACGTTCCTCCTCAGTGGTGGCGAGCTCAACCTCAATATGTTCCTGATTGGATAATACTGTTTTGATTCTTTCAGTACTAATGGACAACAGCTCCGCATCGCCGTCAACTTCTACCATTAACATAGCTTGTGCAGATTGAGGTAGGGGAATTTCGCTATAGTTCTGTATTAATTTAATTGCATGCTTATCCATAAATTCAATAGCGCAAGGTGTATGTAACTGCGAAGCAATATTTTGAATAGCATCGCATGCGCCCTGATGACTACGATAAAGTGCACGCAAAGTATTTTTTTGTGCCGGAAGAGGTGTGATTTTTAAGTCAGCTTCAGTGATGATTGCCAATGTTCCCTCGGAGCCTATGATCAATCGAGTAAGATCCAGGCCGACAACACCCTTGCTTGTTTTGCTACCTGTGCGAATACTTTCTCCAAAACCTGTAACGGCTTTTAGGCGTAAAGTGTTTTCACGAGTGGTGCCATACTTTATTGCTCTTGGCCCTGCAGCATTGCACGCAAGATTTCCGCCTATACTACAAAATTCTGCGCTGCTTGGATCCGGCGCCCAAAAAAAATTCCGCTGCTTTAGATAATTCTGTAATACCAGATTGGTAACACCTGTCTGAACATGTACACTTCGATTACCAGGATCACAGCTAAGAATTTTATCCATCCGTTCCATTGACATCACAAGTCCTCCACGAACAGGAACAGAAGCTCCCGTGGTGCCGGTGCCCCGGCCACGAGTAGTCAAAGGAATAGTGTATTTATTACATAGCCTTACGCAATCAACGACCTGATCATGATTTTCAGGCAATACCACGACATCAGGGGCATGATGTATTTTGCTATTGTCATACCCATACGGCCAGCAGTCGGCTGGCTCGAGCAATAAACGATTGCTCTGGAAAACGCTTTTTAATTCGTTTAAAAAATCAGCGGGTAAGCTATTCGACATGTTGCTATCCCAGCAAATTTAAATCTATCAATTCGCACAGACAATGCAGTACTAATAAATGAACTTCCTGAATGCGAGCGGTAGATGTTCCGGGAACTCTGATTTCGATATCATTTTTTTGTATCAGCGCACCGACTTCTCCGCCATCTCTACCCGTCAGCGCTATCACCCTCGCATTTCTTTCATGAGCGGCATGCATTGCCTGTACAATATTCGCTGAACTACCACTTGTGGTAATCACGAATAAAATATCATCGGCCTGAGCTAGGGCGCGCAGCTGTTTTGCAAATATCAGACTATAGTCATAATCATTTGCTATAGATGTTAGTGTAGAGCTGTCTGTGGTAAGTGCGATTGCAGGCAGTGGTTGCCTTTCGCGCTCAAAACGATTTAATAATTCTGAAGAAAAATGCTGTGCATCCGCCGCTGAGCCACCATTGCCACAAGACAAAATTTTATTTCCGGCGACCAGACTGGATGTCATTAATTGGGCGGCATCAGAAATCGGGCCGGCGATGACGGCCAAAGCATCCTGCTTGGCTTGAATGCTGTCAGAAAATGTTTTTTCAATGAGTTTAATAGGATTCACAATTAACTATCCATAAACGCGTTAATGATCCAGTCGGGTTCATGTTGTGGTGCCAATGCGACGACATCAAAGCGAATTGGCTGATTGCCTGGGTGTTTTTGCAAATAATGATTTGCAGTAAAAATTATTTTGCGTTGTTTATGACTATCAACCGTCTCTATAGCGCTACCAAATGTAGCGGACTTTCGATATCGTACTTCAACAAAAACCAGTGTGTCCGTATCCTGCATAATTAAATCAATCTCGCCATAACGGCAATGATAGTTTCTTTCGATAAGCACAAGGCCATTGCGTTGTAGAAAGCTGCATGCAATATCTTCGGCTTTCTTTCCAATTAAGCGCTTATTTGGCATTGCGTAATCGTTAAATTGATTGTTATGAACTATGGCAGCATTGTAGGACGACCTTTTACAAATTGTGCCCAATTGAGTTCGCGGAAAATTTTATTTCCATCTTCAATACGAAGTTTTCCGGTTAGGCCATCGTAACTTTCATAGGGTAATGCGGCCAGCTCTGCCAGTTTAAGCGGCAGATAGTAAGCATCAATGCCCAATGCAGCGAATCTTGGAAGTAAATGATAGCTGTCTCCAGGCTCCAACTCGAGTATTTCATGCAGAATTTCACTGTCTGCAGAAGGTCTTAATAACCAGGGAATATCGCAATACAAAACACCGTTAATGTCTCTGTCGCTGGAGACGTTCTCTATTCCGGAGAACACATGAGACGTACTATATACTGGCAGGTCGGTTGCATAGTAGTAATTAATCTGGGGTCGAATTAAGCGCGCAGTACGGGGTGAGGCGACCATGAATACCATGTCGACATCCTGGCGTCTACGCGGTTCAAACTCAATATTTTGACCAAGAATGGATTTTAACTTTCTATAGCGTGCTTCACTTTGATCGATCTGTAAGGCGACTTTAAGCGGCACAGAAAAATCTGTGTTATCTGGTGAGTAGTACTGAGTGTTGAGTACCGTACCGCTGAGTTCTTCAAATCGGGTTCGAAATGCCCCTGCCAGTCTTTCTCCCCATTCTCCATTAGGTGCAAATATTATCGCGCTTATGTGATCATCAAGTGAAGCACGCTCCGCTACTTGTATCGCTTCATCTTCCGGTAATAAGCCGAACTGGAATACATTCCCTGCAGTCTGAGTGTGTTCGGATGTGTAGTTAAGTGTTAATACTGGTACGGGAAGTTCAGATTGCTGCACTAATAGCTCGACGGATTCTTTTTTTAATGGGCCGATAACAAAGTCTGCACCATCATCTACTGCGCGCTGATAGAAATAAAGAATATCATCAGGGTTGTCTCCGGTATCGTAAAGTTCTAATTTTGGCGAATATTGATCATCTGAATGTAATTCTCTGGCGGAAGTGATACCAGCATAGATTACTTCTGAAATTTTAGCGTAGCGGCCTGTCATGGGTAGCAATAAGGCAATTTTTTCAGGTACTGCAAAATAATTTTCAAAACTTTCCAGAATGCTAGTTAATAGATTATCGGTGGCCGGGTGGTTTGGATAATTGTCTCGCCATGCATTTAGCGAGTAGCTTAGTTGATCAATGCTGGAATATCGAGAGCGCTTGGTTTGAGCCAAGGCTATCCAGCCTTTTAGTTCCTGATTATCCGTGTTTAACCAGGCTTCCAGTTCTTCATTGCGCGCAGTAGCCAGTAAACGCCAAATTTCGTTTTGATTGTAAGACTTATCTGCATGCTTATCCTGGCGAGATGAGAGTTCTGTCCGAGTGATTAAACTCGCGTAGGTATCACCAACACCATAATATGCTTGTGCACGTAATTCGAGAATTTCAGAGATATTTTGAGGTGCCCGAGTCATCAATGACTCAGGTAATAGCGTTAATACTTCCTGATATCGTGCATGATGTATCGCGATTCTGGATTCGGTAATACGCTTGCTAGGAATGAGCTCAAATGTTAGCTGTTGCTCATTGATTAGATTAATGTACTGCTGGGCGAGATCGAAGTTGCTGGAAGAAACGGAAAGTTCCGCAGCTTTTAACTGGTAGCGTTCTTTTGATGGTGAAGGTTCTTTCAGGGATACTTGCCAATATAGCTCAGAAGCTTTTTGATATTGGCCATGCTTAATAAGTCTTTCCGCTTTTTTGATTTCTGTATTATTAGGTTCAGCTTCTGAACGGGTAGGTAAATTAGAATCGCAGCTACTCACGAGCAGTGTAATTACAATCAGTGTCAGGCAATATGATATGGTAGGAATAGCTTTGTTTGTCATAAAAATAAGTTTTGTTTGATTGGGTTTATTAAGCATTGAGGAACCGGTTTGGCTACACTTTATATTGTTGCAACTCCAATTGGAAATCTTAAGGATATTACTATACGTGCGATTGAAACATTGAAAAATGTAGCACTGGTAGCCGCAGAAGATACGCGTGTAGCTAAAAAACTTTTTACTGCACATAATATATCTACACCTTTAATTTCTTATCATCAGCATAATGCTTCAGCGCGTGATCCGCAGTTGCTGTCCGAGTTTGAGCAGGGCAAGGACATCGCACTGATTACCGATGCCGGAACGCCGCTAGTCAGTGACCCTGGGCACTCGCTGGTATCTTTATGTCGCCATAATAATATTGCGGTCATTCCAGTTCCGGGTGCCTGCGCTTCCATTACCGCATTATCAGTAAATGATTTTAATATTACTCGATTTTCATTTGAGGGGTTTCTTCCTCCCAAGCACGCATCACGAATTCGGCGTTTACAACAACTGTCATTATGTGAGCAGGCAACTATTATATATGAGGCTAAGCACCGCATTATAGATGTACTAAAAGATATTCAATCTGTACTTGGACCGGATCGAATGCTAATGATTGCACGTGAGTTGACAAAAATTCATGAGCAAATCGTGTCAGGGAAAGTAGTAGAAATTTTAGAGCAGTTTGAGAATGATGCAATTCCGCTAAAAGGGGAGTTTGTGGTGATTATTCAGGGTGCAGATGGCACTGAACATAACGACATGGATCTGCAGAATATGCGCTTACTATTCTCTCGTGTCTGTGGCGTCATGAGCCATAAGGATGCGGTAGCTTTGGCGATGAAACTGACCTCATTATCCAAAAATTGCTTGTATGAACTCGCCAGTGAATATTACTCAAAAAATTAGCATGTCGGACTATATCCTTATGGCGATGTGCATGAGACGGTTTAATGCTACAGTCACGTCGAGAGTTGATCGAGGCAATCGCTGTTGCTTTAAGCAGCAGAGGAAAGTCCGGGCTCCGCAGGACAGGGTGCCAGGTAACGCCTGGAGGGTGTGAACCCATGGAAAGTGCAGCAGAAAAAATACCGCCTGCTCTGGCAGGTAAGGGTGAAATGGTGTGGTAAGAGCGCACCGCATTGATGGTAACATCAATGGCTAGGTAAACCCCGCCTGGAGCAAGACCAAATAGGAGAGCAGGTCATTTTATGACCACGTATGGTCCATATGGCTCTCGGGTAGGTCGCTTAAGGTGTCTGGCGACAGGCATCACAGATGAATGATTGCCCACGACAAAACCCGGCTTACTGATCAACTCTCAATTCCCACTTCTCAACTTAAAGTATTCTCTCACTAAGGGCTGGCAAGCCCCTAATAAGCATGAATATTCGCTTAAATATATTCTCTAGAAGTATCACTAAGTAATTGTCTTACAAGGCAAAATTCCCGACAAACGGCTTAATTTAGCTTGCTTTTTACTCGCTTGATTTTTATAGTGTGAAGATGTGGGAAAAAGTGGTATTTCGTTACGAAAATGGGATTGAAGAACAAGAATGTTTAGAGGCATCACCGCAACAACCATTGACGCCAAGGCGCGAATTACTGTGCCCACGGAATACCGTGATGGGATCAATGCAGCCTGTGGTGGACAGATAGTAATCACTGTTGATGTCGATCGATGTCTGCTCATTTATCCCTTGCCCGAATGGGAACGTTTCGAAGCTGATCTTAGGGCATTGCCGAATGTGGGTAAACAGGTGCGTCGCTGGCACCGGCTTTATTTGGGTCATGCCAAGCCGCGTGAGATTGACGCACAGTCCAGAATTCTGATCCCGCAGGAATTACGCGATTTCGCGGGATTGGAAAAGAATGTGTGTCTTGTCGGCCAGGGAAATAAATTTGAGTTGTGGGATCAAACTCGCTGGCATGAGTCTTGTGAAGAGTGGTTGCAGGAAGAGGCAAGTTCGGCTGCAGATGAAACGGCATTAGAACATCTTAGTGTTTAGTCCGCATGTCAGCAAAATCTGCTCATGTTCCAGTGATGCCACGTGAATCCTTGTGTGGATTAAGGCTTAAGAATAGCGGCACATATATTGACTGTACTTTTGGTCGCGGCGGCCATAGTCAGCTGATATTGGAAAACTTGAGTGCTGAGGGACGTTTGTTTTTACTGGATCAGGATCCCGTTGCAATAGAGTGTGCCAGGCAAAAATTTGGAGGGGATAAAAGAGTCACTATTATTCATCAGTCATTTGCAAAGTTATCTCCAATTGGTGTCGAGCATAATTTAATAACCAATGTCGATGGAATTTTCTTTGACTTGGGTGTTTCCTCGCCTCAGCTGGATGAAGCACACAGGGGCTTTAGTTTTAGCCATGATGGACCGCTGGATATGCGTATGAACACAGAAGCGGGTGTTACCGCCGCAGAATGGTTGACCAATGTTTCCTCAAAAGAGTTGATGACAGTGTTGCGTGAATTTGGTGAAGAACGGCATGTGAGGAAGATAGCTATTAAGATTCTTGAGGAACAAAAACTGTCTGCAATCACTACGACCAAGCGACTAGCAGGAATAGTTAAAGCCTGTTACCCGTCTAACTATCAGGGGATACATCCTGCAACCAGAACATTTCAGGCGATAAGAATTGCAGTCAATAAAGAACTGCAAGCCCTTCAGTCAGGACTGCAGGCAGCCTTTGATTTACTCAATAGTCAAGGACGACTGGTAGTAATTAGTTTTCATAGTTTGGAAGATCGCATAGTCAAACGATTTATTAGAGACACTCAGCAAGATGATCTCTTGCCTGGGCTGCCAGTCATGCCTGAGTTGAAGGATTATTTAAAACCGGTAGGAAAAATGCTTCGCCCTACTGAGCAGGAACTGGAAGTTAACCCGCGGGCGCGCAGTGCGCGATTGCGTATAGCCGAGAAAGTGACTCAATGAAACTGATGACACTGTTTGTTTTCTATTTGGTGGTGGTCGTGAGTGCTTCAGGTTTAGTGTATAGCAAACATTTACAAAGAAGATATTTTGTTGAATTGCAGGCGCTACAGGAAACAGGTTCCAAGTTACAAACGGAATGGGAACAATTGCTACTGGAAGAGAGTGCCTGGTCCAATCAATCAAGAATAGAGCAAATAGCGAATAATGAACTGGGAATGCGGTTGGTGAATCATTCTGATGTGGTAATGCTGGAGCTTAAATCCAAATGAGTAGATCCAAGGCCAAGGTGTTTGCCGGGCGGCGATATCTGCTATTGTTTTTCGTTTCCTGTGTGTTTGTACTATTGTTCTTAAGAGCGGCGCAATTACAGTTATTGCATGCTGACTTCTATAACGAAGAAGGGTCAAACCGGCATATTCGTACGATTGAGATCCCGGCTAACAGAGGTGTTATTACAGATCGACATGGTGAGGCGTTGGCAATTAGCACCCCTGTATTTTCTATCTGGGCTCATCCAGAGACGGCTTTAAGTCATCCGGAATCCATTGCGAATGCAGCAAAAGTGCTGGGTCTGAATTCGAAAGAGCTGACCAAAAAACTTGAGGAAAGAAAAAACAAGCAATTTGTTTATCTGAAACGTCATGTTTTCCCCAATGTCGCTGACGAACTCAAGCAGAATGATGTCACAGGAATTTCTGCGGTGAGAGAGTTTCGTCGTTATTACCCCGCCGGTGAAATTGCGGCTCATGTCGTCGGGCTTACTAATATAGATGATCAGGGGTTGGAAGGTCTGGAGCTGGCGTTTGATGAATGGCTGCATGGGTCTCCCGGTAAAAAGCGTGTGCTTAAAAATGGTCGCGGCACCA
Source organism: uncultured Thiotrichales bacterium (assembly GCA_964636225.1). Classification (GTDB taxonomy): domain Bacteria; phylum Pseudomonadota; class Gammaproteobacteria; order UBA4575; family UBA4575; genus UBA1858. The sequence goes on along the minus strand of CAZWQM010000003.1, from coordinate 24,375 downwards.
TAGTAGGGGATATCGGTTTAGTGACAGAGCCACATCACGGCAAGGATTTGGCACTATCCATTGATAAGAGTATTCAGTATCTCGCTTATAGGGAGTTGAAACGCACCATCAATCGTTACAGTGCAAAAGCAGGTTCTGTGGTGGTGTTAGCGGTAGAAAGTGGAGAAGTGTTGGCTATGGCGAACCTCCCAGCTTTCAATCCTAATGACCGGGCCAATGCCAAACCGTCTTCTATAAGGAATAGGGCTGTAACAGACGTGTTTGAGCCGGGCTCTACTATCAAGCCATTTTTAATCGCGGCAGCCATTGAGAACGGAATATATAAACCAGGCAGTACAATAAATACTGCTCCTGGTTATTTCAAGGTAGGGAAGTTGCTGGTCAGCGATCATAGTAATCACGGCGTGATTGATATGAAAACTATTTTGAGTAAATCGAGTAATGTGGGAGCGGTGCGAGTAGCACTAAAAATGTCGCAGCAACAACTGTGGCAGCAGTATCAGTCGGTCGGATTTGGGCAGTTAAACGGCTCCGGATTTCCGGGGGAGCGTGCAGGAAAACTGGATAGTTATAACAACTGGAATAAAACCCAGCGCGCAACATTGGCTTATGGCTATGGCATGTCGACCACTGCCATGCAGATGGCGCGCGCTTATTCGGTGCTTGCCAATAATGGCATCATGTTACCTACTTCTTTTTTATTGAACGAACAAGCGCCAGCCGGTGAGCGTGTGATGTCAGAGCGCACGGCCAAGGCAGTCAGGGAAATGCTTAAAGCCGTGTTGACAGAAGAAGGAACTGGAAGCCGCGCCAGAATGCAGGGTTATAGTGCGGCAGGAAAAACAGGTACCGCGCGCAAGTCGCAGGATGGAGGTTATTCTAAAGATAACTATATCGCACTATTTGCTGGTATGGCGCCGGCAGATAATCCGAAAGTAGTGGTAGTTGCATTGATCGATCAGCCTGCCAAGGAAGATGGGTATTATGGAGGTGAGGTTGCAGCACCACTATTCTCACGTGTGACTGAAGGCGCACTGCGATTAATGAATGTGCCTCCAAGTTTTATCGAGCATAAACCGGAAAACCTGTTGCTCACGGAGTCTAGAAAGTAATGGATACGCAAATGAATCCGCGTTCAATGATGCTCAGCGAGTTGCTGGACTCACAGGTATTTTTTGACAACCTGGAAGGTGTCAGTATTAAAGGCATTAGTGAATACAGTGCTGATGTTGAGCCGGGCGATTTGTTTATTGCTATGTCAGGGCTCAAATATGCGAGAGAGGCAATTAATAAAGGTGCCAGCGCAATTATTTACAAGGGTGCGTTGGTCGATGAAAATCAAATGACAATAGATGCTGTAATTCCGCTGATTGAGTGTTCGGGTCTGGATGCTAAAGTAAATTTACTTGTAAATCGTTTTTATGGTGATATAGATGAAACTATCAAGACAGTCGCTATTACCGGAACAGATGGAAAATCTTCCGTTGCGCACCTTGCAGCACAAGCACTAAATAACACGGGTGAAAGCTGCGGTTTAATCGGCACTTTGGGATATGGTCAGCTGGGTGTTCTGTCTGAATCCACTCATACCACACCACCGGTATCGAGAATTGCAAAAGAATATTTTAAATTTCAGCAAGCAGGCTGCACTGCGGTTGCCATGGAAGCATCTTCGCATGGCATACAGCAGGGTCGTTTAAAAAATGTGCCTGTACATACGGCTGTGTTGACAAACATTACGCGCGACCACCTGGATTATCATGAATCGATGGAAGCTTATGTGCAGGCAAAAGCAGGTTTATTTTTTGATAAGCGGCCGAAATATGCGGTGCTTAATTTGGATGATGAGATCGCGGCGGAATGGAGTCTATCGCTAGCTTCATCTCTGAATGTTATCACCTTTTCTTTAATGAATGCCCGTGCCGACGTTTATGCGCTGGAAGTAAAATATCTGGAAGATTCGACATTCATCAAGCTATCCGTAAAACATCAAGTCTTAGATGTGACGACTCCGCTGCTGGGGCAGTTCAATGTGTTTAATGTATTGGCAGTAGCGGCTGTGCTGACAAGTTTGGATAAAGGTAATCTGGAAATAATTGAAGCATTAAACAGCTTGACGCCAGTTCCGGGACGAATGCAGAAAATATTAAATCCAGCCGGATGTGCTGTGATTGTAGATTATGCGCATACACCAGCCGCATTATTGGCGGCATTAAATGCTGTGCGCGAGCATTGTTTGGGAAATCTAATTTGCGTGTTTGGTTGCGGGGGTGACAGAGACACAGGAAAGCGTTCGGAAATGGGGGAGATTGCGACACGAAATTCTAATTTTGTTTTCATCACTTCCGATAATCCAAGATACGAAGATCCTCAGGAAATAATTAATCAGATAACTCAGGGCTGCGAGAGCAGTAACTATAAAGTCATTGTTGATAGAAAACAGGCGATTGCCGCGGCGCTTGAAATGGCCAGCGCGAACGATGCAGTACTCATTGCAGGTAAAGGGCATGAAAAGTATCAATATATCAAGCATCAAAAAATCGAATTTGATGACGTCGCTGTCGCTTCTGAATTACTAGCGGGGTTTGTGGTCAATGGGTAGCTGGCTTCAGTTAAGTGAGATTGCAGACATGGCTCATGGCAAGTTGCATGGTGCAGATGTGGGTGTTAATGCGATCTCGACAGATTCCAGAACTATTTTTTCGGGTGAATTATTTGTTGCGCTTGAGGGAGAAAATTTCGATGGCCATGAGTTTATCAATGAAAAGATGGAGAATATTGCTCGAGCTGTCTTTGTGCACAAGCCCGTGACTACATGTTTACCTGGTGTATTGGTTGATGACACGCTTCAGGGCTTATCTCGCTGGGCTCAGGCATGGAGAAATAAAGTTGCACCGAAGCTGGTTGCAGTTACCGGTAGTAACGGAAAAACTACAGTTAAGCAGATGCTAACATCTGTACTGTCGCAAGCAGGAGACACATGTTCTACCCAGGGTAATTTGAATAATCATATTGGTGTTCCCTTAACATTATTGTCGCTACGACATGGGGATCAATATGCAGTCATTGAAATGGGGGCGAACCATTTCGGTGAAATTGATCACTTGAGTCAATTGGCGCAGCCCGATGTGGCGATCATTACGAATGCTGGACCTGCTCATCTAGAAGGATTTGGTTCGGTTGCAGGTGTGGCTGAAGCAAAAGGTGAAATCTTTAATGGTGTTAATCCATCTGGTATCGCCGTACTGAATGCGGATGATGAATTTATCAATGTGTGGCGTGAGAAAACCAAACATTTGCAAGTGATTACATTTGGATTTTCCAGTAATGCGAATGTTCAGGGCTTAATCGAAAAGGGCGATTCTTTTGTGATTAATCTGGGTGGGGAAACACTAGGTGTCAATCTTCCAATGCCTGGCAAGCACAATAAAAGTAATGCGCTTGCGGTTGCGGCCGCCGCCTATAAGCTGGGAATTGATTCCAAACATATAAAGCAAGGTTTGGAAAATGCATTGAGCGCTAAAGGCCGTTTGCAGTCAATGGTGGGTGCGCATGGTGCAACGATTATTGATGATACATACAACGCGAATCCTGCTTCACTGCAATCCGCCATTGAGGTGCTGTGTTCGCAATCCAAGGAACCCTGGCTGGTGTTGGGAGATATGGGTGAGCTGGGCACTAATGCTGAAGCAATACATGAACAAATAGGCAGGCAAGCCAAGTCCGCAGGTGTTAAGAAATTATTTTGCCTGGGTGTTTTATCGAAATATGCTGCGGAAAGTTTTGGCCAATATGGATATCACTTTAATTGTCACGATGAGTTAAGCCGCGCGCTTTGCCAGCAAGTCGGCCCAAATTGCTGCATTCTGGTAAAGGGTTCGCGTGCCATGCATATGGAAGACGTGGTTAACCATCTGGTTAACGTAGAAATGGTACATTGATAAGGGACGAGCGTGCTTCTATATTTATTTGAATATTTAGAAAAATACCATAGCGTCTTTAATGTGTTTGGTTATCTAACGCTACGTTCAATCCTTAGTGTATTAACTGCGCTAGTCATTTGTTTTGTCACCGGCCCAATAATGATTCGCCGGTTGTCAGATTACAGTGTAAAACAAAATATACGTTCGGACGGTCCACAGACGCATTTACTGAAAGCAGGTACACCGACGATGGGTGGTGCGTTTTTGTTGCTAAGTATATTGGTCAGTACTCTGCTGTGGGGGAATTTAGGTAACCGGTATATCTGGGTGGTTTGCTTTGTGACTTTTTCTTTTGGTGCGATTGGTGCTTTTGATGATATCAAGAAGCTGATTCAGGGAAGCAGTGCCGGCATATCTGCAATACTTAAATATGGCCTTCAATCTGCAGCTGCATTGATAGCTGCATTGTGGCTGTTTCAAACGGCTGCGATACCGGTTGAAACAAACTTATATGTTCCTTTTTTCAAAAACGTAGTGATTAGTCTTGGTGGCTGGTTTGTCTTGCTCACCTACTTTGTCATTGTAGGCTCCAGTAATGCGGTCAATCTGACTGATGGTTTGGATGGCTTAGCCATCATGCCAACGGCCATGGTGTCAGGCGCCCTGGGTATTTTTGCTTATGTAAGTGGACATTCCACATTTGCAGAGTATCTTGCCATTCCGTTTATTCCTTTAGCTGGCGAGCTTGTTGTATTTTGCGCTTCCATAGTGGGTGCAGGGTTAGGTTTCTTGTGGTTTAACGCTTATCCGGCACAGGTATTTATGGGTGACGTGGGAGCATTATCACTGGGGGCGGCGCTGGGTGTGGTAGCCGTATTGGTGAGGCAGGAAATTGTTTTGGTCATCATGGGAGGGGTTTTTGTTATGGAAACCCTGTCAGTCATGATTCAGGTGGCTTCATTTAAATTGACTGGCAAGCGCGTGTTCAAGATGGCACCACTGCATCATCATTTTGAATTGCGTGGCTGGCCTGAACCAAGAGTAATCGTACGCTTTTGGATAATTACCATCATATTGGTGTTAATTGGTCTTGCAACTTTGAAGATTAGGTAACGTAGTGAGTTTGGGATTCTCAGTGGATATGGATCTGACAAAGTATTTGATCGTTGGGGCGGGTGTGTCAGGTTTGTCTGTGGCTGAATATCTGTTGTCAAGAAACAAACAGTTTCGAATCATGGACGATCGTGACCTGCCACCTAATGCTGCAAAAATAAAAGCTATTCTCTCCGAATCACAAATTTGTTTTGGCCGCATTGATAAACAGTGGCTCCGTGATGCAGACGTGGTTGTATTAAGTCCGGGAGTGTCACCTGATACGCCAGAGATTAATCAATCTGTACGTGATGATGTGGAATTATTGGGTGATATTGAACTATTTGCGCGTGAAGTGGAAAAGCCTTACATCGCCATTACCGGGTCAAATGGAAAAAGTACAGTAACCACTCTTGTCACAGAGATATTAAAAAGCCAGGGAATAAGAGCAAGAGCGTGCGCCAATATTGGTGAACCGGCGCTAAGTTTACTGGATGATGAGTCGATTGATATCTATGTACTGGAACTTTCCAGTTTTCAACTGGAAACATGCTCTTCCCTGAGCCCTCAGGCAGCCGCCGTGTTAAACGTAAGTGACGATCATCTGGATCGGCATAGCAGTATTGAAGAATATACACGCATTAAAAAATCAATATATAAACAGGCCAAATTCAAAATAGTCCCACGAGCACAGGATGGAATTGAGCTCTCGAAGGATTCTGATCATGTGATCAGTTTTGGTAGTGATACACCTGAAGAGCCCAGTTTTGGTATTAGGCAGGATGAAAATTCCCGCTGGCTGGTTAAAGGTCAACAAAAATTAATTAATGCGAAGAATATTCCTTTATTGGGTCTAACTGGTGAATTAAATGTGTTGGCCGCCTGGGCGCTGTCCGAATCCTTTATTCATGATCCGGACAAGGTTCGCGAGACTATTCGAACCTTTAAAGGGTTGCCGCATCGCTGTGAGGTGGTTGTTGAACAAAATGGTATGCAATGGATCAACGATAGTAAGGGCACCAATGTGGGTGCAACGGTATCTGCTATCGCCAGTATTAATCGACCTATTATTTTAATTTTGGGAGGTGTGCATAAAGGAGGTAGTATTGATCTGCTTTTGCAAGCCGTGCAGACAAGAGTAAAGCTGGTGATTGTTTTTGGTCGTGATAAACAAGTGTTTATTGATGCACTTAAAGATGTGGTTCAGATTGTAGAGCAAAGCTCATTAAATGAGTGTGTCGAATTTGCTCATCAAATGGCTGAGCCGGGGGACGCAGTATTATTTTCGCCGGCCTGTGCAAGCTTTGATATGTTTTCAAATTACATCGAAAGAGGTCAGGTATTTACATCGGCTGTTAAACAATTTGTATCGGGGGAGAGTCATGGCGGCGACTGATAAAAATCTCGATACACAGCAATTGATTGCAAACTATATGGACGTGTACATGTTGCTGGCGCTGCTTGTGTTGCTAGGTGTGGGCATCACGATGATGACTTCCTCAACGGTCGAGATTGCTTATAAGAACCATGCAGACGCTTTTTATTTGGTAAAGAAACATATGATGTTTCTGATGCTGGGAATGCTGAGTATTTTTGCGATTGCACGAATACGTCTGGCTTACTGGGAGCAATTAGGTCCGACTTTATTGGTGATAACTATTTTACTGCTAGTCATGGTACTTGTGCCAGGAGTGGGGCGCAGTGTTAATGCGAGCAGTCGCTGGATTACGCTTGGTCCCATTGCCTTGCAGGTATCAGAATTTGCCAAAGTAGCAATGATTATTTACCTGGCAGGATATATTGTCAGGCATGGGTCAAACGTCCAGCAAAAAGTTACTGCGTTTATCAATCCAATGGCACTGGTAGGAATTATTGCTGTATTGCTGATGATGGAGCCAGACTTTGGATCGACAGTGGTTCTGACGGCGCTTGTATTCACTATGCTGTATCTGGGAGGAGTGCGTCTTGTACCATTTATCCTGTCAACTGCATTTTCGGTTTTAATCATGTATGGGCTGGCCAAGAGTAATGCAGAACGCTGGTCACGGGTCACGACGTTCTGGCGGCCGTTTGAAGATCCTTTGGGAGATGGCTTTCAGTTGACTCAGGCCCTGATTGCCATTGGTAATGGTGGTATTTTTGGAGAAGGCTTGGGCGAGAGTATTCAGAAATTGTTTTATCTGACCGAAGCACACAATGATTTTGTTTTTGCAGTGCTTGCTGAAGAGCTGGGTCTGGTGGGTGTTGCGATTTTGCTTAGTGCTTATTTTGTTTTTATCTGGCGATGTTTTTCTCTTGCCAGCAGTGCACAAAAACAACATATGACGTTTGCGCAACACATCGCTTACGGTTGCGGAATCTTGTTTACCCTGCAGGCCACGATTCATGTAGGAGTGAATATGGGCTTATTGCCAACCAAAGGATTGAGTATGCCATTCATTAGTGTGGGTGGCAGTAATTTGCTGGCAAGTTGTATGGCTATAGGCTTGTTAATTCGTGTGTATTCTGAAGTCAATCAACAGGGTGCTCGTCGTGTACATAGACCGCGTACTGTCCGCACACGAAAGGCGGGTGGCTAAGATGCAGCCGGTCATGATTTTAGCTGGTGGTACAGGAGGGCATGTGTTCCCTGCGCTGGCAGTAGCCAATGAGTTGCGCGATCGTGGTGTGCCTGTTATTTGGGTGGGTACACAGAAGGGAATTGAGTCACGCGTAGTTCCAGAGGCGGGCTTTTCACTGGCGATCATGAGTGTACAGGGATTAAGAGGAAAAGGCTGGCTACAATATTTGAGAGCGCCGCTGATTCTATTTCAAGCCTTGTATGAGAGTTTGCTGATCGTTTTGAAATACAAACCCTGCGCATTGTTGGGCATGGGGGGATTTGTTGCCGGGCCCTGTGCGTTGATAGGCGTATTATTGAGAAAGCCGTTAATCATTCATGAGCAAAATGCGATTGTCGGTCTGACAAATAGAATTCTTGCGCCGCTTAGTCGCACTATGTTTACGGGGTTCCCTGTCACATCTAACAAGCGCAATCTGGAATATTGTGGCAATCCGGTTCGCAGCCACTTATTGAATATTCCTGCTCCCCAACAAAGATTGTCAGGTCGTGATAGCACGAAACGAATTTTAATTATAGGTGGAAGTCAGGGCGCAGCATCGCTTAATAATTATATGCCTGGAGCACTGCAGACTGTTTGTTCGACTTTAGCGATCGAAGTGTGGCATCAAACAGGTAAAAACCGAAAAGAGGCTGTTGTAAATGAATATAAGCAGTATCAGGTGCAGGCTAAAGTTGAAGAGTTTATTGATAATGTAGACCAGGCATATTCCTGGGCTGATCTTATTGTATGTCGAAGTGGGGCGATTACGCTGGCTGAAGTGGCAGCGGTAGGGCTGGCTTCTGTGCTGGTACCCTATCCTTATGCAGTGGATGATCATCAGACTGAAAATGCTAAACGCTATGTAGAAGCAGGTGCCGCGCAATTAATGCATGAAGCAGAAATGTCATCGGAAAAAATGGCAGAACTCCTACTTAATCTGCTGAATGAATCAACACTGTTAAAGATGGCCTGTGCAGCAAAAAGCCTGAATTCAGGAAATGCAAGTAAACGGGTAGCGGATGAATGCATGAATGCCTGCGAAGGTCGTCTGGCGAGGGTGGGGCGATGAGTTACGTGACACCCGCTTTGCCTATGAGAAAAATTCGTAAAGTGTTCTTTGTCGGCATTGGTGGCGTAGGCATGAGCGGTATTGCAGAAGTCATGCTTAATCTTGGATTTGCGGTGTCTGGCTCCGATAGTCAGCCTAATATAGCGACTGTCAGGTTGGAAAACTTAGGTGCAACTATTTACCCGAAACATGATGCTGGCAATGTTGAAAATATGGATGTTGTAGTCGTGTCATCCGCTATTGATGCGGAAAATGTTGAAATTGTTTCTGCCATGGAACATCGAATACCGATTATTCAGCGAGCAGAAATGCTCGCAGAGTTGATGAGATTTCGACAAGGAATTGCGATAGCCGGAACGCATGGTAAAACAACTACCACCAGCCTGGTGGCAACGGTGATGGCTGAGGCAGGCATGGATCCAACGTTTATCGTTGGAGGGAGAGTGAACAGTATTGGCACCAATTCCCAATTGGGGCAAAGCGAGTATCTGGTGGCAGAAGCCGATGAGAGTGATGCCTCGTTTTTACATTTGCAGCCCGTGGTGTCGGTAGTCACAAACATTGATGCAGATCATATGTCCAGTTACGAGAATGATTTTGAAAAGCTGCGTAACGCATTTGTCGAATTTCTGCATAACATTCCATTTTATGGTCTGGCGGTTTTATGTATAGATGATGAAGTGGTGCATGGTTTGATTCCCGAGGTTGCCAGACCCTATGTCACCTATGGTTTTAGCTCAGAAGCAGACATTTATGCCAGTGATCTTGAATATCATGGCGGACATACTAAATTCATAGTGAATGGAAAGAATATCAAAACGCCCATGATGTTCACTTTGAATTTGCCAGGTAAGCATAATGTACTGAATGCTTTGGCAAGCATTGCAGTCGGGCTTGAGTTTGAAATTGATCCACAAAAAATTGCCTTGGCATTGGAAAATTTTGCAGGGATTGGTCGAAGAATGCAGTATCTGGGGGCCGTTTCCCTAGAAGGTGGTGAAGCTGTATTTATTGATGATTACGCTCATCATCCGAAAGAAATCGCCGCCACTGTGGAAGGCATTCGCAATGGCTGGCCAAAAAAACGCGTGGTTGCCGTATTCCAACCTCATCGTTATACCCGTACTCGGGATTTATTTGATGAGTTTGTGGCGGTGTTGAACGATGTGGATGTATTACTACTTTTAAATGTATACCCTGCCGGTGAGAAATTTATTAATAATGCCGATAGCCGTGCGCTGGCACATGCGTTGCGCTTGCGAGGTAAACTGGATGCGGTGTTGCTCGAAGATGAACAAAAACTAAGTCATACCTTAGCAAATATTATTGCTCCTGATGATATTGTCATAACCTTGGGCGCCGGCAGTATTGGTAAATTGGCAACAACGTTATTTGAGCAGGTGCAGGCTGAGGTGAAAGCGGCGTGATGACTAAGATCAATACTCCCGAAACACGAGGAAAATTACAATTCGACGTTGCGGTTTCGCGCTATAACACTTGGGGTGTGGGTGGAAAAGCGCAATGCGTGTTTCAGCCAGCCGATGTGCATGATCTGAGTGATTTTCTGGCGAATATCGATTCGAATATTTCACTTACCTGGTTAGGTCTGGGATCAAATGTGCTCATTCGTGACCAGGGAATTCAGGGTATCTTAATTATCACTCAGCCTGGACTGAATAAAATTCGCTTTGACGGAAATAATGTATATGCCGAAGCAGGTGTGGCCTGTGCAAAGTTAGCCCGAGCGACTGTTGCCAGAAATCTCGTAGGTGTGGAGTCTATGGCAGGTATCCCCGGCACCGTAGGTGGGGCGCTCGCAATGAATGCAGGTGCGTTTGGAGGCGAGACCTGGCCTAAAGTGACAACTGTCGATGTAATTGATCGACAGGGTAGAGTAACAACTCGAAGTAGCGATGATTACGAATACGGGTATCGCTATGTGAAATCTAATGCGGATGAATGGTTTGTCGGTGCCAGTTTTGCGCTGGATGAAGATGCACTTGGAACCAAGGTAGTGCCAATTAAGAAATTACTTGCGCAGCGCGCAGATACACAACCGATCGGTAAGAAAAATTGTGGTTCAGTATTTAAAAATCCTGACAATAATCATGCTGCAAAACTGATAGAAGAATGCGGCCTGAAAGGATTTGCGATCGGTGGAGCACAGGTCTCTACTAAACATGCCAACTTTATTATTAACGAAAATAATGCAACAGCCACTGATATAGAGTCGCTAATCCAGTATGTTCAAAAAACAGTCAAACAAAAGTGCAATGTAGATCTGGAGCCTGAAGTGAAATTTTTAGGACAGCAGGTAACGAAATGACAGAAGTTGATGTGAGTAAATACGGGAAAGTTGCTGTTCTGATGGGTGGGCAATCGGGCGAGCGTGAAATTTCACTAAAAAGCGGAACTGCGGTTTTAAATGCGCTGAAAGGCATGGGTGTTGATGCTTACGGTATTGATGTTGATCAGAATGTATTTGCAGTACTGAAGGAAAATAACTTCGATCGCATATTTATAGCGCTGCATGGATGCGGAGGTGAAGATGGCACTATGCAGGGCGGGCTGGAAATAATAGGTCTGCCTTATACGGGTAGCGATGTTCTGGCTTCAAGTATCTGTATGAATAAGTTAATGACGAAAAAGCTTTGGTCTGCAACAGATATTAGTTCACCGGAGTTTATGCGGATTGATGAGACAGTAGATTTCGAGCGAGTTAAATCAGTGCTGGGTATTCCTTTTGTTGTCAAACCCTCGCTCGAAGGCTCAAGTCTTGGTATTCATAAAGTCTCTAGCGAGGAGCAATACATTTCCGCTTTACAGGATGCTTTTAAGTATCAGGGTCAGTTAATGGCAGAACAATGGATTGACGGTGACGAATACACTGTCGCCATTGTCGATGGAAAGGCGTTGCCAGTGATTAAACTTAAAACGCCGCACGAGTTTTATGATTTTGAAGCAAAATATCAGGCCAATGACACGCAATATATTCTGCCTTGTGGTTTAAGTAGTGCGGATGAAGAGAAGTTAAAATCACAGGCGCTTCAGGCTTTTGATGTGACCACAGCAAAAGGCTGGGGGCGCGTGGATGTGATGATTGATCGCGATAATAACAGCTGGTTTCTGGAGGTAAATACAGTTCCCGGCATGACAGATCATAGTCTAGTGCCTATGGCAGCGGCCAGTGTGGGAATCAGTTTTGAACAACTGGTTATAAAAATTCTGGACACAACTCTTTGAACGGACGATTGACTGTGAAGAGAAATATTAAAAGAAACCGGCGTCATGTTAAACATAATGTCGAAGAGGCACGCATTGACTATCGTGAAGTCGGCAAGTTATTGGCCTTAGCACTGATAGTTATTGCTGTAATATGGGCAACAAAACAAATTGATAAAGTTTCCATTAAGACTATTGAAGTTCGTACGGCACTGAATATGGTAAGTAAGGAAGAGGTTCGCAATATAGCCCAAAACTACATGCATGATGGATTTTTTACTGTGGATCTTGCCGCGTTTGAAAACCAGCTAAATGATATTCCATGGATATACCGCGCCAATATCAAACGAGTATGGCCAAGTAAACTTGTCATTGGGATTGTTGAACAGCAGCCTTATTTCCGCTGGGGAGAGAGCCATCTGATAAATAAATATGCTGAGATATTTTATGTGGGTGACACGAAAAATTTTGGAAAACTGCCGCTGTTACAAGGCGTGTCAGGAAGAGAGCAACATCTGATAAATCTGTATTACAAGTACAACGAAAAGTTTAACCAGGTAGGTGCAGGTATTTTAAAACTCAAAGAAGATGCGCGCTACGATAAAGAAATTACATTGTCGGATGGTATTTCTATCAATATAGGAAGAGAGCAAGCGGACAAACAAATCGAGCGTTGCCTGCATTCATTTGCAATGTTCACTAAGGCTGAACGGGAAGCAATAGCCAGTATAGATTTGCGACACAGCAATGGATTCGCAGTTCGCTGGAATGGGTAATTTAATAATTTATTAATGTATATGAATAAGAAATCTGAAAGCGGAATGATAGTAGGGCTGGATATTGGCACCTCAAAAATTGTTGCGATTGTGGCTGAAATTACTGAAGACAATGAGTTGGAAATTATTGGTATCGGTACACATCCCTCGCGAGGATTAAAGAAAGGAGTGGTAGTTAATATCGAGTCAACTGTGCAGTCAATACAGCGCGCCATTGAGGAAGCGGAATTGATGGCGGGTTGTCAGATACATTCAGTCTATGCGGGGATTGCAGGTAGTCATATCAGAAGTATGAACTCACATGGTATTGTTGCGATTAGAGATCGCGAAGTGTTAGAAGGAGATGTTGAGCGCGTTATCGATGCTGCAAGAGCTGTGGCGATTCCTGCGGATCAAAAAGTACTTCATGTGCTCCCACAAGAATTTATTATCGATCAGCAAGAGGGAATACGCGAACCCATTGGAATGTCAGGAGTTCGTATGGAAGCGAAAGTGCATCTTGTTACCGGAGCGGTGTCCGCTGCACAAAATATTGTTAAGTGTATAGAGCGCTGCGGTTTGCAGGCGGACGATATCATTCTGGAACAACTGGCTTCGAGTTATTCCGTATTAACAGAAGACGAGAAAGAGTTAGGTATCTGTTTGGTTGATATTGGTGGGGGTACCACAGACATTGCTGTATTCACTGAGGGCGCAATCAAACATACGGCGGTGATTCCCATTGCCGGGGATCAGGTTACTAATGATATTGCGATTGCCATGCGCACACCGACCCAACATGCCGAAGAAATAAAAATCAAATACGCTTGCGCATTACGCCAGCTAACCAATCCTGATGATGTGATTGAAGTACCCAGCGTAGGTGAGCGTGCGCCAAGAAGACTGTCGAGACAGACGCTGGCCGAAGTGGTTGAGCCACGCTATGAAGAATTAATGTCTTTAATACTGGCAGAGTTGAGGCGCAGTGGTTATGAAAACCTAATTGCGGCAGGCATAGTTCTCACCGGTGGAAGCTCAAAAATGGAAGGCGTGGTGGAGCTGGCGGAAGAAGTTTTTCATATGCCGGTACGTTTGGGCGTTCCACAATATGTGACAGGGCTAATTGATGTTGTACGTAATCCCATTCATGCCACAGGTGTTGGACTGTTACTGTTTGGGCATCTTAGTCAGCAATCTTCAGAACAAAAGAAATATAGCGGCGGGGGACTGGCAGCAGTATTTGGGAAAGTAAAAAATTGGGTTAAAGGTAATTTTTAATTTTATCGAGTGAAAACTCGTGACTAGAGGAGAAACAAAATGTTTGAGTTGATAGATGCATACGGACAAAATGCGGTAATAAAAGTCATTGGTGTTGGCGGCGGTGGTGGCAACGCGGTACAGCACATGGTCAATGCTAAAATTGAGGGCGTCGATTTCATATGCGCCAATACAGATTCACAAGCGCTACAGCGAACAAATGCAAAGACTACATTACAGTTGGGAACGGAAATAACCAAAGGTCTGGGTGCGGGCGCTAATCCTGAAATTGGTCGCCAGTCAGCTTTGGAAGACCGGGATCGAATTCACGATGTGATTGCAGGTGCTGACATGTTGTTTATTACAGCAGGTATGGGTGGTGGTACCGGAACCGGTGCGGCACCGATTGTCGCTGAAGTGGCTAAAGAACTGGGAATCCTGACAGTTGCAGTGGTTACCAAACCGTTTCCATTTGAAGGGACCAAACGCGCACAGATTGCCAATCGTGGCATTGAAGAGCTATCCAATCATGTAGATTCATTGATTACGATCCCAAATGAAAAGTTATTAACGGTGTTAGGTCAGAATATAAGTCTGCTGGAAGCGTTTCGTGCAGCCAATGATGTACTGCTGGGTGCGGTTCAAGGAATCGCCGAATTAATCACTTGCCCGGGCCTAATTAATGTGGATTTTGCAGATGTACGTACGGTAATGTCAGAAATGGGCATGGCTATGATGGGTTCGGGTACCGGCATCGGTGCGGAGCGGGCACGAGAAGCAGCCGAAGCCGCAATATCAAGCCCTCTTTTGGAGGATGTGAATATCACCGGCGCACGCGGTATATTGGTCAACATTACTGCAGGTCCGAACATTGGCATGAATGAGATTGCTGAAGTGGGTTCTCATATCGAAGCATTGGCTTCTGAAGATGCTACGGTAGTAGTGGGTACCGCGATTGATGAATCCATGGAAGAAAGACTGCGTGTCACACTGGTTGCCACAGGTTTGGGTGTGCAAAATGCCGCCACAGCTCCCGCGAAAGTGACTCTTGTTGAGCCGAGCATGACCCGGATTGAAAGAGATAGCGAGTATGTAGAGTTGGATCGACCGACCAAGATACGAGCAGATGAGGCAGAAGCAAAGCATGTGGCAGATGGTTCTTATAATGAAGATTTGCTAGATATCCCGGCATTTCTACGTCGACAAGCGGATTAGTCGACTTATGAAATGAGTTGCCTGGGAATTTTGTGGGACATGTCTGGTCATATAAACAACCAGTTAGTAGTAAGAAGCCGCGGTCTTATTGATAACGATTCGCAATTGCAACTTTGGCCGGGTCGAATTAATATTACATTCTGAGAACTCATAATATGATTACACAAAGAACGTTAAAAAATGTGATTCGTGCCAGTGGAGTCGGCCTCCACACTGGTGAGAAAATTCATCTTACCTTGCGACCTGCCCAAGAAAATTCGGGAATTATATTTATGCGTTCTGACATACAAGACTCCCCACGGATAAAAGCGTGTATCGATAATGTGGGGGATACCCAGTTATCCACCTCGCTGGAAAAAAATGGTGTCAAAGTGTCTACAGTAGAGCATTTGCTATCTGCGATTGCGGGCCTCGGAATTGATAACTTATTTGTTGAGTTGTCCGGTCCTGAAGTACCAATTATGGATGGCAGTGCCAGTCCTTTTGTATTTTTACTTCAGTCCGCTGGCGTCCAGGAACAGGCGGTGGCCAAAACTTTTGTCAGGATTAAAAAGCCTGTAAGGGTGGTTGATCAGGATCGGTGGGCAGAGTTTCAACCTTACAATGGATTTAAAGTCGCCTTCACCATAGATTTCGATCATCCAGTATTTCAAGCCAGGCCACAATTTGCCGAAATAGATTTCTCTTCTACCTCATTTGTCAAAGAAGTGTGTCGTTCACGAACCTTTGGTTTTCTGAGAGACTTTGAATTTCTTCGTGCACAGAATCTGGCACTGGGCGGCAGCCTGGATAATGCCATTGCGGTAGATGATCAAAAAATACTCAATGAAGATGGGCTACGTTACGAAGATGAGTTTGTTAAGCATAAAATTCTGGATGCTATCGGCGACTTGTACTTGTTGGGGCATAGCCTGATTGGCTCGTTTAAAGGCTATAAGTCCGGGCACGAATTGAATAATAAGCTGTTAAAAACCTTACTCAATGACTCAACGGCCTGGGAAGAAGTAACTTTTGAAAAATACTCACAGGAAGTGCCTATTCTGTATTCGGAAACTGCTGCGACTGCCACCGCTGCGTAGCGTTAATTACTTTTCAGATAAGATAACATTTGCTGACAGTGTTTTTTGGCGCTTGAAAGTTGTGCGGGAGTTCTTTTAGTTGTCTGAATATTTTCCGGCTTTAATAAGGATAAACTGTAATCCGTTTTAATTTTTATACGTCTGACAGGTACTTGCAATGAATCGGAAAACTCTTCATTAATTTGTTTTAATATTTCATGTTGCTGGTATCTCAAAATGGTGGCTCTTTCGGCATTATCAGTAATAATTACCAGAGTATTGCCGATAATATCGATAACCCAGCAATGTTGACGAAGTTCAAAAGATAGGCGGCTGTGCAGACTATCCGTTAAATATTGTACATTTTGTGTTCGATTTAACAGTTTCGCATCAATCAGTGAATGTATCGGGCGCATTGGCGATTTCATCATGTTTACTGGATATCTACCTAGTATGATGCAAGTTATAATAAGCAGGGTATATTGGCATAACGGAATTTACATCTGACTATGAACTTGACTATAGTACCGCGCTCGGGTCGACGATTATATAGTGTACGCTACTTTAGCCCAGAGCAATTTCTAATCGCACTGGTCTTTGGACTTCTGCTAATGGCAGTCTTTCTGGGGGGTGGTTACTGGTTGGGTGTAAAATACGGGCACCAGAACATCGTCACTGAGTGGAAGCACGATATTCAAATTCAAAAGAATCAATTGGAGCAGGTGCGCTCTGAGAGTAATGCAAATATCGAAGCCCTGACACAAAAGATTGCTTATTACCAGGCGCACATCAATCGTCTGGATGCTTTGGGGAATAAATTGATGAATATGGCCGATCTGGACGGACTGGAAATTGACTTTACCCAGCCACCTGGCTTCGGAGGTCCTGATTCTTACGGAGACGCGGCAAATCAAGATGTGCTGGCCAGTATGGAGCAGACCATGGCAACCATCTCATCCCAGCTACAGACTCAGGAAAATAAACTGCATACACTCGATGTGATGTTGACTAGCCGAAACCTTCGAGAGGAGATCTATCCTCAAGGCCGACCCGTGGCAAAAGGCTGGATTTCATCTCATTTTGGTAAGCGCGCTGATCCCTTTACGGGTAAACAGGAGTTTCATCGAGGAGTGGATTTTGCAGCTAAATACTATTCTGATGTTATTTCTGTTGCTGGTGGCGTTGTCACAGAAGCGGAAGATCATACTGCTTACGGAAACTTAGTCGAAATTGATCATGGCAACGGTTATGTCACACGCTATGGGCACAACGATAAGTTGGTCGTAAAAGCCGGACAAACAGTGAAGAAAGGGCAGGTAATTGCTAAAATGGGCAGCACGGGCAGATCGACGGGGCCCCATGTTCATTTTGAAGTGCTCAAAAATGGAGTGCGTGTTGATCCAATGAAATTTATTCGTTCCAAGCAAGGCAACTAGCACACCCAACACGGCGTCTAAATCTCTCTTTAATTTGAACTTTTGGCATACCCGCCAGACATATTCAGTATATGCGGTTCGCTTGGTTGAACCTGCGTAATTCTTAATATTCTTGCATTGAAACCCATATATACTGCCCCAGATTATAAAATTAACCTTCACACAAGTGTCTCAAGCATAAAAAATGATCGGAAAGCTAGCAAAAAAAGTTTTTGGTAGTCGCAATCAGCGCATACTGTCTCGCTACAAAAAACTTATTACTCAAATTAATCAACTCGAAGAGTCCTTTAAAAGTCTGAGTGACTCAGAACTTGCCCAGCAAACTCAGCAATTCAAACAGCGACTACAAGACGGTGCTGAATTAAATTCATTGCTTCCTGAAGCATTCGCTGTCGTTCGTGAAGCAGGACAACGAGTCCTGGGAATGCGCCATTTTGATGTGCAACTAATTGGCGGCATGGTGCTAAATGACGGCAATATTGCTGAAATGAGAACCGGTGAAGGTAAAACACTGGTGGCCACCTTGCCTGTCTATCTAAATGCTCTGGTAGGTAAAAGTGTGCACGTTATTACCGTGAATGATTACTTGGCTAAGCGTGATGCGGAATGGATGGGCAAGCTGTATAACTTTCTCGGTCTTAGTGTAGGTGTGATTGTCAGTGGCTTGAGTGATGAACAACGTAAAGCGGCTTACGCCGCAGATATTACCTATGGGACCAATAACGAATTTGGTTTTGATTATTTACGTGACAATATGAAGTTTTCTGCGGAACAGCGTTCCCAGCGTGATCTGTATTTTGCAGTCGTCGATGAAGTGGATTCAATCCTGATAGATGAAGCAAGAACACCATTGATCATTTCCGGCCCTACAGACGACAGTTCCGAGTTATACCTTAAAGTCGATAAAATTGTGCCGAGTCTGGTTCAGCAGGCTTCTGAAGAAAGCGAGGGTGATTACTTTGTTGATGAAAAATCCAGACAGGTACACTTAAGTGAACAGGGACATCAACACATTGAAGATCTGTTGACCAAAGCCGGTCTGTTGGCTGAAGAAGATTCTTTGTATGACATTGCCAATATCAACTTGCTACATCATGTTAATGCTTCGCTTCGCGCCAATGTATTATTTCACAAAAATGTGGATTACATCGTGCGCAATGGTGAAGTCATTATTGTTGATGAATTTACCGGACGAACTATGCCCGGACGAAGATGGTCAGAAGGTCTGCACCAGGCGGTAGAAGCCAAAGAGGGTGTGAAAATCCAAAATGAGAATCAGACACTTGCTTCTATTACTTTCCAGAATTATTTTCGCCTGTACGAAAAACTTAGTGGTATGACCGGAACGGCAGATACTGAAGCATTTGAATTTCAGTCTATCTATGGTCTTGAAGTAGTCGTGGTGCCTACGAATAGAGAAATGGCCCGGGAGGATCTCGGTGATCTGGTGTATCTAACGCTACAGGAAAAATTTGAAGCGATTATCGATGATGTCAAAAATTGCATTGAAAGGCAGCAGCCAGTTTTGGTTGGTACCGCATCCATTGAAGCCTCGGAGCATCTGTCCAAAATGCTTACTGCTGCAAAAATTGATCATCAGGTACTGAATGCCAAGCATCATGCTTCCGAGTCGCAAATCATTGCCCAGGCGGGCAAGGCGGGTACTGTGACCATAGCGACCAACATGGCAGGTCGTGGAACAGATATTGTGCTCGGAGGAAATCTTGAAGCAGAAATTGAAGCGCTGGGTGAAAAGGCCGACGCGCAACAGATTGAACAAATAAAAACTGACTGGAAGCTTCAGCACGAAAAAGTATTGAATGCCGGTGGACTGCATATCATTGGCACGGAACGACACGAATCCAGACGCATTGATAACCAGTTGCGTGGCCGGGCAGGCCGGCAGGGTGACCCAGGATCAAGCCGTTTTTATCTTTCTCTTGAGGATAATTTGATGCGCATCTTTGCATCAGACCGTGTACGCACCCTGATGCAAAAACTGGGCATGGAAAAGGGTGAATCCATTGAGCATCCATGGGTGTCCAAAGCGATTGAGAATGCGCAACGCAAGGTTGAATCACATAACTTCGATATTCGCAAAAATCTGCTTGAATATGATGACGTGGCGAATGATCAGCGTAAAGTAATATATCAGCAGCGTAATGAACTGATGGGCTTGGAAGATATTTCTGAAAATATTGAAGGCATACGTTTCGATGTGGTGACTAATGCTATTGATACCTTCATCAGGCCGAACAGTATGGCTGAGCAATGGGATGTAGATGGCTTGTCCAAAGCGTTGCAGAAAGAAGTAAACGTTGATTTACCTATTCAGGACTGGATGGATAGGGATGACAATCTTTACGAAGAGCCACTGCGTGAGCTAATCCATGCGGCGGTTAAAAACCTCTTGGATGAAAAACAACAACTGTTGGGTAATGAAATGATGAGACGTCTTGAAAAAGACGTCATGTTACAAGTGCTGGATACCAAATGGAAAGAGCATCTGGCGGCAATGGATTACCTCAGGCAAAGTATTGGTCTGCGTGGATATGCGCAAAAAAATCCCAAACAAGAGTATAAACGTGAAGCATTTGAAATGTTTCAGCAAATGCTTGAAGAAATTAAACAGGATACGATTACTTTTCTCTGTCATGTGAAGTTTCAGTCACCTGAGGAAGTCGCGCCGATTATCCCTGAAACAGCCCCCGATGTGGACGGCTTGCAATTACAGCATGAACAGGCAGCGGATATCCTTCATCCGGGAGAGACAGAAGCTACGGCGCGTGCCAATTCTGCTGAAGATATGGCAAAACCAGATACTGTAGTTCGAGCCGATAAAAAAGTCGGGCGAAATGAGCCCTGCCCATGTGGTTCAGGTAAAAAATACAAGCAATGCCATGGCAAGTTTTCATAGGTTCATGTCTGTGAGTATAAATAATGGCGGTTAACCTTTCAGAACCAACACAGGTATTACCTGTTGAAGGTGTTCGTTTAGCTACAGCGGCTGCAGGTATTCGTTATTCTGGGCGAGATGATTTGCTGCTTATAGAGATTGCACCACAATCCAGTGTGGCCGCAGTATTTACGCAAAATAAATTTTGTGCAGCACCTGTAACACTAGCGATTAATAACCTTAAAAATAACACGCCACGTTACTTGATTATAAATGCCGGTAATGCCAATGCCGGTACTGGTCAGCTAGGTATGCAGGCCGCGTTGGCAACTACCAAAGCCGTTGCGCAACATTTGCAAGTAATACCGGAGCAGGTACTACCTTTTTCGACGGGTGTAATCGGTGAAGTCCTGGATGTAAGCAAAATTAAAAAGCAATTGCCTGAATTAGGGAAATCCCTGTCACAAGATCATTGGCTGCAGGCTGCTAAAGCTATTATGACGACAGATACAATAGCCAAGGCATACAGTAAAATTATCAATATCGCGGGGAAGAATGTTGTTATTAGCGGAATTGCCAAGGGCTCTGGCATGATACAGCCTAATATGGCCACCATGCTGTCGTATATGGCAACAGATTTGGAAATTCCACAAGCTGCATTACAGGCATTACATTCGAAAGCGGTTGATCAATCTTTTAATTCAATTACGGTTGATAGTGATACATCGACCAATGACTCCAGCGTATTGATTGCCACCGGTAAATCAGAGGTCAGTTATCAGCAGCTGACAGATGGAGAACAAAAGCAATTTGAAAAAGCTTTGCAGTGGATTATGCAAAGGCTGGCTCAGGCTATCGTACGAGATGGTGAAGGAGCGACTAAATTTGTCACAGTATGTATTGAGAGCGCCAGTCATTCGCAGCAGGCTAAAGCGGTTGCGTATTGTGTGGCAAATTCTCCATTGGTAAAAACTGCGCTCGCCGCGAGTGACCCTAATTGGGGTCGGATTATGGCGGCTGCAGGAAAATGTGAGGACAAGGATTTACAGTTATTACAGGCCAGTCTGTCTATCAATGGAGTATCTGTTATGGACAAAGGTGAGTTGGATGAAAGCTATACCGAGCAGGCAGGTAAGCGCGCGATGCAAGCAGATGAGATTGAAATAAAAATTCAGCTTAATATAGGCAAAGCCAAGCATACCGTGTGGACGACAGATTTAACTCATGAATATGTCAGCATCAATGCCGATTACCGCAGCTAATTTTTCGTCTGTTTTGTTAATACCTAATCAGCGCATATGTGTCGGCATTATTGAAGACCTACATAAACAGATTTTGGTGGGCAAAAGAAAGCGCGGTGTTCATTTAGCCGAATGCTGGGAGTTTCCAGGTGGAAAACTCGAATCACATGAATCTTTTAAAATCGCACTTAGACGTGAGCTGCATGAAGAGCTAGGAATACATGCGCATACTCTGCAGAAACTGATTGAATTTCAACATCAATATAAAGACAGGCATCTTCACTTCCAGGTTTTTAAAGTCAGCGGCTTTAGAGGTGATGTGAAATCATGTGAAGGTCAGGATCTGCAATGGATATCACCTAATCAGTTAGCGCAGCTCGACTTTCCGGCTGCCAATACAGCTATGCTGGATGCTTTGACTATGCCGGATACTTATATGATTGCCGACCGCGATGTATTTGGAGATCGATTATTTTCTATCGTCGAAAAACAACTCAAGGCAGGCGTATCACTGATTCAATATCGAGCAAAAAATGAAGATAAAGCCATTTATATAAAAAATGCAAAGCAGCTAATCGCACTATGCGCAAAATCTGGTGCTAAGTTGGTATGTAATGTGGATGTTTCTGTAGCAAATGAAATTGGGCTGCAAGCAATACATCTTAACAGTTCGCGTTTGCGTGAGGCTCATCAACAGTTGCCACATTATAAAAATATAAATGTTTTTTCGGCGTCTTGTCATAATGAAGAAGAAGTTGTGATGGCTAATGCATTAGGTGTGCGATGCGTGCTGATCGGTTCTGTGAATAAAACCAGGAGTCATACAGATTTGCAAGAATTGGGATGGAACCGTTTTAGTCAGTTGTGCGTAATCGCGAATTGTCCTGTGTATGCACTCGGAGGGATGAGTCTTGAAGATTGTCACAATGCCAGAGTGTACGGTGCACAAGGCATTGCGGCGATTCGTGCTTTTAATATTTAAAATGCGCAGCAGGCAATTTTGAAATGAATATCCCGATCTACTTGTTTGGGGTATTGGTTAGGGTTAGTTTGTGTTAAAAAGCGTATAGAAAATCGATGTTTTCCGGCGCTGATTTCAGGGAAGCATTCTTCGTGAATTTCCACCAGTACGCGTATTAGTTGGTTGGGGTGGTTTTTATTAAGCGTTCTTTGATAAAAACCGTTTGCTGCAATGCAATTTTCAACTTCAGAACTGCTTCTGATTAATTCCAGACAGTGAACAACAGTTTTATGTACCACATCGAACGGGTGTAACCATGCCTGAATTACATCCCTGCGTTTAACGCTGGGTTGAGTCAGCCAATAGTGAAACGCGGGTAAGTCAAAGTCGCAGGTCCCTCCTGGTATTGCAGCGCGTTGTCTAATGCAGCTAATGAAGTCATTATCCTTCAAATGTGTAACCAGCTGCCCTGGCTGATTATCCAGATCGTTAATCAATGACGAATGTTCGGAAATTAATTTTTCCAGTTTATTTTGGTCCAGATTAGGGGTGCTGTGTAACTGTTGAAGGTTAGTCAGTTGCCGCTTGACTTCCTTCATTAATTCTCTTTTTAAGTCTCCACGCGAGACCAGGCCCATTAACTCAAGCAGTGCGGACAGAGCGGAATGGCTATCCATAGGAGCTTCTTTGTTTAAGTAATACACACAGCGGTTATAGAGCTGTTCGACACGCATGAACGTGCGAATGCGCTCATTCAACGGCTGTTCGAAATGGATTAAAGAAGACATTGTGTGAATTATGAAGGGTCTAGTTGGTTAATTCCAAGTATTTTTGATGCATTTGGTGGATTTGCCGGGTTAAATCGTCAATATTGCCGTTATTCTCAATCACATCATTCGCGTGTCTAAGGCGTTCTTCTGCGGCTAATTGAGCAGTAACAATATTCTCAACGTGATTTCTGCTGCACTCATCTCGTGCGATAACGCGATCAATCTGATTCTGAATATGAGTGTCAATGACTAGTATTCTGTCTACCAGAAATTGCATGTTTGATTCGATTAACAGCGGAATAACTATCAGACAGTATTGCGAAGTAAAAGATTCAATTTGGATTTCAATTTCATCTTTTACTTTAGGGTGAATAGTTTTCTCAAGCGATGCACGTAACTCATCATCTGCAAATATTTTTTTTCGTATATGTTTACGATCAATTTGCGTTGACTCCAGTAAACATTCCGCGCCAAATAACTCAATTGTTTCTTGATAAGCACGTCCGCTTGGTAATAAAAGATTTCGACTGATTTCATCTGCATCAATAACCGGAACATTGTAAAGAGAATGAAATAGGTCGCTTACTGTAGTTTTTCCTGAACCTATTCCTCCGGTAAGACCTATGCGTAACATGAGATTACAAGCGGCTAAAAAGCACCAAGAATGGATTTTACTTCAGGGCCCCATAGCAGACATATGATGCCACCCAATGCCAGATAAGGACCAAAGGGGGTGGGAACATCCCGACCCAATACTTTAGTGACAATCAGAGTAATCCCGATAATACTGCCCACGACAGATGAAATTAACACAATAGCGATTAAATATTGCCAGCCTAGCCAGGCGCCGAGAAGAGCAAGCAGTTTGAAATCCCCA
>CAZWQM010000002.1:49268-160279 GCA_964636225.1 uncultured Thiotrichales bacterium | reverse complement strand
ATTCCGTTTGAGCTGCTCGTGCTTTAAGCGTAAACCAGTTCGTCAGCCTGGCTAATAGGCTCACTGTATCAGGGGAATCGAATTGCCGACCAAGTTGCCTGTATAATAACCTGCATACCGGCATTCCCCTTTTTTATTATGAGAAAATTTCTTTCAATCGTATTCATTGCTGCGATTATTCTGTTTGCACTCGACCGTCTGGTCAGCCATCTTTATCTGCCCAAAGATAACGCAACGGCCGTTGTAATCTATACCACGGAGTGGTGCCCTTACTGCAAAGCGTTAAGGAAAACACTTCAGCAATACAGCATTCCTTACACGGAATATGATACGGAAAAATCCTTGCATGGCCTCGCCGGATACTGGGCATTGGGCGGACACGGCGTCCCGATCTCTGTCATTGGCGAAGAAGTCCTGCATGGCTATGACGGGCAAGTCATCACCGATTCGTTGGTTGCGGCAGGTTATACTATTCCTGATAACTGGACTGACGAAGAAACACAATAGCGTTTGCAATTGCCTGTACAAACAAAATACCATTTAACCAATATATCGAATCTTTAAGGAGTCTCATTTTGGATAAAGCCCTTGCATCGATTTGAGTTGACAAAGGCGATACACCGCAAGCAATTCGCCTCGATCGAGCCAACCGTCACGGTTTAATTGCAGGTGCCACCGGCACAGGTAAAACGGTTACTCTACAAATTCTGGCAGAGGGGTTTTCCCAAGCTGGTGTTCCCGTGTTTGCTGCCGACGTTAAAGGTGATTTAAGTGGCATCAGCCAGGCCGGCGAAGACAATCCAAAAATGATTGAACGCGCTGCAGAAACCGGTCCCGAAAATTATATTTTTCAGGGTTATCCCACCATTTTCTGGGATTTATTTGGCAAACAAGGTCATCCGATTCGCACCACCATTTCAGAAATGGGGCCTTTACTGCTCTCCCAGTTACTGGAACTCAACGATACACAGGAAGGTGTCTTAAATATTGCTTTCACCATCGCCGATGATGAGGGCATGCTATTACTGGATCTAAAAGATCTGCGCGCTATGCTGAATTTTGTTGGCGAGAATGCTACGTCCATCAGTACAAAATACGGCAATGTCAGCCAAGCTTCGGTAGGCGCTATTCAACGGCGTTTATTACTGCTCGAAAGCGAAGGTGCAAAACAATTCTTTGACGAACCAGCCCTTGAGCTAAATGACTTTATGCGCTGTGATGATTCCGGCAAAGGTTATATTAACATTCTGTCTGCATAGAAGTTAATGCAAAACCGAAACTGTATTCTAATTTTTTGCTCTGGCTGCTCTCTGAACTTTTTGAAGAACTCCCCGAAGTAGGAGATCCGGACAAACCCAAACTGGTGTTCTTCTTTGATGAAGCCCATTTGTTATTTGATGATGCTCCTAAAGCGCTTGTTAAAAAAGTTGAACAAGCAGTTCGACTGATCCGCTCCAAAGGTGTGGGTGTTTATTTTGTCACGCAAAATCCGATTGATATCCCTGAATCAGTACTTGGTCAGTTAGGCAATCGAATTCAACATGCGTTACGCGCTTTCACGCCCAAAGATAAAAAAGCGGTAAAGTCTGCTGCACAAACATTTCGCTCCAACCCTAAACTTGATTTAGAAGAAGAGATTACTCAATTGGGCGCAGGTAAGGCCCTGGTGTCAGTACTTGATGAAAAAGGCGCACCCACCATTGTGGAAAAAACCAAAATACGCCCACCAGAGTCCCGCATGGGCCGGCCATTGCCGCTGAACGTAAGCAGGTAATTGCAAACAGCCCGCTACTCGATAAGTATGACACCGCCGTCGACAGAAAAAGCGCTTTTGAGTTATTAACTGCTCGTGCCGAGCAAACAGTAGCTGAAAAAAGGACTGTTACAAGAGAGAGACAATATAAAAAGCCGACTACTCAGAAACGTCAATCCTCTAGCCGCACTACGACTAATACAGTCGTTCGCAGTGTCACGAAAATCATCACTTCGCGCGTAGGTCAACAGCTTGTACGCGGAATACTGGGGTCTTTTTTCAAAGGTAGATAACCCTTAGGCTAATACTCACCTATTGCGGTTCTATATTTCGCTTACCTGAATATGCGCTTGAAGAATAACTGCATTTTTTCCCAGGAATCGGTATCTGCTTCTTCATCATAGCTCAGCGGCATACTGAATTTTTCAGCAAACATATCGGCCTCTGGATTAGTAAAGCTATGCTCAACACCTTCATATACGATAACCTGGTAGGAAGCATTCACGCTTTTCATTTTCTGCTCAAACTGGGCCAGTTGTTGTTGGGTAATAAACGCATCATTTGCGCCATGAAACACCAATACTTCAGAGTTAACTGCATCTTTTTCTGCAGCGCTGTTGGTTACCAGTGAGCCATGAAAACTGACTACGCCTTTTAAGTCAATTCCCATGCGTGCCATATTAAGCACGACACCACCACCAAAGCAGTATCCAATGGCGGCAATGTTAGATGTATCGACATTGTCCAGAGAACGAACAAATGCTAGCGCGGCAAGGAACCTGTCGGTCAACGCACCGGGATCACTCAAGGCTTCCTGCATGAACTTTTTGGCATCGTCCGGATGACTCGCCACCTTACCTTCGCCGTACATGTCCAAGGCAAGAGCCACATAACCCAACTCGGCCAACATTTCAGCGCGGCGACGTGCGTACTGATTGTGCCCCCACCATTCATGCACCACGAGTACTGCTGGCATTTTGTCCTGACTACCGCTTGGGGAAACAAGATAGCCTTGCAATGAAACGCCATTAGCCTGATAACTCACTGGCCGACCTATCACTTCTGCAGCCAACATGGGTGACAGTGTTAGTATAAAAATTAATGCGTAGAGATCAATTATTTTCATGCATTTAATGAATGTGAATTGTTAAAAGACGTGTACAATTTTATTTGTTGATGATTATTCAAATAAGCTTCATTCTGTCACCTAAATTTGCGCATATAGCTTTTTTAAAAGCGCACAAATGAACTATAAAAGAGCAGTCGTCAGAAATAACATTGAACAGTAATAACTTAGGTAAATTTGATTGAACAAACGTCAACTATACCTGTTTATAAATAATTTGACTTATCAATCATATTTCCTACAATAGCCGGCATGACTGACATTCTACTTTACTGGATCCTTCCCATCGTTGCCTTTATAGCCTTCTCAATCTGGGCCAACGAGAAGCTATTTAAGTAATCTTTATTTAAAGCAAATTTCCCTAGCGTTCCTGAAATGCATTCTGGAACCCACGATACACCGGCTTCAATAAATAATCTAATACGGTCTTCTCACCTGTGCGAATATCTGCAGTAACAGTCATTCTCGGTATAAGTCTGTGTTTGTACGGGTTTTCACCTAGATATTTTTTAGCCAATAAAATGGGCTTTATAGTAGGGTTGGTTATCCTCATCCAGATAAGTTGTAGGACTGATCGTATCCACTTCACCTTCAATAACACCAAATCTCTGCGGGTCATAACTGCCGACTTTAATAATCGCCTCCTGCCCGACATGCACATGACCGATGTCCTGAGTAGATACTTTTGACTCCACAATAAGCTCCTTATCCACGGGAACAATTTCCATCAATACCTGGCTCGGCTCAATCACCGCCCGGATGGAATTGACCGCAAGATTACTAACATATCCTGCAACCGGCGCTTTGATGATCAAGCGCTCCACACGGTCTCCGAACTTGACCAATTGTTGTTTCAGCTCCGAAATTTCAGCTGTGACATTACCTGTATCCAGTTTGATTTGCTCAATATACTTATCTTCTATCTCAGCCGCAGCGATTCCTGTTCTTTGGCTTTGGTCAATGACGATTCTTCTTCAGTCTCATGAATAAAATTGAAAACCTTCCCTTTATCTTCAGCCATTTAATACTCCCGATCATTACCGTTTTGACGAGCATAAGCTCCCGATAACTGTATCGGCATGTGCAATAAATACTTGATTACGTTTTTGAGGGGTATTAGCGGTTTAGATCATATATGTGAGCCGCATCACATAGGAGGTGAAGCTTTTTAGGCAACCAAAAAATACTAAGCGTGGGCTTCAGCTTCGATTAATACTCTTTTTACGTGCTTGTACCTTGCCTTGATTTCACGATCGATTTGAGAAATTAATATCTCCATTTTATCGGTACGAAAATGGTCGGAAAATTCAACGCTAAGGTTGACAAGTATATACTCAGGTCCCATGTGCATGGTGAGCACCTCATTGACTTTTTGCACACCGCGCGTCTGATTAAGCAAATGCCGTATTCCCTCTACGACTTGTCGGTTGGCACTTTCACCAATCAACAATCCTTTGGTTTCAACCGCCAGCAGCACGGCCACCAAAGCCAATATCAAGCCAATAATTACGGATGCAATGCCGTCAAAAACATAACTCCCGGTGACTTCACTTACAGTAATTCCAACCATGGCCACCGCCAGCCCTGTCATAGCTGCGGCATCTTCCAGTAAGACAACAAACATTCCCGGATCCTTACCTTTTTGGATAGCCTCCAGATAACCGCTCTCACCTCGATATTTATTGAATTCCTTAACCGCCACAAAGAACACATGCCCCTCGATCAGCATGGCCATACCAAGCACCAGATAATTCCAGAAGATATCTGTGATTTCCCGAGGATGCTTTATATGTTCTACACCTTTATAGATGGACAACCCGGCGCCTACGGCAAATATCAGCAGTGCGACAACAAAGCTCCAAAAATAAACTTCTTTACCATGCCCAAAAGGGTATTTCTCATCAGGTGGCTTTTTTGCCTGCTTTAAACCAAACAGCAGCAGTATTTGATTTCCGGTATCCACCGAAGAACCCGCCATCGCAATGAGTAAGATTAAATGGCTTTATATATAGTAGAACCGTCCTGTTTGAATTGTTCAGACTTTTCTTTCATGCCATATTCTATGGCCACTTTAATATCACCTATGCCTTTGTTCTTTGCGTACTCACGAACATCCTGAGTGATTTTCATAGAACAGAACTGGGGCCCGCACATGGAACAAAAATGTGCGACTTTTGATGAATCTTTGGGTAAGGTTTTATCATGGAATTCACGTGCACGTTCAGGATCCAGACTCAGATTAAACTGGTCTTCCCAGCGAAACTCAAAGCGCGCTTTGGACAATGCATTATCACGCAATTGCGCACCCGGATGCCCTTTGGCCAGATCCGCAGCATGCGCGGCAATTTTATACGCAATGATGCCATCACGAACATCTTCCCTGTCGGGCAGACCCAAATGTTCTTTAGGCGTAACATAACAAAGCATGGCGGTGCCATACCAGCCAATCTGTGCAGCCCCAATAGCTGAAGTAATATGATCGTAAGCCGGCGCAATATCCGTTGTTAATGGGCCCAGCGTGTAGAAAGGTGCTTCATAACAATCCTGTAATTCCTTATCCACATTTTCTTTAATCATTTGCATTGGCACATGGCCCGGCCCTTCTATCATGACCTGAACATCATGCTCCCATGCAATTTTAGTGAGCTCTCCGAGTGTCTGTAACTCCGAAAATTGTGCCTCATCATTAGCATCGGCAACACAGCCCGGACGCAAGCCATCACCTAGAGAAAATGCCACATCATAGGCATTCATGATTTCGCAGATTTCTTCAAAGTGAGTGTACAGAAAATTTTCTTCGTGATGCGCCAGACACCATTTCGCCATAATCGAGCCACCGCGCGATACGATTCCCGTCAGGCGATTTGCAGTCATCGGCACATAAGCCAATCTCACACCGGCATGGATAGTGAAATAATCCACACCCTGTTCTGCCTGCTCAATCAATGTGTCTCGAAACAGTCCCCATGTCAGCTCTTCAGCTTTACCATTCACTTTTTCCAGTGCTTGATAAATGGGTACAGTACCGACCGGCACAGGACTGTTACGCAATATCCATTCGCGTGTTTCATGAATATGCTTGCCAGTACTTAAATCCATAATCGTGTCACCGCCCCAACGTACCGACCAGGCCATTTTCTCTACTTCTTCAACCACTGAAGAAGTGACCGAAGAATTTCCGATATTGGTATTCACTTTCACCAGGAAGTTGCGACCGATAATCATGGGTTCGGATTCAGGGTGATTAATATTGTTTGGAATGATGGCACGTCCCCGGGCGACTTCTTCGCGTACAAACTCAGGTGTGATGTTCTGCGGAAGATTGGCGCCAAATGATTCGCCCGCGTGCTGCTTCAATAACTTTTGATATCTAGGGTCCTGGCGTAACTCCTGTAAACGCAGCGATTCCCGAATAGCAATGTATTCCATTTCCGGTGTGACTACGCCATTTTTTGCATAGTGCATTTGTGTAACATTTTTTCCCGGCAGCGCTCTTCGGGGTGCATGTTTCACCTGGAATCTTATTGAGGCAGTTTTTGGATCTTTTAAGCGCTGCCGGCCAAATTCAGACGACAATTCTTTAAGCTCTACTGTGTCTTGGCGGTTCGCTATCCACTGTGCTCGAATTCGCGCAATGCCGTTGGACAGATCCACTTCCGCATCAGGGTCTGTCAGTGGTCCTGATGTGTCATACACAGGAATGGCCGGGTTATCTTCTAGTCCAGAACTTGTATTGGTAGCATCACACTCAATTTCACGCATCGCGACACGAATACTGTCATCTGAGCCGTTGACGAATATCTTTCTGGAACGCGGGAACGGCCGGGTTACTTCTTCTCCCAGTTTTTTGGTTTGGGAAATTAAATCAGATTCAGTTGAACTCATGAGATACCAATTATAGATGTGGTTAATGACTGCGTTGATTTTGAATATAACCTGTATTCAACACATTGCAATACTTAATCAGGCGTGCAAAAACCAGTCAAATGACTTGCTTTCGTTTATATAAGCACCGTAGAGTACGGTCTATTCAATCGACCAGCAAATAACTATGGATATCGAACAAGCAAGATTTAACATGATTGAACAGCAGATTCGCCCCTGGAATGTGCTGGATATTCGTTTACTGGATTTGCTCCAGTCTATTCCACGCGAAGCATTTGTCCGTAAAGCGCAGCAAAATCTGGCATTTGCCGATATGGAACTACTGATTGGACATGATCAGGTCATGATGTCTCCAAAACTCGAAGCACGGATGTTGCAAGCATTAAATATTTCCGATCAGGACAGTATTCTGGAAGTCGGTACTGGTAGTGGCTTTATTACCGCATGTTTGGCGAAGATGGGACAACATGTAACAACTTGCGAATATTTTGAGGACCTTTCCCAACAGGCTCAGTCGCGTCTGGCATCTCATTCGGCAGGGTATATCAATTACATTGTGGATGACATCTTCCAGATTCTTGATTCCCTGGGCCATTTTGACGTAATCGCAATCACCGGCTCCATGCCTACTTTGCTTGATGCATTTTCCAGTCACCTGAATTCATCGGGACGCTTATTCTGTATTACCGGCCACGCTCCAGTGATGCAGGCCAAACTCATCACCTGTGTGGCTGAAAACAGCTATCGAGAAGAGACATTGTTTGAAACCGTACTTCCCGCGTTACTTTCCGCCACCACTGAAAGGACGTTTACATTTTGAATTTCAAGGAATTTTCTGCCACGCAACTGCGTGACCACCTGATGTCCTCGAACAAAAGCACCCTTCTACTAGATGTACGAGAGCCCTGGGAATATGAAAAATGCCGAATAGAAAACTCACGCCTGATACCGATGAGACGAGTCCCCAACGTACTACATGAGCTGGACCCGGATCAGGAGATCGTGGTCATTTGCCACCATGGTATTCGCAGCCGCTCAGTGGCGGCCTATCTGACCAGTAATGCATTCACCAATATCATCAACCTAACAGGCGGTATCGATGCCTGGGCCAAAGATGTTGACCGCACCATGGCAACCTATTAACTTACTGTTATACATACATTTTAAGATTTTGAATTATAAATCTTTGATCACCATTAAGTATTTTTAATCATGAATACCCGTCGCTTTGTTAATGCTTTATTATTTTTGGTACTGATATGCTTGCACAGCAGCCTGTTTGCCAACAGTTTGATAGACGTTTATACCATTGCCAAAGCACAAGATGCGGAATACAAACAGGCAGAAGCCAATTATATGGCCACCGCACAAGCCTCACCCATTGCCCGAGCGTCATTGCTACCGCAAATCAATTTATCCGCGGAAACTTCTGATAACACCTTAAAAACCGAAGGGCAGACCTTTGGCGTCTCCGGTGGCGATGTCGATTTCAATTCTCATGGTTACAGCCTGCGCTTAACCCAGTCACTTTATAATCGCGATTTTTATATTCAACTCAAACAGGCCAATAACAATATGGCTAAATCACAGGCTCAGTTTGATGCATCCAAGCAGGCCCTGATACTTCGCACGACAGAGTTATATTTTAATGTGTTGGCCGCAAGGGATGGCCTTAAATTTGCCCGCGCAGAAAAAGAGGCCATTAACCGACAACTGGAACAGGCTGAAAACAGATTTGAAGTGGGGCTTATCCCAATCACAGATGTTAAAGAAGCACAGTCCTCTTATGACAGTTCGGTGGCACACGAAATTGAAGCAGAAATTGCTTTGGAATCCGCCATTGACCAGTTGGCGGTGATTACAGGTGAGCGTATAGAGGGACTGAAAATACTTTCACAACGCATGCAGCTACTGCGCCCGGAGCCAGACAATGTAGAAGATTGGATTAACAAAGCGCTGAATCAGAATCTGTCTCTGCTTATTAACGAATACGACACCAAAATTGCGCGCCAGGAAATTCAGCGTAACCAATCCCAACACTTGCCTACAGTCGATATCGTAGCCGCTTATAATGACACGGATACAGGAGGACTTACCGGCTCAAGAAAAACTGAAGATTCCAGGATTGGCCTGGAATTGAACTTCCCAATTTTTCAGGGTGGTAGAACACACTATCGTACAAAGGAAAGCCAGTATCTGTATCAGGCCGCTTTGCAATCACATGAAAAAATCAAACGTGAAACAACACGCGACACACGCGATGCTTTCAATAATGTAGTCGCCGGAATCAGTCGGGTAAATGCTTTTAGTCGCGCCGTAGAATCGGCTGAAGTGGCCGCGGAAGCCACCGAAGCCGGCTTTGAAGTGGGCACAAGAACATCGGTGGATGTGTTACTTACTTTGCGTTCTGTTTATCAGGCACAGCGTGACTATTCACGTTCTCGCTATGATTATCTTCTTGATACTCTGCGCCTGAAGAATGCCGCCGGCACATTAAGCGCGGAAGATCTACTACAAATCGATACCTGGTTAGAGTAATCTTGGCCGAATGGCCAGACCCATTTCACATCCAACTATTTCCTATCGATTGCTCAGCTGGCTGTTATTTCCAGCCGCGCTCTTTTACAGCGGCGTACTAGCCTTTAAACACAGAGATTTCAGCTACCTTCTTCAACGTCTTGGTCAGTATGATACTAATCAGACAAGGTCTTCTGTAATCTGGTGTCACTGCGCTTCGTTTGGTGAAGTCAACACAGCGCTGCCATTATTAAAAGAACTTGCAAACCGGGGCGAATATTTACTTGTAACCACCAATACCGTTACCGGCAAACAGGCATTAGCCAAGGCTCAGTTAAAAAACGCTCAGCATGCATTTTTGCCTCTGGATTACGGCTGTTTTGCAGGTAATCTGATTCGCACATTTACACCAAGAATCTGTTTTATTTTTGAAACCGAGTTATGGCCATCATTGTTACTTACTGTAAACAGGCAAAACATCCCCCATGTAATTGTCAATGGCCGTATTAGCCATAAAACTCTACACGCGCCTTCACTGGTGCTAAAAAATTATAAAAGGGTACTTCAGGGCACACACAAAATTCTGGCCAGTAGCGAGGAAAATGCGGCGCGCTTTATTGCCCTGGGCGCGCGCCCGGAAACGGTAACCATTCTGGATAATCTGAAGTTTGCCAACCTCTCAAAATCTCCTGAAACTGAAAAACCCTGCGGGATTAACCCACCTTTTCTATTATGTGCTTCTACTCATAAAGGCGAAGAACAACTTATTATTAGTGCATGGAAACAACACAAGCCTGAAAACCTATCACTGGTGATTGCGATTCGGCACCCGGAACGTAGTAAAGAAGTCAGCGCTTTACTGGATAATTCTTGCCTGGATTACTGCCTGCATTCAAACAACCCTGACAATATACCTGAAGACGCAATTTATATTATTGACACACTCGGGCAGTTATTACCTTTCATGAGTCAGGCTGATTTTGTTTTCATGGGTGGATCGCTAGTGCCTATAGGCGGGCATAATATTATCGAGCCCGCTCAATACGGTCGCTGTATTTTAATTGGACCTCATTATCATGACTTTAAAGATATCGTTGATGACATGCTTCGACATCATGGAATCACTGTCATTCAAAATGCAGAGCAACTCATGTATGAAGTTCATCAGCTTAATTCCCATCCTGACACAAAACACAGGCTTGGTATGAATGCAGAACATTACTTGCAAAGTAAAAATACTGTACTGCCATCGTATCGAGATATAATTTTTCAGTTGTTAAAGGATTATTCTTGATACCCTTGTAAAAGGCACTCAAAATCCCGCCCACTGAAATGGGTTAACCCATGTCTGGCTTTTTGTTTTTGTAAAGATCTTTGCAGCCTGCTTAACCCGCGTTGCACCCATTGCTGAGAATAATTACGTTGAACACAGCGATCGAAATCAATTAAATAAATCTCTCCTGCCTGAGTGAGCAAAATATTATTCGCATTTAGATCAACATGCTGAATCCCCTGCTGATGAAAACACTTAATCACGCGACCAATCTGTTTCCAAACAGTTTTATCCAATGAGGACTCATCAATATACTGCATCAACGTTTTTGCATTGCTTATTTCATGCATCAGAATATCCGCTGTATAAAAAAGACCCGCGCGAATACATCTTGCCGCAATCGGTTTGGGCACAGGCAACCCGGATTGATACATATGCATCAAGAGGCATATTTCTTTATAAGGGCGACTGCTGTTAAACCCTGAGAATACAAATTTATCCTTACTGATATAGGCGGGAGCACCGCCACGATAATAATGACGTTGCACCATTTTACGCATCCCCACAGAAAATCGCAGGACGACTTCACGCCCACTTTTCCATTCATCGGATTGAACAGATCCAGACCCCTGAAACCACACTGTCTGGAATTCATCGCGCATTTCCTCTGAAACCCAGATTTTTGTGTTATGTTCGCTTATCCCGTAAAAGTGCATACTTTTGCTATAAAAACACGTTTATAAAATGAACTCCGCTCATCAGACCCAGACATTGAATTCTATCTGTATTGCGCGCTTGTCTGCGCTGGGCGATGTCACGCATATGTTACCCATCATACACAGCCTGCAAAGATTCCGCCCGCAAACAAAAATCACCTGGATTATAGGCAGATTTGAACACAAACTGGTGGGTGATCTGCCCAATGTAGAATTCATTCAGTTCAATAAAAGCCTGGGAATCAATGCTTACCGTGAGACTTTATCAGCACTTAAAGGTCGAAAGTTTGATGCGCTACTGGCTTGCCAGGTGTCTCTTAGAGCCAACATTCTAAGCACCCTGATACCTGCCAGGCGTAAAATCGGCTATGACAATACCCGCGCTAAAGACTTTCATAGCCTGGTGGTTAATGAACGAATCAGTACCGCAAAAGTACACGTGCTCGATTCATTTTTTCAATTCATTGAACATCTTGGCGTCACACAAAAATGTCTTGACTGGTCTCTGCCTATCCCAGACAGTGCTCACGCTTTTGCCGAACAACACATTCCCAACCATAAACCGGTACTGGCAATTAGCCCTTGTTCCAGTCATCCACTGAGAAACTGGAATGTAGAGGGCTATGTGAAAGTCGCAAACCATGCGATCCGCAAACACGGCATGCAAATAGTATTACTCGGCGGTCATAGCGAGCTGGAAAAACACTATGGAGAAGCCATAACTTCACATCTTGCAGCGCCTCCTGTAAATTTGATTGGAAAAGACACATTAAAAAAATTACTGGCCGTCATCCAAAGATGTACCGTGCTTGTGAGCCCCGATTCCGGACCGGCCCATATGGCCACATGCGTCAACACTCCCGTAATTGCCCTACATGCTGCCAGTAACAGCCTGCGTAGCGGCCCTTATAAAAGTTTGCATCACTGCGTAGATAGATACACACAAGCCGCCGAAGTTTATTTAAAAAAATCTGTTGAGCAAATCAAGTGGGGCACTAAAATTGAAAAACTCGGAGTAATGGACTTGATTCAAGCAGATGACGTTATAATAAAGCTCGATCAACTTTTACAATCATAGGTGTATAGCTTGCAATTACTTGCCCCTCTTTCTGTTGGTGAATTAATCGACAAAATTACTATACTCAAAATCAAACAGCAGAAAGCTTCAGATCCAATAAAACTAGACAACATTAACCGCGAACTTTCCGAGCTGGAATCTACGTGGAACAAAAACAAGGCGCCTGATCTGGATATCAGCGATCTTTTTGATCAACTCACCCAGGTAAATGAAGCCTTATGGGCTATCGAAGATGATATTCGCGCAAAAGAAGCCGGTCATATTTTTGATCAGGAATTTATTCAACTGGCAAGATCGGTTTATATTAAAAATGATCAGCGCGCCGCGCTTAAAAAAGAAATAAATTTGCGCAGCGGATCAACCCTGCTAGAAGAAAAACTTTATCAGGAATATTAATTCAGACTTTAAAGGATACATGTCGCGACTCTACTACAATTTTATTCGTAAACTTCCGTGAGACGTTTGTAGAAAGAAGCAAGATAAATAAACAAAAACATTGCCAACAGACACTCTTTCGTCTCACCCGCACGTATATCCAGCACATCAGGCACAGTCGTGCCAAACAGTTTATAAACTTTCTCGTGCACACTCACCAGCACGGCCAGCAGGCAGGTAGGAATATTCACATGAGTTGGCCATAACCAGCCAAAAAACTCCATTGAAGAAAACACTCTGTTCCGAATCAGCAAGTATACCGGGATCAACACACCACCCACCACTGCTGATATTGTCAGCAGCATTCTTGGCACCTGGTCCAGCAGCGCGCTGGTATTATGCAGGTTGGTTTCCCCCTGATCGTTAACATCCATCCAGCTGTCAGGCGTGTCCCAGCCAAACCAATGCTGCCCCCAGCTAACTTCTTCGCCGGCATAATAGATACACCCCAGCACCAGCAGACTTATCCAGAATTGAAATACTGGAAATTCAAACGCATTCATTTTCATAAGCGCTTTAACGCCCAATATGATTGCCATAAACAAAATCACAAAGGTGAGGTTCTCAATAATTCCGTACTCACCAAACACGTAACTATCTGTATCAATATTGATCAAACGCATCATATAAGGAAACAGCGCCACCATAACAGGCACCCATAACCATAGCCATTTAGGCAAATCTTCTGGATAAGTATTTTGCATTGTATTATCTATCTTCTGCTTGTTTACCAAGATATTCCCAGTGTTTAAGACTGCGATAATCCCTGTGATTCCTGCTTCTTAAGCCCAACTTAAATCCGATTGCCATAAAAGGATTTGGCGGACATATATGTTGTGGCATTAAATTAAAATCGTATAGTCTTGGCAACCAATCGCCAGACGAATTCTGTTGCAGGCGAATATTACCCGGAGGAATATCCAGATCGTACAAACCGACTACCGCCGCTTGCTTAACCATATCATATCCAGCCTGTAAGACTTTCTCTGGCAAGCCTTTTACTTGCTCAATCAAATCTTCCAGCCAGATTCCATCGACATACTCTTGCACAAAAGCAAGATTATATCCCTGTTCAGGAAGGCATAACATAACAGGTTCAGCCACATATTTTGACAACAACTCTGCCTCATATGCCATTTTATTTCGAGTATATTCAAATTCTCCAATATTCACCTGATATTGATTTTGATACTTTTCGATGTACGCTCGCTTGTATACTTTAACTACCACATCTTTATCCATGTACTTTGCAAGATACGCATTCGAACGACGTCCCGAACCCAACAACGAGATAATAGTTATTCCTGACGGCAGCGAAAGCATGGGCATGTTAGAATTGGCTTGTAAAACACATAAAATGGCGCGCAATTATAAACAATTATCACCCACCTACTCTATACATTCCTGATGGCGTATAAAGTTGGAATTATCGGCGCCACAAGACGCTTTCAGGGAACCGGTGCATATATTGCCCGTGTTTTTGCAGACTCAGGTCATCAGATTGCTGGTGTTGTCGGTACTAGCACAGAATCCGCCAAACAAGCCGCTCTTGATTTAGCCAGACTTTACGCAATACAGACGACAGGATACACCTGTTTAGATATATTATTACAACAACACGCGATTGATATTTTGGTAATTGCATCGCCGCCAGCAACTCACCTCGAATATTTACAGCTAGGCACATCACATAATTTACATATCTTCTGTGAAAAACCTTTCTGGTGGCCCGACAAAATTTTAGATTTGACTTACTACCAGCAAACTCTGAAAGATGTGGTCGATAAAGCCAAGTATAATCATCGTCATCTTCAGCTCAACACCCAATGGCCTTATACCTTAAAGGACTTTAATCGTCTTCACCCTGAAGTCCTGAGCGATGGAAAAATTAATTACTTCAGTATTCGCTTAAGCCCACAAAGCAAGGGCATTAATATGCTGATTGATGCTGCCTCGCACGGTCTGAGCATGCTCTATCAGCTGGTTGGCAGGGGCGATCTAAATCAAATCCTTATCGAACGTACGGATTGTAGCGCGACAATTAAATTTGATTATTTACACAAGCAGGGCTGCACAAAAACCACATTCGAGTTTATTCAGTCGAATGAGACACCCAAACCTGCAAGCTATCAAATAAATGGCTACTCCGTCAGACGAACCGTAACGTTACCTGAATATCAAATTCAGTTACAATCAGAACAACAAACAATCTCGATACAGGATCCGTTAGAAGCCTCTATTCAGGACTTTCTTGCAAGCATAGAAGCAGAAATAGAAATAGACGAGGATATCCTGATGCTGGGCGCACAGCATTTATATCAACTAGTGGAAAATTATCAAACAAAGCCATAAGAGCGAATATAAATAATGGAAAAAATTCATAACACAGACGGTGAAGTGCTAATACAGGTTTCGCCTCTGATTGATTTTCGCAGTAAAAATACTATTCAATCGACTTTAAAAGTAGTCGACACTCCCCTGCACGCCGCCAATAAACAAGGACAACATAAAGAAAAACAAATTGAACTGTCCCCTATCCATGATTTTTCTGCAAAATTACGCCAGCCTTCTGTTATCAATACTCTTAAAGAGTATGTGCAGTGGCAAATAAAGTGGAGAGACGCTTATAGCCAAGGTCAATCCATAGAAGAAATTCTCGAGCAGACACCTAATCACGCCCCCTTATCTATCAATTTGGATGTGACTACCGCATGCAACTACCGTTGCGACCACTGTGTGGATATGGATATTCTGAATACCGGTATTCGTTACGACCATGAGCAATTAAAAAATTCACTCACTACGCTGATAGACAGAGGCCTTCGATCTGTGATTATCATTGGGGGTGGAGAGCCCACTGCTTACCCCGGCTTTGCAGATATTGTTAAACACTTGAAGGCACATGAGGTGAAAATTGGTGTTGTGACCAATGGCAGCCGCATGGACAAAATCGCCGAAGTGGCCGATGTCCTTGGCCAGGGTGATTGGGTACGCCTGTCTCTGGATTCAGGCAGCAACGAAACCTTCAGAGCCATGCATAAGCCAGTTAGCAAAAAAGTGACTTTGGAATGGATATGTTCTCAGATTCCTGAAATTAAAAAAATCAATTCTGATTTCCAGATTGGTTACAGTTTCATTGTCGTCTGGAGAGACTGCGAAGCAAATGAAACGAAAATTATTGACAATACCGACGAGATTATTTTGGCAGCAGAACTTGCTAGACAATATGAGTTTGACTACATCTCTTATAAACCGTTTTTAACCCGAGCCGAAGAGAACAATGCAGAGGTAGTTAATCTCACCCAGGAAGAGCATTCGATTACAAACATTCTGAACAAAATTCGCAGCTCCATTAACCAAACCAAACAACTTGAAAATGAAAAGTTTTATGTCATTGAAAGTACCAACCTGCGCGTGCTCGAAAACGGCAGTTACAAGGATTACATCGACCAGCCCAGCACATGCCATATGCAGTATTTTCGCCAGGTGCTGAGCCCGCTAGGCGTTTTCAACTGCCCGGTCTACCGACATGTACCCCAGGCGCTACTAGGCGGCAAACATGAATATGAAAACGAATTACTGTTTAAGGAAACCCAGAAAAACACTTTGAGACTGATAGAGGCATTCGATGCCAGCAATGAATGTCGTAACGTTACCTGTTTGTATAACCATGCCAACTGGCTTATTGAAGATTTAATCCGGCATCCGGAAAAGCTCGAGACCTTACAGACTTCAGAAGAACGACACGATTACTTTTTATAAAGTACTGCAATTAACACGCTTTTTAAAATCAGAACTCTTCCCAATTATCGGTGACATCACTTCCTACAGCCGTTTTGATTTGCTTAATTGTAGTACTTTCATCACTTGACTGTGACCAGCACCGATTACTCGAGCGTCTTTCTACCATCCGTGCCGCATCCTTAGACTTATTATTATCATTTTTAAAGAAGCTCACCAAACGATTGAGCCGATTACTTTGCTCAGACATGGTTTCTGCCGCAGCGGCGGCTTCTTCCACCATCGCCGTATTCTGCTGTGTAGCAGAATCCATTTCGATAATCGCTTTATTCACCTGTTCAATACCCTGCGCCTGCTCTTGAGAGGCAGGAGAAATGTCCCCAATAATTTCTGCGACTTTTCAAATACTGTCCATGATGGCATCAAGCGTTTCACCTGACTGGTTCACTAGCTGACTTCCGTCTGTGACTTTCTGAACACTATCTTCGATTAATTCCTTTATTTCTTTAGCGGCTGTTGCACTGCGTCCTGCAAGATTACGCACTTCGGTAGCTACAACGGCAAAACCCCGACCCTGCTCTCCCGCTCTTGCGGCTTCTACCGCCGCATTAAGCGCCAAAAGATTCGTCTGGAATGCAATTTCATCGATCACGCCGATAATATCTGAGATCTTATTACTAGCCTGATTGATTTCATCCATGGCGGATATTGCTCTGCTAACCACTTCTCCACCCGTTGAAGCCTGGTCACGCGCACTAATGGCAAGAGCATTTGCATCCTAAGCATTATCGGCATTCTGTTTCACTATGCTTGTCATTTGCTCCATGCTTGCCGATGTCTCTACCAAGACTAGCCGCCTGACTTTCAGTACGTCGACTTAAATCCAGATTGCCTCGAGAGATTTCATCTGCACCAGAACTCACCAGCTCACTGGCTTCGCGAATATTAACCACAATTTCATTAATCTTGTTGCAGTACTGATTTACCGCGTCCTTTAGTAATTTAAACTGGCCACTGTAGGTTCCTTTGATACGCTGACTTAGATCACCTTCTGCTAGACTTAACATCACGGTGCTGACCTCGCCTAACAGGGATTCTACAACGCTTTGTAGCTGTTTCTTTTCAGTGATATCAATTGCATAGGCAATTACTTTATATGGCTTGCCACTCAGATCTGGAATCGGACTATAGGAACCATTCAACCATACTTCTTTGTTGCCTTTACCCAGATTTTTAAATTCACCGGCCTGAAAATTACCTGCTTTCAGTACTTGCCAGAATTCCTTGTATTCCAGCGATGGGGAATATTCCAAATCTACTAGAATAGAATGATGTTTACCTTTAATTTCGGACAGCTCATAGCCAAACGAAGCGAGGAAGTTTTCATTCGCCGTGACAATAGAACCATCTATATTTAACTCGAGAACTGCCTGGGCATTATTTATAGCTTCACTACGTGCCAAGGCGCTTGCATCCTCCAGCTTCCACTGTGTGTCATCGGAAAAATACTTAACGACTTTGAACGGATTTCCCTCAGCATCAAATATCGGATCGTATGAAGCCTGCAGCCAGAGTTCCCTGCCACCTTTGCCAAGCCGTTTATATTGTTTATCCAGATGTTTGCCGTTATTAAGATCGTCCCAAAACTTTTGATACTTGGGACTTTTTAGATAATCTTTTTCCACAAACATGGAATGATGATGTCCCTGTACTTCCTGCAAGGAATAACCGGTCATGGCAAGAAAATTTTTCATTTGCAGTGATAATGTTGCACTGCATGTCGAATTCAATTACGGCCTGCTGACGGCTGATAGCCTCAACCTGCCCACGATAATCCATTAACTGTCGTTCCAATTCTCGTATGCGTTCGCTATTTCCAAACTTGTATTTCAT
Organism: uncultured Thiotrichales bacterium; assembly: GCA_964636225.1. GTDB lineage: Bacteria > Pseudomonadota > Gammaproteobacteria > UBA4575 > UBA4575 > UBA1858. The sequence continues at coordinate 141,862 of CAZWQM010000002.1, read as the reverse complement.
AGGCACCAACTTAATTCTATTCCGGTCTTATTCGAATAAAACCACACCCAGACATGCTGGTTTGACATGTACCGTGTTTTCGGCTGATATTTTCCAATCTTTAATTTGTGTGGATAATCACTTTTTATGCATTCATATTTTTACAAGCAAAATTAAGAACTTAGTGATTTGGAATGAGAATTTGAGCGACTTTCGTAGCCGCCTGCGCGAAACTTGTTTGAGAATTTTTGAGTAAGAGTGAATTTTTAAATTCGGGATAACACCGCCACGGCCACTTCCCGTGGGACAATGTCTTTCAGGCAACGGTAATGATTATACTGACATGTGCGCTGCCAACATGGACTGCACTGCAGATTGAGGTAAAAGAATTTCGCTTTTGCATGCAAAGGTGGAGTATAAACGGGAGTGGTTGCCCCATACATCGACACGACAGGAGTGTCTACGGCTGCGGCAATATGCATTAAGCCGGAATCATTACTCACTGCCACTTTACAGGCAGCAAGAATATCGACCGCATCAGGCAGACTAGTTTCACCACAAAGATTAAACACTGAAGCCTGACAGCGTGCTTCGATTTGTTCCCCTACAGCAACATCTTTAGGTGAACCCAGCAAGCATACATTCAACCCTTCCGATTTAAGTAAACCGATCAATTCCGCAAAATGTTCTATTGGCCATTGTTTAGATGGACCGTATTCCGCACCTACCATGCAGGCAATTAAAGGCTGATCGCCTTCTATTCCATAGTCTTTTAAAACTCTTCGCTGATTTTCAGGGTCAACCGTCAATTCCGGACAATATTCATTTTTCACCAAAGCAATATCCGCATGAATATCCATATATCGAAGATAATTACTCACATTTGGTATTTTTTTATCGCTATTGGTGGAGTATTTATGTGTAAGCAACCCGTGCCTGAATTCACCAAGCTCTCCTATGCGTTTGGGAATTCTTGCGAAGTATGGCACCAATGCAGATTTAAAAGACCGCGGCAAAACAAACGCCTGGTCAAAATTATACTTGCGCAATTGTTTGCCAAGACGGTGACGCCTGATCAGGCCAAACTCACCATGTCCTACATTCAAGCCGTGTACTTCAGATATTTGTGGTATGCGCGTTAACAGAGGACGCGACCATTCGGGAGCTACCACATGAATTTCTGCTGAGGTAGAATTAGCACAAAGTGCTTTGTATAACGCCTGCGCCATAACCATATCGCCCACCCAGGCAGGACCTATAACTAGACTCTTAATGATTCTCTACTCCAATTAATCTACTGTGTATATTCCTGAAGACATTCGTCAAAATCCCACTCCCTATGCTCTCGGGGAATATATTATCAGCCCCGAACATTCAAACAATCTGGCACTACAGCAATGGATAAAGAAACTGCAGTTTGAAAAACACGAATCCGACGCAAACCGCATGCAGTTACATAGCCGAAAACGCAACCACTTATACAGTTTTCATCTTCCCGCTGTAGATAAAGATATCGTCTTAAAAGTCTCTCAAATATCCAGGCATTATCGCTGGTATCGAAGACTCAACCTTATGTTGGTCAGCTTATTCAAGAATTATAGCTTAAACGCCTATTATGGAGGAATTGCATTAAACAAGATTGATGTTAACAGCCCCAAGGTACTGGCTCACTGGACATGCAAGCATTCAGCACAAACTAAAAAGTCATATTTACTCTACGAGAAAGTCAACGCCAGCATGGCAGTTTTTGATCTTTGCAAACAATTACGCCAAAACAATCAAAATGCCGAACTGATTATAATTGGCATCTCTCAGTCACTCGCCAAAATTATTCGTAAGCTTCATGCAAATAATATTCGTCACGGCGACCCACATGCCGGAAATTTTTTATTGACCTCTCCCATTTCAAACATTCAAAAAATCACACTGGATAGCGTTCGAGAAATGAATTTCACTCTAATCGATCTGGACAAAGTGCAGTTTGCACATAATGAGAATCGCTGGAAAAAAAAATTGCTGAATATTCGCTGCATTAGAAGATTCAGTGTCCCTAATATAGATGCAAGCCAGTGTCTTGAATTATATCTGGACAGGAACGCAAGCATATTGGAAAAAACCATCCTGAAGTTCTGGATGCGTGGAGGATTCAATATTTACAAATGGTTTAAAATAACCAAAAAGCGCCATTAGATTCGCGCCTCATATTTGATTATTTTTCCAGATAACCAAAACTGTTTAACCAGGATTTATCTGTTTTTCTTCTGCCACTGCTACGCTCGACCCGCTCAGGGTTTTTGATGCGAACAGACTCAAGCGTGCACATGTTATCTTTAAGAAAGTATTTGCAAATAGGCTCACTGATTTTTTTCGCCTGATCATAATCTTCTGCAAGCAAATTAAATGTAACAATGAATTCTTTCATGATGGCACGATGTTTCGTCGATTAATTTTTTAAGTAGGGTCAATATACAAGAATAACCCCATCAATAATCGAACACCTTTCACAAATCCACCGACTAGCGGCTTAAACTGACTGACAAACACTGAAAAAATGAACAGCCGGTATCAACTGCAGCACATGCTTAAACCAGTTTAACCGTGGTTAAAGGAAAGTATTGATTACTTTTAATTTTTCGCGAGAATAGCAGAGATAATACCGCTCGTTGAGTAGCCATCAACAAAAGGAATAACTTTTACTTCACCACCATTTTGCCGAACATACTCTGCACCGACGATTTCATCTGGCTCGTAATCACCGCCTTTCACCAGTACGTCCGGGTTTAATTTTTCAATCAACTCTTCTGGTGTATCTTCATCAAAGCTGACAATCCAGTCAACGGACGAAAAGTACGAAAGCATTTCGGCACGATCCTGAAGATGATTTATGGGACGCTCATCACCTTTAAGACGGCGTACCGAAGCATCGGAATTTAATGCAACCACAACTATATCGCCAAGTCTGGAGGCTTCTCTTAGCAAGTGCGCATGCCCCTTATGCAAAACATCAAAACAGCCATTGGTAAAAACAACCTTGTGCTTCTTTGCATGCGCATCTTCAATACGCTTTGATAAAAAATCACTGTTTACCAGTTTACTGTTTGCACACTCATAACCCAGCATACCGTGCGATAATTCTTCGGCTGACACGGTCGCCGCACCAAATTTTCCAACCACGATACCAGCAGCAATATTAGCAACCATGGCGGCCTGTTTAAAATCACCTTCTGCCGCCAAGCTCATTGAAAATGCTGAAATTACCGTATCTCCAGCCCCCGTCACATCATAGACTTCACGCATTTGTGCCGCAAAGTTAGTAACATCGCCATCTTGCATGATCAATGTCATACCTTTTTCACTGCGCGTAATTAGCAGTGCTTCAAAATTATTCTCTACACATAAATTTCGCGCTTTTTCGTAGATCTCCTGTTCCGACAAACATTCTCCAACGACGGCGCAAAATTCTGAATAATTAGGTGTCACCACCGATGCATTTTTATATTTAGAAAAATCTGTGCCTTTAGGATCAACGACAACTCTTATACCCCTATCATTGGCAACATTGATAATGCCCTGCGCATCAAGCAATACACCTTTACCATAATCCGAGAGAAGCACTACTGAGCAATCATCTATACAATCTAATAACTCATCGTTGATTTCAGCACTGCATGCATAAGCCTGATCATCAAAATCAAGACGTATTAATTGTTGGTTGCGGCTGACAACCCTAATTTTAGAGGTTGTTCTAATATCTGCACTGGATATCAGCCGAGTCTGAATATCCTGTTTATGCAGGATACGCTGCAGGATTTCACCTTCCTGGTCTTCACCAATCGCTCCAAGCAATGTCACTTCAGCACCCAGAGCACTGATATTCTGCGCCACATTGGCGGCACCCCCTGCACGGTCATGAGTATCCGTGATGCTCGCCACCGGCACGGGCGCTTCCGGTGAAATTCGATTGGCATCTGCATGCCAGTAACGATCCAGCATGACATCACCGATAACTAATATATGAACACCCATATTAAACCCTGGATGATTGACAAAATTTTCAACAGGCTGGTGTTAACCAATGCGTATATCTATCGACTTCACCGTGCACAATATCAAAGTAACTGGACTGTAACTTTTCAGTCAGCGGGCCTCGTGTACCGGTACCAATGGGACGATTATCCAGTTCACGAATTGGTGTCACTTCTGCCGCCGTACCCGTAAAGAAAGCTTCATCTGATATATATACTTCATCCCGCGAGATTTGTTTTTCAACCACCGGAATGTTCATTTCTTTGGCCAGACTTATAATTGTTTTACGTGTTATTCCGTCCAGTGCAGAACTGAGTTCGGGTGTATATAACACACCATCTCTAACAATAAATACATTCTCACCACTGCCTTCTGCGACGAATCCCTGAGGATCCAGCAATAACGCTTCATCGTAGCCATCTTTTGCTGCTTCCTGAAGTGCCAGCATCGAGTTTACATAGTGTCCGTTAACTTTGGCTTTACACATAGTGGCGTTAACGTGATGGCGCGTATATGAGGAAGTTTTAACACGAATGCCATTTTCCAGACATTCTTTGCCCATGTAGGCACCCCATTCCCAGGCCGCAATAATACAATGCACTTGCAGGTTGTCAGCACGCAAACCCATTCCTTCGGAGCCATAAAAGCACATAGGGCGAATATAGCCATATTTCATATCATTCGCTTTAACCACGTCTACCTGAGCCTGATCAAGCTGTTCCTGGCTAAAGGGTACTTTCATTCCAATAATTTTTGCCGAATTTAGCAGGCGTTTTGTGTGGTCATGAAGACGAAAGATAGAAGTTCCCTGTTTGGCATCATAGGCGCGTACCCCTTCAAATACGCCCGCACCATAATGTAACGTGTGAGTTAATACATGTGTTTCAGCTTTCCGCCAATCAATCATTTCACCATCACGCCAAATAACTCCATCCCGATCCGACATTGACATAACCTAACTCCTATTCCTTTTTTAATGTTTGCCTAAAATTTTATTCCAGCAATCTCTTACGACTTTTCTTTCCTGCGCATACTCTGCCTGTTTGGCTTCGGGCTTTTCGGCCTGCAGTGCAATGCGATGCATGATGTTACGAAAACGGCAGTAAATATCCGTTAATTCGAAAGCCATTGTGCTTTCCAGGAATCCGGCACTCACCAGACACTCAAGCAGACGCACATTATCCGAATATTCACACAAGGACTTATCCTTGTAAGCATGTGCGAGAACCGCGTATTGAACCATGAATTCGATATCCGTGATACCTCCTTCATCGTTTTTAATGTTAAATACACCTGGAATTTTGCTTGCTTTGGTTTCGAGCATTTTTTTGCGCATTTCGATTACTTCAATAGCAAGTTTTTGCTCTTCCCTGGGCTGAGAGATTATTTTCTCGCGCATTTGCTCAAATTGCATTTGCAGTAGCTCCGAACCCGCCACACAACGCGCACGTACCAGTGCCTGTAATTCCCAGGTCCAGGCTCGGGTTTGATAATACTCTTCCATAAATGCCAAAGAGGGTACCATGGCACCCGATTCTCCATCTGGCCTTAAGCGGTTATCTACATCATATAGGCGTCCGGACACCGTCTGCAGCGTTAACATTTGCGTCAGGCGCTGGGCAAATCTCGTTGTCTTGATTACATAACGCACACTGGAATCGGTAGCATGCGAGAACTGCTGCGGATTCTGCGCCATGTACACCAGATCCAGGTCTGATCCATAACTCAGCTCAAGCCCGCCCAGTTTGCCAAAAGCAATCACCGCCAGGCAGTCTTTCATTAATGGATCGTATGTTTTTTCCAGATATCTAACACAACCATGGATAATCGCTTCCGCCGTCCAGCTGAGTTGATCACTTACCTTCATTACAGGGATTTTATCCTGTACATCTGCACAAGCCACGCGTAATTCGCGTGCATGCTTAAACATTCGAACACGTTCTAGAATAACGTCATATTCCAGTTGATCATAGGCCAATATTTCATTTGAAAATTGCTGCGCAATGTCTTGTTTGTTTAACAGGTATTCTTCTTCAGAATCGACCGCCAATTCATCCAATAACAAAGGATAGGAGGTAAGGTGTTTTGCAATCCAGGGACTGGCATACGCCACGGCAATAAGCTGCTTTAAGACGTGTTCATTCTCGTACAGCAAGACCAGGTAAACTGAACGTCGCAAAATGTTCTGCAGCAATAGCGCCAGACGATTAATCACGATCTCAGCAGAATCGACTTGTTTTAATTCTCTTAAAAAGCATGGCATAAACAAATCAAGCCGGTTTCGACCCTGTTCATCCTGATTCTTGTATGCCGAGCTTTTCAGTAGTGCACAAATTTTCTCTGCAATAGGTGCAAAATCAGAGTATCCTGAAACGCTCAGTGTCTCGCTGGATTCATCGCTCGCGGCCTGGGATAACTTTTTCCAGACCTGCACATAAACATCATCCTCATTTTCGTGCTTATCGCTACGTATTTTGCCAAATACATCACTCACAGAATTCTGCTGTACCTGCAATGCCCGCATAAAATCTTCGGCCGTAGTGAAACCCATGGATTGCGAAAGCACTTGTAATTTTTGCTGGCTTTCAGGAATAACATGCGTTTGCTCATCATTAAACATTTGCAACCGGTTTTCGACCTGACGCAAAAACCGGTAGGCGGTAACCAATTTATAAACGTCCTGTTCACTCAAGTAGCCAGAAGACTGGATTTCTGATAATGCATGAATAATTTTTCGTGTTTGTAAGCGCGGATTATTGCCGCCATGCACAAGTTGAAAGAATTGAACAATGAATTCAATTTCGCGAATTCCTCCTACACCCAGTTTAATATTTTTCAAATTGCCTTTTTTCAGCATTTCCTGCGCAATTAAGTCCCTCATTTCGCGCAGAGTATTAATCACTCCAAAATCGATGTATTTGCGATAAACAAAAGAAGTTCTCATTCGCTCAAACTGAGCATGATCACTTGACTGGCCATATATGACGCGTGCTTTAACAAATGCATAGCGTTCCCATTCACGCCCATGCACCTGCAGGTAGTCTTCGACATGATTGAAGTTCACCACTAACGGGCCCGAGTCTCCAAATGGGCGCAAACGAGAATCTACTCGGTAGACAAATCCATCAGAAGTAACACCTGAAAGTAAATCAATCAGACCCTGAGCATATTTGGTAAAGAATTCCTGGTTTGAAATGGACCGCTTTCCATCTGTCTCACCTGCATTGGAATAACAAAACATCACATCGATGTCGGAAGAGAAATTCAGCTCACCTCCCCCCAATTTACCCATCGCGATGATTACAAAATGGACTTCCTGTCCATCGGAACTGCGAGGTACGCCATATTTATCCTTTAAAGATGCTTGCATCCAGTCGGCCGCTACTTGCACACACGCCTCCGCAAGGCTTGATAACTCGTCCAACACTTCAAGCACATCCGCATTTAACACCAGATCTTTCCAGCATATATGCAATAAGCCCTGATGGCGCACTTCGCGCAAACGCTGTTTGAATAGATCTTCTTCATTCACTTCGCTCAGCGCCTGATGAATTGTTTGCAGCAACGCCGCCTTATTTAGCGAGCATGCTTCAAGCATCACCAATTCATTCAGCCATTGTGGTGAACGTGTGGAAATACGCTCACAGTAGGCACTTTGTTGCCACAGCGATTGAATTCGCACTGAGTTCTGGACTACTTCTCCTGGCAGCGCGTGCCGAGCCTCAAACTCCTTCCAATGAGCCAGAATTTTTTCACTTATGTTTACAGTGTCAGGCATTTTCAGATCAGCCAAGATTCAAGACTTTATTTAAAACTTGATTTACTGATGCAGGTCAAATAAAAGATAATACACAAATGAGAATACCTCTCATTTGTGTTAGTATCAGTAGCAACAGTAACCATACATCGACCTATTTACAAGGATTGGAAATTTTGAAATTTTATATTAAATCAATACTTTACATTACACTGTGTTGCACATTCGCACAACTTTCCCATGCACAAGATCAGCTCAATGTCTATTCTGCACGTCAGGAAGCCTACATTCGTCCCTTACTTGATCAATTTGCACAACGGAATGACGTAGAGGTTAATTTAGTCACCAGTAAGGCCGACGCACTCATTCAGCGTCTCAGTAATGAAGGAAAAAATTCGCCCGCTGATGTTTTCATCACGGTCGACGCCGGTCGTCTGCATCGAGCAAAAAGCGCAGATTTACTACAACCCATTTCCGATCCGGCCATTCTTCAACTGGCGCCGGCACAGTACCGAGATGCAGATGGCTTCTGGATGGGTCTGTCCTTGCGCGCGCGCGTGATCATTTATAATCATCAGCAGGTATCCGCTTCCGAACTTTCTACCTATGAAGATTTAGCAACACCAAAGTGGAAAAATAAAATCTGTGTGCGCTCCTCCAATAATATCTATAACCAATCCCTGGTTGCTTCACTGATTGCTAATGATGGTGTGGAGGCCACCCAGAAATGGACCAATGCTTTTGTTAGCAATTTTGCTCGCAAACCTCAGGGCGGTGATCGTGATCAAATAAAAGCCGTGGCATCAGGCCAGTGCAGTGTCGCACTGGTGAATTCATACTATCTGGGAAAAATGCTGAACGATAATGAGTCGGAACGGACAATAGCAAACAAGGTTAGTCTTTTCTGGCCTAATCAGAACGGACGTGGCACTCATGTCAATATCAGTGGCATAGGCATCCTCAAACATGCAAAACACCTTGAGCTGGCGAATAAGTTAATTGCCTTTCTTTTCACTAAAGAATCTCAAACCTGGTATAGCGACGTAAATCTGGAATATCCTGTCATTGACGGCATCCCGTCCAATCCTACACTTGAAAGCTGGGGACCATTCAAAGCCGATACATTGAATTTAAGCAAGCTTGGCGAATTAAATGCCAATGCAGTTCAGGTTATGGATAAAGCCAAATGGAGATAACCCACTGGCAACCCTGTACCACTATTTAAACTCTGGCTAATGACTAACAACCCAGAACTTTCAAACACGTCTTCACTCAGGCGTGGAAATTTTTCCCTTGGCTGGTTTATCACTATCGCGCTAATTACGCTGATTATTACCCTGCCTATCATTATCGTCATTCAGTTTAATTTACATCCTCATACTGAAACCTGGCAGCATCTTATTGACAATGTGTTAGCTGAATACGTGATGAATTCTCTTATCCTGGCCAGCGGCGTAGCCATCGGCACATTCATTATTGGTGTGCCCGCAGCATGGCTATGTGCACTCTATTCTTTCCCGGGAAAGCACATATTTGAATTTCTGCTTCTTTTACCACTCTCCATTCCTGCCTATATTGTTGCCTACACTTACACGGGTGTACTGGATTTTAGCGGACCCATTCAAACTTATCTAAGAGAAGTATTTGACTGGAGCTATGGCGATTACTGGTTCCCTGAAATTCGTTCATTGGGCGGTGCCATCGCGATGTTTTCTTTTGCACTTTATCCCTATGTATTTCTATTAACGCGCTCAACACTGATCACCCAGTCACCGCAACTGATTGAAGCTTCACGCATGCTGGGCGCAAACAATCTGGACAGACTTTTCCGCATAATCATTCCTCTGGCGCGACCAGCCATTGCCGCTGGAATAACACTCGCATTGATGGAAACGCTAGCTGACTTTGGCACGGTACAATATTTTGGGATTGATACTTTTACTACCGGTATTTTTCGCACCTGGTTTGGTTTTGGAGAACCAGTCACGGCGGCCCAGCTATCCAGCATTTTAATGCTTACAGTTTTCATCTTGTTTCTGTTGGAGCAAAGACAACGCAAAAGAATTCGCTACCATAATCCCAATAATGCATCGCGACACAGCAGGGAAATTCTTCTGCAAGGACGACAATCTGTTTTTGCCATCATTGCCTGTACATTACCACCTTTATTTGGATTCATTATTCCAGTCATGCAACTTGGCAGTTGGGCGATTCAAACCGCCAACGAAATGGTTGACAATCAATTCTGGAGCCTGGCATTCAACAGCTTTTTTCTTGCGGCCTGTGCCGCCTTAGCTACATTATCTATTGCTACTATACTCGCTTACGGTAAACGCATAAGCAAAAGCAGCTTAATCAATGGCCTGATTAACTTCAGTGCTATGGGTTACGCTGTTCCTGGCACTATCATCGCCGTGGGGACTTTAATTATTTTTAGCCACCTGGATAACTGGCTGATCGATTTTATGAACCATCAGTTCGGAATTGATGCAGGCCTGATATTTACTGGAACTATTTTCGCACTTGTGTTTGCGCATACCGCGCGCTTTTTGTCTTTAGGACTGCAAACTGTGGAGGCCAGTCTGGCCAAGATCAGTCATTCGGTTGATGAAGCCTCTTTATTACTCGGCAATAATCTGCTGACAACTCTGCACCGTATACACTTACCGCTAATTCGCAGTGGATTACTTACTGCCGCACTACTTGTTTTTGTGGAAGTCATGAAAGAACTTCCCGCAACATTAATAATGCGCCCCTTTAATTTTAATACTCTTGCAGTACGTACCTATGAACTTGCCTCAGATGAACGTCTTGCAGATTCCTCGACAGCGGCGTTAGCCATTGTTGTTACTGGTATTATTCCGGTAATCCTTTTAAATATTTCTATCAAAGCCCATGCCCGATAAGCCACCGTTACTCTCTGTCAATAATGTCTTTGCCTCCCACATGGGGCTGGAGATTCTGACCAACACCAGTCTTTACGTGAACGCTCAAGATATTGTCTGTTTACTGGGCCCAAGCGGCTGCGGCAAGACAACTTTGCTCCGGTCAATTGCCGGATTACATGATATTGATCAGGGCCGCATAGAAGTTGAAAACAAAGTAATCAGCACACCACATAATTCACTGGCTCCGGAGGAACGCAATATCGGCATGATGTTTCAGGACCTGGCACTGTTTCCTCACTTGACCATTTTCGACAATGTCGCCTTTGGCATACGCAAACTACAGAAAAGCTATATTCAGCAACAGGTAGCCCATGTTTTAAATCTGACTGAAATCTGTCCCAAGCATCACCATAAATATCCGCACGAGTTGTCTGGCGGACAGCAACAACGTGTGGCTTTAGCCAGAGCTCTGGCGCCCAAACCTGCAATCCTTTTACTTGATGAACCATTTTCAAGTCTGGACCCGGATCTGAGGGAACAGCTGGCCACACAGGTGCGAGATATATTAAAGCAGGAGAGAATCACTGCATTATTAGTGACCCACGACCAGCATGAAGCGTTTGCGGTTGCGGACTGGATAGGTGTTATGGAAAATGGAAGCATCGTCCAGTTTGATACTGCTTATAATATTTATCATGAACCTGCCTCCCGCTTCGTTGCAGACTTCGTTGGTCTGGGTAATTTCATTCCCGCAACCATTCTCGGCCATGATTGTATTGAAACAGTTTTCGGCAGATTAAACGGATCCATTGACCCAACATTCAACACAGGTGAAGTGGTCGATTTACTAGTTCGACCAGACGATATACCTCACGATGACAGTAGCCAGGTGACCGCGATTGTCGAAGACAAGCGTTTTCAGGGTGCGGAATTTCTATACACGTTGCGTCTTCCCAACGGACACAAAGTATTGTGTTATGCACCCAGTCATCACGATCACGAGATAGGCAAGCCACTGGGAATCGGCTTGGATCTGGAGCATTTGGTACTATTTCACCGATAAATTGCAGCACTTTCATAAATACTTGACGTAACTTATTAAAAGTAGAAGAATTATCTTATTACTAACAGGTATTTTTATATGCGCTCACGTAGCACTGTACGTCGACACCGATTATTAGCATTGCTGATTTTGACCAGCACATTATTTTGTCATGTGCAGGCGGGTATGTTTGACACTGAAACGATCGATTCAAACCTGCTTATCGATACGCATAAGCAGTCCATTCATTCTGCCTTGCTTCGTGACGACGTCAAACGCTCATTACTCAGTCATGGTGTTAGACCAGAACATGTTCAGCAACGTATTGATCAATTGACTGATCATGAAGTCCAGCAGTTAGCCGAGCAAATGGATCAGTTACCTGCGGCCGGTGCTGTCGGACTGGTGTTGTTTGCATCGGGACCGATTGTTTTCATGTTGGAGTTAATGGGCCTCACCGACATGACCACAACATTTTGATTTCATTACGCTTCAAACATCTGCAATTACTTTCCCTGCTGCTATGCCTGCTAACTACGTTATCCGGCTGCACCGCTATTGCAGTGGCGGATCGAATTATTCCTAAACAGCCGCAAGACCTGCCTACCGACATTCGTCTTGAAGTTCCCTTTATTGAGCAGACAGATAATTTATGTGGACCGGCCGCATTAGCCATGGTGGCCAACTACTATGGACAAAATGTGAGTGTTGAGGATATTGAAAAATTTATCTACCTTCCAGAAAAAAAGGGCAGTCTGCAAATAGAAATGCATGCCGCAGCTCGCCGTTTGGATTTGGTCGCTTTCAGCACCCATATGGATCTGACTTCTTTACGCGCTGAAATCAATGCTGAACGTCCAGTAATCGTGCTACAGAATTTAGCCTTTAATGTTTACCCTGTCTGGCATTATTCAGTTGTTACAGGTCGTTCACCGGATAATGATTATTTGTTATTACACAGTGGCCGGCATGAATACTACAGAAGCGCCTGGTCTACATTTGAAAATACCTGGCGGCGCGGAAAGTATTGGGCTTTAATTGCCGCACCTGCGGGCGAAATACCCGGCAGCATTTCTGAGAATGAAGCCATCAAAGCGGCCATTGATTTGGAGAAAGTGGGCAAATTCCGCAGCGCGCAACTCACTTATGCCGCGATTATTGAACGTTGGCCAAACAATTTTACTGCACATATAGGGCTGGCAAACACGCATATGCAACTACGCGAACCCCTCGCGGCCAGTAATGCCTACAAGCATGCACTGCGTCTCAACAAGCACTCCGCGCAAGCATTAAATAACTTTGCCTATAGTGCTTTTGAACTGGGCTGTGAAATTACTGCTCTTGAGGCCTCAAGTTGCGCCGTTCGAATTGACAACGCCAATCACCGAGAACTTTTTGCCACTCTGGATGAATTGAAGAGCCGATCCAGCAATCCCAGCAATCACCCCAGGTGCCCGCAAATTCGTTGCTATAACCACTCTATTGCTTCCAATGCCCTTTAAACATCTACTAAACTCAAGCATAAAATTCTCAAGTTCGTTATTATTGCCACTTGCAGAACACCTGTTCTTAACAATCACGTGAATTATTGATTTATAGCGGCGTTAATGACACGCCACTCTGGATTTCTATTTCTAAGGAGAGAATCAAATGTCATCCTCATTTAATCGCTGGCGACCCCACCCCTGGCACGGAATCGATGTGGGTCCCATGCCGCCTAGAGTTGTACATGCCTATATTGAAAGTACACCGTTCAATCACATCAAGTACGAAGTTGACAAACAAACAGGTTATCTAAGAGTCGACCGTCCCCACCGCACTTCATCATTGCCACCTACTTTGTATGGCTTTATTCCACAGACCTATTGTGGCAACCGGGTAGGTGCACTTATGCAAGGCGCTACGCAGGGTGATGACGATCCATTGGATATTTGTGTGGTCAGTGACCGGCCTATTGACCGTGCGGAATTGATTCTCAATGCACGCATTGTCGGCGGATTACCTATGCTTGATGGGGGCGAAGCAGACGACAAAATTATTGCCGTATTGGAAAAAGACCATGTCTGGTCTAACGTCAATGATATTTCCGAATTACCTCAATCTATCGTTGAGCGTCTGATTCATTACTTTAGCACTTACAAATCCATGCCCGGAGAAGATCCCAAGGTTCGCGTGGGTGCCGCCTATGGCCGCGAGCATGCGGAAAAAGTCATTCAGTTATCTATGGAAGATTACCAAGATAAATTTGCAACCCTCGCCACCAGCTAGATATAAAGATAATTGTCTGCTTCAGCATGTTTGATACTGGAGCAGGCAATAATTTTTTTATTTCTACTTAATCTATTCTGGTCAGAATCTGTTTTCTTCCATCGGCAGTCTGGTACACAAACTCTTTATCATCAACTGAAACAATCCGGTCTGTTATTTTAGTCCCAACAGCAACCACTCGTGGGTTTGTTGACTCTGTCACTTCCACCAGCGAGTAACCATTTTCTATTTTCCAGTTCGACTTGATTTGATGCTGCTCTACCAGCACACCATTTGAATACACATCACCATTGGTGATAATTGTTCCATCTGCGCGGCAATCTTCTGTGGCCTCAACGGCAATATCTCCGTTGCTTACCCGGCTCCACCAAACTCCTACAATTTTATCAAAAAGCACCTGATCGCTTTCAGACGCGATAATTGGTGATACCAGCAATGCCAACAATACAATAATGATCGATCTCATCCCCTGACTCCCGCATGATTCATTATCAAATTTTACACAAGGTACTCTGATCTATCATGAATACACATCACAATTGACACACGGACAGTACAAATGATTAATTGGCTGTGGTTATATCCTTCACACTGTCTTTCGATGACCAAAAGGCTTCCATGACGGGGCAATCACATTTGGCATTTCAGAACGATTTAATAAATTAGCCGGCGCAAGTGCAAATTCACCATAACGCTGATTAATTTTATCCATCACCAGGTTAAGTTGTTCCCGTCTAAAATCTCTTTCCTGAAAAAAACTCAATTGATGTCTCTGATTTTTTGGGTCCAAGGCAGTAATCTGCACCTGAAAGCAACCCTGTTTATTCCAGACGTGACGTAGAAATATATTCACCAGCTTTTTTATTTCTCGGCTATCATTGGTGGGCATTCTGCTTTGCATTTTTTTTACCAGCCAACCCTGGTCGGTTAACACGCCAATAAAGTAATTGCGCGCTTCAAATTCATGCTTTCGCAATCTGGCCGCGACTTTCTCCGCCATATGATGAAAATACATTGTTATGGTCGTTAAACTTTTTGTATTTGGCGGCATGACCTTTCCATGCCCAATTGATTTAGGCGCTGCTACACTTTGACGAACAGGATCAGGATCCAGTCCCTGCGCCATATACCAGATACGTCGCCCCAGATTTCCAAAGCGTCCTGCCAGTTCACCAATCGGAAGATGCTGCATTTCGCCACATACATACACTCCCCGGTCATTGAGGAATTTTCCGATACCGCGCGCTATACCACTCAACTCGGTCACAGGAACATCACTTAAATAGTCACGCGCCTCCCATGGGGATACAGCAAAAAGGCCATCTGGCTTGTCTTTTTTTGCTGCATGTTTGGCCGTTGTTTTATCGCCACTGACACCCACACTGCAGGTTACACCGCTGGCGTCATAAACCACTTTTTTAGCCAGTCGGCCGGCATCTATTGGGCTGTTATAAATTTTCTGGCAACGTGTTACATCAAGAAATGCCTCATCAACTGAAAATACTTCAACATCCGGTGTCACCATTTGCAAAGCAGACATAATATTAGTCGATACTTCTGCATAACGATTAGGCCTTGCAGGTATTTGAATAACCTCCGGGCATAATTGCCGCGCCTGTCTAATTCGCATACCTGTTCTGATACCATACTTCCTTGCTTCGTAAGAACAGGTAATAAAGCAAGTTCCTGTTTTACCATTAGTGATGCCAATCGCTTTATGACGCAGTTCGGGATAGTCCATTTGTTCAATGCTGGCAAAGAAGGCATCCATGTCAACAAACACCACAGCCCGCTCCCAGCGCGCATTAGTCATATACCCTTACCTGTCCGACCAAAACTCCCTGTATCTCCACTCGCCTGGATGGATATTCTTTTGCCTGCATGTTTTTATTTGCAGGAATTAATCGCACCGTATCTTTTTTTGGAAACTGAATACGTTTCAGGGTGACCTCTTCACCATCAATCAGGGCTACGACAATCTGATTACTGCGCGCGGTACTTGCGTGTTCTATGATCACCAGATCACCGTGTCGAATCCCTTCATCCACCATTGACTGGCCTTTGACTTCAAGCACATAACGGTCAGGCCCATTTAATAAATGTGCAAAATCGACCGATTGCCTGTCTTCAATGGCTTCTATAGGTTTGCCCGCGGCAATACGACCCAGAAACGGCAATTCGTTAATATTTGGATGGCCTGCCAGTTCAATACCACGCGTTTTGGGATTGCGCAGGATATAGCCTTTCTGCTCCAGTGCAGATACATAACGATGCACTACCCCCTTGGATTGAATTCCCAAACTCTCAGCAATTTCAGTCAACAACGGTGCTTTACGCTGTTTTGCATAATAACTGGCTATAAAATCAAATGTATCCTGTTCACGCTTTGTCAGCATAAGCTGTTCTCACTATGTTCTCAATTATGAGAACATAGTGAGAACGCACAAGTCAACACTTTTTAATGTCTAGTTTTTCGGCTTCCAGCCCAGCTTCCATTGCGACTTCCTGCTAATCACGGGAGGGCGAGCATTATCATAAAACCACGAATCAACGACATAGTATTCGCCAGAGTTTTTTTCTTTAATTAAAACTGCCGTATGAGGATAACCCGCAAGCAGACCAGCACGCGTAATTAAACCTTCCACAGTATGCCAGCGCAGTTTATTATGCGTTTCAAGCAAGCGTAAATACGTGAGTGTATTTGTAGATTCATCTACACAGTCCATTTGTTCGCTTTTAGTTTTTCGAGATGTAAAAAAAGCGGGAAATGTATCACCCATATCAAACTGAGTGTTTGTCATCCTCCCCACGATTAATTCTAATCGACTAATAGTCTCTGCAATCAAAGCACGTTCCTGCATAGAGCTTTTGTTATTAAGCGCCCAGGGCGCAATAATATGACTCCATTCGTTTGATGTTAATGAAACCATCTGCATTTTTTTACACCTATGCTGGTAGCAAGCAACAAAACCTGAAAAATCAATTTTCACATCTTGTTTGGATAATAATTCTATATGCTTACGTGCATAATTAGACTGGCTGGCAAATCCCATCAACGGGAATATGAAAACCAGAAGCAGTGAAATTTGAGTTATGCATTTAACAGCCAGCATAAAAATTTAATTGAGCAAATGAGCCTGCAAAAAAGCTTTTGTTTCCAGCAACGCCTGGCTTGCAGCAGACTTATTATATCCGGCACTGCCATTGTATTTGCCACATGTTTTCAGCACTGGCCAATATTATCCCGATTGACAGAAATATGATTATGCATCTCGAGAAAATTGTTTGGGCTGATTTCTTTTATTCTGCAGTCTGCCAGAACCTGAGCAGTTAAAGAAATTGGAAATAGTATTTTGGATAGTGACGGGTGGTCGAATGCATGACGCGCCTCGGGGTACTCTTTTATCTTGGCAGAAGATTAATCTTTCAGACTAAAGCTTTTAATTATAAGCTCTCTGCAAAGCTCTAATGGAGCAATAATATCTTTTCGCCCACCCTGGATTAATATGGGCATACCGGTTGTTTGCATTTCGCTTAATTGGATACCACACCATGGGTAATATGCAATATGCGCGCTAAAGTTTAACTGACTTGCTGTTGAAGCACTTCGCACTCTTTTAAGCGCTGAGTATAACGCAACAATCCCACCCTTCTAAAAACCCATAACCGCCACTTTATTTACATTAAATCGTGGCTTACTTTTTATATCTTCTAAAGTCGCATAAGCATCTTGTATCATTGACGCACTAGACACACGCGTCTGATCGGATGATGTTTTGCCTACACCTCTGGATGAAAAACTGTCAATCATAAATGTAGCAATCCCCATTTTCTTAAACATATTTGCATAAAGCCACTCCTGACTACTAACACCCCAGGAACTATGCAATAAAACTACCGCAGGATAAGGTGGGCTAAGTTTTTTTTGATCAGGCAGCGTCAGCCACACATCTATTTCGCGGGCATGCTTAACATAACCATATAGCAATTCATCAATGAATTTATAATCATAGCTCAATATTGAAAGCCTATTATCTTGTTGCTTTACAGGCGTGCTACAAGACACCAATAGAGACAAACATAACATCAATAGACTTCTGAACAACATACCTTATATATCAGAGAAAACATCATAACCTGTGCGCATCTAAAATGCAGACAAGCCTCAGCACAGAGAGGGAAGCAGATTTTACCAGACATTTCTGTTTGAATCAGAGATTGATAGTTTAAACCAGAATCTAAATCAATCTGCTGACTTTATATCGTCTTTGGAATATTTCAAACACAGTGACCCGTTTGAAATTAAATTAAACTTGGTTATTTCAAAAAATATTTTCTGAATGTGTGATAAGGACCAGCGCAAGTACAAAACGATACCCACTCCAGCAACTCAAATTTTCAATTTAGAAATCCTAAATACTCGTCCTGATTATTTTCATCAGGTATAGTACATTCCAAAATGTACTGTATGATTTCTATAGACTCCCATGACTAAAAAACTCAGACCTTATTCTTCCATTGTTGTTGATGGCACTGAACGTGCGCCGAGTCGCGCCATGTTGCGCGCAGTTGGTTTCAAGGACGAAGATTTTAAGAAGCCGCAGATCGGAATTGCTTCAACCTGGAGCATGGTGACACCCTGCAATATTCACATTAACAAGCTGGCGGAAAAAGCCGCGGCCGGTGCAGATGCGGCGGGCGGTAAAGGTGTCATTTTCAACACCATTACTATTTCCGATGGCATCTCCATGGGCTCTGAAGGCATGAAGTATTCTCTGGTGTCACGCGAGGTCATTGCAGACTCTATTGAAACCGTCACCGGCGGCGAAGGATTTGACGGTGTGGTGGCTATTGGCGGTTGCGACAAAAACATGCCCGGTTGCATGATGGCGCTGGCTAGACTTAATCGTCCGGCGGTATTTGTTTATGGTGGCACAATCATGCCCGGCAACTACAAAGGCACTAAAGTTGACATTGTGTCGGTGTTTGAAGCGGTTGGCCAACATGCCAAACGCCAGCTTAGCAATAAAGAACTAAAACAGGTGGAATCTACTGCTATTCCCGGTCCGGGTTCCTGCGGCGGCATGTACACTGCAAACACCATGGCTTCGGCAATTGAAGCATTGGGCATGAGTTTACCTGGCAGCTCTGCACAGGCGGCTATTTCAAAATCAAAAGAAACTGATTGCCTCAATGCTGGTAAAGCGGTGCTGGAATTAATTAAAAAGAATATTCGCCCCAGCGACATCATGACGCGTCAGGCCTTTTTAAATGCGATTGCGGTAATCACTGCACTTGGCGGCTCCACCAATGCCGTACTGCATCTACTGGCCATGGCACATTCAATGAACGTCAAACTGTCGATTGATGATTTCACGCGAGTAGGCAAAAAAATTCCAGTACTGGCCGACTTGCGCCCCAGCGGTAAATAC
Source organism: uncultured Thiotrichales bacterium (assembly GCA_964636225.1). Taxonomy (GTDB): domain Bacteria; phylum Pseudomonadota; class Gammaproteobacteria; order UBA4575; family UBA4575; genus UBA1858. Next base: position 122,470 of record CAZWQM010000002.1, on the reverse strand, counting down.
ATGATGTCTGAATTAATCGCCATCGGCGGTATTCAGCCATTAATGAAAATGTTGCTTGATGGAGGTCTCATCAATGGTGATTGCATGACCGTCACAGGCAAAACACTCAAACAGAACCTAAAAGATGTGAAGCCTTATTCCAAGCATCAGCAGATTATTCGACCGCTGGATAACCCGATCAAGAAAGACGGGCATTTGGTAATTCTTTACGGCAATCTGGCACCGCAAGGCGCGGTTGCCAAAATTTCAGGCAAGGAAGGATTGTCATTTACTGGAAAGGCCAAAGTGTTTGCTTCTGAAGAGACGGCATTAAAGAAAATTCTTGATGGCGGCATCAAGGCCGGTGACGTAATTGTTATTCGCTATGAAGGTCCTATTGGTGGACCTGGTATGCGTGAAATGCTTTCTCCAACCTCAGCCATTATGGGCAAGGGATTAGGCAAGGATGTGGCGCTGATTACCGACGGAAGATTTTCCGGCGGAAGCCATGGTTTCGTGGTCGGACATATTGCACCGGAAGCTGCTGTGGGCGGCCCACTGGCGCTGGTCAGGGATGGCGACCAAATTACAATTGACGCCAAAAAGCGTAAAATTACTCTACATGTAACCGAAACTGAGCTAAACAAGCGTAAACGTGCCTGGAAAGCACCGAAGCCAAAATACACCCGCGGAGTTCTGGCCAAGTACGCCAAACAGGTCCGTTCGGCGTCGGAAGGCGCGGTTACTGACGGATCATAATCACACCGACACTTTACTGCATATATAAGTTATCGGTGTTTATATCCACACTAAATACCGCTTTTAGCCGCAGTCGACCATAGGCTCTCTACGCAAGGGAATGATGCAAATACTTTTGTAAAAACAATACCTTGAGCTAAATCACCCCATAAATGCATAAAATTCGTTGGAACTCGAGTTGGAATGGTTTAGGATTTATCCCTTTTTTATTGCCAGTAATTCACATTATATAAGGAGCAGTTGAATGGCACTGACACCAGAAGAATTAGAAGCAATCATGGAACGTAAGAACAAGATGCGTCGTGAGGCCTATGACCGTCGTAATGCACAGGAAAACAAGGATGAAGTCAGCGCGAAAGCAGTTGCTCGTTTTATGGCATTACCTGAGTATCAAAAAGCCCATTGCATTATGTGGTACATCGACTGCCGATCCGAATGCCGCACAAAGCCTGAATTATTGGCAGAAGTAGCCAAGGGCGAAAAGAAAATTATCGTTCCTTACTGTACAGAAGATGAAAATGGCGAAAACAAACTGGGCCTTTGGTGGATGGAAAGTCTGGAAGAAATGGTTGTGGGCAAATGGGACATCCTGGAGCCACCTAAAGAAATGTGGGGCAATCCTGAAAAAGAAGTTGAGCCAGAAGAGCTGGATTTAGTCATGGTTCCAGGCGTTGGCTTTGACCGCGATGGCGGCCGCATGGGTAATGGCCAAGGCTACTATGACCGTCTTCTTGAAAAAGTTCGTCCAGATGCACCTCTTATTGCTCTGGCTTACGAATCACAGCTTTTCGATAACGTATTAGTGGCACCACACGACGTCTACATGGACAAAGTAGTGACTGAAGATGCGGTCTACGAAGGCAAAGGAAGAGACTAATGACAGCGATTATTGATGATACTTATGCAGAAGCGTTTAGAAGCTTTTACACTGAGTTTCTAATCACTGCCAAGGATCTTAAATGGGTGGAGCACGCCGTCAATGCGGCGACTGGTAATGCTTCCAGTTCCATTCTTTGTGACTGTGAAGCAGGTCTGGATCGTTACGTGGGCCCGGGCGCTGACGAAAGCTTTGTCACGCCAGATGGTCGCCCAGGTGCACTTGTTCAATTACATATTCCACGTTTTCGCAAAGACCGCGTTGAAGCACTGGAAAGATCAGCACTGGTTCGTATCAGCCAAAACGTAATGACATGCCCAACTGCGTCTTGTTTCAACATGATTGATTCCGAGCAGTATTACCACATGGGCCGTAAAGTCGCCTACTTTGGTAACGGATATCAAAAACGCATTGAACGCTACGGTCGCAAAATGTGGTGGATTCCAATCCTGGGTGGCGAATTTGTGCTTGATCGTCGTCTGGGTCAGGCCGATGGCCTGATGGGAGGCAACCTTTGGTTCTTCGGTAGAGATGTGGATTCTGCACTGGAAGCTGCAGAAAAAGGTTGTGAAGCTATTACACCGATTGACGGTGTTATTACAACCTTCCCAGGCGGCATTGCTGGCAGTGGTTCTAAAGCGGGAAGTAATTATGACTTCACAATTGCAAGTACTTACGAAAAGTTCTGCCCACTACTGCAAGATGATCCAACAGTTGAGCACGGCCTGCCTGAAGGGGTTAATTCTGTGATGGAAATCATCATGAATGGTCGTGACATGGATTGCATTGTGGAAGCGACACAGGCAGCGATTAAGGCATCTAAAGACACCGAAGGTCTGATTATGATCTCAGCCGGTAACTACAACGGTCGTCTTGGCAAGAGCTTTATTTATCTCGATCCAAGCAAACAACCTAAGGACTAGTTTTTAGTTTTTGTTGCATGCAAGGCCAGTTGGGTTAAACTCAACTGGCCTTTTTTATTAGACCTGCGCTTTAAAAACTTAACGTCTAATTCTGTATCGCCCAACACAATTAAATAATTGAGACTTAAGCATTGATCATCGACGGCAAAAAAGTTGCGACAGATATCCGCAACCGAATTAAATCCCAATTAGAATATTTCCCGAATTCCAAAATTACACTTGCCACCGTGATCGTAGGCAACAACCCTGCAAGCCAGCTTTATGTAGGGATGAAACATCGTGAAGCCAATGCCGCTGGCATCCATTCCAAGCATGTAGAACTGGAAGAAAACATTTCCCAAAAAGAGTTGGAGCGACAAATCTCGCTGCTGGCTGACGATGATGATGTACATGGCATTCTTGTGCAATTGCCCTTACCAAAGCATTTGAACAAAGAAAAAATGCTTAGCAAAATCCCACCCAATAAAGACGTCGATGGTTTAACGGACGTCAACATGGGGCGCTTATTGCAGGGCCAAAAACAATTAGTTCCGTGCACACCCCTGGGTGTGATGCGTCTCATCGAAGCCTATAATATTGAAACCTGCGGGCGAAATGCGGTCGTTGTTGGACGCTCCTCTCTGGTTGGATTGCCACAGGTGCTGCTGTTATCGGAACGTGGTGCCGATGCTACCGTCACTCTGGCCCATTCGCGTACGGAAAATCTTGCAGATATCTGTAAACAGGCAGACATTCTCATAAGCGCGGTCGGCTCACCAGCATTAATCACCAAAGAATTCGTCAAGCCAGGCGCGATGGTTTTTGATGTGGGCGTCACTCGTATCGACGGTAATATTCAGGGTGATGTTGACTTCAGCAGTGTCAGCGAAATTGCCGGTGGCATCACTCCCATGCCAGGCGGCACGGGCCCCATGACTGTGGCTTGTCTGCTGGAAAACACTATCCTCGCCGCTACCCTCCAGGACGCACTGCCAAGATCCCATTAAACCCGCTAGTTGACGCTGTCCTCAGTGAAACGGCGCTTGAGGATGAGTGCCTGCTTATGGCATCATGTCGAACTTTTTCGGGTCTGTTGAAAAACTGCCCATATTGTCGTTTTTCGATACCCCATCACGTGCAACCAAATGGTGCCAGACAGAATAATAGACGCTGGCAAGCAGAGGGATATCGAAACCTAATTAATTAACTTTTATATCAAGAAGGTAACATTATGCCAGGCCAAAAACTTAGCTTTCCTGGACGAAATTATTTATTTGCTCCTGGTCCGACTCATATCCCCAATCAAGTCCTGACCGCAATGAATATCCCACAGGAAGATCATCGTGCGCCAGACTTCCCTCAGTTAGTAAAACCAATATTGGAGGATCTGAAAAAAATCTTTCAAACCAAAAAGGGCCAATGCTTTATTTTTCCTGCCACCGGCACAGCCGGCTGGGAAATTGCCCTCACCAATACACTCTCTCCTGGCGATAAAATTCTGACTTCACGTTTTGGCCAATTCAGTCATCTTTGGTCTGATCTGGCAAAACGCATTGGCCTGGAAGTTGAATTGATTGAAATTCCATGGGGCGAAGGCTTTCCCGTGATGGAAGTTAAAAAGCGTCTGCGCGCAGATAAAGAACATAAGATCAAAGCAGTTATCGCCTGTCATAATGAAACTGCAACCGGTGTCACCAGTGATATTGGCGCACTGGGAAAAATGATGAAAAAAGACCTCAAACACCCGGCACTGTTAATGGTGGATGGCGTCAGCTCGGTTGCCAGTATCGATTTCCGCATGGACGAATGGGGCGTGGATGTTGCAGTCAGTGGATCACAGAAAGGCTTTATGCTGCCTGCCGGCATGGCTCTGTTAGGGTTTAGTCCGAAAGCACTGGCAGCACACAAAAAAGCAAAATGTCCCAAATGCTTCCTCGACATTAGAGATCATATCAGCGCTAACAAAGACGGTTTCTTCCCGTACACGCCTTCTATTCCTATGTTACGCGGTCTGCGCGCTTCATTGGATTTACTGCTGGAAGAAGGTCTAGAGAATGTTTACGCACGCCACTTCCGTCTGGCGGAAGGTGTTCGCCGAGCGGTGAAAGCCTGGGGATTGCAAACTTGTGCGACTTCTCCTAAATGGCGTTCTGACACAGTTACCGCAATTATGGCACCGCCCAATGTTAACGCTGCGGAAGTAATTCATATTGCTTACCACAGATACAACATCTCACTCGGTGCTGGCCTGTCTCAGGTGGCGGGTAAAGTTTTTCGCATTGGCCACCTCGGAGACAACAACGATGTTCGCATGATGGCCGCGCTGGGTGGGGTTGAAATGGCCATGCGAGATGCGGGTATTCGTATCAAACCAGGAAGTGGCACTGGCGCGGCGTGTGAATATTATCGCTCAACCGCCAAAGACATCCCTGCATTTAAAGCACCATCTGCTTCCAAACCCAAAGCCAAAGCCAAGCGCACAGCTAAAAGAAAAACAGCCAAGCGCACAGCTGTTAAATAAAAAAGGATAGACATATGAGTTTTACACAACCCAAACCTGCCAGACAAAGAGTCCAGCGATGTGAACTTGCTGTTCCCGCATCCAATGTCAAAATGATTGAAAAATCAGCCGACTGTGATGCCGACTTCGTATTTTTAGATTTGGAAGATGCGGTTGCTCCTGGCGATAAAGAACAGGCACGTAAAAATGCCATTGAAGCCGTCAACGACATCGACTGGGCGGGTAAAGGCAAAACCATTGCTGTGCGTATCAATGGACTGGATACCCACTACATGTATCGTGATGTGATTGACCTGGTTGAGCAGGCTGGCGAAAAACTGGACACCATCTTCATTCCCAAGGCGGGCGTTCCTGCTGATGTGTACATGGTAGATGCGTTGCTGACTCAAATCGAAATAGCAAAAGGTTTCAAAAACAAAATTGCCATTGAAGCCATTATTGAGACCACTCTAGGTATGGCTAATGTAGAAGCCATTGCTCAATCCAGCACACGTCTGGAAGCATTGCATTTTGGTGTGGCAGACTTTTCAGCCAGCTGCCGAGCACGTACAGTTAATATTGGTGGCCTCAACCCGGATTATCCTGGTGACCAGTGGCATGCTGCCATCTCACGTATCGTTGTTGCCTGCCGCGCATATGGCTTGCGACCTATTGATGGCCCGTTTGGTGACATCAAGGATCCTGAAGGTTACATGCTTGCATGTCGACGTGGCGCGGCACTTGGTATAGAAGGTAAGTGGGCCATTCATCCGTCACAAATTGAGATGGCGAATGAAGTATTCTCTCCACCTGAAGAAGAAGTCGCAAAAGCACACCGAATTCTTGAAGAACTAGAAAAAGCAGCAAAAGCCGGTCAGGGAGCCGCCACTCTGGATGGCAAAATGATTGACGCGGCCTCCGCTAAAATGGCAGAAAATGTGGTCAATGCGGCCAAAGCCATCGCGGCAAAAAGCCAGTCTTAAAGCAAAATCTGCACTCTGCACCTTGCGTTCATGTGCAAGGTGCACCTAAAATAGGCGTTTAAAATAATAATAAACATAAATCTTTTACGTCTTTAACAAGCCCAGCGTACGTATATTGGTTGAGTAAGTATTACTCGCGTGCAGAACACAGTCTGCGCGTGTATTTTTTTTTAATTTAAAACACGGGAGGTAGATGCTGTGGACATCCACGAGTATCAAGCTAAAGAACTATTATCCAAGTTCGGCGTGAGCATTGCCCCAGGCGGTCTGGCTTACAGTCCAGAGCAAGCGGTTTATCGTGCCAAGGAGATTGGCGGAAACAAATGGGTCGTTAAAGCACAAATTCATTCAGGTGCGCGCGGCAAAGCTGGCGGCGTCAAACTTTGCACTTCTGAAACTGAAGTATTAGCGGCTGCAACTGAATTACTGGGGAAAACTCTGGTGACTCACCAAACTGGGCCTCAAGGTAAAGTCGTCTATCGTCTTTATGTAGAAGAAGGCACCGATATTGATCGCGAATTATACGTAGCTCTGGTCCTTGACCGCGTCAAACAACGCGTAGCCATGATCTGCTCGACTGAAGGTGGCATGGACATCGAAGAAGTAGCTGCCACTAAACCCGAAGCAATTATTCGTACAGAAATTGAACCTCAGGTGGGCTTAACAGACTTTCAGGCACGTGAAATTGCATTCCAGCTTGGCCTTGAACCATCACTGATTTCTCAAGCCGTAAAGACGCTGAAAGGCGCTTACCGTTCATTCACTGAACTGGACGCCACGATGGTTGAAATTAATCCGTTGGTGGTCACTAAAGACGGCCACATTCGCGCACTGGACGCAAAAATGGGCTTTGATTCAAATGCCCTATTCCGTCGCCCTCAAATTGCGGAATTACGCGACAAGTCCCAGGAAGACCCGCGCGAAACTGCTGCTTCAGACTATGGTTTAAGTTATGTCGGTCTGGACGGTGATATTGGCTGCATGATTAACGGTGCCGGCCTAGCGATGGCATCACTGGATATGATCAAACACAAAGGCGGTAACCCGGCCAACTTCCTCGATATTGGCGGGGGTGCATCACCCGAGCGTGTAGCCAAAGCATTTGAACTGGTACTGGCGGACGAAGGTGTGAAAGCTTTTCTGGTAAATATTTTTGCCGGCATCAACCGCTGTGACTGGATTGCCGAAGGCATTGTTCAGGCATTTAAACAACTAGACGTTAAAGTCCCTCTTGTGGTCAGACTCTCGGGTACCAATGTTGAGCAAGGCCAAAAAATTCTTGCTGACAGCGGATTACCAATTATTAACGCTCACACACTGGCTGAAGCGGCTGAAAAAGCAGTAGAAGCCCGTAATAAAGCCGTTGGCGCATAGGGAGATTTAAAAAATGACTGTTTTATTAAACGAAAAAACCAAAGTCATCGTACAGGGATTCACCGGCAAGATTGGAACATTCCACGCTGAAGAAATGATGGAATATGGCACCAACCTGGTGGGTGGTGTTACTCCAGGGAAAGGTGGCCAGGAACATCTGGGCAAGCCTGTTTTCAATACGGTTAAAGAAGCGGTAAGAGAAGCAGGCGCAGAAGCCAGTATTATTTTTGTACCTGCTGCGTATGCAGCAGACTCCATCATGGAAGCCGCCGACGCAGGCATTAAATACTGTGTTGCAATTTCTGATGGTATTCCTGCTCAGGATATGATGAAAGTTAAGCGTTACATGTATCGTTACAAGAAAGAAAATCGCATGGTACTTACCGGCCCTAACTGTGCTGGCACAATCAGTCCTGGAAAAGCCATGCTAGGCATTATGCCAGGACACATTTACATGGAAGGTAATGTCGGTGTCGTTGGTCGTTCTGGTACTCTGGGTTACGAAGCCGCTTCGCAGATGAAAGCGCTTGGCATTGGCATCACGACCAGTGTTGGCATTGGTGGCGACCCCATCAACGGCAGTTCGCACCGCGATATCCTGGAACACTTTGAAAACGATCCGGGCACCAAGGCCGTCATGATGATTGGCGAGATTGGTGGTCCTCAGGAAGCAGAAGCAGCAGAGTATTTCAAAAATCATATGACCAAGCCACTGGTTGCTTACATTGCCGGTTTAACGGCACCTAAAGGACGTCGTATGGGTCACGCAGGAGCGATTGTCTCTGGCGCAGGTGAAAGTGCTGCCGAAAAAGTTGCACTACTTCGGGAAGCCGGGGTAGTGGTAGCTCCAAACCCATCAGATATGGGTATCACCATGGAACGCGTTTTAAGAGATTTATAATCTAAAAGAGTCTTAAGGAGAATCTTAAATGAGTAAACCTAAGGTTATTGTGACCCGCAAGTGGCCTGAGCCAGTTGAGGCAAAACTTAAAGAGTTATACGACGTACAGCTGAATGAAAATGACGTCGCTATGACTCCGGATGAGTTGAAAGCCGCATTAGGTAATTGTGATGCATTCTGCCCGACGGTAACTGACCCCATTAATGCTGATGTACTTGGTACTGCCAATATCTCTGCAAAAATTATTGGCAGTTATGGTGTTGGCTTCAATCATATTGACCTAGATGCTGCCAAAGCTCGCGGCCTGACAGTGACCAATACTCCGGAAGTACTTACCGATTGTACGGCTGATATTGCAATGGGCTTGCTGCTTTCAGCGGCACGTAGAATTGGTGAAGGCGAACGCCACCTTCGCGGCGGCGAATGGACTGGCTGGCGACCCACTCACATGATGGCGACTAAAGTCACAGGTAAAACCTTGGGGTGTATCGGTTTTGGTCGTATTGCTCAAGCCACAGCCGCACGTGCACATTTTGGATTCGGCATGCGAATTATTTTCAGTGACCCTTATCCACCCTCACAGGAAGTCATCAACAAATTCGGCGCAACTCAAATGAGCGTTGAAGAAGTTCTGCAACAGGCCGACTTTGTATCTCTGCATTGCCCAGGCGGTAAAGATACTTACCATCTTTTAAATGACGAGCGTATTGGCATGATGCAAAAACATGCCGTGCTGATAAATACAGCACGAGGCGATGTGATCGACAATCAGGCGCTTATCTCTGCACTAAAAAATGGCACTATTGCCGGAGCCGGACTTGATGTGTTTGAAGGTGAACCCAAGCTGGACCCTGGCTTCCTGGATTGTGAAAATGCCGTGTTACTGCCGCACCTAGGTAGTGCATCGGTTGAGACCAGAATCGCTATGGGCGAACGTGTATTGGAAAACTTACGGGCATTCTTTGCCGGAGAAACCCCAAGAGACAAGTTAGTCTAAGTGAAGACAAGTGTCTCTATAAGCAATCATTGCATCATATAATGTAAGCAGTATTGTTTAATAACCTAACCCAAAGGAGGCTGTATTGCCTCCTTTTGTACGTATAAGGTCTGGAACTATTTTATGGCAACTAAGAAAAAATCATTATCATTTAAGTCATTTTTATCCAGCTGGACACAGTTTGTATCCGTTTCCAGCAGTGCCTCAATCTCTGAGCGTGTTTCCAAATATGGCGATGAAGTTTCCAAACTTTTATTTGATAGTCTGCTAAGCATTATTCGCAAACGCAGTCCGGAAATTGAAAACATTATTCTTGGCAACCAGGAACTGCGTCAGTCAAACGAAAAATTACTCACGCACGCTTTACAGGCGTATGGCATTTGGTTCCAACTGCTTTCCATTCTGGATCAGCATGTGAATGAAAAACGCTTGCGTTTAATCGAAACCGAAATCGGCCATGATCAGGTACCGGGGACATTTGCACAGGTTATATCCCAGGCAGCCAGTGAAGGCGTAAGTGCAGTACAATTACAGAACGTATTTGAAAATTCTTCTATCATTCCGACCATTACAGCACACCCAACAGAAGCCAAGCGTGTAACAGTACTTGAAATTCATCATCGTATTTATATGCTGCTCAAGCAACTTGAGAAAGATCGCACTACCCCGCGCGAAAAAGAAATGCTCAAGCAAAGAGTTAAAGATGAAATTGATCTGCTATGGCTAACCGGCGAGATTCGGCTTGAAAAACCGACCGTCCAACAGGAAGTCTCCTGGGGAATGCACTTTTTCAAAGAATCTCTCTACGAAGGCGTTGGGGAACTTTACTCTGAGCTGGAACGTGTATTAAAAACCTATTACCCGAATCACGATTTCAATGTTCCCGCATTTTTCCAGTTTGGCTCATGGATTGGCGGTGACCGCGATGGTAATCCATTTGTAACCACCGAAGTAACAGAACATGCTGTCAAACAATCGGCCAAAGCCACACTACAGCACTACTTAACTGAATTGAAAAAACTTGGCTCATACTTAAGTATTGCTAATCACTCAGTTAAGTTACCCGAACACTTTCATGATCAGCTAAATACTATCCTGGAAAAAGGCGGTGAACCCGATTCGATTAAATCGCGAAATCCGGGTGAAGTGTTCAGACAAATAATTTACTGCATAATCAAACGCCTGACAGCGAATCTGTATCAGTTGTCAACTGACAGCCTGCAAGGCATCGCATACAAGTCTGTGAGTGAACTGACTGATGATTTAAAAGTTATTGAAGATGGCTTAATTGCTGCCAAGTGTGAATCTTTATGTATGAACTACATTCGCCCTTTCCGCCATTGCGTTGAGGCGTTTGGCTTTCACACAACCAGTCTTGATCTGAGACAGAATTCCACTGTCACCACACAGGCACTGCAAGACATCTGGAAAGTACAGAATGGAACCGAGCAGGAACCCCCTGCTAAGGAAAGCAAAGAATGGCGTGAATGGTTACTGGAAAAATTAAAAGAACCTTTGGACAGATTACCGCAGTTCAGCAATCTGTCTGAAATGAGTGCCGCTACGTTAGATCTGATGCGCCTGGTTCGCAGTCTGCAGGAAAAGGTTGACCGTGATGCTTTTGGCGTCTTTATACTGAGCATGACTCAGTCAAGCGAAGATATTATCGGCGTTTACTTGCTGGCAAAATACGCCGGCCTATTTACCGATGACAAGCATATAGACTCTTGTCGTATTCTGATTGTCCCGCTGCTTGAAACAATTGATGATTTACGTAACGGACCTGACATTCTTGATGATCTGCTTGAAATTCCTTTTGTACAGCGAACTATCAAGGAGTTTGGTGGATACCAAGAAATCATGGTGGGCTATTCTGATTCAAATAAAGATGGCGGATGTGTCTGCTCAACCTGGGAAGTAAGCAAAGCGCAGACTAAGATATATCAGGCAGGACAAAAGCACGGTATTCAAATTTCATTCTTCCATGGCCGTGGCGGATCAGTATCACGCGGCGGTGCACCTTCCGGGCGTGCAATTGCTGCACAACCTTCAGGCACTATAAATGGCCGCATGAGAGTGACCGAACAGGGTGAAGTTGTGTCCAGCAAATTTGCCAACCGTGAAGTCGCTGAACAACAGATGGAACTCATGGCATCCAGTGTTTTATCCCACACGCTATTTTCTCAACAGGATCCAAATCTGCAGAATCGCGCAGAATACGATGAAGTGATGGAAGCCTTATCAGGAACTTCCCAGGTTGCTTATCGTGGTCTGGTGGAATGCCCGGGACTGGTTGATTTTTATCAATACGCAAGCCCAGTAGAAGAACTCACTCTGATGAAAATAGGTTCTCGCCCCGCACGTCGTTTTGGAGCCAATAGCCTGGACGATTTGCGCGCCATTCCGTGGGTATTTGCCTGGACCCAGAATCGTTTAATGGTCACAGGCTGGTATGGGTACGGTAGTGCGGTTCAACAATTCCTGAATGTTCGAGGCGAGCAAGGACTTGCCATATTGCATGAGATGTTTGACCAATGTCCTATATTCAGACTAATAACAGACAATGTGGAAAAAATGCTTTTCCTCACTGACTTCGATGTGGCCAATGAATATGCTTCACTGGTTAAGGACAAGGAAAGCTGTGAAGCTATCATGGGCTTGATTCGAAAAGAGCGAAAATTGGCGGAGAAAATGATTCTTAAAGTCACTCAGGAAACTGAATTATGCAAACGCTTCCCGAATTTTCATAACACCATGGCAGCACGTATAGACGGCATCAAACAGATTGGCTTAGAGCAGGTCAAATTAGTCAAGCAGTTCAGAAATCCGGAATCTACGGAGAAAAAACAGCAATCCAATCTGGTTCCATTACTGCTATCAATCAACTGTGTTGCGGCCGGCCTGGGCTGGACGGGTTAATCTTAAGCATCATACTCTGTATAACTTTAGAATAGACCATGAAAAAATTACTTTACCATTTCGATACGGACGCCATCCCGAGTGTGTTTGACTCCGTCGTTGCCTATGATGGTGGCGCAGATCACGTTACTCAGTTGGCTGGTATAACACCTGACAACTGTTATTCATTGGTGGAAGGTGCCATTTATACTCGCGCCCCTAAAAACAAAAAGAACACTGCAATTTTTGTTGGCGGTAGTGATCTGGCTGCAGGTCAGGAGTTATTTGCAGAGGTACAGAAAATATTTTTTCAGAACTTTCGTGTTTCTGTTATGCTGGACAGTAACGGTTGCAACACTACCGCTGCTGCAGGCGTTGCGCTAATCACTAACTCCATGGATGTCAAAGGGAAAACTGCCGTTGTGTTGGCAGGCACCGGTCCGGTTGGACAACGTGCGGCCGCCATGCTGGCTATGAACGGTGCCAAGGTCAGGCTAACATCGCGCAAACTGGATCGCTCTCAACAATCATGTGAACTCATGAAACAGCAATTTGATGTTGACCTGGAACCCATGGTGGCTTCAGATGATGACTCGATTGCCACGGCCCTGGAGAATGCCCACATTGTATTTGGTGCAGGTAAGACAGGCATTCAGTTGTTACGTGCCGATCACTGGCAACAGCATCCTACAATTGAAGTACTTGCGGATGTAAATACCGCACCACCCCTTGGCTTTGAAGGCATCGATATGATGGATAAAAATACCGAGCGTTTTGGTAAGCGTATTTTCGGTGGCATTGGAATTGGCGCACTAAAACTACAATTACATCGCGCCTGTATTTCGCGCCTGTTTGAAACCAACGACTTGGTGCTGGATGCCAAACAAGTTTATCAAACGGCTGAGTCACTCCTCTAAAAAGAGAGTTTTCTAATGCAACCTACTTTTGGGTTTAAACGCATTTACAATGCCGTGATTTTTTCCTGTAAAGGAATTTCCGCCACTTGGAAAACTGAAGCAGCTTTTCGCGAAGAAGTTCTGTCCGGAATTATCATGTTTCCTGCTGCTTTTTTTCTGGGCGAATCATTAACCCAAACAGCACTATTAATAATTCCACTGTTTCTGGTATTGATTGTAGAGTTACTTAATACTGGCATTGAGCACGCCATCGACCGGGTGGGTTATGAACAACATGAACTTTCCGGTCTGGCTAAAGACGCAGGGTCTGCCGCAGTCTTTTTAAGTAATATGCTTATCATTTGTGTCTGGAGCCTGGTTGCTTTAGACCGCTTTGTTTTTTAATGACCAAAGCACCTGCCACTCATGACATGCTGGAGCAGTTGATATCCAGCCCCACGATCAGCAGCACACACCCCCAATTAGACACAAGTAATATGGCTGTTATAAATTTACTTGCACAGTGGCTAGATGGTTTTGGCTTTGACGTGGATATTCACCCATTGCCTGATCAGAATAATAAGGCCAACCTGATTGCACGTCTGGGAAACGGGGAAGACGGCCTGGTCCTTTCTGGACATACCGACACAGTTCCTTGCGATGAAAGCTTATGGGATTTTAATCCTTTCGCTGTGACTCAGCAGGGCAAGCGCTATTACGGCCTGGGGACCAGTGATATGAAAAGTTTTTTTGCACTGGTGATCTCGGCTTTAAAGAACATTAATCTCAACAAGCTGAGCAAACCTCTGACCATTCTGGCGACCGCCGATGAAGAAAGTACTATGTCCGGCGCCAAAGCCTTACTGCGCGATCAGCAAAGGCTGGGCGATTATTGTGTGATTGGTGAGCCTACCCTTTTAACGCCAGTGCACCAGCATAAAGGTATTTATATGGAGAGCATACGTTTGCTGGGACGTTCGGGTCATTCAAGTGATCCTGCGCTGGGCAACAATGCGCTGGAGGGTATGCACGAAATTATGCAATGCATGCTGAATTATCGTGATTCTCTTGGAAAACAGTTTATCAACCGGGATTTTGCCGTGCCTTTCCCAACTCTAAATCTGGGCCATATTCATGGTGGCGATAACCCCAACCGGATTTGTGGGCAATGTGAGTTACATTACGACTTGCGCGTACTTCCTTCTATGGATATAAACCATGTGCGCGATAATCTGCACGACATGGTTTTGGAAATCAGTCAGCGACGTGGATTGGAATGCGAATTCAGCAATCTGTTTGATGGTACTCCCGCACTTTCAACACCGCGCAACAGTCCGATAGTAACACTGGCCGAGCAACTCACGAACAGTAAAAGCCGTTCTGTGGTGTTTGCTACTGAAGGCCCTTACTTTTCACAAATGGGCATGCAGACGATTGTTCTTGGTCCGGGCAGTATTGATGTAGCACATCAACCTAATGAATACATCGAACATGAACAGCTGGATGCCGCAATTAACCTCTACAAGCAACTTATCCACCGACTCTGCATTAACTAGAATATTATCTTTTTACAGGTCGCTTCTGTAATTTTCGCTGTAAAGTTCTTCTGTGCATATTGAGAGCACGTGCTGCAGCAGAAATATTGCCATCGTGTTCCAACAACACTTTTTGTAAATGTTCCCACTCCAGTCTTTTTATAGAAAGTGGTGTTTCTTCTATGTGGGCTTTATTCTCACTGGATATCTGTAATAATTTATCAATGATTTCCTGCGCTGACGCAGGCTTGGTCAAATAATTAATTGCGCCCAGTTTCATGGCTTCAACTGTCGTGGCAATACTTGCATAGGCAGTCAACATAACAATATGCATATTCGGTTGACAGTTTTTCAGAAACCTTATGGCATTTAAACCCGAATCTTCTCCCAGCCTTAAATCAACCACCGCGTAGTTTAACTTATGCAAATTTTCCAGCGTCTCAAGCTCAACTACACTATGCACACAGACTGTTGTGAAATTACGTTTCACAAAAGCACGGCTTAACGCATTGCAAAAGGTCGTATCATCGTCCACTATCAAAACAGTGTTACTCATGTGGACTGCCAGCCTGTATTGGTATGGTAATAAATGTTTCAACTCCCTTTAAAGGTCGATTGCTCAGTTTAATAGTGCCGCCCATTCTTTGAATGATCTCATATGCCAGAAACGCTCCCAGACCAATACCATTTGGCTTGTCTGAATATGGCCGTATACCTATATCCTGTATCACGGCCGTATCAATCCCATCACCATTATCTATAATTTTTATTTGAGCTTCATTACCTTCAATGTTTGCTTCAACCAAGACAGAATCAGGTGACGCATCTGCAGCATTGTCAATCAAATTGATGAGAGCTTGAGATAAAGTTTTTCTTGCCACTACTGCAGCCTTATCTTGTACAGAAATTTTCGTTTCTAACCTAACGTCTGGGCGGGTTTTATGCCACTCATTTAACAGTCTGGTTAAAAACTCATGAAAATCACTAACTCCCTCACCCTCAATCGGCAATCCGCCTGCAGACAGAGACATTTCCGCAAGCGCTTGTTTACATCGTGTAATCTGCTGCAGCAGAGTGTTAATTTCCTCTTGGCTGATTTTATTTTCTTCAAGATCTGCGGTTATTAATTGTATTGTCCCCAAAGGAGTTCCCAGTTCATGTGCCGTACTTGCTGCAAGCGCTCCCAGTGAAATTAACTTTTCATCTTTGATGGCCTGCTCGCGCGCGGCATTTAACAACTGATCTTTACGTCGTAACGCAGCACGCAATTTAACTAAAAAAAAAGCAATCACACAGGCACTCAAAACAAAGCTTACCCACATGCCTAGCACATGTAGATTAAATGATTGCGAAATATGATGTGCATGCAAGTTTGGAAATACCCACATCAAGTAGGAATACACCGATATACTCACAGCTGCCAGTATCCACACCCAAACTTGGGCTAGTAGTACAGCGCTAATTGCCAACGGCAATAAATACATGGAGATAAATGGATTACTCGCACCACCTGAGAAATAAAACAAAACACTTAATGCTGAAATATCAATCAGCAACTGAAGAAATATCTCCATTTGCTTTGGTTCGTGTACTTTATTTGATCTTATCCATGTAAATACATTAAATACTAGCAAACTAAAGACAATGACTGTGATTACCAGCTCATTCAATGGAAAAGAGAAAATATATTTTGCCAGCAATGAAGCCGCAATCTGACCCAGAATTGAAAACATTCTAAACCAGAAAAGCAATCTGAGTGTATTTGCCTCCAGTTTCCCCCAGCCAAATATTTTAAACATTTTACCTATTACTTACTGTCTCAATAATATCGCATTGTAATCCAATTTTGCTTGGATTTTCGCTACACGATCAATCAATCGTGCGACATTTTGCCACACGCATTTAATACATTGTATTGTTAACATTCCTGCCATGTAAATTCATAATCATACGAGTAAAAAATGACTTTCCTTAAACTTTCGCTGGCCACTTCTGTTGTGATGATTAGTTCAATGTCACAACTTCAGGCTGAGCAGTTACAACCTATATCCGTGACTGATCGTGCAATTCAAAATACAGAAACACAAAAATCAGCCTCGATAGAAACAGATGTCACAACGCTGATGGAAAGCATACCTGGCGGTGGCATTCATTCAAATGGTGCTATCAGTGGACAAACTTATTATCGTGGAAGTTTTGGTACACGTATGAATGTTCTTATCGATGACACACGCATAGAAAGTGGCGGTCCGAACTGGATGGATCCACCCTTGCACTATATGCCGAGCTCACTGGTTGAATCTTTTGAAGTTGAACGCGGATTGGACTCTGTCAGCAATGGCTCCACGCTGGGTACCACGGTTAAGGTTACACCCAAATCCAGTCAATTTTCCGAATCCAATGATTTTGCGCTACACAGTGATCTGGAAGTATCCGCACATAGTGTTGATTCCGGATATAACGCAGGCGGCGTGGTTAGCATTTCAAATAATCAACACCGCATTCATATTAGCGGCAGCCGTGATGATGGCGATGATTTTCATTCAGGTGATGGTGAAATTGACGGTACACAATATGAACGCGATAGTATTGGTGCGGGTTATGGTTATCAATTTGGTAACCATGAAATATCATTCGATGCACGTTATGTCAGCTCAAAAGACACCGGCACACCATCGTTACCCTTAGATCCCAACTTCTTTCATACTGAACTGTATAACGCGAAATATCTGGGAGACATCAGTGATTTTGCAGTTGAACTGAATGTTTTCCATACGGATATTGAACATCAGATGAATAACTTTGACTCGCGTCCAGCACCGGACTTTTCTTCTTTGCCGTTACCGCCTTTTATGGGAACGGACCGAAGAATAGTAAATGTTGATGCTGATGATAGCGGAGCGAAACTAAAACTGACGCGCACTATCTCAAATGGTGAAATCAGCTTTGGTGTTGATGGTCATAACGCTGACCATAACGCGACAATTTTAGATCCAGATGTTCCCGTCTTCTTTGTTACTAATTTTAATAATGCTGAAGAAGACCACCTGGGGATTTTTACAGAATGGAAAGGCTCATATAGCAAAGCCACTATTGAGTTAGGCGTACGTTACAAACAAGTAAAAACAGATGCCGATGAAGTCGATGCACAACCGGCCAATCTTCCTGCTGCCAGCATGATGGGCACCCCTCCTGCTGCAGTGCGCGCATTACGTGATCGCTTCAACACAGCGGATCGTTCTAAAACCGATCAAAAACTGGATTTGGCAGCAAAACTATCCTATCCGTTAAATGATGAATTATCCTTGGTTGCAGGATATGCGCGAAAAACACGTACTCCGACATACATTGAACGTTATTTATGGATCCCTTTAAACGTGAATGCAGGTCTTGGGGACGGCAATAACTATATTGGCAACATAGAGCTTGATCCTGAATGGAGTAACCAGTTTGAGTTGGGACTGGACTGGGCCAACGAAAGGGCTTATTTCAGCCCACGCGCACATTACCAGCGTATCAATAACTACATTCAGGGTGTTGCAGTAGAAGCCAATGCATTTAACACGCCTATCATTGGGGTCAGTGGTGGTGCAAATGGCGATGCAACACCGTTACAGTATGCTAACGTTGAAGCAGAAATTTATGGCTTTGATACCGACTGGGGTTACGAAATCAACCCACAATGGACGCTGAGTGGTCAGGCCAGTTATGTGCGTGGCAAGCGACGTGATGTAGACGATAACTTATTTCATATTGCACCGCCTCGTATCAGCACTGCTCTGACTCGCAATTTCGGCAATAGCTCTGCTACTATAGAAGGCATTCTTGTTGCAAGACAAACTAAATTGTCGGACGAGTTAACGGATGATCCGAACAATCCAAACAACAATAATGACGCCACACCGGGCTATGGACTAATTAATATCTATGCCGATTATGCACCTGTAAGCATATCGAATTTGAAGCTTCAGGCCGGTGTTGAAAACCTGCTAGACAAGCAATATACCGATCATCTGAACGGCTTTAATCGTGTTGCAGGAAATGGTGTGGACCTGGGTGAACGTTTGCCGGGGCCAGGCATTAACGCTTTTGTAACTGTAGGTATTACTTTTTAAATTTGTAGTTAACAACAAAGTGTAGAGACAGGAATAAACCATCCTGCCTCTACACATGTTTGTTTAGTGTGAACGTTTAGCCAGTTCACTATCAAGTGCAGATATCAGTTTTTTTAAATCATCACCGGATTTAATCATATCCATTTCAGCACGTACTTGTTTAACAGTGGCATAGGATTCATCAAGTAATTTTTTATAGCTGCCGATTGAAGTATCTTCTTTTAACATATCCTGTTTTAGTCGTTCGTAAAAGTCCGGATACTTTTGAAAGGAATACAACATGGACATATAGACTGCAGCAAATCTGAAGTCATAAGAAGGGTAATCTTCAAGATTTTCTACCGCTTCTCTACTGGCTATCAAATCTTCGCCAAAAGTACTGCGATAACCCATTAATGTTTTTTTGAACTCTCCATCAATTTCATACTCTTTAATCATTTGTGGGATTACATCGGCGATTGAAAGGCGTACAAGATCATGCGTCATGAGTTGTTTAAATAATTTCTCTTCTGCCTGTTTCACTGCACTGGCACCGGTATTCGTCTTCTCCAAATCACGTTGTCGCTCATCCCGCATATGGGTTATTTCTTCTGTAGACAGACGGTCTAGGTTTTCAGGCACGGAATACATAACGGCATCCTTGAGTGGCATTCCTCCATCGGCCATTACAGTTAAACTGGCTGAACTGGCAATGGCTACGATCAGCAGACGAGCAAAAACTGCGCTTATTAAAACTATTGCCTGACTTGGTTTATTCTTGAGTGACATATATTTATCATCCATTTTCTTGCCCGGAAGCGGGCTTTAGTCGATATAATTAAAGGCTAATGATACTATCATAGCTGGAAATCAAGAATAATATAGACCACATTTTTAACCATTAATCAGTATAATTCCTGACAAATAATCAGCCTTTATCGCACCTCGCCATGGAAACATTTGACATCGAAACTTTTCGCAGTGCTGCTCCCTATATTTATGCGCACCAGGGCAATGTATTTGTGATTACCATTCCGAACCATGTAGTTGAAGGAGAAATGCTTGCAGACCTGGTTCAAGATCTGGCATTAATGCAGACTTTAGGCATTAAGCTGGTACTTGTGTACGCCTCAGGTGTGGTTTCCTCACGCAGAGCCCGACTACCTGTGGTAGATGCGCGCAAACTACAAAAAGTTCAGCATACAATTGGCGCGCGACAGTCTCGTATTGAATCTCTCTTTTCTACCGGCCTGATAAACACGCCGATGGCGGGCATGAAACTGACGACTGTCACCGGCAATTTCGTTCACGCCAAACCCATGGGTGTAGTGGATGGTATTGACCTTCAGTTTCATGGCGAAGTACGCCGCATAGACACTCAGGCTATTTTGCAGCAGCTTGAGCATGGCAATATCGTATTACTGTCTTCGCTAGGCTACTCACCCAGCGGTGAATGTTTTTATCTTGATGAGTACGATGTAGCCACCACCGTCGCGGCCAGCATTCCTTCCGAGAAGCTGATTTTCTTAATGGATGAAAAAACATTACAGAACAGTCGCAAACAACGCATCAAGTTTCTAACTATAAAATCGGCACAAGAATTATTGTCTCGACGTAAAACCCTAAATAAGACATTAAGGCAATATATAGAGTTTGCGATCAATGCCTGCCTGAGTCGTGTGCAACGCGTGCATTTGCTCAGCACGGATGTCCCCGGCGCGTTACTCCAGGAGTTATACAGTCATGATGGCGCAGGAACACTAATAACAGCCGAACATTACAACGACATTCGACCTGCCTGCATTGAAGATGTCGGCGGCATTATAAATTTAATCGAACCGCTGGAAGCGCAAGAAATTCTAGTACGTCGCACACGTGAACAAATAGAGCTGGATATTCATAATTATGACGTCATTGAACGTGACGGTTTTGTTATTGCTTGTGGTGCATTACATCCACTCAAACAAAATAAAATCGGCGAAATTGCCTGTTTGGCAGTGCACCCGGGTTATCAAAAAGAAGGGCATGGAGATCGCCTGCTGAAACATATTGAGCAAAAAGCCTGGTCGCTGGGTCTTAATTCTCTGTTTGTGCTAACAACTAAAGCTTTACACTGGTTCAGGGAACGAGGCTATAAACGTTCCAGCATTCAGGATTTACCAGTATCCAAGCAGAAAACATTTAATTACCAGAGAAATTCGCGAGTCTTTTTAAAGTCTTCAGTTTAGTAGTGATTTTAGCGAGTCCTGGCAAATATATTTTTCTAATAACGAAATTTTTTTACTGTAACTCGGGTCTACCAAATACCGGCAGACAATTCACAGGAGAGCATTATGAAAAACCACTTGCTTTTAATGCTAATAGGTTTAAGCATTTTTTCCACACAGGTATTTGCAATCGGTGGCGGTGGTGGACTCGATTATAAAGACGGTTTATTCTGGGGTTCGGATCTGAACCGGAATGAAAGGCTCGATATTACCGAAGTTAAAAAAATTTTTAACTTGAGCGACCCGAAAGTATTTGCCAAATATGACAAGAGCGGTGAAGGGTTCATCACCAAATTTGAATTTTACGATTACCTGAATCAGCGCTCGCCTAGTGAATAATCCCCGGATTAATCAATCTAAAGCTCTTTAGAGCGTATGACGATCTGCTTATCGATCTGCATGTCTTCAAAAGTATAGGGTATGCCACCCACACCCAAACCGGATTGACGAATGCCTGCAAAAGGCATCCAGTCGACGCGAAAAGCCGTGTGATCATTAATCATTACGGTAGCCGCATCCAGACGCCGGCTGCAACGCAGGCCAAAGTCCAGGTTCTGCGTTAGAACGGATGCCTGAAATGCATACGGCAGACTATTCGCCTGGGCAATCGCCTGATCAACCTCATCGTAACGATATACACAAACTACCGGACCGAAAATTTCCTGAGTACTGATTTGCGCATTTTTTGCGGGATCCAGTAACACCGTGCAGTCATAACTGGTATTAGACAAAGCATTCCCACCACACAGCTTTATTGCGCCATCGGCAACTGCCGCCTCTACCCAGGATTGCACACGCTCCACTTCGCGTGGCCGAATCAGCGGACCCACTACTGTTGAATGTAGAGTAGGGTCACCAATTTTCATCTCCTGTGCATATTTTGCTAATCTCTGGGCCACTTCCTCCGCCATGGCGGTGGGTGCAAATACTCTTTGTACAGAGACACACACTTGCCCAGCATGATAAAAGCCGCCTTTGGCAATTAATGGCAGCGTATCTTCAAGATCCGCTGTGACATCCATAATGACTGGTGCCACGCCACCGTGTTCCAGTGCACATCGTGCGCCTGCAGCCAATTTGGAGCGCAACATCCAGCCCACTTTGCTGCTGCCGATGAATGAGAAAAAACCTACCCGGGCATCGGTTACCAGCTTTTCGGCTACCGAATGATCATCAATCACGCAGGCCTGACAATAGGCCTCAGGTAATCCTGCTTCGCGTAGAATTTTGACAAAGCGTAAACATGATAAAGGTGTATCTTCCGCCGGCTTTACAATGGCAGGACATCCCGCAGCAATGGCCGGCCCTACCTGATGCACAATTAAATTGAGTGGATGATTAAACGCACTGACTGCAACCACAACACCAATGGGTTCTTTTCGTGTAAATGCCAGACGATTTTGTGAAGCCGCATTTAAGCCCATTGGGATCTCGCGCCCGCTTTCGGTACGCAGCACCTCTATACAGTTCTTCACACCATCAATCGCACGTGCCACTTCCACCTGAGAATCAGGCAGTGGTTTACCGCCTTCACGCGCCGCTTCAACCGCCAGATGCTCGGCCTGTTGCTTCATGAGCTGCGCAGTCTTTTCCAATACTTCTATGCGCTTTGGAATCGGCAACCACTGATCACGATCGCCGAAAATTCGGTATGCTGTTTCAAGCGCCAAATCCACATCTTTTTCCGACACCACCGGAACTTCTGCAATCTTTGACAAATCCCAGGGCGCAACAACCTCTAGCATTTTACCACTGCCTGTGGCGCCCGGAATCATTAGTTCAAACTGTTCGCTCATAACACTCTCTTTAAACTGGCACTACGCCAGTGACCAGACGACTGAGTTCTTGAGTTAACTTCATATTTTCAGAATAGTCCACCGGACAGTCGATAATCACAACAGTGTCATCGGCAATCGCCTGCTTCAGCGTGGGTACCAACTCATCAGCACTGTTCACACGATACCCCTTGGCACCAAAACTTTCCGCATATTTAACAAAGTCCGGATTAGTAAATTCAATATGACTCGGCCTGCCCATTTTACGCATTTGGTGCCATTTAATTAAACCGTACTCGCTATCGTTCCACACTAAAATTACAATCGCCACCCCTATTCGTAAAGCCGTTTCAATTTCCTGAGAATTTATCATCAACTCGGCGTCACCAGTGACTGTCAATGCTGTTGCGTTTGGATTCACCAGCTTGGCGGCAATCGCCCCAGGAACACCAATGCCCATGGAGGCAAACCCATTTGAAATAATGCATGTATTTGGCATTTCCGCCTGATACATACGCGCCATCCAAATTTTATGTGCACCCATGTCTGAAATAACTACATCTTGGGATTCAGCACTGCGCGCAAATCACAAATGATTTTCTGTGGCTTGATCCGAAAACTCTTGTCATTGGCATGTTCATTCAGCTCAGTAACAATTGTTTCTCGCAACTCATCATTAAAGCTACCTATATGCGGTTTAGAGTATTTGACAATTTCCGTCAAACCGGACTTAATGTCGCCAATCACACCCACTTCAAGAATATAGTGCTCGTCGACTTCAGCAGGACTCATGTCGATATTTACTATTTTCTTGTCTTTATATTTATGCCAAATGTTCGGGTGGAACTCCACCATATCGAAACCAATACAGATAATCACATCCGATTTTTCAAATCCACAGGCAACATAATCTTTGGCCTGCAACCCAACTGTTCCTAATGAAAGCTTATGTGAAAAAGGAATCACACCTTTGGTCATGAAAGTGGTAGCAACAGCAATATTCAACTGTTCCGCAAATTCAACTAGCTGCTTAGACGCCTTGCTACGTATTACTCCATTACCCGCCATGATAATCGGATACTTGGCCTGGCTAATAATATCAGCCGCCTGTTTAATTTTTTTCCAAATGTGTAACAGGAGGCAAAGGGGACTGTGCTTTAAGAGGTGCTTTCTCAACCGTCATTTCGGAGCCAGCAATGTTTTCAGGAAAATCGATAAAACTGCCACCCGACTTCTCCATCTGCGCATCTTTGAAAGCTTTGCGCACAATCTCAGGAATAATCTGCGGCGCTCGAATTTGTGTGCTTTATTTTGATATTGGTTCAAACAAATTCACCAGATCCAGCACCTGATGACTTTCCTTGTGCATGCGCGTGGTGGCTCCCTGACCGGCAATGCCCACTATAGGTGCACGATCCATATCCGCATCAGCAAATCCTGTCACCAGATTGGTTGCTCCCGGTCCCAATGTGGCCAGACATACACCGGCTTTTCCAGTCATCCGCCCATAAACATCAGCCATAAAAGCGGCTCCCTGTTCATGTCGTGTGGTGATGAATTTAATTTTACTGTCCAGGAGGGCATCCATAACGTCCAAATTCTCTTCGCCAGGTATCCCGAAAATATACTCAACCCCTTCATTTTCAAGACATTTAATAAACAGTTCAGACGCTTTCATACATATCCCCTAAAGTTTGCGTGCATCGAAATTCACCGTAACTTCCCTGCTAAAGTGACTTATAATTGGCTTGTTATGCATATCGGCATAAATATCAATTTATTAAATCAAGGGGCGCATAATTCACTCAACTATAAACCTTTTTTCAGCGATCCGGCTTATCCTTCATTAACATCCATCACATGAACACAAGATCAGACCCACGCGCAGAGCAATTACATACCTGGATCAACTCTTTTTTTGATGTGGTAGACGATTCATTTTCATCCGTGTCCGGTGACGCCAGCTTCAGACGATATTTCAGATTTACTGCAAAAAATGAATTGGGTTTGGATGAGGTTTCACTAATCGCAGTAGATGCCCCCCCTGAGCATGAAAACATTCAGCCTTTTATTGATATTGCTTTACTACTGGCTGACCATAACCTGCCTGCACCAAGAATTTACCTTGCTTCCGAAGAAGAGGGATTTTACGTGCAGCAGGATCTGGGAGATCAATTGCTGCTGGGTTGTTTGAATAACGATAATGCTGAGCAATATTATAAAACCGCAATGAACCAGATTATTGTTCTACAAAGAGTGCCCGCCAGTCATTTGCCAAAATACGATAGTGCACTTTTACAAAAAGAGATGGCACTTTTCAGCGATTGGTATTTGGGTAAGCATCTGTGTAAAAAATTAACAGATGATGACAACAAACAGCTAGCGGCTACCTTTAACACACTGGAAAAAAATGCTCTGGAACAAGCGCAGGTCTTTGTGCATCGCGATTATCATTCAAGAAACCTGATGTTACTGGAAGACGAGCAACTCGGCATAATTGATTTTCAGGACGCCGTATTTGGTCCGGTCACTTATGACCTCGTCTCACTGCTAAGAGATTGCTATATCTCATGGCCGCAAAACGATATTGACCACTGGGTTAGTTATTTCCATCAACAACTTGAATGTGACTGTTCACTGAGTCAGTTCGTGCGCTGGTTTGATTTAATGGGCGTCCAAAGACATTTAAAGGCCACCGGAATTTTTTGCCGACTGAATTATCGTGATGGAAAATCGGTCTATCTTAATGATATTCCACGCACACTTAGCTATATTAAAGAAGTCAGTCACAAATATCCTGAATTGAATTACTTAAACCAGTTGGTCAGCTCTCTATGAAAGCAATGATTCTGGCAGCTGGCCGTGGCAATCGCATGCGACCGTTAACCGACAAAACGCCCAAGCCATTAGTAAAAGTCGGTCAGGACACACTGATTGAACATCATATAAAAAAACTGGCTCAAAGCGGTTTTGAATCCATTGTGATAAACCTTGCACACCTGGGTGAACAGATTCGCAACTATTTAGGCAATGGCAGCCGCTATGACATAGCGATTCAATACTCCCATGAAGGAGAAGAGGCACTGGAAACAGCGGGTGGCATTGCCTTCGCACTTCCTTTACTGGGTGACAATCCTTTTCTGGTGATCAGTTCGGATATTTACAGCAACGTTCCCTTTGATCCACACTTTCAGCTAGGTCTAAACCAAATGCATATGATTATGGTGTGCAATCCCGAACATCACCCCGAGGGCGATTTCAATGCCAATGAAATTAATCTGCACAGTGCTTCAAACATGCGCTACACATACAGTGGCATTGCTTATCTCGATCCCACGTTATTCAATTATGAGAAACGCAAATTTCCATTACTGGAAATTATTCAACGCTGCATCAAGGAAAACACCATCAGCTCGGAACTATATCAAGGCGAGTGGTTTGATGTAGGCACTGCCAGTCGATTGCATAACGCAAACAAAATAGCCATGCATAAGTAATGCCTCAACTGCATTATTTCGAAAATAATAATTGCATTAGTCTACAACTATATACTCTCAACCGCCTGTCGATCGGCATGATAGGAAGAACGCACCAACGGTCCACTGGCGACATTGGCAAAACCCATCTCAAGTCCTTCCTGTTTTAATTGCTCAAATTCATCAGGTGTCACATAGCGCATAACAGGGAGATGATGTTTTGAAGGCTGCAGGTATTGACCGAGTGTGAGCATATCGCAGTCATGATTTCTCA
Source organism: uncultured Thiotrichales bacterium (assembly GCA_964636225.1). Taxonomy (GTDB): domain Bacteria; phylum Pseudomonadota; class Gammaproteobacteria; order UBA4575; family UBA4575; genus UBA1858. The sequence goes on along the minus strand of CAZWQM010000002.1, from coordinate 95,983 downwards.
AATCTCGCATGACTTCTCTGACTTCATCCAACTCTTCTCCTAGACCCAGCATGAGTCCGGATTTAGTGGGTATGTTTGAGCCCAATTGCTTGAAATTCTTCAGCAGATCCAGCGACCATTGATAGTCAGCACCAGGTCGCGCCTGCTTGTATAAGCGCGGCACTGTTTCCAGGTTATGATTAAAAACATCCGGCAGTTGTGGCTGCAACGCCTGCAGCGCCACTTCCATTCGTCCACGAAAATCCGGCACCAATATTTCGATTTTAATGTGTGGGTTTTGTTCTCTTACCTGCTTGATACAGGCCTGAAAGTGTTTGGCACCGCCGTCTTTGAGATCATCACGATCCACAGAGGTAATGACGACATATTTCAACTGCATCAGCTTAATGGTTTCAGCCAGTTTATGCGGCTCATTCACATCCGGGGGGATTGGGCGACCATGGGCCACATCACAGAATGGACATCTTCGCGTACACAGCTCACCCAAAATCATAAACGTCGCGGTGCCATGTGCATAACATTCATTAAGATTAGGACATGAGGCTTCTTCACATACAGTATACAGCCCGTTACCACGTATTGTTCCTCTAAGCCGACTGACCCTTTCTGAATTGGTGATTTTGATTCTGATCCATTCCGGCTTGCGTAATACATTTTCACTTTGTACTACTTTAACAGGGATACGTGCGACTTTAGCCGCACCTCGCTGCTTGTTTACATTTTTTGAATTAGCCATAAAACTGCTTAGCCATTAAATTCATTAGCCGCGATGCCACCTGGTCAATACTTTCACTAATCCCCAGATCCGCAAGCTGAGTTACTTTCATACCTTCTATCCCACATGGATTAATATAAGTAAATGGTGTCTTATCCATCTTCACATTGACCGCCAGACCATGAAAGGAACAACCTTGACGCACACGCAATCCCAATGAAGCCAGTTTATTTTCGTTTACGTACACACCAGGTGCAGACTTTAAACGTTGCCCTTCTATATTATGCTCAGACAGGTATTGTATTACCACCTGTTCCAAACCTATCACCAGATTTTTTACACCCAAGTGCAATCGCTTTAAATCCATCAGACAATAAATCACCAATTGCCCCGGTCCATGATAGGTGACATCTCCTCCACGATCCGACTGAATCACAGGAATATTTGATTCAATCAGCAGATTACTTTTATTTGCATTTCGACCCAAAGTAAAAACCGGACGATGCTGCAATAACCAGATTTCATCTCTTGTTTTCGCATCGCGATGATCCGTAAACTGACACATTTCCTGATACACTAGCGCATAGTCCTGCTCTCCCAGGCGACGTATAATGGGCTGTTTAAAATGAGTTGCAGCATTCATAAATGCACTTTATTTTCAGGCTCAGGTTTTTTTCTATGCTCGACTTTATGCGCAATAAGATCGGCAATAATTTTAACCGCTGCCAGCATCACCAAGCCCGTTTGCGTAACGCCAAATGTTTGCAATGCCATCCCGCCAAAAATAATAAACACATGCAATACAATAATTCTTTTGTATGGCATAAACATGATTTCAGATACTGACAGAGATTTGTATTCACCTCGCATAACAAAGTTCTGCAAAAATGACACTCCGTGGCTGATGATGAGCGCAATAAACGCCAACTGCAAACCATTTTGAGTGACTAAATGTAACGCTGCCGGAATAGAATCAAGTTCCCCGCCAAACAGGTCCACCACAAATGTCCCATGACCAAAACAAAACATTCCGTAGTGCACAGAGAAGAAAAGTGTCAAAAATATTTTTTTATGAAAAACTTCAGAACCGGTGCAGCTCAGCATTTTAAGCGCATTAAACACACCAATAATGACATTCTCTAGCCAGTATAAAAGTATCAATGGAAACAACTGCCAGCCAAAAAATAACACACCAATAATAGGTATCAGATTTCCAATTATTAACGCAAACGATGCATTGCTTATTTTCATTAAGCTAACCGTTCAAGGCATTTAACTCTTTTACAATGGCCAAAAGCCTATGCCCAGCTTCATAAACCAGACAGCCATTATCAGACAAGCGCCTCCCGCTACCACATGCAAGGCACTGTAACCCAGATCCGTTACTCTGCGCACACTTAGATACACGCCAATAACACATACAAAAAATGCAAATTCACTCACAATCAATAAAGTCAAGAGCGGTATTTTTGTAACCTGTTGACTGTCGGGCTGCCCGCCTACCAGAAGCACCATGATGAAAACAATGCCGAGCATCAGGGCTACGAAAGGAAAATTATATTTGCTCATATCTCGACACTTATTCGCAAGATTAATTGACTATAACCGGTAAACATCAAGCAGTTATCTGCAAACATATTATAAAGAAATATCAGCCTTAAGTATTCTGCTTGCACCCGGCGCCAGATCTCCCAGGTCCCAGTTCCCTATACGATGGCGTATAAGCCTTAGTGTCGGATATCCCACCGTCGCCGTCATCCTTCTTACCTGCCTGTTCTTACCTTCCCGAATGGCTATTTCCAGCCACTGCGTAGGTATATTTTTACGTTCTCTTATAGGAGGATTTCTCGGCCATATGCCATCGGGCTCTTTTATACGCTTAACTTTCGCAGGCTTGGTTAATCCATCCTTGAGATCAACGCCTTTCTCTAGCGCATTCATCGCTAGATTATCCACTTCGCCTTCTACCTGCACCCAGTAGTATTTGGTAAGCTTATTTTTAGGATTGGCAATTCGATCTTTGAGTTTGCCATTATCCGTTAACAATAATAACCCCTCGCTGTCTTTATCCAGTCTTCCAGCCGCATACACATGTTTGATTAAAATATAATCTGCCAATGTTTTGCGTCCATCCTCGTCAGTAAACTGGCTTAGCACGCCATAAGGCTTGTTAAATAGAACCAGTGTACTCATGAATCATGACTTCTGGTCATTATTGTTTTCCTCCATGAGTTCTGCTCAGCCACACAGCAAATACGTAGATCAGCCCCATTCCGGCCAACAATAACAAAACTGAACCCAATGGCAGCATAAAACTTTCGTTAACAGTTCTGCCTGTATCAGCATGTTGGTAATATTATTTATCCGCCACAATAAGAATAAGACCAAATACCATCAAAGCTATACTCAGTTTAAGTATTTTCAAGTTTATGATTTTGTCGCTGACATTTTAAATATCAGGTTTTTTCTTTGATTAAAACCGATTAATGATAAAATCTTCATTTTCGCATTTGATTGTCAAACTAGCATGAAATATCTGCATTGGAAATGTATACCGTTCGAACAATTTAATATTACGCAGCTATATGAATTAATAAAATTCCGTATTGATATATTCGTGGTTGAGCAGCAATGCCCATACTCGGAACTTGATAATAAAGACCGCTTAGCCGATACGCACCACATCATGGCATATAATGAATCCAAATTGGTCGCTTACGCTCGACTGCTGGCACCCGGGGTGAATTATGATGAGGTCAGTATCGGTCGTATTGCAGTGCACATCTCGATGCGCCGCGAAGGAATCGGCTCTCAGCTCATGCAGCACTGCTTTCAACAGATTAATCACTTATCGCCTGAAAATCGCATAATGATTAGTGCACAGGCTCATTTGAAAGAATTTTATGAAAAGTTTGATTTTACACAAACTTCTGAGTGCCACCTGGAAGACGGGATTACACATATTCAAATGCTCAAAACCATGCCCCGAAGATAGCCTATTGACTATTTCAGCCTATCCATCATGAATCATTTACCTCTCGGTAATACAGACCTGAATACTTTCTTATCACGCTACTGGCAAAAACAGCCCCTTTTGATTCGTAATGCAATTCCAGCGATCAAGTCTCCGCTGAGTGCCGAACAACTGGCTGGCCTGGCTTGTAAAGAAACTGTTGAATCTCGATTAATCATTAAGACTCAGGACGCATGGCTACTCAGACACGGGCCTTTCAATTGCGATGATTTTACTTCGCTGCCAAACACAAACTGGACTCTGCTGGTTCAAGCAGTAGATCATTACATTCCAGAAGCTGCCGAGTTACTTGAACAGTTTAATTTTATTCCCCGCTGGCGCATTGATGATCTCATGATGAGCTATGCCAGTGACGGAGGTGGCGTGGGACCGCACTATGACCATTACGATGTGTTTCTTGTACAGACTCAAGGCCAGCGTCAGTGGGAAGTCGGAGGTCACTACGATGACAACTCAGCCTTGAGGAGTGATATGCCACTTAAAATTCTGCGCGACTTTCAGGCGGAACAGAGCTGGCTACTCAATCCTGGCGACATTTTATATATGCCTCCCGGTGTCGGACACAATGGCGTTGCCAGAGGTAGCGATTGTATTACCTGTTCAGTGGGGTTTCGCGCCGCTTCACATAATGAGTTATTGCGTGAATATACGGATTATATAAGTGATAAGCTTTCTGAATCACTGCGCTATTGCGACCCGGATTTAACCCAACAGCAAAACACCGGAGAAATCAGCGCACAAGTTTTAACCAAGGTGCGGAGAATATTGTCTCACTACCTTCAGGATCAGGACTCTATCGCGGACTGGTTTGCACGTTATGTTACTACTCCAAAATATCAGACATTGAACGATTTGGAACCTCTCCAGTCTGAGCACTCGTACACGCCAGCTGAATTGAAAAATTATCTGTTCTCAGACCGATACCTGATGCGCAATGAGAGTTCCCGGTTTGCTTATATAAGCTATGACGGACTAAACAGAATTTATGTAGACGGTATTTTTATTGAAACAGGAAAGGAATCCAATGATCTGGTCGAATACTTATGCAGTAACCTTAAAATCTGTTCTAACGAATTTACGCAAAATAAAAATAACTTGCTTTTGCTTTTAACTTTACTTAATCAAGGCGCTTTATATTTTAACGATGAATAACTCAACGGACTTACACCACATTATTATTGTCGGTGGCGGCGCAGGTGGACTGGAACTGGCCGCCAGCCTTGGAAACAAGCTGGGGAAAAAAGGCAAGGCAAAGATCACTCTGGTCGATAGCGAACTCACGCATACCTGGAAGCCTCTTCTGCATGAAGTGGCTGCGGGCACACTTAATTCTTATGAAGATGAAGTCAGTTATCCCGCACTGTCTTACAAAAATCACTTTATATTCAGAATCGGTCGTATGGACACCCTGGACCGTGAGAAAAAACAAATTTCACTGGCACCCACTCAAGACAAGTATGGCGTTGAATACATTCCTCGCCGAACTTTTAATTACGATACACTGATTTTTGCAGTCGGCAGCCAGACCAATGATTTTGGTATCAAAGGCGTAAAAAAGCACTGTATGTTTCTGGATACGCGCACAGAAGCAGATGCATTTCATCAGCAACTGCTGCGCAGCGCTTATACTGCACATGCACAAACAAGTCCGTTACGTGAAGGCCAACTTAAAGTCGCCATTGCTGGTGCCGGCGCCACTGGAGTGGAATTATCGGCTGAATTGCATGAAGCCTTTAATCAGTTGATCAAATTTGGTATTGATGAGTTACATCGTGAAAATATTAAAATCACTATAATAGAGGCTGCAGACAGGGTCCTACCGGCACTTCCTGCTGAGCTTTCTGAAAAAACAGTTGAAGCATTGGAAAAAATAAAAATTAAAGTGCTGACCGGGCATCGTATTAATGAAGCCACGGCCGAGGGCTTTATTACCGACAAAGGCGGACTGATTCCATCTGAAATCAAAGTTTGGTCAGCCGGCATCAAGGCACCAGACTTTCTCAACAATATCGACGGCCTGGAAACAACTCGCAATAATAGGCTTGTAGTCAAGGAGACGCTGGAAACCACGCGAGATAGCAATATTTTCGCACTGGGTGATTGTGCAGCCTGCCCAATTCCTATTACGAACACGACAGTACCACCCCGCGCCCAGGCAGCACATCAACAAGCTTCACTGTTAGTTAAGACGATGAAGAACCGATTAAAAGGCAAGCCATTACCAAACTATCGCTATGTAGACTATGGCTCACTCATCAACCTGAGTAACTACGCTACAGTAGGTAATATGATGGGGAACTTAATGGGCAAGGCAGCAGGCAGTTTTATGATTGAAGGTATTCTCGCCCGTTTTGTTTATTTGTCTTTATACAAGATGCATCAACTGGCAATCATGGGGTTCATCCGTGTTGGACTGATTTCTGTGGCCAATATACTGACCCAGAAAACCCGACCACGCATGAAGTTTCATTAGAAGCTACCCGGCCTTATTTTCAATCAAACCTTTCAATATTTGTTTGGCAAGTTTTTCCATAGAATCGAGGCTCAAATCAGCCTGATGTAAAAACTTGTCATCAAATTGCTCTGGGCCAGCCCAGTGACGTCACTTTAAATCACATTTCTTGGCCAATTGTGGCAAACCCAGATCGTAAAGACGAAAACTTAAAAGCGTCCACATTTCAGACAGTTCATTCTCCCGGGCAAACTGGCGTTCACGTTTTTTATTTAACTGAAGAACATAAACTGCGGTCTTACGTGAGGCAGAGATCACACCGCGCAACGCATCAATGGATTCTTTTTTTCTTTCTTTTGATGCGCGATGTAGATTACGCAGCTAGGAAGCAGTGTGCCTCAGCAGTTCGGACAAGGATACTGATGTAACCAAATCAGGCATAATATTTAAACAGTAAAAAAATTAACGGTTACGATTGAATATCGATGATGAAACTGTATTACGTTCACAACCCGATGTGTAGCTGGTGCTGGGCATTTCGGCCGATATATTTACGCTTGTAGAAAAATTACCCAAAGAAATCGAATTGGTACCCATTCTAGGTGGACTGGCGCCAGATAGCGACGAACCCATGCCAGATGAAACCCGGGATTATGTCATCAGCAACTGGCAACAAATACAAAAAGACATTCCCGACACCCGCTTTAATTATGACTTTTGGAAGCACTGCCAGCCTCGTCGCAGCACTTACCCCGCATGTCGTGCCGTGCTTGCCGCCAAGAAACAAGGCATTCAATACGATGAGGCCATGACTTACTCGATTCAGCGCGCCTACTATCTTGAGGCACACAATCCTTCCGACAATAAAACCCTGATAGAACTTGCCAATGAAGTCGGCCTTAATCGCACTCAATTTAGACAGGATTTAATCAGTGATGAAATCAATCAGCAACTGTTTAATGAATTGAAAATAGCGCGCAAACTGCAACTGAATTCTTTTCCCGGATTTATACTGACAAGCGACACACAATCTATGCATATTCAGCCAGACTATCATCATGCGAGTCAAATACTGAATAAGATTCATAACGTAGTATGAATAAACCAAACTAACTTTGAATCTAATCCATATGCTGCACAACTGTTACTTTTATCGCATTATTCATAACTTTTCTTCCATGAATAATTGCTTATCACTCACAAGTGATCATATAAATTCTCTTATTAAATACAGACACAGAGCAAAACCCAAAAAACCAACAATGCCATTTACAACAATCCCCGCATGAAGATTATACCCAGTCGGAATTTCATTCTGCCGCAGTGATTTAAGTATTCGCTTATGCTGCCTGATTGAATAAAAAGCCATACAAGCTGCTAACAAAACAAATGATATACCCACAAAAAAGAGATGTGGCGCTGAAAACTTTAATTTCCTACAGACCTGACAACTCAAGAAACAATCCAAAGCGCTCTATTAAAAAACCAAATGCCATTAGCGAAAGACTTGTTCTATTCCATGCCAATAGAGTGCGCTCTGCAGCAAATAGAACTCTTGGATCGTTAAGATTTGACATCTCTCAGGATCATTTAAAAATCTAAATTACAGTGCCATGATCACTTCAGGACAGTTTGTCACGGCCGCGCAAACTTTATTAAGCTGCTCTCGATCGCGAGCAATGATAACAATGGTATAACTAACATAGTTATCGTTCTTACTTGGTGTAGTTTTAGCGGATGACCAATCTTCTCTTGGCACAAATTGTTCAACTGTTTTTTCAACTGCAGCAATAAAGTGAAGAGTATTTTTACCAAACATTTTTAACGGAAAATCACAGGGAAACACTAATCCTTGAGGCTCTTCGGCACATCCATTGCCATGTCCGTTAGAAGACCCATTCAATTCAGACATTACTTACGCTCTTGAAATAAACTGAATACCGTTTTGCATAATTCTCCGGGTTTGCCGTTACCCACGGGATGACCATCAATAGTTGTCACCGGTGCACAATCTTTGGTTGAGCTAGTAATCCAGACTTCATCGGCCTGTTCCAGTTGTTGCCGAGTAGCGGCCTGTTCCAGCAGCGGAATATTATTTTCATTTAATATATCTACCACAATCTTGCGCGTAATTCCTGGCAGTATCAGATTGTTTCTAGGCGCCGTCATCACTTGTCCACTTTTAACAATAAATACATTAGTCGCTGATCCTTCAAGAACAAAGTCGTTGCGTATAATAATAGCTTCATCTGCCTGACTCTCTATAGCCCTCTGCTTCATCATAACGTTAGCCAACAGACTGGTAACTTTGATATCACAACGATCCCATCGAATATCATTTACGGTCACCGCACTCAGTCCTTTTACATGCATATCTGGATTTACTGCTGGCCACGGATTTGCCATGCCAAATACGGTGGGTGCCGTATCCGCAGGATAGGCATGATCACGTCGAGCCACACCGCGCGTGACCTGAAGATAAACTGACAACTGTTCCATACCTGAAGCTTGCACCAGCTTATTAATGATTTGTATCCAAGCAGCATGGTCATAAGGATTACAGATGCCAACATGTTCCATGCTTCGTACCAATCTTTCCAAATGAGCTTCAAGATAAAAAGGCTTAGAATTGTATACTGGAATTAACTCGTAAATAGCATCACCAAATATAAATCCACGATCAAGTACAGGAACTTTACATTCTTCCAGCGGCAGATAATCTCCATTCAAATAAGCCAGACTCATTCAGAGCACCCTCATTCAAAATAACTCATCACATAATCACTAATTTTCTGCAAGATTCCTCCCTCAGTGACAGATTCCAGTGCAACCAGTTCAACTTCAACATACTTGGCATCATCCAGATTGATCACAACCTTTCCCATCGGCTGATTTAATTCTATAGGCGCTTCAAGTTGCGAGGCTACCTGTATGAACGGTTTCAAATCATTGTAACGTCCACGTGGAATTGTAGTGACAATATCTTCCTTAACTCCAAGACTGACTTCTTTTTTAGCACCATACCATGCGCGCTTTTTTATAAGTTCCTGACCTGCTTTATACAGCTGATGAGTTTCAAAAAATCTGAACCCATAATTCAGCAACGCCTGAGAATGTGTCGCTCTTGCTTCGGCAGAAGTAGCGCCTAAAACGACTGACACCAGACGCATATCATCGCGTTTAGCGGAAGAGGCCAGACAATATTTAGCTGCATCCGTATGCCCGGTTTTTAAACCATCAACCGTGGGATCGCGCCACAATAATATATTCCGGTTGGATTGAGTAATTCCGTTATAAGTGAACTCTTTTTGCGAGTAGCGTTTATATTGTTCAGGAAAATCACGAATAATAGCACTGCTCAGCGTAGCAATATCCCTCGCCGTCATAAAGTGTTGTTGATGCGTCAAGCCAGTAACATTATTAAAGTGAGAACTAACCAACCCTAATCGCGCTGCTTCAATATTCATCATGCCGACAAAAGCATCTTCACTGCCAGCAATGTGTTCGGCCAATGCAATGCTGGCATCATTTCCGGACTGCACAATTAGCCCTTGAAGCACATCATCCACCTTGACGCGCTTGCCAACTTCAACAAACATACGTGAACCAATCGCACGCCAGGCTTTTTCACTAATTAACACTTCATCATCAAGCTGAAGCTGGCCTTCGGAAAGCACTTTATATATCACATAGGCCGTCATGAGTTTAGTGATACTTGCCGGATCATTTCTTTCATCTGCATTTTTTTCCAAGATAACAGTGCCTGTATTGTGATCCAGCAAAATGTAACCTTTGGCACTAATCAAAGGTGCTTTTGGAATTGGCACAGGCTCCGCGCCTGCTGCAGTAATAACGACAAGTGAGAATAGGAAAACAGAAAGAAAGTGATTTAAAAATTTTTTCATGAATATTTATTTAGGGATTATTAATTAAAGGGGATTACTGATTTTCAAACACTATTTTGTATTCGACATGACCCAGTTTGGTAATTTTTCCAACCACACTGTCAGATTCTTCAACGGTACTCAACGGACCCACCCATACTTTATAGATCGGTTCATTTTCAAACACCTGCTGATTGACCTGGATTTTGCCAAGCTGATAGGCCGCGTACTGATTTCGCAACTTGTAAGCATTTTCCTTGCTGCGAAATGCTCCCAACTGAACATAAATGGCAAGATTTTTTTCAACTTCTTTTGCATTTTGTAATGGCTCGAAGATTTCAACACTGGATGCGGGCTCTGCCACATCAACAACATCTTCGGGTAAGGCAGGCTTATTAGTCTTATTCGACTTAATTGCCAGTGAACTTTGACGCGGATCAATCGCCCGCACCTCGACCAGCCCTGTTCCGGTAGTAACAATTCCAAGTTTGGTGGCAGCCGCATAAGACAGATCTATAATTCTGTTTTCATGAAACGGGCCCCGATCATTAATTCTTACAATGATAGAACGCCCATTTCTTTTATTTGTTACACGCGCATAAGTAGGCAAAGGCAGTGTTTTATGTGCAGCCGTCATTGCATACATATCGTAAGTTTCGCCGCTTGATGTTCGACGCCCATGAAATTTTGTTCCATACCAGGAAGCGATGCCCTGTTCCATATAGCCGTTGGCACTAGGTAAAACATAATACCGCTGGCCAAATACAACATAGGAATCCGGATTGCCGTACTTACTTCTGGGTTCAATTTTAGGAATAACCTTTTCAGCGCGATCAATTCGTGTCGAAGGCTTTTTTGGCGCGGAGTCTTTTCTGGTATGGGGTGTGCTACACGCGGATACCATCACCACACAAGCCAGACACACTCCTATTATTTTAATGCGATTGCCTAGTTTGCGCTTTGCGCTGTCATATTCCATTGATTTTTAATTTCCTGACTGAGCTGATATGCCGCCATGGCATACATATGGCTGTGGTTGTATCGAGTAATGACATAAAAATTATGTCGGCCTATCCAGTATTCTTTTTTATATTTATTAGCATCCATTACAAATAATGAGACCAGTTCGTTATCATCGATGGAATCATTAGTTTTAAAGCCTTGTTTAATTAACTCTGAGTAAGAAATACCGGGCTTAAGACGATTGGATTCGTCCACCGCACTCTCATCTCCTTCAAATTGTGCCAGACTGGCAATCGGCTGATCTTTTTGCCATCCATGAGCCTTAAAGTAATTAGCCACACTGCCAATAATGTCCTCATTATTGTTCCATAGGTCACGCTTACCATCTTCATCCTGATCCACTGAATAACGCCGGTAACTGCTAGATATAAACTGACTGACACCCATGGCACCCGCATAAGAACCTTTCAATGAGACAGGATCAAAGCCTTCTTCACGACACATTAATAAGTAGTGCTCCAATTCCCCAAGAAAAAATTTGCCGCGCTGGGGGTAACCGAAACCCAACGTGACCAGACTATCAAATACGCGATGATTACCGGTAATTCTTCCGTAAAATGTCTCTACGCCAATTATCGCGACAATGATTTCTGCCGGCACCCCGTACATTTGTTCGGCCTGTTGCAGTACCGCCTGATTTTCCCGCCAGAATTTTACGCCTGCATTAATACGCTGCTGCTGCAAAAAAATTGGCCGATACTCAAACCACTTTTTTTTGCGCTCCGCAGGAGAGGCAATTGCCTCCAGTACCTGTTCCTGTTGTTCTACGCTTTTAAATAATCGTTCCAGCTCGGCATGTTCAAAGCCATGCTCATCCATCATTCGCTGAATAAAATCCTGTACGTCTTCACGCGCGTAATAGGATTTCGCGAAAACATTAGCCGGTTGCCACAATAACAGCAACGTCAGAATTGTTAAGTGAAGAGGTTTCAATGGCCTAATAATTTTCTGTGTGAATGGATAGACATTAATATTCCAAACATGGTCAACAAAGTTACCATAGAGGTACCGCCATAGCTAATCAACGGCAATGGCACTCCTACTACAGGCAACAATCCAGACACCATTCCAATATTAACAAATACATAAGAAAAAAATGACAAGCTTATCGCTCCGCCCAACAGGCGCGCATAGCAGGTTTGTGCACGCGAAGAAATTACCAGCCCGCGCACGACAATAAATAAGTAGACCATGATTAACAGCGAAGTTCCAAGAAATCCAAATTCCTCACTCAGTACTGAAAAAATAAAGTCAGTCGATCTTTCCGGAATAAAATCAAGTTGGGACTGGGTACCGTTTTGCCATCCTCGGCCATAGATACCGCCGGAACCAATGGCGATTTTGGACTGAATAATATGATAGCCCGCACCCAGCGGATCTCTTTCCGGGTCCAGCAAAGTCAAAATACGTCCGCGCTGGTAGTCACGAAGATTAAACCAGAGCAACGGCGCAGAGGCCATCAGCAGACCCAGGAAAACCGCAATCACGCGATAGCGAATTCCAGACAGAAAAATCACAAATAATCCAGCACCGGTCACCAGTATGGAAGTACCCAGATCCGGTTGCTTGACAATCAGTACGGCCGGGACCATCAATATCACAAAACCAATGAATATATCTTTCAGGCTAGGTGGCAATGCTTGCTTGGAGTAATACCAGGCCATCATCATCGGCACCCAGATTTTCATCAACTCAGAAGGCTGAAAACGCACAAAACCGAGATTTAACCAACGTTGCGCGCCTTTACCTGTTTCACCAAGTACCAACACTAAAATCAGCAGAGCGACTCCAGTGACATATAACCATAGAGACCAGCTTCGTAGCTGATCGACAGGAATTTGTGCAAACAATAACAGGCCGGCAAACCCTATCGCCAGCCTGATCAACTGACGCTCAATAGCATGCAAATCACCGCCGCTGGCACTATATAATACCACCAAACCACTCAAGCATAAAATAAGAAGTGCCATAAATAGCGCTGTATCAACTTTCAGAAAGTCATATATCACTCTCAGCGGATGCTCATACAAGCTAGTTTTAGTGACCGACAATTTGTTTTCCTTTTGCCGAATTTTCATCGATCAGGTAGGCATCCAGTATTTTACGTGCCACCGGTGCGGCGGCACCACTTCCACTGCCGCCATTTTCAACTACCACAGAGACCGCAATCTGTGGTTGTTCAACCGGCGCATAGGCGATAAACAGCGCATGATCCTGCAGATGTTTTGGAACGTTATCTTTGTCATATTCTTCATCCTGAGCAATACCAAACACCTGTGCAGTACCGGTTTTTCCGGCTATTTTATAGGGCGAATCAAGCCCAATACGTCTGGCAGTACCATTGGGCGCGTTCACAACATCAAGCATAGCCTTTTCAATGACCAGCCAGTAACTCGACTCCTTTACCTTCACATCTGGCAAGGGTATGGGCTGCTTCTGTGCAAACTCATTACTTCCAGCCGGACGCTCTGCACGTACAAAGCGAGGCTGATACATAGTACCGTGATTGGCAATATATGCTGTCATTACAGCTAATTGCAGTGGTGTTGTCAGCATATAACCCTGGCCAATACTGGTAATGATTGTTTCACCCGGATACCAGGGCTGTCCACGTGCAGCCAACTTCCAACTTGATGAAGGAATGAGACCTTTTACCTCTCCCACGGTATCCAAAAGTGTCAGTCCACCCAAACCGAACTGGGTCAGAAACTCGTGCATTCGATCTACACCCAATTCATCACCCAGCTCATAAAAATAAACATCACAGGATTGCGCAATAGCACTGTACATATTGACTATACCGTGACCTCCTTTTTTCCAGTCACGATACTTACGCTCTTTGCCTGGCAACTGAAAGTAAGGCCCGGCATACATTTTTTTCTCAGGCCATGTCACGCCATATTGCAACCCAGCCAGAGCAACGATGGGTTTAATGGTGGAACCTGGAGGATATTGTCCAATCAATGCACGATTAAATAATGGTCGCTGTTTGTCATCACGCAACTCAGAGTAAGTATTCTGACCAATACCATTCACGAATAAATTGGGGTCATAATCGGGCTGACTGACAAATGCCAGCACGTCACCATTATTGGGATCAATGGCAACAATCGCACCACTTTCATCACCCAAGGCATCCTGTGCCACTTCCTGTAAGCGAGCAATTAATGACAACTGAATGTCGGCTCCCGGGGTAGACGGCTGTGTCTTTAAAACACGCAGAGATCGCCCTTGAGCATTAATTTCTACATGCTGGTAACCGACCTCACCGTGCAACGTTTCTTCATATCGTTTTTCAATGCCCACTTTGCCTATATGACTGGTCCCCTGATATTTCTGTTTGTCCAGCATACCCAGTTCTCTTTCATTAATACGCCCAACATAACCTAACGCATGTGCAAAACTGTTTTTCTGCGGATAATAACGTGTCGAATGTGCAGTAATTTCAACGCCAGAATAACGATATTGATTGACTGCAAATTTAGCCACTTCCTCTTCTGTTAAGTTAAATTTGAGTGGTACCTTCTGAAATGACTGCATGCGCTTGACGGTTTTATTAAAGCGTTCCAGTTCATGTTCTTTGATATCTATGAACTCAGATAAACTTTCTATCAAACCCGTCATGTCTTTAACCTGTGAGGGCGTTACGACCAATTGGTAGTTAGGTGCATTATCGGCCAGGACTTCCCCGTTCCTGTCCAGAATCAATCCACGTGTGGGTGGTACGGGAAAAACACGTACACGATTATCATGAGATAATGTTTGGTAGTGCGTGTAATTTGTGATTTGCAAATCATACAGACGCGCTAACAGTATGATAAAAGTCCCCGCAACCAGCATGGCAGACAATACTGCCCGCTCCCTGAAAATAAGGGTTTCCCGTCTGAGATTTTTAAGCGTTACTCGACGCGCCATATCAATAAAAGTAAGTAATCAGTCATCAGTATAGAACTCATTGGCTGTCGCATATCAATACGTTATATACTGTTCCGCGTAGATGATAAAAAGTTAGTGAAAATAATAATAAATCGTCCGGATCTTTGCATTCACAATGCTTCTATGCGGAGTGTACAGGATTCGACTCTAACTATCGGGAGTTAACTAACCATGTTTTTACATCAATTACCTTTTGCTTTGGGTGTTTTTGGTCTACTGGCCGCCTATATTATTTTTCGCTTGGTGTTACGCGCCTCCCCCGGCGAAGGTAGAGTAAAAGACATTGCCAATGAAATTCACCTGGGCGCAATGGCCTTTATGCGCCGCGAATATTCCATATTGTTTATTTTTGCACTGCTTGTCGCACTGGCCATTTACTTTTCAGACCTGGGTGCAATGACCGCGGGTGCATTCGTTTTAGGCGCCCTGTGTTCCGCTGCCGCCGGTTACATCGGCATGCACGCAGCTACTCGCGCCAATGTTAGAACCACCGTTGCAGCCAATCAAAAAGGACTGGATGCCGCGCTGGATATCGCGTTTCTGGGTGGCTCAATAATGGGTCTGACCGTGGCTTCCATGGGTCTGCTTGGGCTGGGACTCTTATATATATTGTTTGGTTCAAACCCGGAAACCGCGCATATTATTCATGGCTTTGGTATGGGGGCTTCAACAGTGGCGCTATTTTCCCGTGTGGGAGGTGGTATTTACACCAAAAGTGCTGATGTAGGTGCGGACCTGGTGGGTAAAGTTGAAGCCGGCATTCCGGAAGACGATCCGCGCAATCCTGGCGTCATCGCAGATAACGTGGGTGACAACGTCGGCGATGTCGCCGGCATGGGATCTGACATTTTTGAATCCTATTGCGGATCCATTATCGCTACCATTGCCATTGCAACCACTCTGGGTACCAGCACATTGGATAATCTAGGTCCACAGGAAGCGTTGATGTTTTTACCATTAGGACTCGCATCAATGGGTTTAATTTGTTCCTTGCTGGGAATTCTTCTGGTTAAAGTTCAGGTCAATATGGCCCCCACCAATGCGCTTCGTCTGGGAACATTTTCTGCGGCCGTGCTTTTTATTATCGCCGCTTATTTCTGCATTGATTACCTGGCACTCTCGAAGGGTGTGTGGGTAGCCGTACTCAGCGGAACGGTTGGCGGCATTATTATTGGTCTGGTGACGGAATACTACACAGGGGGCGCGCCGGTGCGCAAAATTGCAGCCGGAGGAGAAACCGGGCCCGCCACAGTGATGATTTCCGGTCTGGCGACAGGAATGCAGTCCGTATTGGTTCCCGTGCTGACGATTGCCGCCATCATATTTTTTGCCAATGAATGGGCCAGCCTGTACGGCGTGGGCATTGCCGCTGTGGGCATGCTGGCAACGGTCGGAATTACTATGGCCATCGATGCATACGGTCCGGTTGCAGATAATGCTGGTGGCATTGCTGAAATGGCCAATCTGGGAAAGAATACACGCGACATTACTGATAGCCTGGATGAGGTTGGAAATACCACAGCCGCGATCGGAAAAGGCTTTGCTATAGGTGCCGCCGCATTGGCGGCATTGGCCATCATCACTGCTTTTATTAGTGAGATAAACAAGCATGGAAATAGTATCAGTCTGGATTTGCGTGAACCTCGCGTGCTGATTGGGTTGTTTATTGGCGGTGTATTCCCGTTTATTGTTGCCTCATTGACCATGACTGCGGTCGGCGATGCCGCTTTTTCCATGATTAAAGAAATCCGTCGTCAATTCAAAGAAATTCCTGGTTTGCTTCAGGGCACCGCCAAACCCGACACGGTACGTTGCATAAATATCGCCACAACGGCAGCATTAAAGAAAATGGTATTGCCAGGATGCCTGGCCGTCATTGCACCCGTGTTAGTAGGTTTTGGTCTAGGACCTCAAGCACTGGGGGGCATGCTGGGGGGCGCCTTACTCTGCTGTGTTTTATTAGCATTGATGATGGCCAATTCAGGCGGCGCTTGGGACAATGCCAAAAAATATGTCGAAAAAGGCTATCTGGGAGGCAAAGGGTCTGAGGTACATAAAGCCGTGGTCGTCGGGGACACCGTGGGTGATCCCTTTAAAGACACTTCCGGCCCTTCAATGAATATTTTAATTAACGTGATGGCGATTGTGAGTTTAGTGATTGCGCCATTACTTTAAATATCAAAAATTTTTAGCCTCTAGGCATTACAGAAATATTCAGTATCCGGTATTAATATCAGAATCGATACATCACCTGCTATCTGTGCTAAGCCTCCCCGTGCACATCAATCATCTATCTGGCAACACGCAGTATGATGATTGATTTGCACTTCGTGCGGATCCGCACAATCATCATTGAAAAAATCGGTTGATATACAGATGATTTGTTCAGACATCTTCCATTTCATAAGAAAATATCAGGGAACACATCATGCTGAACAAAATACGTCACACCTTAATCATTATAGTTTTATGCTTCTGTGCTACTGCACATGCCACCACCATACAACCAGGTGACTTGCTCATTACCGAGGTCATGGCTAACCCTACGGCTGTCAGTGACACAAACGGCGAATGGTTTGAAATTTTTAACCAATCCAGCAATAGCATTGACCTGAATCGCCTCACCATTAGTGATGATGGAAGCAATACACATCAAATAAATAGTAGCAACAGTTTGCTGATAGCCCCGGGTGCATATTTTGTTTTTGGCCATAATGGTGACAGCATAAGTAACGGCGGATATTTAGCAGATTATGTGTATAACAATTTTTCTCTGGGTAACACGACTGACCAGATTGTACTTTCTGATAATGGAAATGAAATCGCGCGTTTGAACTATACCGGCCTGCCATTTGGTTCGGCTGGAGCAAGTGCGGAACTCGTTTTTCAACTGATCAATCCGGATTAATCGCACTATCAGCTAACCGAGAATTCAACCTACGGACTAGGCGATCTGGGCACGCCCGGAGAACAGGGTTCTTTTAGATTCATCAGTGCCGCACCCGTTCCGGTACCGGCCGCGGTATGGCTGTTTATATCAGCCTTATTGGTGTTAGGCAGACAATTCAGGCTCGCTGAGAAGCCACTCAATCCAGTTAGCAAATATAGTTTGGGCTGAGTGCTTCCACGGATTGTCCAGCCTGCGCATTAATTCACTTTCAGGAAACAATTCCAGCAGACCCTTATAATCACTTGCCGAACAAACCTGCTGACGATATTTTTCAATAGCTGCTTCCAAGGAAGGATCAAAATAGCTTTCCGGCATAGGAGGGTAGTC
Source organism: uncultured Thiotrichales bacterium (assembly GCA_964636225.1). GTDB lineage: Bacteria > Pseudomonadota > Gammaproteobacteria > UBA4575 > UBA4575 > UBA1858. The sequence goes on along the minus strand of CAZWQM010000002.1, from coordinate 77,662 downwards.
GCTTCTTTGTCTGGAAATAAATCGAATAATTTCGCGCTTATATTCCTTTAACAGACTGATATCATCGTATTCGGGGTGTCCCTGAAAATAGACAACCTTCATATCTTTTTCACACGCAAGCTGCACACCCGCCTGCTGGCTGCCTATGAGCACATCCACATCGTGTTTTTCAAAATCTTTTTGTGAGATATCATTAAAGCGCGAATGACACATCATGATTGGACTATTCACATTTTTTAACAACAGATGTTTCTTCAACATAATGTCATGTGAGAATACACCCCAGCATTTATCCCCCATATGCTTTCGATCCACGTCATAAAAAACTTTAACCGCGGCGTGCGTTGCCAGACAGGAACACAAACTCGAACGCACTTTACTTCGCGCCCAACTCAGTACTTTTATCAACTCTTCCCAGAAGGGTTCATTCTGCAACAATGGCTGGGACACATTGGCTCCGGTTACAACCAATGCATCAATCTGCAAATTCTGTAATGCATTAAAATCAAGATAGTATTCATCTGTATGCAGACGAGTTTGCTCTGAACGCTCAACGCCAGTTATCTCAAATGGATAAAAATAACAATTCACATTGGTATACGCTGACACCAAGCGCAAAAACTGCCGTTCAGTAGCCGCCAATGCGGCATCTGGCATCATATTAAGAAAACCGATTTTTATATTTGGCAACGCGGCATCTGCCTCATCAGGCATGCGCACTTCGATGCCCTCTGAACGCATACGCTCAATACTAGGCAGATTATTATGTTGTATTAATGCCAATGTAGGAAATACTTAAACTATGAACGATCGATTGCCTGACAAATCAGATCTACAAAGTCATTTTCACCACGTACATGTTGTATGTCATGCAAACTAACAGTATATCCATATTTATTTGCAATGGATTTATATAACGGCTTTCGATGCTCAAGCAATTTAGGAAATACCCAGCTACCAAATTTATCTGGATTAATCTGATCTACACTCGATAAACTATGTTCTTTCATAAAAATATCCAAATGTTTATCCAGAAACCGCTCCTGAAAATAAAGCGGCTTGGGATGACTAACAGCACGTTCACATAACATCTGTTCATGCTCTTCATCAGCACAGATATATAGTATTAAAGTATGCTTAGACAAAATATCAAATACGGCAGGATCATTCAGCTCACACAGACTTCCACCAGCATCATTTAGAAAATTTGGATAGCCATAAATATTTTTTGCTTTACGGATGAATTCAGGTACATCCATCATGGCAGAGACTTCTGCCTTATGATGCAGGCCTTGTCGTCTTTTAAATTCATGCAATTCAAGGCCACCTTGTTCCTGATTACCTACTTTTCCCAAAAACGTAGACACCGGATCCAGATTGTTTACCGTAATATTGCTACATATGTAAATTGAATCTGTTCTAAGCAAATCTGCCAGAAAATCCACTTTCATGGCTTTCTCTTTAATATTATCCAGAATCGCTTCTTCCAGATATTTGGTTCCGATCCGATAATCGCCAGAATAATGAAACCACTTTTTTTGATCCAGCTTATTAGCCAGCGTTGTTTTGCCTACGCCGGACATACCCAACAAGGTAATAGCTTTATTTTCTAATGCTCTAAATTCTTTGGAGGTAAGTTTCATCACAGCCTTCTTTAAAATATCGGCTTAATACTATCAGCTTAAATAGGAATTGAAAGAATAACATTACTTAGAAATCAGCTTTAATGATTCACTATTCGTTCGTAAGTGACTCGTCTTAGATCATCCAATACCATATAAAAACATGGTACAACCACCAGGATTAGCAATGTTGCAAAGATTAAACCAAAGCCTAGGCTTACCGCCATGGGCGATAAAAAGGCAGTTTGTCCGCTGGCAAAAAATATCAGCGGAGAAATACCTAAAAACGTGGTGATAGTGGTTAGCATGATAGGTCGAATTCTCACTCGACCTGCTTCCATTACCGCATCAAAACATTCCGCCCCCTGGGCTCTTTGTTTTTTAGCAAAATCGACAAGAATTAATGAATCGTTAACCACAATACCCGTCAAGGCTAGGAAGCCTATCATCGACAGAAACTGCAAATTATAGCCAAAGATAATGTGCCCTATCACAACACCTACGATAGCAAACGGGATGGCCAGCATAATCACAAAGGGATCCAAAATAGATTTAAACAAGGCAGCCAGAATAAAGAATATAACCGCCAGAGAAATAATCAATGCATTAAGCATGTCGTTAAAGGAATCATTGGCTTCTTTTTTCTCACCCAGAAACAATAGTCTGTTCTTGGATTTATGCTTCATCAACTCGGAAAACTCCAGCGCGATAATATCATTTACTTTCAACGGTGTTGTCACTTCAAGATCAACTTCAGCAGTCACTATCGCAAGACGTTGCGCATCCCTACGCAATATCGTACCCAGACCTCGGCCCAGAGTGATATCTGCTACTTCCCCGAGATAAACTGTTCTCCCCCCTTCCAGTGTGATAGGCAGACTGCTTAGACTGTTTCCGTTTTTACGAAGCGCATCAGGATAAATGACACGCACCGGATAACGGTCATCTTTCCAGTTCACATGTGTCACCTCAAGCCCTACAAACCCGGTACGTACTGCATTGGACAATTTCGCCTGAGTCAGGCCCAGGTTGCGACCGCGTTCATTTAATGTGTATTGATACTCAAGTTTCCCTGGTTCCAGATCCTGTCTGACATCATTCACTCCTGGGAGTCGCTTTAAAAAATCGCCTATGCGGGTGGATTCTTCTATTAACTCATCGATATTGTCACCAACAACACCTACTTCTATATCCGCACCTGATGGACCTCCCTGAGGGCGTAGTATTGAAAAACGTTGCACACCTGCAACACTTTGTATTTCTGCACGGATCTTTTCGATAATATCTTCAGTGTTACGTGTACGAGTTCCTTCCGTTTTAAACTTCAGATTCACCAGTGGAGAAATATATTTTTCAATTATGGTTTTTGGCGCCAGCTTTTCCAGATCAATAATTACCTGCACATAATGGCTGCCTGTTTTTAGGCGGTTAAAGTCAACCAGAATAACACCGACATTGGTCAGCATGGTTTTAAGTTCACCCGGCTGTAAAACAGAAATAATTTTCCCTTCTACCTGCTTAGCCAGCTCTGTTGAATCTTCAACACTGTAAGTATTGGGCGCTTCAATATTGATAAAAAACTGACCGATTTCAACATTGCCAAATTGATTATACGGCAACCTGGTTTGCGCATAAGTTAATATGACTGACAACACAGCTATTGTCATCGTTGACACGACATAACGGTTATTCAGAGCCCATTTGAGTAACGATAAATATTTTTTTAATGCCTTTCCCCAGAAGGGATTCGCTTTATATGCTTTTTTCTTGACACGAAGAAACTCTGCGGAATGCGTTGGTAAAATTAAAAACGCTTCCAATAGAGAGCCTAATAATGCCGCACTCACTACGACCGGAATCACTTCGATAAATTTCCCCAACGTACCACTTACACCAAACATGGGAATGAATGCTGCGACAGTAGTACATGTTGAGGCCACCACTGGCCAAAACACTTCCTTACCGCCAATCAGTGCCGCCTGAAAGCGATCCACTCCGTTTTCCATGTGCCGATAAACATTTTCCGTCACAATAATTGCATCATCAACAATCATTCCCAGCGCAATTAAAAATGCAAACAATGAAATCATATTAATGGTATAGCCCAGATAATGGATCAATATAATGGCCACCAGAAAAGACACAGGTATGCCTAATGCAGTGATAAACGCCACTCGAAAATTTAAAAACACATAAAGCGACACCAGCACCAGCACCAGGCCCACCACGCCCGACGATATGACAGTTTCCAGGCGATTCTTGACATAAACTGACAAATCACTAAACAGACCAACTTTCATTCCTGGCGGAAGTTTTTTTTGCAGTTCTGATGTGTAGGATTTTACTTCTTCAGCCACGTCAATAGTGGAAGCCCGAGCTGTTTTGGTGACAGTTAAATTGACCGAGGCTTCTCCATTAAATCGACCAATTGATTTGGCCTCTTCCAGACGCAAATCAATTTCGGCAACTTCTGATAATGTCAGCTGGCCGCCACCAGTGTTACTACGTAAAACCAAATTTCCCACTTCGCGCGCATTTGGAGCAACCCCCATTCCACGCAATAAAATATCTCCCTCTTCGGCCTGTAAAGAACCGCCAGGCAAGTCCTGCAAATTTCCTGTTAGTGCATTTTGCACTTCGGTCAGTGTGACATTGCGCGCCGCCATTTCGTGTGGATCCACAATCACCCACAGCTCCCATTCCTGATCACCCGCGATGCCGACACTGGCCACTCCCGGCAATCCCAGTAATTCGCGCCGCACATCATCTGCCGTGTCATATAGAATTCCTGGCTCGACAGATCCATACAAAGTGACACTGATGACAGGAAAACGTGTTTTCAGGCGACTAATTTCCGGTGTTTCTGCCTGTACCGGCAAGTCGTCAATGGCATCGACTACTGAGCGTACTTCACGCAGAAAATCATCAACATCAACATCCGACTTTAATTTGATCTCAATCTTGGAGAGTCCTTCCGAGCTTTCAGATGTCACCACATCAACATCTGGCAGGGTTTCCACTTCCTCTTCAATCAGTACCGTAATCTGTTTTTCAACTTCTTCTGGTGGCGCACCTTCGTATTCAGTGACAATTCTGACCAGATCAAGATCAACGATGGGAAACATTTCCTGCGGCATGCTGCGCCAGGATAAAATTCCCGCCACTACAACGACCAGCAAAAGCAGATTAACGATGAGTCCGTTTCGAATGGAGAACTGAACAATAGACATAATGCGTATGATTTATTCAGTTGTAACTTGTTGATTATCTACCAGAGAACTGACATCACGCGCGATAATTTTTTCGCCCACTGTTATACCCTTGAGCACAACGACATTGTTATCAATACGTCGCCCCAGTTGCACGGGTATTTTTTTAATCACATCATCATCCACGCCATACACATAGGCCTTACCATGCTGATTTAGCACAGCAGAGATAGGTATCAACATAGATCGGACACGCTCTGATAAAGGAAGTGACACTATCGCCAGTGTCCCTGCATGCAAGTCATTATTCGGCACTCGAACACGCACTCGATGCGTATTGGTATTCACATCAGGATCTGGTTGTAGGGCAATAATAGTTCCCTTTCCAATCCAGTCATTAATTAACACATCGACCACTTGCTGAAGTCGCAACTGCGCCAGCACTTCACCCTGAACGTCTAATTGAATGTCGAACTCACTGGTATCCACCAGGGTGAGTGCAATCTGATTGGCATTTACATAATCACCTTCATCAATTAGCACTTCATTTATAACACCAGCAAAAGGAGCGGTTAGCGTGGTCCTATCAAGATCTCGCTGGACGATATCCCGTTGCGCAGTTTTCATTTGAACACGTGCACTGTTGGTCGCTACGGAATACTCCAGCCTCGCCACTTCAGACTGCAAATCCAGTACACGTTGACGCGCAGTATCCAACTGAGACTGTGCTATCAGACTTTTTGCTACCAATCTCTCTAATCTTTGCACTTCCTGCTGCTGAAGTATGAGGTTATTTTGAGCATATTTCAGCAAATCCCTGTCACGCCGAGCACCTTGCTGTTCGATTAACAGTTCCGCATCCACTTGTTGTAGCTGATCACGAAAATCTGCATCCTCCAGTTTCATCATTATGTCGCCGGCGTCTACTTTTTCACCAGGTTCAATTTTTCGCTGCACCACTTTGCCTGCCACTTCAAACCGAATCTGCACAGACTTGACCGGCTGCAATCTTCCGGTTACTTGCTCAAATGGCTGTACAACACGATCCTCCACTTCAACCAGAGAGACTTTCACAGGCACCAGTTGCTGTAACTTTGCCTGTGGCTCGGGCTTGGTCCAGATTAAAAGCCATACAATAAATATGGCTATAACCACGATAGTCGCTATCAAACCCAACTGTGGCAAAACAGCACCTTCTTGTCGTTTATGCTTTATAATCCTGCCCATTGACGTCGCTATGTTCCTTAAGTGTTTGCTTCACGATTTTGAACGTGCCCAAGTTGGTTTGACATTAATTAACAACCATAAGTTTAAGTCAATCCGAATAAGTCATTATATTTACCACTAATAAAAAATAAGAAACTACATGCACCTGCGCGCCCTGATTTTCACTTGTTTATGCGTTTGCTGTGGCAGCCTGATTGCGGACGATTCCCAATGGCGCCAATGCGGCCGACAGCCAAGCCAATACAGACCAGCCCCCAGTCCTACCAGTCCTGATCAGGTAACCGATGATGATAACCAACGTGTACACTTGTTTCGAATCGATCAGGATGTGCACGCAGACCGCGTACAGTATTCGGAAAAAGAAAAAAAAGCAGTCGCCACGGGTAATGTGCTACTCAGAGATCCTGATCTTGATATCACTTCTGAAAGAGTGGATTACTGGACAGAAGACGAAACCGCCAAAGCGGAAAACGTTCGATACTGGTATCACCCTTCACACGGCAGCGGTACTGCAGACGAGGCAGAACGCGTTTCACAGGATGTAGTAAAACTTGAAAATACGACTTACTCGACCTGTGACTTTGAGGATCGCGATTGGGAACTCAAGGCAAAAAAGGCCACTCTGGATCGTGAAAAAGGGGTGGGTTATGCAAAACATGTCACCGCCAAATTTAAAGGTGTACCTTTCTTTTATACACCCTGGATGAGTTTCCCGCTTAACGATGAAAGAAAAACCGGATTTCTGGCGCCTGTTTTTGGTCGTAGCAGCAGTTCAGGTGTTGATATTGAGACACCGTTTTACTGGAACATTGCGCCTCACCGAGATGCCCTGTTTACTCCACGTTATCTTTCCAAAAGAGGCGTTCAGCTGGGCGCCAATGGACGTTATCTGAATGACGATAACTTTGGCGAGCTAAACTTGCAGTTCCTGGACGACAAAGAATATGAGGAAGACCGCTATCTGGTATCACTGGAACACCAGCATTTCTTTACCGATCATCTTAGAGGAGAACTGCTTTACAACAATGCTTCTGACGACAACTACTTTGAGGACCTGGGTGACTCGATAGGCGTGACCAGTACACAACGCCTGGAGCGTCGCGGTGACCTATGGTATTCGGCCAGCCATTTTGGAGGCCGCTGGTACGGACTGGCCCGAATGCGGCAATTTCAAATTGTTGATGACACCAGGCCGCCTGAAAATGATCCTTACAAGCAATTGCCTCTGATACGCATAGGCAATTCATTTACCCACCTGCCGGCCGGACTGGAATTCAGTTCCAATAATGAGTGGGCAAGCTTTGACCATGATTATCGCATTGACGGCGACCGTCTGCACCTGTCTAGTGAAATATCGCGACCCTGGACAACCCCTGGATATTTCTTTGTTCCGTCCATGCGCTTAATGCATACGACTTACGACCTCTCCAGCTCAGACAATCATAATAACCCCTCGCGTACATTACCCAGCTTTTCTCTCGATGGCGGACTTATATTTGAAAGAGAAACCAGCCGCAGCCATATGCGTCAAACGCTGGAACCTCGCCTTTATTATTTGTATACCCCTGAGAGAAATCAGGAGGACATGCCAATCTTTGACAGCGGAGAATACGAATTCAGTTTTTCCCAGTTATTTCGCGATAATCGTTTTTCCGGACGTGACCGTATTGGTGATGCCAATCAACTCACTGCCGCAGTCACCACACGTTACCTGAATCAGAATACAGGTGATGAAATTCTTCGTGCCAGCTTGGGACAAATATTTTATTTCAGGGATCGGGATGTCACTATCAATAACAGCGAAGACGATGATGACACATTTTCAAATCTGGCGGGTGAACTGAAAATCAGCCTGAATGATCGCTGGAACGCGATTGCCGCCGCACTTTGGGACCCTCAGGAAGAAGAATTCAATCGAACTAATGCAGGCATTCAGTACCGAAGCAGCAATAACTTTGTGTTTAATATTGGGTACCGTTATCGTCGAGAGGATTTCTCGCAGTCGGATATTTCATTTATCTACCCGGTCAGCGAGCAATGGCGCGCAGTGGGCCGTTGGAATTATGACTTGAAGGATAAGCGCGATCTGGATTTGCTCGGCGGTGTGGAATATGACACCTGCTGCTGGAAACTCAGTGTAGCTGCTCGCCGCTTTACCAACGACAGTGAAGGCGACTTTACCAATAGTATTGAAATTCAGTTAACGCTAAAAGGACTGACCTCGTTAGGCGCGCCTATCACTGAACAATTAGAACGGAACATCAGAGGCTATGAAGATCGCAACACACTCAAATATTAATGTCTTAAAACAAATTTCTGCTATTTGTTTATTGCTCTGGAGCACTTTGCATTCAACACAGGCCAGTGTCCTTCTGGATCATATCGTCGCGGTGGTTGAAAGCGACGTGATCACCGCCAGCGAACTCAGAGAACGTATCAACGTGATCAAGGCACAAGCCGGAGGCCAGGCCAATCTACCTGACGAAGCCTCACTAGCCGAACAGGTACTGCAGCGAATGATCATTGAGCGACTGCAAGTGGAATGGGGACAGCGTCGTGGTATCACGATTGATGATGTCTCTTTGGATCAGGCGATGCGCAATCTGGCAGAACGCAATCAGTTGAGCCTGGAAGAATTTCGTGAAGCCTTACTCAGACAGGGCATAGACTATGTGGCGTTCCGTAATCAGGTACGGACAGAAATGACTATCGGCCAGGTCATCAGACGCGCCGTAGAATCCGACATTCAGGTTTCACCCAGTGAAATTGATACGCTGCTGGAAAGTCAGCAGGATGAACTGGATGCCAATACCGAATACCGAATCGCCCACATCCTGATTCAGCTTCCTCAGGATCCCACGCCCAAGGATATCGAAACCGCTAAAAGCAAAATTGATAACCTTCATAAACGTGCACTGGAAGGAGAAAGCTTCACTCAACTGGCCATTGCCAACTCTCAGGCACAGGACGCGCTGGAAGGCGGCGACTTGGGCTGGCGCAATCAAAGTCAGCTGCCAGGCGTTTTTTCGCGACACCTTGCCAATATGAAACCTGGTGACATCAGTGAGCCTTTACGCAGCAGTAGTGGATTTCATATTTTCAGAATTCTGGATATGCGCGGTAATGACCGTGTCATGGTGGAACAGGTGCTTTCACGTCATATTCTGATACGCGCTAACGCGGTCAAATCTGATGATCAGGTTAAACGGGATTTACAATCGTTACGCTCTCGCATACTCAACGGTGAAGACTTTGCCGAGCTGGCTCACGCGCATTCGGAAGATCCGGGCAGTGCCACCAAAGGTGGTGAACTGGGCTGGACTGCGCCCAGCGTGTTTGACCCGACTTTTAGAGAAGTGGTTGAAACCATTCCTTTAAATGAAATCAGCGAGCCCTTTAAAAGTCGCTTTGGCTGGCACATTTTGCAAGTTACTGACAGACGCAAACATGACAATTCAGAAGAAGCCCGCCGTAATCAGGCACGCGATTTTATTAGCCAGCGCAAATTAAGTGAAGAAACAGAATTATGGTTACGTCAACTGCGTGATGAAAGTTACATTGAAAATCGACTTAACCCGGAATCCTGATCGACTCAGGTTATACGCATCGAATGGGAAACAAAGCGCTTGCAATTACAGCCGGTGAACCTGCCGGCATTGGTTTTGACATCATCCTTCAATCGGTTGCTCAGCTCTCCGATTGCATTGTTATTGGTGATGCACAGGAGCTTTCAAATCGTGCAACTCTACTAAATATTGACGTAGAACTTTGTGACCACCCGGCAAAATCACCCAGACAGCTTTGGGTTAAACATATTCCTGTGGCAGAAAAGGTATCCCACGGACAGCTTAATGCAAACAACTCAAAGTACGTATTGAACTGCCTGGATGAAGCCCTCAGGGGCATCTCGGCAAATGAGTATTCAGCCATGGTGACTGCCCCTTTACATAAAGGCATTATCAATGATGCTGGTATTCCTTTCACCGGACATACAGAATATCTCGCACAGCAGACACAATCCGAAGTAGTGATGTTACTGGTCGCAGGGCAAGTACGCGTCGCATTGGCTACGACTCATCTACCACTCAGCGAAGTTCCAGCAGCAATTACTGAAGAACTTCTGACCCGCATCATTACAATTCTTGACCAGGACTTAAAAAGCAAATTTGGAATTAAACATCCACGCATTGGTGTATGTGGTCTTAATCCACATGCCGGCGAACAAGGTCACCTGGGGACTGAGGAAATTGCAATTATCCAACCCACACTCCGCCAGCTAAAAGGTAGCGGTGTAAATGTCAGCGGCCCGTATCCGGCAGATACTATCTTTACTCCAAAACAGCTACAATCGGTGGATGCTGTTTTAGCCATGTATCATGACCAGGGCCTGCCAACCTTAAAATACATTGGTTTCGGTAATGCGGTAAATACGACCCTGGGTCTACCAATTGTGCGCACCTCAGTGGATCACGGAACTGCGCTTGATCTTGCCGGAACAGGAAAAAGTGATGCCGGCAGTTTGCTTGCCGCGGTAGAACTGGCACGTACACAGGTTGCCAGTATTCGATAAAGGAATAATAAAATGCTCGCTATAAACTTACATAATTTCGCCAGACTCTGGTTGACTGGCCTGATAATAACCTCATGCATTTCCTGTGCAGATACTAAATCTCCAGAACTCATGGATTTCGAAAACGCGGCTTCCCAAAAGATAAAAGCACTTGCAACTAATCTAAAAAAAGAACTAAGCACTTCCATGCAAAATGGCGGTCCAGTTGTCGCTGTTGCAAACTGCAAACTTAAGGCACCTGAAATCACTCAACAGTTAAACTCGGACGATGAGATTAAAATCAGACGTACCAGTTTACGCGTGCGCAATCCTGACAATGCCGCCGACACTTGGGAGTTAAAAGTACTCAATACTTTTGAAGAAAAACTTTCTGCGGGCACTCCAATACAGGAACTGGTTTACAGCGAAGAGCTTAAACAAGATGATAAAACCACTTACAGAATGATGCGCGCTATTCCCGCTCAGGCATTATGCCTGACCTGTCATGGGGATAAACAAAACATGAGCAATGAACTTATCGAAAAACTAGCGCAAGATTATCCCAATGATCAGGCCACAGGATTCTCTGCAGGTGACATTCGAGGCGCTTTTTCTGTTTCACAAACCATCAGCCACTAAGGGTGCCTTATGAGTACATTACCACAAGCTTTTCTGGACGCATGGGAACAACGAGAACCGCGCATGATATTCACTACCGTCAGCAGAAGCGGCGAACCCAATTCAGTGTGGGTATTGTATGTGAAAAAACTCGATGATCAGCGTGTTCTTATAGCCAATAACTTTTTCTGCAAGACGCTGGAAAATATTCAGTCAGGGAGCCGCGGATCGTTATTAATGATCGCACCCGAAAGGGAAGCCTACCAGATAAAAGGCTCTCTTGAATATTATACAGAAGGCCCGATCTACGACGATATGAAAGCGTGGCTGGATCCCAAGTTTGCCGGGGTAGGCGCGGTAATTTTAAATATTGAATCAATTTATTATGGAGCAGAAAAAGTTGTCTGATCTTATGAAGTTTGTTTTTTTTATTTGCTTTACCCTGGTTACATATTCAAGCGCAATCCTGGCTGAAGAAGAAACTGGAGAAACAAGCAAATCCATTGAACTGGTTTCCAGCGATGATTTCACTATTCTGGATGGTGATATTGCCACGTTTAACATCAGGCCACTAGAACCAACGCTGCGTGCAATAGAAAATCTCAAGGATACTGAAGCAGTGGGTATTTCTTATCTGGGCAGAGTAAGTCTGGCTGAAAGTGCCACACCACTAAGTGTTCTGCGTGAACTGTCTGTTCAGATTTCCAGTGGCTTGAATGTCGATCTGGCATTGATAACAGATTCGACTACTTCCAAATCACTACTGCCACACGAGATGTTATTACTCTATCATCCCCAACTAGTCATCACACTGGCGTTAACTAAAATAGAAAACAGTGATGAATATAATTTAATGGGCACTTATGCCATTCCAGTGGACAAAACCCTACAGATGGAACCGCTGAATGTCACACAAAAGGCCTTAGACGAATAGCCATTTGAAAATAAACCCAAACTTAGAGCAATTCAGCCAGCCCAGCGAAGCATTTTGATGCGCTTTATGATTAACAGTTGGCAAAATTAAATGCACCGTGCTCGCAAACGGTTCGGTCAAAATTTTCTGGTTAACCCTACCATTATTCGATCTCTGGTTTTAGCAATTGCACCCAAAAGCACTGACAAAATTCTGGAAATAGGTCCGGGTTTGGGCGCCCTGACAAAACCTCTGTTAAGCAAAGTTGATCATCTGGAAGTCGTTGAACTGGACCGCGATTTAATTGAACAGCTTCATCAATTAAATACGGCAAATAAAACAGTAGTGGTACATGCGCAGGATGCGTTGAAGTTTGACTTTACAAGTCCTGATCAACCTCGCCGCATTGTTGGAAATCTGCCATATAATATTTCCACGCCTTTGATATTTCATTTGCTCGATCAACTGCCTTCAATTACTGACATGCACTTTATGCTGCAGAAAGAGGTGGTAGACAGAATCAGCGCACATAGAGGCAACAGGAATTTTGGCAGACTGTCGGCCATGGTTCAGTCTAAATGTATAGTACAACCACTACTGAATGTTCCCGCTGAAAGTTTCTCTCCTGCGCCCAAGGTGATGTCCGCTTTTATTCGCCTGCAACCCCATCCTCAGCCACTGGTACCAACAGAACTGGAATCAGACTATAAAAACATTGTACAAGCATGCTTTTCTCAACCACGCAAAACACTGTCGAATAATCTCAAGAAAATTCTCAGTGCGGATCAGATTAAAGCAATTGGCCTGGATCCTGGCATACGACCCCAGGACCTGTGTATCAATGATCTAATAACTCTCGCAAAAGCCTGTCCACCCTCAAACAAAGCATAAAAGATTTCTGCAACAAACATCAAAGATATTTTTATCAGACTACGGCATAATGCACGCATGGATGATTTAGCGCCCTATAACATTAAAGTCAGTGTTGACACGACCTATCTTGAATCTCAATCGGACACTTCGGACGATCGTTATGTCTTCGCCTACACGGTCACTATTCAGAATAATGGTGGTATTCCTGCGAAGCTTTTGACACGACACTGGATTATTACCGATTCAAATGGAAAGACTCGGGAAGTACGTGGCGATGGCGTGGTCGGAGAACAACCTAATCTAAAACCAGGTGAAGGCTTTCAATACACTAGCGGAACAATGCTTGAGACTCCTGTTGGCACTATGCATGGCAGTTATCTGATGCAGGCCGATGATGGTACGGAATTTGACGCTCAAATAGAACTTTTTACATTATCCGCCCCTCGCGTGCTACATTAGTTAGCAGACACAAACACTGAGATTTACTCGCCTATGGCCGTCTATGCAATTGGCGACTTGCAAGGTTGCTTAGATGAACTACAGCAACTCTTGCAAGCCATTCACTTTGATCCTGACAATGACCAACTCTGGTTTGTGGGAGATCTGGTCAACCGTGGTCCACAGTCCCTGCAAACAATTCAGTTCGTTCGTTCGTTAGGCACTTCAGTCAGATGTGTATTGGGTAATCATGATATCCATTTGCTTGCTTGCCACGCAGGCATTGAACACTGCAAACCCAAAAGTTCTTTAAATCAGATTCTTCAGCACGAACAGGTCGACGAAATTATCAACTGGTTACGCTTCCAGCCCTTATTGCATTTTGACGCCCAGCTAAATTGGTTAATGGTTCATGCCGGATTGCTGCCACAATGGGATTTAAACACTGCTCAGCAATGTGCCAGTGAAGTTGAGGCGCAATTACAAAGCCCTGACTATGTAGACTTCCTCAAACATGCTTATGGTGATACACCCAATCAATGGAGCCCTGCCTTGCAAGGGCAGGATCGCAGACGAGTAATATTAAATGCCTTTACTCGACTGCGTTTATGCGATCATCAAGGGAAAATGGACTTCAAATACAAAGGTCCACTCAATGGGCAGGAGCAGCCTTTGCGTGCCTGGTTTGACGTACCCAGAAAATCAGAGAACTTAAATATCGTGTTTGGTCACTGGTCGGCTGTAGGCTTAAAACAGACGAATAATCTACTGGGACTGGATACCGGCTGTTTGTGGGGCGGGCAACTAACTGCAGCACGTCTGGACCAGCAATCCGTCACCTTGTATCAAATTGACTGTGCTGCAAAAATGAAAATCACTTTCGACGAGTAAAAAATTTAAATTTCATATGGTGAGGATTATTATCATCCGCCAGGTAATGTTGCTCGCGCACCAATTCCCACTCGGATAAATCCAATACGGGGAAAAACCGGTCACCTTCTACCTTGACATCGACATAAGTGATATAAAGTTCATCCGCCAGTTGTATAGACTGTTGATAGATATTGGCTCCGCCGATGACAAACAGGGTTTCTTCATCACGGGATAATTCCAGGCCCTCTTCAAGACTGGATACAACATCACAGCCATCACATATCAGCGTTTTATCGCGCGAAACGACAATGTTCTGACGACTAGGCAAAGGCTTAATTTTAAGTGATTCATAGGTCATACGACCCATTAACACCGGCGAACCCAGAGTGGTTTTCTTGAAATACTGCAGGTCTGCAGGACAATACCAGGGAATGCTATTTCCCGCGCCAATCACATTATTATCCGCGACGGCTACAATAAGGGCAATCTTTGTCATACGGCCACAGGTGCCGAGATATGTGGATGTGACTGATAGTTTTTTATCGTAAAGTCTTCGAACTTGAAATCAAAAATTGAATCAACTTTATTTAAAATTTCCAACTTTGGCAGTGTATATGGTGTTCTTTTTAATTGCAGTCTGGCTTGTTCGATATGATTTTTATATAAATGCACATCACCAAAGGTATGCACAAACTCGCCCGGCTCGAGCTGTGTCACATTAGCCACCATAATCAATAACAATGCATAAGAAGCAATATTAAACGGAACACCGAGGAACACATCAGCGCTACGTTGATATAATTGACAGGAGAGTTTCCCTTGCGCCACGTAAAACTGAAACATGGTATGACAGGGAGGCAACGCCATGTTATCAATTTCTCCTACATTCCACGCACTAATGATATGCCGCCGTGAGTAAGGATTCGTTTTGATCTGTTCGATCAAATGACTAATTTGATCAACCGATTTTCCATCTGCAGTCGGCCAGGCCCTCCATTGCGACCCATACACAGGTCCGAGTTCACCCTGTTCGTCTGCCCACTCATTCCAGATACTAACACCCACCTCCTGCAATGACTTAACATTGGTTTCACCACGTAAAAACCAAAGCAGCTCATGGATAATAGATTTGGTATGCAGCTTTTTAGTCGTCAGCAAAGGAAATCCTTCCGCCAGATCAAAGCGCATCTGGTAACCGAATACGGAAAGCGTACCAGTACCAGTACGATCCCGTTGTTCGACGCCCTGCGTCAATACATGTTCCAGTAAAGTTAAATACTGCTTCATGAAGTTTTCTCAAACACTCTTTTATTAGCCAACCATAGTAAAAGCATGCCAGCCATTATCATCGGCAAACTCAGTAACTGCCCCATCGTCAGCCAGCCAAAAGCAATAAACCCTATGTTTTCGTCCGGCTCACGCGCAAATTCAACAACAACCCGAAACGCACCATATAATATCAGAAACCAGCCTGACACCGATCCCGCCAAACGCGGCTTCGCCGCATAAACCCACAGAATAATAAACATGGTCAGACCTTCCAGTGCGGCCTGATACAGTTGCGAAGGATGACGCGCTATATTATCTACCTGTGGAAAAATCATTCCCCACGCCAGATCGGTAGGCCTTCCCCATAATTCACCATTAATAAAATTTCCTATACGTCCAAATCCCAAACCCAGGGGCACCAGGGGCGCGATAAAATCTGCCAGACGAAAGAATCCCCAATTTCTTTTTTTTTGATAAATCCATATGGTGACGAGCACGCCCACTAAGCCACCATGAAAACTCATTCCACCCTGCCAGATACTAAAAAGATAGATTGGGTCTGCAATGAATCGGTCAAAATTATAAAAAATGACGGATCCGACCCGCCCACCAATAACCACTCCGAGTACGGCATAAAATAGAAAGTCACCCACCTGATCCGGATTGATGAAACTATTTGGCTTACGTGCACGACGGCATCCCAAATACCAGAATGCGACAAATCCACACAGATACATAAGACCATACCAGCGCACGGCCAGCGAGCCCAGTTGAAAAATAATGGGGTCAAATTGAGGATGTACAAGCATAGGCAGAATATTAACACGATGCAGTATGTTTTATTTACATACACCTTTGGCACTAGATACATTATTTTTTCAGCTGGTTATAGTAGTTCACTAAAAAAGCGTCAATCAAAATGTCGAAAAATCATCTAATCAACGAAACCAGTCCTTACTTACTTCAACATGCTGACAATCCTGTTGAGTGGTACCCTTGGGGACCTGAAGCATTGCAGAAAGCCCAGCGTGAAAATAAGCCTATATTATTATCGATTGGCTACTCCGCGTGTCACTGGTGCCATGTGATGGCGCATGAGTCGTTTGAAGATGAGCAAACCGCTGAAATGATGAATGAGCTATTCATTAACATTAAAGTCGACCGGGAAGAACGTCCGGACCTAGATAAGATATATCAAACTTCGCAGTTTCTTCTTACACAACGTACCGGCGGCTGGCCGTTAACCATGTTTTTGACACCCAATGACCAGATCCCTTTTTTCGGGGGCACTTATTTCCCCGAAAAAGCACGTCACGGTTTACCTGCGTTTAAAGATCTGCTGCAGCATGTGGCAACCGCTTATCAAAACAAATCGAAAGAAATTACCCGACAGAACCAGTCTTTACAGAATGTATTAAAAAATATTTACCATCCAGATCATACACCGGTGAGTTTAGATAACAGTATTATCAAAGCCGCAAAGGATCAGTTGCTGGATGCGTTTGACGCTCAACATGGTGGATTCAGCAAAGCCCCAAAGTTCCCCCACTCCACTGGTATGGAATTTCTTTTACGTTACTGGTATCTGAGCAAACAGTTAGGCAAAGAGGATTCGCAAGCGTTACATCCGGCCGTATTTACATTAAATAAAATGGCGTCAGGCGGCTTGTTTGATCATGTGAATGGAGGGTTTAGCCGTTACTCGGTTGACGATTACTGGATGATTCCTCATTTCGAGAAAATGCTTTACGACAATGGTCCACTAGTGCATTTGTATAGCCTTGCATTCCATGCCACGAGTGAACCGCGTTTTAGAACCGCTGCGACGCAAACAGCCGATTGGTTAATTCAGGAAATGCAGTCCACCGAGGGAGGATACTATTCTTCAATTGATGCAGACTCTGAAGGTGAAGAAGGTCGCTACTACGTTTGGCAGCAGGAACAACTTGAGTCACTGCTTTCCGATCAGGAATATGCATTGGTCAAATTGCGCTTTGGTATTGATCGTGGACCCAATTTTGAAGACAAATATCATTTGCATGAATTCACCACGCTGGAAGAATGCGCCGAGACATTGTCCATCGACCCACAGGATTGCATCTCCCTTTGGCAACAGGCCCGCAAGAAATTATACGAACACCGAAAAACTCGGGTCGCGCCCGCCATAGATGACAAAATACTCACCAGCTGGAATGCATTAACCATTAAAGGTATGGTCAATGCAAGTCGCGTGTTTGATAGCGAACATTATCTGGACTCGGCACAGCAGGCGCTTCAATTTATATTTCAACACATGTTCCAGAATGGTCGCCTGTATGCCAGTTACAAAGATGGCAAGGCTCATCTGAATGCCTATTTGGACGATTATGCTTTTCTGCTGGATAGCATTCTGGAATATTTACAGTCCCGCTGGAATAATGATTATTTACAGTTTGCTATTGAACTGGCTGAAATATTACTGGCTCAGTTTGAAGATAACGTGCAAGGGGGCTTTTATTTCACCGCAAATGACCACGAGTCATTAATACAGAGACCCAAAGTCATTTCTGATGAAGTCACGCCTTCCGGAAATGGTATCGCAGCACATGCCCTGCTTCGACTGGGCTTTATGCTTTCTGAACCGAGATATCTGGAAGCCGCTGAACGCACACTTGCCTATGCCAGCCAGTCGATAAGCACCACACCGATGGCACATACCTCATTACTGCGTGTCAGCGAAGAATCAAATCACCCACCACTGGTTGTAATTATTCGTGGCAACACAGAACAAGTAAACCACTGGCATAAACGCTGTCAGCAGGAATTTAATCCACGCAGCCTATGTTTAGCCATTCCAGATGAAATACAAAATTTACCTGCAGCACTACAAAGTAAATTTTCTGTTGGCGAACAGACACATGCATATCTATGTCACGGCACTCATTGCCAGGCACCGATTAATAACCTGTCGCAGTTACTTCGACAACTTGGTGGTAAAAGTCAAACCGACATATTAGGCTAGCGCGTCAAGTGCGGCCTGATAATCGGGTTCATCCGAGATTTCACTGACCAGTTCGCTATATATCACATCGTTATCGGCATCCAGAACCACCACCGCACGCGCTGAAATACCTTCTAACGGACCGTCCTGAATTAATATACCGTAATCGCGGGCAAAGTCCTTATTACGCATCATTGACAGTGTAATAACATTTTCAACGCTTTCACTATTACAGAACCTTGACATGGCAAAAGGAAGATCCGCCGAAATAATCAGCACCACAACATCATCTCGCTGAGCCGCAAATTCAGAGAATTTTTTGGTAGAGATTGCACATACCGGAGTATCCAGACTGGGAACAATGCTCAGTAACTTTTTCTTTCCATAAAATTCATTCAGTTTGATATTTTTAAGGTCTTTATTCACCAAAAGAAAATCCGGTGACTTATTTCCCATGGATGGTAAATCACCATTCGTATGAACTTCATTTCCTTGCAGCGTAATAGTGGCCATTGACTCTCCCGAAGTTAAATTAGTAATACTCTGCTACACCAGTGCATTTGCAGCACTTATTAATCCAGTTGCTTATTATACTCATGCAGTGTCATTTTACCCTCAATAACATAGTCTGCATCTACTCTAACTTTTGCAATCCAACCTTTTTCGTAGGGTGATTCATTAATAAGTTCAGGCTCATCAACCAGTTGATCATTGACTGCCATAATTTCGCCCTGCACAGGAAAAATAACATCCGAGGCAGATTTGACAGATTCCACTACCAGACAGGCTTCACCCGCACGTACTTGAGTTCCCAGACTGGGCAAATCCACAAATACGATATCTCCCAGCTGTTCCTGCGCGTACTCCGTTATGCCGAGGATAAACTGGTTTTCACTTTCTTTAACAAGCCATACGTGGCTTTGAGTATAAATCCTGTCTGATGTATTTGACGTCATAATTTAAATCAGCCTTATCGATCCGATAAGTGTGCAGTGGTGATATAATACAGCCCTTCCCGTAACTGAACAAAATAACTATGCGTATTTTCCACCTTTTCCGCATCTGCCTTATACCGGCCCTGTTACTGTCTGCCTGCCAACAACAGGCAGAAGACGCTTTTCAAATTGAGAATGCCTGGATCCGTGAAGCACCACCAGGTGCCACCGCTATGGCAGGCTACATGCGCATCACCAATCACTCAAATAAAGAAGTTATCCTTCAAAGCGCCAATAGCCCGGAATTTAAAGCAATAGAATTTCATCGCAGCGTGGATGAAGATGGTGTTTATAAAATGATCCCGCAGTTACACCTTCATATGGCTGCGCAGAGTTCTATTGAATTAAAACCCGGTGATTATCACTTAATGATGTTTAAGCCAAACCGTGCATTGAAAGAGGGTGATACCGCCAGTATCAATTTAGTCTTCAGCAACAATCAGATTATCAACACTACCGTCCCGGTAAAAAAAGCGCAGTATTAACAAATACCCTAAGCACAAGCCAATTTTTTAACACCCATGCATGATGATCAAGGCATATTTATTACGGCCATAAAGTTAATCTACACTCTTGAGCCTGAGCTGGTGGAAATTGTGCTGCTGTCGCTCAAAGTGAGTATTACCGCTGTCATTATCGCTTCCCTGATATCCATACCGATAGGCACCGTATTGGGTGCTTATCGCTTCAAGGGACGGGATTTGATCATAGCCATCCTCAATGCCATGATGGGACTACCTCCTGTTGTTGTAGGCTTGGGATTATATTTACTATTGTCCCACTCCGGCCCACTGGGAAATCTGCAGCTTCTTTTCAGTTCCAGCGCCATGATTCTTGCACAGACCATTTTAGTCATCCCGATTATTGCCTCTCTAACCCAGCAGACGATTGATGACTTATTTAATCAGCACGCCTTGCAATTCAAGGCACTGGGGGCAGCCACATACCTAACCTTAAGACCCCTGATGTATGATGCTCGTAGCAGCTTGTTTACCACTGTTTTGGCGGGTTTTGGACGTGCTTCCGCAGAAGTGGGCGCAGTATTAATCGTGGGGGGCAATATCAATCACGTGACTCGTGTGATGACTACCACTATTGCTCTGGAAACCAGTAAAGGCAATTTGGAACTGGCGATGGCGCTGGGTATGATTTTATTAATTATATCGTTTGCCATTTCCAGCCTGATGATTGTATTTCGAAAAACACAAACGATATAAATCTTTAACATGCTTTCTTCCAGTCAATCATTGCCATTACAGCTTGAAAAAGTCTGCTATGAAGTGAATGGAATCACGCTCATCAGGGATATCGATCTGAAGATATGTTCAACTGGAACAACTATTATCCTGGGTCATAATGGCGCAGGGAAAAGCCTGCTTTTAAAATTATTACATGGTGTCATCCTGCCCAGTTCAGGAACCATTAAATGGAATAATCATACGCCTTCCCCAAATCAGTTTTGGCGTACTTTTTTATTGCAAAAGCCCACATTTTTTCAACAGAGCGTGCTATACAATATTGAGTTTGTTTTAAGGGTTGCCGGAATTCCCGCCAAGCAACATAAATCACGATCACTGCATGCTCTGGAAACATGCGGGCTGACCAACTTTGTCAGTAGAAACACACATTCTCTTTCAGGCGGAGAGCTGCAGAAGCTATCTTTAGCCAGAGCCTGGGTACTTGAACCCAGTATTGTGCTACTGGATGAGCCAACTGTGGCACTGGACCCCCCATCCGTGCAAGGCTTTGAGGATATTATTCAACAATTCAAACAGTCAGGAACCAAAGTCATTATGACCACTCATGACCTTGCTCAAGCCAAGAGACTTGCGGATGAAATTGTGTTTATCGATTCAGGCAAAGTGATTGAACAATCCTCTGCGGATATATTTTTTCTTCAACCACAATCGAGTCAGGCGCAAAACTTTATTCGAGGGCAGCGAATATAAGCTTCTCGCCTGCGCGGGAGAAGTGGTTCGACTAGTCTGTACGAGCCGTCACTTCCAGCAAATGAAAACCAAACTGGGTTTTTACCGGACCCTGTACTTCATATAAAGGGGCACTAAATACCACCTCGTCAAATTCTTTGACCATCATGCCTGGACCAAACTCACCCAAATCGCCTCCTGAGGTGCCAGAAGGACATTTTGAGTGCTGTTTTGCCACCTCGGAAAAATCGGTTCCGGTGGCGATTTGCTGTTTCAGTTCGTTACATTGTTGTTCCGTATCGACCAGAATATGTCTTGCGGATGCTTTTGCCATAGTATTTCTCGGATTATGTTTTTCTGGATAAGTTAATATTAGCTATTCTTCTGTCGCCGACTCTTCACCACTCTCGGCATTCTCTACGGTGTTTTCTTCTGATTCCTCTTCAACGGGCGCTGCTTTCGGCTCCGGAATAGTCACCAAACCGGCCTCGGCTAATATTTTTGCTTTAGCGTCACCGTTAATATATTTCTTATCGGCACCTTTTACGGCATAACGACCAGACTTTTTCTCAAAAATTTTATTTTCGCCGATGGTTTTTATTTCTTTCATGTAATTTCCTAAAAGTGTATAGAATTTGAATATACAGGAGTTTTGATGGCTGCCGATTCTAACCGATTCTGCCCAAATGATTCTAGCGAACACTCAATCAGAGATAATTCTACAAGGGTACACCTAGAGCATGACGCATAAACATCAGTTTCAAAGGCAATGCTTTATCAGTCCCTTTCACTCCAAATGTACGAATCTGTTTAATCAAAGGACGCTGCTCGCGAAATAAACTGTCAATCAGTTCCATACTGCGTTGCATAAGCATATTTTCACTTTTGCGCGCACGCTCATATTGGCGCAATATTCGCTTACTCCCCAAAGGACGATTTGTCTTTTGCAGTAAATCACTTAAATACGCCACATCCGCAAGCCCCAGATTAAGCCCTAACCCTGCGAGTGGATGTATTGTATGAGCAGCATCCCCGATCAACACTACCCGGTGATCAATGTATTGGGTCGCCTGAGCGCCCTGCAAAGGGAATGATTTACGCTCGGAAATCAGGGTTAGCTCTCCCAGTTTGAATTCTGAGGCCTCAGCTAACTGCCGGTTAAATTCCGCTTCTTCCAAACACAGCAACTGCCGGGATTTTTCCTCAGACACACTCCATACAACCGAACAGACGTGATCATCCAAAGGCAACAATGCCAGAGGACCTTCTTCGGTGAAACATTGCCAGGCGGTATTCTGGTGATTCAGCTCGGTCTTCACGGTACATACCAAACCCAACTGTTGATACGGCGTCGTTGTAAAACCGGAACCTATACATTCGCGCACTTTGGAGTGTTGACCATCGGAACCAACAATCAGTTGCCCAGTCAACCGCTCACCGCCAGTCAATTCCACCAACATTGAGGTATTTGAGATCGCTGAAAGCTCTTTAAGGGCATTGTTATCAAAGCGATGGATATTCTCATTCACACCTACTGCAGCGTTTAGTGCCGTGAGTAATACCTGATTCTCAACGATAGCCCCTAATGAAGCGTGCGTTGTTTCCCGTGCATGGAAATTTATTTGAGTATCTCCCTCCGGCTCCCACACATGCATTGCTCGATACGGACAAAATCGCATGGCGCATACATCACGCCACACATCAATTCGCGTGAATAGCTCGATGCTGGCGAGATTAATCGCACTGACTCGTAGAGTATAGGCCGACTCGGGATTCCAGGCTTTCTGCTCGGTATTGTCGATTAAGGCTACACGAGGGAATTGCTGAGCCAGTTTACATACTGCAGTGAGTCCTACTACGCCACCACCAACTACGATGACATCAAAATCTGTTACGGCATTAACCATTCTCTTCTACCCTGTTACTGAGTAAGTAACGCAATCCCATATTACGTCGAAGCATTCCACGCTGCATGAGAGGAACATTACTGATTAAACGCATACCCAGGCTGCGTAATATTTTTGCCGGCCATACTTGAGGCGAAAATATTCTCACTAATCCATCTGTGATTTTGATGACATGATCCCGATCTGCCTGACGCTTTTGCGGGTACTGCAAAAGCATTTGCGGAAATTGTTGGGAGTCATAGTTAATCTCTTTCAACATGTGTACCAGGGTATTTACGTCGCGCAATCCGAGGTTAAGGCCCTGTGCCGCCACCGGGTGCACCGTCTGGGCCGCATTTCCAATCAGAACTGCATGTGAGGTGGTTAATTCGTTGCTGGTTGTCGAAGATAATGGATAGGCACTGCGTTGTCCCACTTCAGTAAATTTGCCCAGACGATATCCAAAAGCTTTTTGCAAACTAGTGAGAAACTCTTGATCATTCATCTGCAAATAGTGATCTGCATTCTCTTCGGACTGCGTCCATATCAGAGCACAACAATTATTTTGTACTGGCAAAACGGCCAACGGCCCATGTTGAGTGAAGCGTTCAAATGCAACATTTTGATGATGCTTCTGCGTTTTCACATTCGTGATTATTGCGCGCTGCTGATAACTTTTTTGCTTCACCTCAATTCCCAGAAGTGTGCGGGTTTTAGAATTACCACCATCGGATCCCACCAGTAACGATGTTTGTATGCTGAACTGTTTTTCCTGATAGTCTATTTTTATGCGGTAGCCATTTGCAATTTGTTCAGCGGCAGTTAATGCAGCAGGAGATAAGACGCGCACATTAGGTTGTTTCGAGACCTGCTCACTGAGTGTTTTAGTCAGGTGATGATTAGGCATCATATAACCAATAGGCGAAACACCATGTTGCTTGGCATCAATGCGCGCAACGCCAAAATTGCCTTGCTCTGATATATCCAGCTTTTCAATCGGTGTGGCCGCAGTGGCGAGAAATCCCCAGATCCCGGACTGCTTGAAGACCTGTTCTGAACTTCGGGTTAATCCTGTGGTGCGCAAATCGAGTACATTGTCATGTACGGGTGCTGCCTGGTTTTGCTCAAGCAACAAAACCGAGCAGGGACTTTTAGCCAGTGCTATCGCCAGCGACATGCCAACCAGCCCACCGCCCACAATGACTATATCGTATGATGAATTTACATCGCTCATGCTGGAAAACTATCTCTCAGAAGCCATAAACGCTTCGATTTCGTGCGCCTCTTTCACCAGGGCCTGGGTTAACACCTCATGTCCAGTGTGTGTCACTCGTACATCATCTTCAATTCGTATTCCAATATCCCAATACCTCTTAGGTACTCCACACGATTTTGCCGGTATGTATATCCCAGGCTCAACGGTTAATACCATGCCGGGTTCAAACAGCCTCCATTGATCTTCAATTTTATAATCACCCACATCATGCACATCCAAACCCAGCCAATGACCGGTTCTATGCATATAGAACTGTCTGTAATTTCCATCTCTGATTAACTGTGCCGGACGCCCTTTCAGGATGCCAAGCTTGACCATTCCTTTAGTTAATACTTTAACGGCCGCGTCATGTGGATCATTCCATTGATTGCCAGGTTGTACGGCTTTGATGGCAGCCAGCTGGGCTTCCAGCACTAGGTTATATAATTCCAGCTGTGGTTTACTAAATTCTCCATTAACAGGAAATGTTCGTGTTATATCACTGGCATAACCCTGATATTCCGCACCGGCATCAATCAGTAATAAATCACCATCCTGTAATACATCTTTATTGTCGGTGTAATGCAAAATACACCCATTTTCACCGCCACCAACAATGGAGGGATAAGCCGTCTCACAGCCAGACTTTTTAAATTCATATAACAGCTCAGCTTCAATCTGATATTCATACAGTCCTGGCTGACAATATTTCATTGCGCGCTGATGACCCGAAATGGCGGCTTTAGCCGCTTTTTTCATATACCCGATTTCTGCTCCGGACTTAAATAAGCGCAATTCATGTAACAAATGATCCAGCGCAACAAATTCGTGTGGCGTATGCGCGCCACCACGTCCACGTTCACGAATGGTATTTACCCAGCCTATTACACGGTGATCAAACTCAGCATTAACACCCATGGTGTAAAAAACACGTTCTCTTTGCTCCAGAATACCTGGAAGAATTTCATCAATATCACCAATCGGAAACGCATCATCTGCGCCATATAAGTCTATTGCGCCTTGCTGACCCGCACGTCGACCATTCCAGATTTCCATGTTTAAATCACGCTCGCGGCAAAACAGTATAAATTGTGCCTGCGTGCGACCTGGGACAAGTACTGCCACTGCTTCAGGTTCATTAAACCCGGTAAGATACATAAAGTCGCTGTCCTGGCGGTAATCATGTTCCACATCACGATTACGGATCTTGACTTCGGAGGCCGGAACAATCGCAATTGCATCGTTACCTATCATGCGCATGAGATTTTTTCGGCGCTTGGCAAATTCTTTATTCACTTATTGTATTTCCGTGGTCATTCTAATCGGCTGTAATTCTTCTGCCACAAGCAGCGCAGACATACGTACATACTCGAGTAATTCATTAAATGAAACTTCTTCATCTTCTTCGCCTGTATCCGCACCATGAAGTTGCGATATACGCGTCAGATCAAGCAGTATTTCTGAAGTGTCTCCCGGCAAGTCCACCTGCGCCGGCAATCCTGCATTAGCTAAACCAAACAGAAAGCCATCACACCATGCCGCCAGCTCGGAAACCCGAGTCGTCAGGTCGACGCTCTCACTATCGGGCAACAACAATTCCAGCTGCAGGACAGGATCTGTCATCTGTGTGCGGACCACCTCAAAAACTTCTTTCAGTAACTGGTCAAGTTCCGCATTAATCTCAACATGGCTTAAATCCGGTGACAGCGTGCCAAGACAGGTATCCAAAGGGTAGGAAATATCAAGTGCGACCGCACCACATAAAAATCCATGCAGTTCAGATGCACGTTCGCCGAAATCCATCGACATGAGTGCATTATTGATGTGTTGATAAGCCGGTAGTTGCATTTTCGCAGTCTATCACCATTAATAACAAATATTTATATCTTAAGATGGAAAAATAGTCTTTTTTATTCAAGTAATTAGGCTTTTTTTAGCTCTGTCGTATTGACCGATGGCCTGGTAAAATCTACTATCCATCTAGGTCAATAATAATAAAAACATAATGAAAATCTCAGAAGAAGAATTTAAGCGTCTTGAAATAAGAATTGATGAGCTGATTGAAACATGTGCGCGATTAAAAGAAGAAAATCGTTTACTTAAAGCTCAGCAGTCATCGTATAGCAGCGAACGTGCAAAATTACTTTCAAAGCAGGAAGAAGCACGTACACGCGTTGAGTGTATAATCAACCGCTTAAAAGCTTTGGAAACCAACTAATCACCCTGCCAAACACTGACAAATGAGCGCGAATCCCATCACTGTTCAGATTCTAGATAAGGAATATCGTATTGCATGCCCCGCTGGCGAAGAAGAAGCATTGCGTAAATCTGCTACATTTTTAAACAAACGCATTATGGAAGTGCGCGAAAGCGGCAAAGTCATTGGCCCTGACAGAATTACGGTTATGGCCGCATTAAATCTTGCTCACGAATTTCTTTCCGAGCGAAACGATCACGAACAATACACTTCAAACATCAATAAACGTGTACGCACGTTACATGAGCGGATAGATAACGCCATTCGTTCTTCCAATCAATTGGAATTATAACAAAAGCCGTCGTAAACTATTGCATAGCGCCTCTGCGATATGCGTGAGCTTGTCGTTAATTCCCTTGAGCCTATTTACAAACCCCGGGATTGCTCGTTAAAAGGTCGTGTGCATACCTGCAAACAGCAGGGAGCCTTACACCTCTTACAGTGAACCCACTTGAACCTCTGGTTCAAGGTCAACGGCTGCCACGGTACTCACGGAGTGCGCTTTACCCTTCTTTGTCTCCTAACTCCCAGTCAAAGCACATTCTGTCTATGCTAGGATTCTTCTTTTCCTTGTAAAAACCCAAACGAAAAGAGATTTTACCTATGCAATATTGGCTAATGAAATCCGAACCCGGAGAGTATGGAATTGACGATCTGAAAAGAGATAAAACCGAACACTGGGATGGTGTTCGCAACTATCAGGCCCGCAATATGATGCGGGACCAGATGAAAAAAGGGGACCTGGCATTTATGTACCATTCTAATTGCGACGATATTGGTATTGTTGGAATTATGGCAATCCACCGTGAAGGCTATCCTGATCACACTGCGTTTGACAAAAAAGATAAACACTATGATCCAAAAAGCGACCCTGATAATCCACGCTGGTTTATGGTTGACGTCAAATACAAACGTAAATTAAAACGCACAATCACCTTACATGAGTTAAAAAATCATAAATCTCTGCGAAATATGCAATTGCTGCGTAAAGGCAACCGACTCTCAATCATGCCGGTTGATATAAAAGATTGGGATTTTATTCTTTCCCTTGAATAAAAAAATAAAACACAGCAGCATTAAATTTTTAATCAAATAACTTCTAAATCTCACCATTTCTCCCTTTATACATACCTTTCAATTGTTGTTATGTTAAAAAAGGATGTATTTATGGCTAATGTTTAAATCATTTTTTATGTTCTTTTGCTAAAAAATTTTATAAAACTGAATGGATTGATGTTTATTGTTTGCATAAAAATAAAATGCACTGACAAAAAGTTAAAAAACAATATAAAAAAACTAGTATTTTTTAGTCTATTGTTTATACTCACGTCGTCAAAAAACGTTAACGTTAAAGTTTGGAGGAAAAAAATGGCCGTCAAACGCAAAACTGCAAAGCGAAAAACTGCTAAGCGTAAAGCACCAGCCAAGCGTAAAGTAGTAAGAAAGACTGCTAAACGCAAAACCACTGCAAAACGCAAAACAGTCAAGAAGAAGACTGCGAA
>CAZWQM010000002.1:0-49168 GCA_964636225.1 uncultured Thiotrichales bacterium | reverse complement strand
CGTAAAACTGCAAAACGCAAAACTGCTAAGAAAGGTTAGTATTAGTATATTTTCGTTTGTAAAGGGTCCATTTAGGACCCTTTTTTTTGATTTTATTTTAGGAACAGAGGATAGATTGGGTTATCCGTTTCATCGTAGCAGGGATAACCAAGTTTCTTCAAAAACCCTTTAAATTCATCAACTTCTGACTTGGGAACCTGCGCACCTGCGAGCACCCTCCCATACGCAGCTCCATGATTGCGGTAGTGGAACAGAGTGATATTCCACTGCTTGCCCATCAATGATAAAAATTTAAGTAACGCACCAGGTCTTTCTGGAAACTCAAAACGATAAATCAATTCATCCTCCAGTTGTGGAGAACGCCCGCCGACCATATGCCTCATATGTAACTTGGCCATCTCATTATTCGATAAGTCATATACGGGATATCCATGTTCAGAGAACAGATCAATCATATTTTGTTTTTCTTCGCCTGCATTATCGAATTTGATACCAACAAATATATGTGCTTCTTTATCTGAAGCATAACGATAATTAAATTCACTAATACTGTGACTGCCAATCAGACTGCAAAACTTGAAAAAACTGCCTTTTTGTTCAGGAATCGTTACTGCAAACAGCCCTTCCCTTCCTTCTCCCAGTTCAGTGCGCTCAGTGACATGGCGTAAACGATCAAAATTAATATTGGCCCCGCTGTTAATTGCAACCAGATTCCGGTTTTCACACTTTTCTCGCTGAATGTATTTTTTTACACCGGCGGCGGCAAGTGCACCAGCCGCTTCTGATACCACACGTGTATCATCAAAAATGTCTTTTATTGCAGCGCATATTTCATCAATGGATACTAATATCACTTCATCCACTAGGTTTTTGGCCAGATCGTAGGTGTATGCCCCTATCTGCTTTACTGCCACACCATCAGCAAAAATACCTACTTGTGGTAACACCACACGCTCATTTGCCTTGAGAGCGGAATATAGCGTAGGCGCATCTTCCGGCTCGACACCTATTACCCGCGTATTGGGAGAATGTTGTTTTAGCCATGCGGCAACACCGGCAATCAAGCCGCCACCCCCCACTGGTACAAATACGGCATCTATTTCACCCTGGAATTGCTCCAGAAGCTCCTTGCCTATAGTGCCCTGACCAGCAATTACTTCAATATCATCATAAGGATGAATAAACGTTCTGTTTGAAGCCTCCGCCAGCTCGTATGCATAGCTACAAGCTTCATCATAATTATCACCAGACAGTATGACCTGCGCACCCATGGCCATAACGGCGTCGACTTTAATTCGGGGTGTCGTCACCGGCATCACAATCTTTGCATCAATATTTAGACGTTGTGCAGCCAAGGCAACCCCCTGAGCATGATTTCCCGCAGAGGCTGCAATAATTCCTGCCGCTTTCTCGTCATCATGAAGATGACTGATTTTATTAAAGGCACCACGTAATTTAAACGAAAATACACATTGCTGATCTTCACGCTTAAACCAAATATTATTTTTCAGGCGCTTTGTTAACAAGTTTGCCAGATGCAAAGCAGATACATCTGCCACTTCATAGACTGACGCATTAGAGATCATCTCAGCAACCTGAGTTACACTATATTCGGTGATATGATTAGACACCTTTGAATTTTCCACGATTTGATTAGGCCTTTACCATTCTAATTAAGGTTACACCATCAACGAGCATAATTTATGGACATTAATGATAAAAAGAAGTTAGCCGCTGAAGCAGCACTTGATTATATACAAATTGACGACGTTATCGGTGTTGGAACTGGCTCTACCGCCAATTACTTTATAGACGCCCTGGCCGGTATTAAAGGAAAAATTGATGGCGCCGTGGCAAGTTCCGAGGCCAGTGCAGAGCGGTTGAGGTCTCATAGTATACGCGTGCTGGATTTAAACGTCACTGGACAATTACCTATTTATGTTGACGGCGCAGATGAAGCCAATCGACATCGCTCGCTAATCAAAGGCGGCGGCGGCGCACTTACCCGGGAAAAAATTGTTGCCAACGCCAGCACCAAATTCATTTGTATTGCTGATGATACAAAATTGGTCGAGACTTTAGGTAAATTTCCTTTGCCGGTCGAAGTGATTCCCATGGCACGCAGTTATGTCGCCCGGGAATTGGTAAAACTGGGAGGAGTCCCCGAATTAAGAGCCGATTTCACTACGGATAACGGAAACATTATTCTTGATGTACATAATTTTGAAATTCTGGAACCCGTCAAAATAGAATTAAATATCAGCTCCATGGCCGGTGTAGTCACTGCAGGCATATTTGCCATCCGCCCCGCCGATGTTTTATTACTGGGTACGGATAGCGGTTTGCAGATCCTATAACTCAATATCAATTCATAATGAAAAACTCATTCAGAAAACGCCTGTTGGCTAATGAAACGCTGATTGGCACACTGGTTTCAATTCCAAGTGTTGAAGTGGTTGAATTGCTCGCTTCACTTGGCTTTGATTGGTTATTTATAGACGCAGAACACGGCGCATTTGGCCCTGAACATGTTGTGTCGATGTTACAGGCCGCTCATGATTGCCCCTGTCTTGTCAGAATCCCCGGGCCGGATGAAGCCTGGGTTAAAAAAGTTTTGGATGCCGGGGCTACGGGTATTATCGTGCCTCAAATAAACAACCCGGAGCAGGCACAAGCTGTTGTCAATTACGCAAAATATCCTCCCCTGGGTAGAAGAGGTGTTGGTCTGGGTCGCGCACACGGCTACGGAACATATTTTTCAGACTATCTTGAGAATGCCAATCAGCAAACAGTGATTGTGCTACAGGCAGAGACGCAATCGGTACTGAATCATCTCGATCAAATTTCAGCAATGGAACATGTCGATGCCATTCTTATTGGCCCCTACGATCTCTCCGCAAGTTTGGGACATATGGGAGATATATCCCACTCTGTTGTGCAAGACGCCATTCAACGCATCAAACAAGCCTGTGCAAGCCAGAAAACACAGCTTGGTATTTTTGGCGTCTGCGCTGAGAATATAGCTGCGTATAAAGCCATGGGATTTACTTTACTCACCGTTGGAGTAGACACCCTATTTTTACAGACCGCGGCCAGTGCTGAACTTAAAGCATTGCGCAAGGCATAAATCTAATTTGTAATTCAATGCAGAATAATAAAATTGTATTTAAATTTAGTAACACTGAATTAACTGCCATTACTCGAGACACACCCACGGCCAAAGCGATTCTGGCCGCCTTGCCTATTCAGTCGACCACACAGACCTGGGGTGAAGAAGTGTATTTTACTGTTCCTGTGAATTCCAAACTGGAAAGTAATGCACGTGACATTGTTAATCCAGGCGAGATTGCATTTTGGGTGGAAGGCAGCTGTATAGCCATTGGATTTGGACCCACGCCTATTTCACAGGGAGATGAAATCAGGCTCGCAGCCGCTACCAACATCTGGGCAGACGCGGAACAGGATGTGCGCAGTTTGCTAAATGTAGATTCGCAGGAATCTGTTATAGTAGATTGGTACCGATAACTTATTTATTGATCTTTGAGTATTTCGTTCCTGCCAGCGACACGTCGATCATCAGCCCCTTGTTTCCAAACACAAATGCTACAATAGGGTCTGAAATATTGGTTGAATCGATAGATCCGCCAGCACCTGTGTCTGCAATGGCAATGGATCCATCCACACCGACTTCCCAGCCTGCACTGTTTCTGAATTTACGCAAAGCCACATCATCCAGAAACACAATAATGACAGATTTGGTTTGTGCGCCAAATTGAAACCCAAAGGAAGCACCGGTAGTTCGATAATAATTAACCGTCTTGTTGTTGATTCTCAACGCGCCTTCACCAAATTCACCTCCGATGAAGAAACCTGCTTTTACGGTATTGGGAAAAACCAGCACCCCTTTGGCGTTAGCCAGGAACTCTCGCCCTTCTTTAACTCGCTCATTAAAAATATCAATCGTGGCATTGACCCGGATTTCAATCTCTTCCGCACTGGCCGCATGCGATGATTGCGTGAATGAAAGCATCAGCAGACCCACAACCGATAAAATAGTCATGAAATTTTTCATGCTGTAAAACCCTGATTTTCTATTAAATGGTACCGGAATACTTCTATGAGGCATTCTGCATAATAGCAGTAAACAGTACGGATAAAAAAATGGGCTGCAGTTGCAGCCCATTGATCAGCAGATAACCCTTTGCGTGATTAACGTTTCGAGAACTGCTCTTTCTTACGAGCTTTTCTCAAACCGACTTTCTTACGCTCGACTTCACGTGCATCACGTGTTAGAAACCCACCTTTTCTCAAAGAAGGTCGTAACTCCTGATCATATTCTATAAGGGCTCGTGCGATACCCAGCTGAATTGCACCGGCCTGCCCATTCATACCTCCACCTTTAACCAGAATATTCAGGTCAAATTTGGAATCCAGTTCTGTTGCCTGAAGTGGCTGACGAATAATTCTACGTGATGTTTCACGACCAAAATATTGCGCGTCTGGACGATAATTGATGGTAATTTCGCCATTACCCGGCTTAAGATAAACACGAGCGGATGAACTTTTTCTGCGGCCTGTGCCGTAAAATTGTGTAGTTGCCATGATAATTTATAACCTAGATTTCCAGCGGCTCTGGCTGTTGAGATTGGTGAGTATGTTCAGGACCTGCATATACTTTTAACTTCTTAAACATCGCGCGACCAAGTGGATTTTTAGGCAACATTCCTTTCACAGAAGCTTCAATAATGCGCTCCGGATGCGTGCTGATAAGATCACTAAAATTGGTCTTTTTCATGTTACCGATATGACCAGTGTGGTGATAATACATTTTATCCTGCATTTTGTTACCCGTTACACGCACTTTCTCGGCATTTATCACAACGATATAGTCGCCAGTATCAATATGAGGTGTGTACTCAGGCTTATGTTTACCGCGCAATCTGCGCGCAATTTCTGTGGATAATCGGCCCAGCGTCTTGTCTGTGGCG
The DNA here is from genome assembly GCA_964636225.1 of uncultured Thiotrichales bacterium. Lineage (GTDB taxonomy): Bacteria > Pseudomonadota > Gammaproteobacteria > UBA4575 > UBA4575 > UBA1858. The sequence goes on along the minus strand of CAZWQM010000002.1, from coordinate 44,180 downwards.
TCAATCAGGAACCACTGACGGCTCACTTCTGCTGGTTTAGCGCTAAACGTTTTCATTGCTTATTAAGTTGTTAAAATCAAAGAATATATCAAAGGCGCGCAATACTACTAGAGACATTAGACTCAGACAAGCACGTTATGCCTATTTATATTTATTACGAGCAAAAAAAACGCGATCCTGTAGCCAAGACCGCGTGAAACATACTACCAGGGGTAGATGGAGGAGTAAAAACAAATATACATTAATATTTGAATATGCATATTTTCTAATATAAATTATTCTTTGTCAACCTTCTTTTACCCAATAGATTGCTATATTTTTAATCTCCTCACTATTTCCCCATTTTCCAAATGGGAATGAATGATTTCTTTTAGATCCTCACTGGTTTCATAGCGGTACCAAACCTGATCTGGATAAACTACAGCAACCGGCCCTTCGTCACAGCGGTCCAGGCATCCTGCAGTATTAATTCTGATTTTACCCTGTCCAGTAAGACCTAATTCCTTAGCATATTTTTTAACTTCTTTTCTCTTTTCCAATGCGCCATGTTGCTGACAACAGACGCCATCATCACGCTCGTTAGTACATATAAACAAGTGGCGTTTGTAATAGCTCATAGCAGGTTTCCATATTAATTCAGTTAGAGAGACTGTATTCAACAATATAGCTATTATAGTTATTAAATTCCAAGGACAAACTACCTTCTATGCCCAGCCCTATGAACTTAAGCAAAGCCGCTGATCAGTGTGTGATGTGTGGAATGTGCCTGCCCCATTGTCCAACGTATCAAGTCAGCCTGCATGAAGCAGAATCCCCGCGCGGTCGAATCTCGCTGGTCAAGGCGCTTGCAGAAGGTAAACTTGATCCCAGTGCATCACTGGCAACCCATTTACAAAGCTGCACAGGCTGCATGCAGTGCCAGCAAATATGCCCAGCCAACGTCCCATATCAATATATTATCGATCAGGGTCGACAACTCTACCGGCGCAAACTCACTCCACTCAGGCGTTGGTCACAGCTTTTATACATAAGTGTCTTAACACATACGCTGGGACATCGCCTGATTTCATTGACAAAGTTTTTTATAAAACTGTTACCGATAAACAATCAGTCCACACGCATACTCCGCCATCTTTCGTCCGAAGTTAAAACCATCGGGATAAAGCATGCCCCTGAGACGGTGACGATTTTTCCTGGTTGTACAGGCCCGCTGTTAGACCAACCAACAATGAACAGCATTGTCCGCATACTGAATGCGTTAAACGTTAAAGCACGCCTCCCTGATAAAATATTATGCTGTGGTGCTTTGGCGCAACATAGCGGCTATCAGTTAATTGCGGAAAAACGATTAGGAGAAATCAATAAATTTTTATCAGAGCCTGACTCCGCGGAATTTATATCTTTTGCCACTGGTTGTGGAAGGCATCTGAATGAAAACATTTCAAAATCGCAAACAGCACACAAAGATATTATTGACTGGCTGAGCAGCCACGAAGCTTTTACCACCACTGTATTTAAACCTTTTAAGCAGCGTGTCCTTGTGCATATGCCTTGCACAATGCAAAACAGCACACGGGTACATGTTATAAAATTACTCAGCGCCATTCCTGAAATTCAGCTTTTGACGTTTGAGGATAACCTTTCCTGTTGCGGCGCCGGCGGAATGCAAATCATGTCGCCGGAACAAAGTAATCGTGCTTTATTAGAAGCAAAAATCGACCGGGTACGCATGCTACAACCTGACCTGATTGTATCTGCCAACATCGGTTGCGCATTGAATTTAAAGCTGGGATTGGATAGCGCCAATTTGGACATTGCTGTGGTGCATCCGGTAACATTGCTCGCCCGACAACTTTTACATTCATCAACAGCATGACAAAACGCTATTTTCCGGATCGGTTAATAGAAGAATTTGACCGAGGCTTACGTACCTTAACGCGCTCTTCCAGAGGCACTCCTCGCAGTAATCCGGCTGATCAAGTTGAAGAAACTGATATGTCAAAAGAGGAAATTCAATTAAGCGGACGTCTTATGCGAATTAATCATGCAGGAGAAATCGCCGCTCAGGGTCTCTACCACGGCCAGGCATTAACCGCTAAAGACGAATCCACGCTGGCACGAATGAAAACTTCTGCAGCCGAAGAGGAAGATCATCTGGCCTGGTGCGAACAGCGCTTGCGCGAATTACATACACCGCGCAGTATGATCAGCCCTGTCTGGTATTTTGGCTCTTATGCGATAGGTGCCATGGCAGGTTTATTTGGAGATCACTGGAGTCTTGGGTTTGTTTCTGAAACCGAAGATCAGGTTGAAAAACATCTGGACAATCACTTAAGCCGAATCTCCGCGCAAGATAAAAAAAGCCGCGCAATTATTCAGCTCATGAAGCAGGACGAACAGCGCCACGGGCTGGCCGCCCGTGATTTAGGCGGGAAACCGCTTCCGGCACCAGTTCAAAAAAGCATGCAACTGGTTTCCAAGATCATGACTGGCGCGGCATATTGGATTTGAATTTCAACCTGCCAGTTATTTGCGATCTTTTATAATTCAGCTACTTAAATTCAGGACTAATTCAAATTCATACCATAGAAAATTTCAGTCATCTCATTTTTTAGATGAGACTCGATCATTTCACGCTCTTCATCTTGATAGTCTTTTGCATCTACACCAAACAGGTAGCCATCCAGCTCAAACTGTTTCAGCATCATTTTGGTATGAAAAATATTTTCAGGATAGACGTTTACATCAATCATTTGATATTGCCGACGTGTTTTCTCCGACATGTATTCCTGAATGGAATTGATTGAATGATCTTTATAAAATTTCTGCCCTGTCACATCGCGGGTAAAACCTCTAATGCGGTAATCCATAATCACGATATCCTCATCAAAGCTGTCAATTAAAAAATTTAACGCTTTCAGTGGTGATATTTTCCCACAGGTAGAAATATCCAGATCCGCACGAAATGTGCTTATTCCACCATCCGGGTGAGACTCAGGATAAGTGTGCGCGGTTAAATGGCTCTTATCCAGATGCGCTACAACAGAGGGCGCTTCTATGGGAGCGTTTTCGGGTTTTAGTTCATGCTCATGAGCATTCTCTTCTGATATCAACATGGTGACACTGGCACCAATCGGATCATAGTCCTGAGTGGCCACATTCAGAATAGTGGCGCCTATGATATTGGCCACTTCCGTTAATACATCATTAAGCCGCTGCGCATTGTAGGTTGTATTAATATATTCAATATATTCACTTCTTTGCTTTTCTGTATTGGCATAACAGATGTCATAAAAATTGAAGCTTAATGTCTTGGTCAGGTTATTGAACCCATAAAGACTGATTTTTGAATTTTTGCCTTTCATTATTTATGTGTTTCCTCGTCTTTCGACGTCGATGTGTCCTGAATCTCATAATCATAGCTGATTTCTACCGTAGACTTGAGCATCATTGCCACTGAGCAATATTTTTCAGATGTCAGATCCACCGCACGCTGCACCTGCTTGTCAGAAAGCCTCGCCCCCTTAACGATATAGTGGACGTGGATACGGGTAAATACAGCAGGGACGCTATCTGCTCGCTCTGCGCTGATATTGACGATACAATTCTCTACCGGTACTCGGGATTTTTTCAATATACTAACAATATCAAACGAGGTACAACCTCCAAGTCCAAGCAATACCATCTCCATCGGCCTTGGACCCAGATTTCTTCCCCCTACTTCCGGTGCACCGTCCATGACCACAGAATGCCCGCTCGAGGTCTCCCCTACAAAGCTCATATGGTCCAACCACTTTATTCGTACATTCATTTACTACCTTTCATTCTTCCTCAAATCGACAGAGGGAACTTCCTATCCTAGACTTTATCAAAATAAACCAGAAGTCAGAGGTTCCTTGTGTCCAACTTACAAATCAAAATGCCTACAGTTGATCTTACAGTCGCACGCTTACTAGAAAACTGCCATACCAAACGATACACCAATGGAAGTCGCATTATCCATGCAGGCGATCCATCTACAACCCTTTATTACATAACTGGCGGTTCTGTCAGCGTTATGATCGAAGATGAAACCGGCCATGAAATGGTACTGGCTTATCTGAATCAGGGTGATTTCTTTGGAGAAATGGGATTGTTTGAAGCAGATGAGCGAAGCGCACTCGTTGTTACTCGTGGCGAATGTGAAGTGGCTGAAATCAGCTATTCCAAATTCCGCGATCTGGCACACCATGATCCGGACATTTTAATGTTGCTGGCCGGTCAAATGACCCGTCGTCTGCGTAATACCAGCCGCAAAGTAATTAACCTTGCATTCCTGGACGTCGCCGGCCGTGTAGCAAGAACCTTGCTGGATCTGGCGCACCAACCGGACGCGATGACACATCCAGATGGTATGCAAATTCGCATCACTCGCTAGGAAATTGCCAAGATCGCGGGCTGCTCACGTGAAATGGCCGGGCGTGTATTAAAAGAACTTGAAGAACAGGGTCTGATTACCGCACACGGCAAAACAATTGTTGTGTTTGGAACACGCTAGTAAGAATATCCACTAGTAGAATTAGCGAATAGAAATATTCAGACAGGGTTTACTGCTCAGTAAGCCCTGTCTGCAAAAAACAATTCCTTTAGTTTAGCCCCCGGATCCGGCGCGCGCATAAACGCTTCTCCCACTAAAAACGAATTAATACCATTCACCTGCATCATTTTCACATCTTCCTGAGTGTGAATACCGCTCTCTGTTACCACCAAACATTCTTCCGGAATCATTTCCTTCAAGCGCAGACTGGTTTGAAGATCCACTTCAAAGGTATGCAAATTCCTATTATTTATACCCAGCATGGTTGGCTTAAGTGCTAATGCACGTTGAAGCTCATCTTCATCATGCACTTCAATAAGCACATCCATATTTTGCTGCTTGGATAACTCGTACAGAGATGCCAGTTGCTCATCATCCAGTGCTGCAACAATCAGCAATACACAGTCTGCTCCGAGCACACGGGATTCGTATATCTGAAAAGGATCAATAATAAAATCTTTACGAATGGCTGGTAATGAACAAGCTTTACGTGCCAGCTCAAGTACTGGACCGCCGCCTTTAAAGAATTCATTGTCAGTTAATACCGACATACAGGTGGCACCAGCAAACTGATAACTGCGCGCAATGGCCATTGGATCAAAGTCCTCGCGAATAATTCCCTGACTAGGTGAAGCACGTTTTATTTCAGCAATCACTCCAGCTTTGTTCGCACTTGCAGCACCCCTCAACATCAATTCAAAGGGACGCTTGCCATCCGCTTCTTTTGACCATTCTTTCATTTGATCAAACGTCACGCGCGTTTGCTTTTCAGCAATTTCCTTTTCTTTATGCGCAAGTATTTTGGCAAGTATTTCAGGTTTGTTTTCAGCCATGAGTTTGTTTTTTCTAATCCCGTTCTATATTTTATTAGTCAATTCGATTAATTGTGTCAGCACCTGCAGAGCGGCACCTGAACTAAGTTTTTGTTCTGCCAGTGCTACTCCCGCCTTGAGTGAATCCGCCTTACCCGCAACATAAATGGCCGCGCCTGCGTTCAGACAGACAATATGACTCGCGGCACCCGTCGCGCCTTTTAAAATGGAAGTGATAATGTCGGCACTCTCCTGCACATTATTCACTTTAATTTCTTCTATTTTTGAAAGCGGCATACCAAAATCTTCCGGTTTAATCTGGTAACGGGTAATTTCTCCGTCGCGCAGCTCACAGATATTGGTGACAGATGAAGTACTAATTTCATCAAGACCGTCTTCGGCATGCACCACCAGAGCGTGTTCGGCACCAAGTGAAGCGAGCACTTGAGCCAGTGGCTTCAGCCACTGATCATCAGATACACCTAACACCTGTCTTTTCGCATTGGCCGGGTTGGTTAAAGGCCCAAGTAAATTAAACAGCGTGCGTACACCCAGCTCCTTACGCGGACCAATTGCATGCTTCATACAACTGTGATGCATAGGCGCAAACATGAAGCCTATTCCTACCTGCTCAACACATTTTGCAATTTGCTCAGGCGAGAGCTCCAGCTTCACGCCCAGAGCCTCTAAAACATCCGCACTACCTGATTTGCTGGAAACAGAGCGATTGCCATGTTTGGCTATTTTCACACCGGCACTGGCCGCTACGATGGATGAGGCAGTAGAAATATTAAAAGTCTTTTGTCCATCTCCTCCCGTGCCACAGGTATCTACCAGTGGTTGAGCATTAATATCCACTTTGCTGGAAAGATTACGCATAACCCGAGCGGCTGCGGCCAGTTCATCTACGCTTTCACCTTTCATGCGCAGTGCAATAATAAAACCGGCAATCTGTGCAGGAGTGGCTTCGCCCTGCATGATTAGATTCATCACCGATTCCATCTGCTCTGAACTTAAATCATGCTTTGCCAGAACTTGCTCCAGCGCTTGTTGAATAGACATGCTCATCAGTTCTGCCGTATGAAGTTATGCAGAAGATGATGGCCAAATTCAGTCAGAATGGATTCCGGATGAAACTGTACACCCTCAATCGGCAGTGTTTTATGTCGCACGCCCATAATTTCATCCATGTCACCATTCTGTTTTTGCGTCCAGGCTGTCACTTCCAGACACTCCGGCAGGGATTTTTTTTCTATCACGAGCGAGTGATAACGTGTCGCGGCAAATGGCAGGTCGCAGTCATTAAAAACATGTTTATTATGATGATAAACAGGTGACGTCTTGCCATGCATAATGTCATTGGCGCGAACAATCTTGCCACCAAATGCCTGACCGATAGTCTGATGACCCAAACACACGCCCAGTATGGGAAACTTGCCGCCAAGCTGATTCACGACTTCAAGAGACACACCCGCTTCATTGGGCGTACAGGGGCCAGGGGATAACACAATGTAGTCCGGATTTAACTCATTAATTTCACGGATGCCAATTTGATCATTGCGAACAACCTTTACCTGTTGTTCAAGTTCACCAAAATACTGAACCAGGTTATAGGTAAACGAATCATAATTATCAATCATTAATATCATGGCCGTGACCCTGCTTTTTCCGCAGCTGCGGCCGCGCGCAATACTGCTTTTGCTTTATTTAACGTTTCAATCCATTCATTTTCAGGCACGGAATCGTAGACGATTCCGGCGCCGGCCTGTACCGAGATAGTGCCATCTTTAATCACGGCGGTGCGGATCGCAATGGCGGTGTCCATATCGCCCTGCCATGAAATATAACCAACCGCACCCGAATAAACACCACGCTTAACGGGTTCCAGCTCATCAATGATTTCCATGGCACGAATTTTAGGAGCTCCGGATACTGTGCCGGCAGGAAATGTCGCACGCAACACATCCATACACGAGTAATCAGGGGCCAGTTTTCCTTTTACGTTTGAAACAATGTGCATCACGTGAGAATAACGCTCGACAATCATTTTATCTGTCAGCTCAACCGTGCCCACTTGGGCAATGCGACCAATATCATTACGTCCCAGATCGATCAGCATTAAATGCTCGGCCAGCTCTTTGGGATCGGCCAAAAGCTCTTTCTCCAAGGCGATATCCTGCTGCTGATTTTCTCCACGCGGACGCGTTCCGGCAATCGGCCTTACCGTCACCTCATCTCCTTCCTGTCGTACCAGAATTTCCGGAGAAGAACCCACAATCTCAAACTCGCCCATATTTAAATAGTACATATAGGGTGATGGATTGAGACGCCGTAAATGGCGATACACATTAACTGCATCACCCTTGAAATCAGCGTTTAATCGTTGCGACAGCACCACTTGCATGACGTCTCCAGCAGCGATGTAGTCCTTGGCTTTAACGACCGCATGTTTGAATCCCTGCTCACTGAAACCGGAGACAAAATCCAGTTTGGAAACTTCTCCCTCATGAACATACAGCGGTGATGATGAAGCATTTTTCTGCAGGCCCAGCGCAAGTTCATCAATTCTTTGTCGAGCCTGAGCAAACTGTCCCTCACTCGCCGACGCCAGTACCACAATATATGCCGACCCTTTCAGATTATCGAAAACCAGAATTTCGGTAGACAACATCAGCATAATATCTGCAGATCCAAATTCATCGGTGTTAGGACAAGACCCCAGCTTGGGTTCGATATAACGAATCGTGTCGTAACCAAAATATCCCACCAGCCCACCAATGAATCGGGGCAGACCTGTTAACTGCGGCACTTTAAATCGACTTTGATATTGTTCAATCCAGTGTAAAGGATCCGCCTGCTGAGTCCGTTCCACGCATTCTCCTCGTCTGAACAATTCGATTTGCTCTCCGCGCACCTGTAGAACTTCATCACATTGCAAACCAATAATGGAATATCGCCCCCAGCGCTCACCGCCCTGCACGGATTCAAACAGGTAACTGTTAGGCGAGTTGGCCAGTTTTAGATAAGCGCTTAATGGTGTGTCCAGATCGGCGGCGACTTCTCTGAAGACGGGAATATGGGTATAGCCTTGCTTGGCTAATTCAGAAAATTGTTGTTGGTTCATGGAAGTTTAAATTCATAGTTGATCGTGCAGAGTAAAGATTCATTTGGCTAAACAACGCCAATTGATATCCAGTCGCCAGCACTCACCATGAAATATAAACATTTAGCAAACTCTTTTTAGAATAATTCGGGAATCTCTTTTAAACTGCCTACACATATCGGTTGATACTTTTCTACCGAAACGCCGCGATTATAGCCATAGGAAACATAAATTGCACCCGTCCCGGCGCCATGCGCAGTCGCCATGTCGGTTTCCGAGTCCCCGATCATATAACCTGCTTGCAATTCACCCCCCAATTGTTGCACTGCCTCATACAACATCGCCGGATCCGGCTTCTGTGTAGACAAGTCATCCCCGCACACCAGTGCCGCAAAGTAATCGGACATACCCAGCTTCTCCAAAAGCGGCGGTGTGAATTTTCTGGGTTTATTGGTAACACAGGCCAACGGAATATTGTGATTCAAAAAATGCTCCAGCACTTCCATGCAGCCGGGATAAACCACGGTTTTGACCGCAATATTTTGTTCATAGGCAAGAAAAAAACACTCTTTGGCCTTTTCTAGGAACTCGCTGCTGGGTTTTTCATTCATCACATGCGTCAGGGCGCGTTCCACCAGAGTAACCGCTCCATTTCCAATCCAGGTTCGCGCTATGACTTCATCCACACAATCCAGCTGAAATTTCTCAAGCATCTGGTTCACGCTGAAGGTAATGTCCGGCACACTGTCTACCAGGGTGCCATCCAGATCAAAGCAAAGCCATTGCGGCATCGCGAGCGCCATTGTAAAACCCTGCAGTACTAGCTGGCTTTTGCAATTTCAGCACGCATGTCTGAAATTGTCTTTTGATAATCGTCAGTATTAAATATTGCAGAACCCGCCACAAATGTATCTGCTCCTGCCGCTTTAATTTTGCCAATATTATCCACTTTAACGCCGCCATCAATTTCCAGGCGTATGGGTAATCCGGACCGATCAATTATCTTGCGTGCAGCTTTCAATTTTTCCAGACTCGATCCAATAAACGCCTGACCACCAAATCCGGGATTCACGGACATCAGTAGCACCATATCAACTTTATCCAGAACATGATCCAGATAGTGCAGTGGCGTGGCAGGATTAAACACTAATCCACTTTTACATCCCGAGTCTCTTACCAATTGCAAACTGCGATCAATATGATCACTGGCTTCCGGATGGAACGTAATATAACTGGCTCCGGCTTTGGCAAAATCAGTGATCAGACGATCCACCGGAGACACCATCAAGTGAACATCAATAGGAGCCTTGATACCATGATTCCTCAATGCCTCACACACGAGTGGCCCGATAGTTAAATTAGGCACATAGTGATTATCCATGACGTCGAAATGAACGATATCTGCACCAGCGGCAAGCACGTTATTGACCTCTTCGCCTAATCGTGCAAAGTCTGCTGAAAGTATTGACGGTGCAATCCAATTTTCCATGTTTTCGACCCTGAAAAAACGACTACTTTAACGTAGGCCCATATGTTTTGCATTCACTAAACTATAATTTGGGTGAAACCGAAGTCTAATCTGACTTATAATCTACGTGATTGATAATAAATAAAAAAGTCAGATTTTATGAATTTAGAACCATATTACTTTCCCATCGCCATCAGCCTGCATGCCATTGCCGCCGTTGTTTGGGTGGGAGGAATGTTTTTCGCATACATGGCATTAAGACCGGTTGCGGCAAAATTACTGGAGCCGGCAGTACGTCTTTCATTGTGGTCACGCACACTAACTAAATTCTTTATCTGGGTATGGCTGGCCGTCATTATTATTCCAGTAACAGGTTACTGGATGATTTTTTCTGTATTCAACGGGTTTGCAGGCACCGCCTGGTACATTCATGTGATGCAAGGACTAGGCATTATTATGATTTTGATTTTCCTGCATGTGTTTTTTGCACCGTTTCTTAAACTGCGCCGCGCGATTAGTGAAGAAAACTATCAAGAAGGCGGAAAAAATTTAGCCCAGATCCGCAAATTGGTCGGACTTAATTTGTTGATTGGGTTACTGACATTAATCGCCGCTATAGGGTTTGAGCATATTCCTTTGTAGTTTATACACAGGAATTACAGCTACCATAAAAAAAGGCCGTCCTGATTGAGCGGCCTTTTTCATAACAGTCTAGCTTTAGATTTACTGACAACCTAGGCTTGCGTAATAAGCTGCAAGATTCGCCATATCGTCATCGCTTAAACCGGCCACCATGGGCGCCATTTGTGCATTTTGACGGGTTCCGGCTTTAAACGCCTGCAGTTGGGCAAGAAGATACTGCTCTTTCTGACCTGCAAGGTTAGGCCATATAGGTGCAGCACTGATACCGGCTCCACCATGGCAGGCTACACACATAGCTGATTTCGCTTTTCCAGCTTCCACATCACCCGCATTTGCAGTGACCGCAAATAATGCAGCACTTGCTGCCAAGCCTAAGATAATTGACTTCATCATTAATATAACTCCTGTATCTAAATTGATTCCAAACAAAAAAGCGCGTGTATTGTACAATCATCGACACAATAGACAAACTCTATAGACAGTTTGCATGATATACATCATATGTTTCTCGGAAATTTGATTGACAAGTTCCTCACCGGGCTCTGTTACAATGTGGCTTTTAACTTCACCACGAACTATATGACCATTTTCCATTCATTAGGTTTCCTGCGACTAAGCTTGTTGGCTTTGGGCATTATCAACGCTTTTTTAAGCCCGGAACCAGGCTCAGGTGCATCACTGGAAGGTTATAAAGTTATGACTACGCTGGTAATCCCGGCCTCGGCCCCGATTATTCTTATGGTCATTTTCTTTGATGCGCTAATGTCCAAAATTCGCTCAAGTGACTCCAGCGGTGAAGAAAGTAAAAAATATAAAACCATTATGTGGGCAGAGCTGGGTGTGGCCGCCTTTATGATTCTCAAATGGATGCCTTTCTTTATGATGATAGGCAAGTAAGCTGAATGCTGGGTTGGTTCTGGTCCGGCTGTATTGTACTTTCATTTGCAACCTGCCTTGTTCAGCTGGTTTTCTTCAACAACAGCGAGATTTTTTCACACACTATCAAGACGATTTTTGACACCGCCGCATTAAGCGTGGAAATTGCCATTGGCCTGGTCGGTTTAATGGCCGTTTGGTTAGGTTTTTTCAAAATTGCCGAACAAGCCGGACTGGCGGATTTCATTGCAAGAATACTGGGGCCTTTGTTTCGCAGGCTGATGCCCGACATACCCGCTCACCATCCCAGCATTGCCTCGATAACAATGAACATGGGCGCCAATGCGCTAGGTCTGGATAATGCAGCCACGCCACTTGGCATCAAAGCGATGAAAGATCTGCAACAGTTAAATAAGCAAGCAGATACGTTATCCAATGCGCAGATATTGTTTCTGGTTTTGAACACATCTTCAGTGACGGTACTTCCAGTGACAGTTTTTTTATTTCGTGCACAACAAGGTGCCTCTCATCCAACCGAAGTATTTGTACCGATTCTCATCGCTACTTTCACCTCTACGCTTACAGGATTCCTGAGTGTTGCTTACATACAAAAATTGCCTTTACTGAATAAAACGGTGCTGAGCTATTTACTGGCATTCAGCGCTATCCCGATATTACTAGGCATTTATTTTATATCCTTACCCGCACAAGAAATGAGTCAACATGCACAGCTGTTTGCCAACTTTATTTTATTTGGAACTATTAGTTTGTTTTTAATCGCGGGGTGGATAAAAAAAGTTTCGGTTTACGATGCCTTTATCGACGGTGCCAAACAGGGTTTTGAAACTGCGATCGGATTGATCCCTTATTTAATCGCCATGCTGCTCGCGATTGCATTGCTTCGTGCCAGCGGTATTCTTAATGGTGTGTTGACGATGATCAGCTCGGGCTTGCAGGCCGTGCATATTGATACAGGATTCATACAGGCCCTACCGACAGCGCTGATGAAACCTTTTAGTGGCAGTGGCGCACGTGCGGCCATGATTGAAGTAATGCAAACACAAGGGGTGGATTCATTTCCAGCTAAAGTCGCCGCCGTAATGCAGGGAAGCACGGAAACAACTTTTTATGTTCTAGCCGTTTACTGTGGCGTAGTCGGCATTACAAAAATTCGTTATGCGATGGTATGCAGCTTACTGGCAGATGTTGCAGGCATCAGCATGGCGATATTCATTTCCTATGTTTTCTTTGCCAGCTAAACAGATTTTCTGATTTTACTTGGCGATTAATTTTTCAATCAGCTGTTCCATATCTTTGGCACGTTTATCGCCCTGGTGAGTTTCGCCAATAAACACTCCTCTCACCACGCCGTTTTTATCCGCAATATAAAACGTGGGCCAGTAACGATTGCGCAGCGCTTTCCAGTAGGCAAAGTCATTGTCCATCATCACTGGATGAGCAACTTCAAGTTCCTCACACTTTTTGATTACTTTTTCACGCTCAGTTTCATGATCAAATTCAGGTGTATGAATTCCAACAATCATAAACTTTTCAGAATCAAATTTTTATTCCAACGAATTTAACCAGGGAATCGATCGATAACAATTCCAGCAACCGTAAGTCCAGATATCAATCAATACCAATTTACCGGACAAATCTTTAACACTGAGTGGACTGGAATTAATCCAGCGTTGCGCTTCCTGCTGGGTAAATTCGGGCAAAGCAAACGATACAGATTTCGCCTGGGCCTGGCTTACATAAAAATTTTAAAATACCAGAAACAGGCACAGCGCCAGACACTTCATTGCATTTATAAACATACGATTTGCCTTCCGCAGACTTTACTATCAAGCAAATTATCAAAGGCCTCGGGTAATTGTTCCAGACTGAACTCACCTGCAAATACATCATTCAAGTGCCCGGGCAGCCATTCGGCTCCCAGTTTATTCCATATTTTTTTGCGTAACACTTGAGGACAATTCGCAGAGGAAACACCCAATAAGGCAATACCGCGAAGAATAAACGGCATGGTTGTGGTATCAACGTTTATGCCACCGGCCATCCCGATGCTGGCAATCACTCCCCAGGGTTTAACAGTTTTAGTTAACCAGGCCAGTGTATACCCGCCAAGATTATCGATCGCACCTCCCCACCGACCTTGATGCATCGCCACATCATCCACACAGATTTCACTATTATCCACAATGCTGTTCGCGCCAAGAGCATACAGATAATCATGCTGATCTTTCTTGCGCGTCATCGCCACCACTTCATAGCCCGACTGGCTCAATAGCTGTACCGCAAAGCTGCCCACACCTCCCGTGGCTCCTGTTACCAAAATCGGCCCATGTTCAGGTGTGAGATGATTATCCTGCATACGTTGAAGGGCTTGCGCGGCAGTGAATCCGGCCGTGCCAATCATCATGGCCGACTTCGCATTCAGGCCTTTAGGCATTGGCACCAACCAGTCGGCGGGCAAACGTGCATATTCACTGTAACCACCATCATGCACTTCACTCAGGCCGCTGCCATTGGCTAAAACTGATTGACCCACTTTGAATTGATCACTGTCAGAAGAGACAACCACGCCGGCCAAATCAATTCCGCCATTTAAAGGAGACTTGCGTAAAATTTTACCTCGGCCCGTACCGGCCAGTGCATCTTTATAATTTACACTGGAGTATTCAACCTTCACCAGTACTTCACCGGGTAATAAATCATTTATGGTTAACGATTCTATGCCCGCACATTCAAATGCTTTTGCTGCATGAATACGAAAAGCTTTAAATGTTTCCTGCATTGTTATTATTCGCCCATCATACTTTTATACACACACTGTGCATGCTGATAAGCATCGGTGACGTTTTCTGCCAGTACATTAAAGTGTCCCATTTTGCGTCCGGGCTTGGCGTCCTGTTTACCATATAAGTGCACTTTTATATTAACGTCATCAAACAGCGTTTCGGATGGAAATACGCCATCTTTCCAGGCATCCCCCAGAATATTCACCATAGCCACTGCGGTGTGATTTTGCGTATCCGCCGGAGTCCAGCCACAAATCACTCGAACCTGCTGCTCGAACTGGGAAATATAACAAGCATCCATGGAGTAGTGGCCACTATTGTGTACTCGCGGTGCGATTTCATTCACCAGCAATTGCTGATCCTGATCGACAAAATATTCAACGGTCATAATGCCCACATAATCCAGCGCTTCGGCAATACGTTGCGAAAGCTCGCAAGCATAGGTCTGCATTTCGGCTGAAATATTGGCCGGTACACTGCTGATATGCAGAATACCGTTTTTATGCTCATTTCTGGCACTGGGGAAAAAACATATCTCACCCTGCAGGTTGCGTCCCAGCACAACCGAGATTTCAAATTGCAGTTTAATTCGTTCTTCCAGAATGCAGGGAATTCCACCAAAAGTAGTAAACGCCTGCTGCGCTTCTTTGATACTAGCTACGACTTGTTGTCCTTTGCCATCGTAACCAAATTCTGCCGTTTTAAGAATGCACGGCCAGTTCATGTGCTGTGATGTTTGCAAATCCTCGACAGCATTCACGGCAATGAATTTGGATGTGGGGATATTTAAATTATTCACAAAGGTTTTTTCACGAATACGATTTTGTGCGACATAGACGGCATTCGGATTGGGACAAACCTGGCAGAAATCCTGCAGAAATTCCAAGGTACTGGCAGGAATATTTTCAAACTCTGTGGTTACCACCGCACAGCCTTTGCCAAATTCCGCAAGTGCGTCATAGTCATCATATTCCGCTTGTATATGGCGGCAGGCCACTTCACCGGCCGGGCTGTGTTCATTCGGGTCAAACACCCAGACCTTGTAACCCATTTGCGCAGCAGCCAGTGCAAACATACGGCCCAATTGACCGCCACCCAGCATGCCAAGTATAGAATCGGGTTCAATCATGATTAAAAATTACTTTGGAGGTAGCTCTTTCGACAACACGTTATCACGCTGAGTTTCACGAAAAGCAGTTAATTTATCTGCTAAGGCTGCATCGTTATTCGCCAGCATTGCAATGGCAAACAAAGCCGCATTGGCGGCCCCTGCTTCGCCAATGGCAAATGTGGCTACGGGCACGCCCTTGGGCATTTGTACAATAGAAAAAAGTGAATCCTGGCCGTTCAAATATTTACTTTGTACCGGCACACCCAGCACCGGTACTGTACTGATGGCGGCGGCCATCCCGGGCAAATGCGCGGCACCTCCGGCACCGGCAATAATACAGGCCAGTCCACGCTGTTTCGCCGTTTCCGCATACTCATATAAATATTGTGGCGTTCTGTGAGCAGACACAACACGGCATTCGTGATCGACACCAAACTGTTCCAATACACTTGCAGCATGTTGCATGACTTTCCAGTCACTATCGCTGCCCATAATTATTCCAACTTTAGCCATTTAATATGCCGTCCCGTTAGGAAAAAACGCACATTTTCCCCTTTTTAACCGGTGAACGCCAGTAAAAATCACCGTACAATAAGGGTCAAACATAGTCAGCAAACCTCCGCGTGACTACAATTTGCATCTTTGTCTCCAGAATCAATACAAGATTAACTCAGGATGAGCCATGCCTAAACCGGTATTTGAAACACATTTCACCAGCCTGCCTTTACTACACAAAGGCAAAGTGCGCGATATTTACGAAATCGATGCGAATCACATGCTGGTGATAGCCACGGACAGAATTTCTGCATTTGATGTCATCATGCCGAACCCTATACCCAATAAAGGGGCATTACTTACCCGTGTGTCTAACTTCTGGTTTGAACGTTTTCGACACACGCTACCCAATCAGATCAGCACCATGACACTGGATGATCTCAACCTGACTCGGGAAGAAAGAGAGCAGGCTGAGGGGCGCTCAATGATTGTCAAACGACTCAAGGCGCTTCCCATAGAAGCCATTGTCCGGGGTTATCTAATCGGTTCCGGCTGGAAAGAATATCAAGCCAGTCAATCTGTTTGCGGCATTGCCCTGCCGGCCAATATTCCATTGGCCGGAAAACTACCCGAAACGTTGTTCACGCCTTCCACCAAAGCGGCGGCTGGCGAACATGATGAAAATATTTCCTTTGATAAAACCGTTTCACTTGTCGGTGAAAGCATTGCAACGCAAGTCCGCGATGTCAGTATTTCACTTTATAAAAATGCGGCAGACTACGCATTAAGCAAAGGTATTGTGATTGCGGATACAAAATTTGAATTTGGTCTGGATGATAATGGTGTGTTGACATTAATTGATGAAGTGCTTACACCGGACTCTTCACGCTTCTGGCCAGCCGACAGCTATGTACCTGGACAAAACCCCAGCAGTTTTGATAAACAATATATACGTGATTATCTGGAAACACTGGACTGGAACAAGAAAGCACCTGGACCGCAACTGCCTGATGAAATTATTACCAACACACAGGCAAAATATCAGGAAGCCGCAGACAGGCTTTTATCATAAAACAGGTGATTAGCTGAATTGGATCTCAGTTTGACTTTCGGTATTTTGTTAGAGTTACGTCAAATTTCAACCATGATCACAAATGCTAATATCTACCGTATACAACAGCTTTGCCGAACTTCCCAGCCATAGCCTGTCTTTTTTAAGTGGCATTGAAAAAAACAATTTTTATTTGGGCAAAAGCTGGTTTGAAAACTTCTCCACAAACACTGTCACTGCGGACAGTCATGTTCATATCTACTGCGTTGAAGAAAATGGAGATGTGCCCAAAACACGCGGCATGATTTTTATGCGCTCTCCGGCAGGACAGAACGGATCTCTGTCACAAAAACTGTTTTCCGGCGCCAAAACCATTGCCAGCATGACCGCCCATCAATCCATATATTTTGCACCTGCCGTTGATGAATCATGCGACGATCAGGCACACATCATCCAGATGCTAATTCAGTCTATCCATGAGGAAAAACCCAGATGGAATCTGATTGATATTAACTTCATGAATAAAGATTCACAGATCTACACACATGTCTTTAATGCCATGAAGCAATGCGGCATGAGTGTACATTCTTATAATTATCGTCCGAATATGTATGAAGACCTGAGCGGCACAACCTTTGAAGACTTTATTGCTTCACGTCCCTCTATGGTTCGAAAAACCTATATGCGCAAAAGTCGCAAGCTGGAAAAATCTGACAACGTGAGATTCGAATTGCTGACATCTGGCGATCTTGAACAGGCTATTGCTGACTATAAAACCATCCACGATCGATCATGGAAAGAAGATGAAATATTTCCCGAGCACGATCCGGGAGTCACTCGTCAAGCCGCCCTGGCGGGCAGCTTGCGTCTAGGTCTGCTTTATCTGGATGACAAACCGGTTGCCGTACAAGTCTGGCTGGTCTCCTCTGGCCGCGCAACCATTTACAAATTGCATTATGACTCGGACTATCATCAACAATCTGTCGGTGCAGTTTTAATGCTACGCATGTTTGAACACATGATTGATGTCGAGCATATTAATGAAGTGGACTTTGGTGTGGGCGATGAAAATGCAAAAAGTCTCTGGCTTAAAGATCAAAGACCCATATGCGGTATTGTTGGATTCAACACCAAAACACCAGGCGGCTATCTGGCATTGTCCAGATATAAAACTTCTGGACTGATTGACAATACCGTGCATAAAATTAAAAACAACGCCACTGCCTATCAGACTAAACTAACCACAATAGGCTTACATATCTAATTTAGCCAATATTTTTGTGTGAAAAAAATTGCACTCTTCGCGGATGTACAAAATATTTATTACACCACTCGCGAAGCTTACCAGCGTCAATTTAATTACCGTGCTCTGTGGGACATTATTTCACAACAGGGTGAAATTAGCGTGGCGCATGCTTATGCAATTGAGCGCAATGACGACAGGCAGCAAAAGTTTCAGAATACTCTTAAGAAAATTGGGTTCACGCTAAAACTGAAACCTTATATTCAGCGTAGCGACGGTAGCGCTAAAGGTGACTGGGATGTTGGCATTGCCATCGACGTTATGGATTATGCGCCGCAGGTAGACACGATTATTTTACTTTCCGGCGACGGAGACTTTGACCTGTTACTGGAAAGAGTTCGCAGTAACTATTCTGTCAAAACAGAAGTGTATGGTGTGCCCTCACTAACAGCGAACTCACTGATTCAGGCAGCAGACGTGTTTCATCCTATCAAAAATACACTGCTTCTATAGCTTCTCTCTGAAAAAGATTTATGCAAGTCCTTCGGCAAAGCGGTACACTACGCCCCCTGACCCGGCTGACTATGTAAACTGGCCGCCTTAACTATCTGGACCACCCGCTTACCCCCTGATTAAGTCATCACGTTTCGCGCAGTCCACTCTACACAGGTAACACCCCATGACTTCCGAAGCGGTCACCCAATTCAATCAGCTTGGTTTAAACCAGTCCATTGTCAAAGTATTAGACGAGATTGGTTATGAAACACCTTCGCCAATACAGGCTCAGACCATTCCGCTAATTCTGCAAGGCAGGGATGTACTGGGTCAGGCACAAACCGGCACGGGTAAAACCGCAGCCTTTGCACTGCCGTTGTTATCACGACTGGATTTAAAACAAAAAGACCCGCAGGTATTGGTGCTGGCACCCACACGTGAGCTGGCGATTCAGGTCGCCGAAGCGTTTCAGAAATATGCTTCAGCCATGAAAGGCTTTCATGTGCTGCCTATCTATGGCGGGCAGGATTATCGCGGCCAAATTCGCGGCCTTGAACGTGGTGTACATATTGTTGTCGGCACACCGGGCCGCGTAATGGATCACATGCGCCGTGGGACATTGAAGCTTGATAACCTGAGCACGCTGGTGCTGGATGAAGCCGATGAAATGTTGCGCATGGGTTTTATTGATGATGTTGAATGGATACTGGAACAAACACCAGCAGACCGTCAGATCGCTCTATTCTCTGCCACCATGCCGGAACAGATTCGCCGCATCGCAACAAAATATCTGACCGAACCCGAACAGGTGACTATTAAAGTCAAAACTACTACGGCTGAGACCATTCGCCAGCGCTACTGGCCGGTTAGCGGCTTACACAAGCTGGATGCGTTAACAAGAATTCTGGAAGCAGAAACTTTTGATGGCATGCTGATTTTTGTGCGCACCAAAACTGCTACCGTGGAACTGGCCGAAAAACTTGAAGCGCGGGGTTATTCCTGCTTGGCAATAAATGGCGATATTGCACAAAACCAGCGAGAGCGAACCATACAGCATTTAAAAGACGGGAAAATTGATATTCTTGTCGCTACCGATGTCGCCGCACGCGGACTGGATGTGGATCGCATCAGTCATGTCGTCAACTACGACATTCCTTATGACACCGAAGCCTATGTGCATCGCATTGGCCGAACCGGGCGCGCCGGACGCAGTGGCGAAGCGATTTTATTTGTTGCACCTCGTGAAAAACGTTTGCTTAGCGCCATTGAAAAAGCCACGCGCAAAAAAATTGATCTGATGGAATTGCCTTCCACCGAAATCATCAACGACAAGCGCATTGCAAAATTCAAACAAAAAATCACTGACACGTTGGCTAATGAAGATCTTTCACTCTTTTCTCAATTGATTGAACAGTATCAACACGAACACAACACACCTGCAATAGACATTGGTGCAGCGCTGGCGAAGTTACTACAAGGCGACACACCCTTACTAATACAAAACAAACCGCAGCCAAAAAACGAAAGAAAAAATGAACGTGACAGCAGAGGCAAATCAGCCAAAGATAAAAGCAATCCTCAAGACAAAGGCAAGCCACGTAACACGCCGCCACGTTCGCTGGACAATCTGGATAAACCCGAACAAGGTATGGAACGTTTTCGCATAGAAGTCGGTTATGATCACGATGTAAAACCTAGCAATATTGTGGGTGCCATTGCCAATGAAGCGGGACTGGACAGCAAGTACATTGGTCACATAAAAATCTTTGATGATTTCAGCCTGGTGGATTTGCCTGAAGGCATGCCCAAGCAAGTATTCAAAGATTTAAGAAAAGCCTGGGTGTCTGGGCAGCAATTAAATATTTCTCAATTTGATGAAGATAACCCCGAGCGCAAACCGGTTCGTCAAAAGAGAACCAGCCCAAATCTCAAAAAAAGTGCTGAACCGAAAAAACGCAGAACGAAAAAAAAGAAGCGTACCCAATAAAGTGAACGCTTCTTTTTCTAATCTAATTAATAAAACTAGTGCACGTGCCCGTGCAGGATTTCTTCTTCACTCGCATCGCGCACGCTGACAATTTTCACATCAAAATTCAGTGTCACACCAGCTAATGGATGATTGCCATCCACAGTCACGGAATCACCTTCAATTTTTGAAATAACCACGCGCTGCACTTCACCATTATCAGCCTGCGCTTCAAACGCCATACCGGCTTCCAGATTCTCCACACCCTGAAAAGCAGCTTTATCCACTGTCTGCACCAGATCTGGAATCACCTCGCCGTAACCTTCCTCAGGTGCCACTTCCACCTGTAATGCATCATCCGCAGTTTTACCTACCAGGGCTTTTTCCAGACCGCGTATAATATTTCCAGCACCATGCAAATAAGACAAAGGTTCCGCACCTTCCGAACTATCCAGCACAGTCCCTTCACTATTTGTCAGCGTGTAATGCATGCTGACCACCATTCGGTCTCCAATCATCAAAGACATAATTTCTCCGTCGTTTATAATTTATAAAATTCTGCTTCGATAATTGGTATCTATCCAAGCAATAACCAAATCAATTTCGGCGCATATTTTACAATAAAGCCGGAATACTGGCGAATTCAGCCTAGATCCATGCTCACGCCAGCGCATTATTTTGCGCAATGATACCGGGTGAGAAACTTATCCAACTGATTGGCAAAGGCCTGACGCTCGCGATTGCCATAAGGTGACTGCCCGCCTGACTGAACGCCGCTACCGCGCATGACATCCATAAAATCCCGCATGTTCAGTTGCACCTTGATGGTGTTTTCAGAATACATTTCACCGCGTGGATTAAGTGCATGCACCTGTTTATCCATCACTTCGGCCGCCAGTGGAATATCGCTGGTAATCACCAGATCACCTGCTTCAGTACGTTTCACAATTTCATTATCGGCCACATCAAAACCACCGGGCACCTGCAGCATTTTAATATTGGTTAATCGCGGTTTGGGAATAGGCTGATTTGCCACCAGTATCACTTCCACGCCTGTGCGCTCTGCGGCACGAAATAAAATTTCTTTAGCCAGCACCGGACAGGCATCTGCATCTACCCAGATTTTCATAATATTAGTAACCGCATATTGGTTGAATTGCTTTGATGCATTGGCAACTTCATAATTCGCAGTTTACACTTTCAGCCAATGAAGAAACTATTTATTACCGGCACCGATACCGGCGTGGGCAAAACCTATATTGGCCACAATCTGGTTAAAGCTCTGATTAGCGCAGGGCATTCCTGCGAGCCAAGAAAACCGATTGAAACCGGCTGCGTAATTAATGAAGGTGAATTAATTCCAGCAGACGCATCACTTTATGTTCAAGCCACGCAGGATCAATCAACACTTGCGCAAATTTGCCCTTACCGTTATCAACCCCCAATATCACCCGAACGCGCGATTCGTTTAAATAATGACACGGTCACAGTGCATGACTTGGTTGAAGTTTGCCAACCTGTTCGTGATGCAGAAATATTACTAGTGGAAGGCGCAGGCGGATTTTATTCTCCACTATGCAGCGATGGGCTCAATGCCGATCTAGCACAACAATTAGATGCCGATATCATTCTGGTCGCGGAAGACCGACTGGGTTGCATTAATCAAATTCTGCTCACACTGGAAGCCATTCAAAACCGAAAGTTAAATACACTTGCAGTAGTATTAAACCAAATCCGTAAACAGGAA
This sequence comes from uncultured Thiotrichales bacterium, assembly GCA_964636225.1. Taxonomy (GTDB): domain Bacteria; phylum Pseudomonadota; class Gammaproteobacteria; order UBA4575; family UBA4575; genus UBA1858. The sequence continues at coordinate 21,791 of CAZWQM010000002.1, read as the reverse complement.
ACCTCATTCATGAACAACGTTGAAGACTTGGGCAGGTTGATTGATATTCCCATCATCGCCATCACTAACATATCCACTCCCAGTCAAGCAGACTTGAACAATCCACATCAAGCCATTGAAAAAATACTCACTCTGCTAAGTTAGTTATACCTTAGAGTGACGCATTTTATTCATGCACACTCATCAATAGTCACTCAAACATTGTGATTAATTTAAATATTTAATAAACTTAACTAATAGAATTTATCAAATTGGTATATGGTGGGCATATGTACGCTTTCGACCCTAAGCGGACATTCGTAACATTTAGATTAACCCGGGTCTCAATTTTCTTATTTCAATATTTCACGCTAATAATCAAACTGGCATGGTTACCAATGGATTCAGTATTAATAAGAAAATCATTACAAGAAGTGAATAAAAATTTACTTCTTTTAATATTAAGTGGTGTTTGTAGCACAATAATTATTGGTGGTGTATGGGCGTCTTTTTCACTAGTTGGTGTGGCAATAGGAATCCTTCTAGATATTACTATATTTGGACGTATCAGCGCTTCAATTTCAAGTTATCCGACACAAAATTTTATGGGAATTATACAAACAAATTTGTTAAATTATGTCGTTGTTGTTTTACTGTTAGCCACCCCCATTTTTATTTTGAGAATAATTGCAAAATCTGAAATCGGCGGTTTAACATATTATTTCATAGAGCAAATAGCCCGAATGGTTATTGCTATAGCAACAATATATGTGATTCCGATAGTATTCTTAAAGAAAAACAGTTTTATTTCCATTCCTGCAGGTATTATTTATTTATCATCATCACTACAAGCAAGCGTATTGATTATTTTCATTGTAGTGTCCGAATTTATACTGGGTACTCTATGTATTTTTTTAGCTACATCGCTAGAACCTATATTGGCAATCCCATTAATTATATTAATTAGAATGGGCATCTCATACTTACTCTTTCTTGCCTTTGCAGGAGCATGTCATACTCTAACTCACAGTAAAGGGCATATGATTAATGCCAACTAACAACAACCAAATAGGATAAATATTACTTCTAATGTCCACTATTGCGCCGAAAGATGACGCTTTGAATTATTTTTTATGAATGATGAGTTAATTCCAACGATGATGTCGCTATGGCGTGAAGGTCTATATTCTGATGCGGAAGTAATGGAATGGGCCGACAAACAAATACTTGACGGGTTCAGTGATCCTGAAAATTATATGATTGAATTGGCACTAAATTGACCATCGGTTTGTAGCAATAAACCTTTGTACGAATTTTTTTCACGGATTCTCAAAAACATCTAACAAGCTGCTCACTGTTGTATTCACTTTGTGCTTTCTGCATAGTCAGTAAAGTACATTTTGCGTTGGAGACTCCAATAAAAGAATACCATGCCTATCAGTCTTAAATTAATTTTTAGCTGCGCGGCAATTATTCTCACTTTTGTTGCTTTTATTCCCTATATTCGATCCATACTGTCAGGTGTGACAAAACCGCATGTGTTTTCGTGGATCATCTGGGCGACCACCACGCTCATTGTTTTTCTGGCTCAGCTAAATGCCAAAGGGGGTATTGGTGCCTGGCCGATGGGTGTGTCAGGTGCAATTACTGCCTATATCGCCGCACTGGCGTTTGTAAAACGCGCGGATATTTCAATTACACGCACTGACTGGATCTTTTTTACCGGTGCACTAATGTCACTGCCATTTTGGTATTTTACTGCTAACCCATTATGGGCGGTGGTTATACTCACCGTGGTGGATTTACTCGGCTTTGGTCCTACAGTGCCCAAGGCTTACTCATTTCCTCATGATGAGAATATTCCGTTTTTCGTGCTTTTTATGGCCAGAAATACTTTCGTGCTTTTGGCACTTGAACATTATTCACTGACTACGGTGTTATTTCCCTTTTCAGTCATTTGCGCCTGTTTGCTGTTGATTATTATGATCAGTTATCGACGCCTCGCATTGAACCACTGACTTCTGTGCAATTAATACCTAACTTGTTTTGAAATAAAAAAGCCCGCATATGCGGGCTTTAAAGATTGGTTTATTGCTTTTTTATTAAGCGGCTTTTTCGTCGCCCGGCACGTATTTACCCAATGCCGCTTTGCCATTGCTAAGCGCACGACCTAACAATACATCCTGCGCTGCCTTAACATTTGCAGAATCACCGCCCCATTTGGTCATGGAAGCATGTTGCAGTGCACGACCGTAAGAGAAGGTTAATCCCCATGGCAGATCGATACCAAGATTATGCATGGCATTTAAATGCGCACTAGCTTCTTCGTCAGACTGGCCCCCGGACAGGAATGCAATACCGGGCACAGCGGCGGGCACTGTGTTTAACAGACAACGAACTGTTTCTCTTGCCACCGTTTCAACATCAGCACGGTTGCTGGCACTGGCACCAGAAATCACCATACTGGGTTTTAATACCATTCCTTCCAGTAACACACCCTGATTGCGCAGGTGCTGGAATGTAATACGTTGCGCCAGTTCAGTAACTTCATAACAACGCTCAATGGAATGGTCGCCATCCATTAATACTTCAGGTTCTACAATGGGAACAATACCGGCTTCCTGACTGAGTTTTGCATATCGTGCCAGCGCATGTGCGTTGGCTTCGATGCAGGCCCAGCTTGGAATGTGCTCGCCAATAGTAATCACTGCACGCCATTTTGAGAAACGTGCACCCAGTTCATAATATTCGTTTAAGCGCTCACGCAGGCCGTCCAGCCCTTCGGTGATTTTTTCATCCAGATGACCGGCCAGAGGTTTTGCTCCGGCATCCACTTTAATGCCCGGAATAATGCCGTTTTCACTTAAGTATTTAGGGAAAGGTGTGCCATCGAGTAATTTCTGGCGAATCGTTTCGTCAAATAAAATAGCGCCACTAATATAGTCGGATAAGCCTTCTGTAGTAACCAGCATGTCCCGATAGGCCTGACGCATTTCTTCCGTTTCCGGAATGCCTAATGCCTTGAAACGTTTACCACAGGTAGGATGGCTCTCGTCCATCGCCAGAATGCCTTTACCCGGCGCTACCATTGCTTTTGCTATCTTCTTTAACTCTTCGCTCACATCGTGCTCCTTAAAAAAATTGCCGATATTCCAACCTAAATTAACTATGTGCTGCCGTGACTGAAAACGCAAATTTTCTGTCCAGCGCTATTGCGAAACATGTTCCGGGTCGTCTTCTTCTTCAACCAGATGCCCTACTTTCAATACTTTAAGAGCGTTGGTGCCACCATCAACTCCCATCAGGTCGCCTTTGGTAAGAATCACCAGATCATTGTCTTCCACTTCGTGGCAGTTTTTAAGTACCGTAACCGCCGCCCGGTTAACCTGTGCATGGGTTTTACCCAGGAAGTTCATGGGCGCCGGGAATACGCCTCTGTATAGAGTCACACGGCGCAGTGTTTTCACATGGCGTGTCAGCGCATAAATGGGAATGGTGGAAGTAATGCGCGACATCCACAATGGTGTGGAACCGGATTCGGTTAACGCCGCAATTGCTGCCACATTCAGATGATTCGCCAGATACATGGTGGCTATAGCAATGCCTTTATCCACCCGTTCGCAGGCAATTTCATCGCGCCGCGTATGCTGCTGTGCTTCCTGTACTTCTGAAGCACGGCATATTCGGCTCATGGCTTTTACCACTTCAACCGGGTATTCACCTACCGCGGTTTCACCGGATAACATCACTGCATCTGTACCATCCAGTACCGCATTTGCCACATCCGATACTTCGGCACGTGTTGGAATCGGACTATGCACCATGGATTCCATCATTTGCGTGGCGGTAATGGCCAGACAATTAGTTTTTTGTGCTTTTTGGATTAATCTTTTCTGTACGCCGGGGACTTCTGCATCACCAATTTCAACGCCCAGGTCACCGCGAGCAATCATAATCGCCTCGGTGCATTCGAGAATTTCATCTATACGATCAACCGCTTCAATAGTTTCAATTTTTGCCACGATAGAGACATCGCTGCCCTGATCCTTTAATAATTTTCTGACCTGATGAATATCACTGGCGCTTTTCAGAAACGAGACGGCAATATAATCAAGATCAAGATCGTTTACATGAGTGATATCATCAATATCCTTATTCGTAATACATTCCGCGGATAACCCGCCACCTTTACGATTCATGCCTTTGTTACTGGAAAGCTCGCCACCCACCAGCACCGTGGTTCGAATAATTTTGTCTTCAACCGCATCGACTTCCAGTGCAATACGCCCGTCATCCAAAAGCAAAGTGTCTCCTTTGGAAACATCATTCACCAGGCCTTTATAAGTAAAGCCGACCACATCCTGAGTTCCGGATTCCAGATCAAGCTCTGCATCTAGATTAAATTTGTCACCAGGATGAATCGTAATTTTATTATTGATAAATCGGCCAATGCGTAATTTGGCTCCTTGCAGATCACCCAGAATACCGACGTTATATTTTTTTTCTGCGCTGATTCTTCTGACCATTTCCACTCGGCGTTTGTGTTCTTCAATACTGCCGTGTGAAAAATTCAATCGAACAAGATCAATACCTGCATCTATAAGATTTGCCATGACCTTTTCGTCATCAGTGGAAGGTCCCAAGGTGACAATAATTTTTGTGCGACGATGCATCATAGCGAGTTCACACTTCCCTGTTTTCGTTGCTGAAGAATTTCAACCGCTGGGAAAGTTTTTCCTTCAAGAAATTCTAGAAATGCACCTCCGCCGGTTGAGATGTATGAAATTCTTTCGGCGACTTCAAATTTATCAATCGCAGCCACCGTGTCGCCTCCGCCCGCAATTGAAAACGCCTGACTTGTCGCAATCGCGTCGGATAGTGTTTTTGTAGCTTGGGCAAATTGTGGTATTTCAAAAACGCCCAGCGGTCCATTCCAGACAATAGTGCCTGCCGATTGCATTACCGTGCTTAAATGTTTCGCAGATTCAGGACCCAGGTCCAGTATCATGTCGTCATCGGCCACATCTTTAACAGATTTAATTTCTGCAGCCGCGGTTTCTGAAAATTCTTTCGCACACACAACATCGGTGGGAATCGGAATTTCTGCACCCCGCTGTTTAGCCTTTTCTATCAGCTGTTTTGCCACGTCTACCAAATCTGCTTCGTAGAGTGACTTGCCCACTGAATATCCGGCCGCGGCAATAAATGTATTGGCAATGCCGCCACCCACAACCAGTTGATCCACTTTATCAATCAGCTGTTCTAGCAGGATTAATTTTGTAGAAACTTTAGAACCACCGACAATGGCTACCATGGGTCTTTGCGGGTTATCCAATGCTTTTGCCAAGGCATCCAGTTCAGCCGCCAGTAATGGCCCTGCACACACTTCTGGCGCAAATTTGGCCACACCATAGGTCGATGCCTGCGCTCGATGCGCGGTCCCAAAGGCATCCATCACATAGATATCGCACAGTGCCGCCATCTTTTTAGCTAATGCATCCTCACATTTCTTTTCACCCGCTAAAAACCGCACGTTTTCACACAGCACGATTTGACCCGGCTCAACATCACAGCCATCTATCCAGTCTTTAACCAGCGCCACGGGCTGCCCCAGTGCGGCTGACAGAGCATCAGCCGCCGGTTGCAAGCTGTATTGATCTTCGATAACGCCTTCGGTGGGTCTGCCCAGATGGGACATCACCATCACGGCTGCCCCTTGAGACAAAGCCAGTTTCAATGTAGGCAATGAAGCGCGTATGCGCGCATCGTTGGTGATGACGCCTTCATTGACAGGCACATTGAGGTCCTGACGAATCAGGAGCCGGCGGTTCGCCAGCTCCATATCAGCCAGTGTTGATACATTAGACATGAGACTTAATTTTCAATAACGCTTCTAGCAGAAATGATTAAGGAGTTATTTAGCGTTACATAAGGCAATAGTGGTATCCAGCATGCGGTTAGAGAAGCCCCACTCGTTGTCATACCATGAAAGTACTTTCACCAGATTACCACCCATGACTTTAGTCAGCGTTGCATCAAACACGGATGATGCCGGGTTATGATTAAAATCACATGACACAAGCGGTGCATCATTATATTCCAGCACACCTCTTAATGAACCGTTGGCCGATTCTTTCATAATGCTGTTAATTTCTTCAATGGTAGTATCTCTGGCAGCCATAAAAGTTAGATCAACCACGGATACATTAATGGTAGGTACACGCATGGAGAAACCATCCAGCTTACCGTTTAGTTCTGGCAATACCAGACCGACCGCGACAGCCGCACCGGTTTTGGTTGGAATCATGGACTGGGTGGCAGAACGCGCACGACGCAAATCTTTGTGGTAGACGTCGGTCAACACCTGATCATTGGTATAAGCATGAACTGTCGTCATCACGCCTTTTTCAACACCAATTTTATCGTGCAACGGTTTTACTAAAGGTGCCAGACAGTTAGTGGTGCATGAAGCATTGGAAATCACGATATCCGAAGCTTTCAGAATATTATGGTTTACACCATAAACAATCGTTGCGTCGACGTCGTTACCGCCAGGTGCTGAAATCACGACTTTTTTGGCACCGGCTGCGAGATGTGCCGAGGCTTTTTCCTTACTGGCAAAAAATCCGGTAGATTCCATGACCACATCCACATCCAGTTCTTTCCATGGGAGATTGGCCGGATCACGCTCAGAACAGGCACGAATTTTATCGCCATTCACGACAATATTGTCACCGTCAACTTCAACAGTGCCATTGAATTTTCCATGCGCAGAATCGTATTGCGTTAAGTGCGCATTGGTTTGTGCATCACCCAGATCGTTAATTGCCACGACCTGAATCTCGTTAGTACGCCCTGATTCATATAAAGCACGCATGATATTGCGGCCAATTCTTCCGTATCCATTAATTGCAACTCTGATTGCCATTCTCTTTGCTTCCTCTTGGTATTAACAATAACTACAGTAGTGCGCGCGCACGCTTGACGATATTTTCCTTAGTGAAACCGAAATGCTGCATCAGGACATCTCCCGGAGCTGACGCGCCAAACTGGTCGATCCCTACCACGTCCCCGTCCAGACCCACATATTTGCGCCAGAAGTCTGAAACACCGGCTTCGACAGCGACTCTTTTACGAACACTGTCTGGCAGAACGGATTGTTTATATGCTTTGTCCTGCAGTTCAAACACATCTGCACTTGGCATTGAAACCAGACGAACTTTGACGCCTTCACTGTTCAGTTGTTTCGCCGCATCCAGAGATATCGCCACTTCTGTACCGGTGGCAATAATTATCAATTCTGGTTCGGCACTGCTTTCAAACAGTACATAAGCACCTTTTTGTACCTGCTCTATCTGGGCAGGCGTTCGCTTCATAAATGGTACGCCCTGACGCGAAAATGCTAAAGACGCGGGACGCTTCATTTCGATACTGGTTTTCCATGCCACCATGGATTCGACCGTATCGCAGGGTCGCCACACCATCAGATTAGGAATACTGCGCAAACTGGAAATATGCTCGATTGATTGATGGGTAGGTCCATCTTCTCCAAGACCAATAGAGTCATGCGTGTATACAAAAATGCTTGGCGTATTCATCAGTGCTGCCATACGTACTGCATTGCGCGCATAATCTGAAAAAGTCAGAAAGGTGCCACTATAGGGAATAAAGCCACCATGCAACGCCATGCCATTCATGATTGCAGACATGCCAAATTCACGCACACCATAGTATATATAGTTGCCCTGCACGTTATCCGGAGTAACACCCTTTGAGCCTGACCACCAGGTATTGTTTGATCCGGTTAAGTCTGCAGAACCGCCAACCAATTCTGGTAACAATGGCCCAACCGCTTCAAGCGCCAGCTCGGAGGCCTTGCGTGTCGCGACACTTTGCGCTTTTTCATTGATCTCCTGAAGTGCTTTGTCAGCATCTGCAGCCCAGTTTTCAGGTAGCTCGCCTCGATGGCGACGCTGCAGTTCTTTAGCCTGATCTGGATAAGCATTTTGGTAAGCGGCAAATTTCTGTTCCCAGTCCTGCTGCTTTTGCTTTCCTGCTTCAACACAACTCCAGGCATCATAGATATTCTGCGGAATTTCAAATGGGCCGTGTTTCCAACCCAGACGCTCACGGGCCAACTTAATTTCTTCATCGCCCAACGGTGATCCGTGCACGCCTGAAGTGCCCTGTTTGTTAGGAGCACCAAAGCCGATCACGGTTTTGCAATCAATTAGAGTGGGTTGTGTGATATTCGCATGAGCCTGCTGAATGGCCTGATCGATTGCGGCGGCATCATGTCCATCTACATCACGTATGACCTGCCAACCGTAGGATTCAAATCTCTGGGGAATATTTTCTGTAAACCAGCCCTGGACTTCACCATCAATCGAGATGCCATTGTCGTCATAAAAGACGATCAATTTACCCAGTTTTAAAGTCCCTGCCAGGGAACAGGCCTCATGGGAAATACCTTCCATCAGGCAACCATCTCCGGCGAAAACATAAGTAAAGTGATCAATTATGTCGGCATCTTGTTGATTAAACTCAGCTGCTAACATTTTTTCTGCAAGCGCCATGCCCACTGCATTGGCTAACCCCTGCCCCAGTGGGCCAGTGGTGGTTTCCACGCCCGGTGTTTCACCCACTTCCGGGTGGCCCGGTGTTTTGGAATGCAGCTGACGGAATTCTTTAATGTCCTGCAATGAAAGATCGTAGCCAGTTAGATGCAATAAGGAATAGATCAACATAGATCCATGGCCATTGGAGAGCACAAACCGGTCCCGATTCATCCACTGCGGATCTTTAGGGTTATGATTCAGGTACTTACGCCAAAGCACTTCGGCGATATCCGCCATTCCCATAGGCGCGCCTGGGTGACCGGAGTTGGCTTGCTGGACCGCATCCATGCTGAGCGCACGAATGGCATTTGCTAATTCTTTATGATTATCCACGAGATTTTTGCGAGATTTTTATGATTACTGTTAATTGTAAAGTTGTACACCGCGCCAATGCTGGCGTCTGTTCGAGCACAGCAGGCGAATAAAATAATTCTTATCTATTGGGTGATCTGGCATAAAGCGCCGACATTTTCCACGAGTTATCAACGACTCGCAAGCTCAGCACCCTGAATTCTTTGCCGAATTGTTAACTAGCCGCGGAATTTAGCTGTTTTTCCATTTGATATTGCAACCCACACTGGGTTTTTGCACCTCGGATACCGGTTTCCCTGAAATTAAAGCATTCAATGCTGCCCGCACATCACTACCGCTGACGGCAATATCGTTGCCGGGACGTGAATCATCTAACTGGCCTCGGTAAACACACGCCAGCTGATCATCAAACACAAAAAAGTCCGGAGTGCATTGCGCATGGTAGGCCTTGGCCACTTCCTGAGTTTCATCATACAGGTAAGGAAACGGGTAGCCATGGGCTTTGGCTTCCTGCACCATTTTCTCTGGCGAATCTTCAGGGTAGGTTTCCACATCATTTGAATTAATCGCGATAAAGCGAATGCCTTGATCCTTATAGTCACACGCCAGCAAGGTCAGCTCAGTGGTGATGTGTTTCACAAATGGACAATGGTTGCAGATAAACATAATCACAGTGGCGCAATTGCCTCTAAGTGCCTGCAAAGACAAGTGTTTATTTGTACTTGGCTCCAGTAATTCAAATTCCGCGGCTATGGTGCCAAGAGGGATCATGCTGGAGAGGGTTTTAACCATTTAATTTATCCTTTTGTGAAGTCGTAGTTCGCCAAATTGCTTTGGTCAATGTACAATCGCGCGCTTAATTTATGCAATGTTATTAATGCATTATGCATCTATAATTTATCATTGATGGTCACTCGATTGCGTCGTTTAGCAAACATTACTATTCAACATATACACCAACTCGAATTATCTTTTTTCATATCGCAACCTAAAGGGCTTACTGTATGAGTAACAGCTATGTATTCACCTCAGAATCTGTTTCTGAAGGTCACCCGGACAAAATGTCAGATCAAATTTCTGACGCCATTCTGGATGCCGCATTGGCTCAGGATCCGGATGCACGTGTCGCCTGTGAAACACTGGTTAAAACAGGCATGGCACTATTAGCCGGAGAGATAACCACCACTGCGATCATTGACTATGAAAAGCTGGTGCGCGACACCGTGAATGAGATTGGTTATGACCATTCGGACAAAGGCTTTGATGGCAGCACTTGTGCGGTTATTAATGCTCTAGGGGCGCAATCACCTGACATCGCTCAGGGTGTGGATCGCTCAAAACCGGAAGATCAGGGCGCCGGAGACCAGGGCCTGATGTTTGGTTACGCAACTAATGAAACCGATGTATTCATGCCCGCACCCATTACCTATGCCCACCGGCTTGTAAAAAAACAATCGGAAGTTCGCAAAAGCGGACAATTAGGCTGGTTACGACCGGATGCCAAAAGTCAGGTGACGTTTCGCTATGAAAATGGAGAACCTACTGCCGTCAATGCCGTAGTACTTTCTACCCAGCATGACCCGAATATTTCACTGCAGGATCTTAAAGAAGCTGTAATGGAGCACATCATCAAGCCCGTTCTTCCAGAGAAATGGTTAACTAAAGAAACTAAATATCACATCAACCCAACAGGTAACTTTGTGATTGGCGGCCCGGTAGGCGACTGCGGATTAACTGGACGGAAAATTATTGTCGACACATACGGCGGCATGGCACGACATGGTGGCGGCGCGTTCTCTGGAAAAGATCCTTCCAAGGTAGATCGCTCTGCGGCTTATGCAGGGCGTTATGTTGCCAAGAACATTGTAGCTGCAGGCCTCGCGCAACGATGTGAAATTCAGATCTCTTACGCAATCGGTGTGGCTGAACCCACCTCTATCTCTATTGATACATTTGGCACAGGCAAGATCAGTGATCGTGAAATCGAAGCATTGGTAAGAGAGCATTTTGATTTGCGACCTTTCGGCATTTTAACCATGCTGGATCTGAAGCGACCCATTTATAAAGCTTCGGCCAGTTACGGTCATTTTGGCCGCGAAGAAGCCGAGTTCACCTGGGAAAGAACCGACAAAGCTGATGCACTGAGTCAGTCATAAATTATTTTATATTTGCAGGAGCATATACATGAGTACCGAACAAGATTACAAAGTTGCTGATATTTCTTTAGCCGATTGGGGGCGCAAGGAAATTGCAATTGCCGAAACAGAAATGCCAGGACTGATGGCATTACGTAAAAAGTATGCAAGCCAAAATCCGCTGAAAGGTGCACGCATTGTTGGCTGCCTGCACATGACAATTCAAACTGCGGTATTAATAGAAACTCTGGTCAGCCTGGGTGCGGAAGTACGCTGGTCATCATGTAATATCTTTTCTACTCAAGATCACGCTGCTGCTGCCATTGCAGCCAGCGGTGTTCCGGTATTTGCCTGGAAAGGTGAAACCGAAGAAGAATACGAGTGGTGCATAGAACAGACCATTACCGGACCTAACAACTGGGCACCGAATATGTTGTTGGACGATGGTGGCGACTTAACCAAAATCATGCACGAGAAATATCCTGAGATGTTAAAAGACGTTAAGGGTGTTTCCGAAGAAACCACCACGGGTGTAAAACGTTTATACGACATGGTCGCGTCGGGTGAATTACTTATTCCTGCCATCAATGTTAACGACTCCGTAACCAAATCCAAATTTGATAACCTGTATGGCTGTCGCGAATCTCTAGTAGATGGCATCAAGCGCGCCACCGACGTAATGGTAGCCGGCAAGATTGCCGTCGTATGTGGTTACGGTGATGTGGGCAAAGGTTCTGCACAGTCTCTGCGTGGACTGGGTGCCACGGTCTGGGTTACTGAGATTGATCCAATCTGTGCATTACAGGCAGCAATGGAAGGATATCGTGTTGTCACTCTGGATGATGCCTGTGGGCAGGCGGATATCTTCGTTACCACCACCGGTAATTTTAACATTATTACACACGATCACATGGTTGCCATGAAAAACCAGGCCATTGTTTGCAACATCGGTCACTTTGATAACGAGATTGATGTTGCCAGCTTGGAGAAATATGAATGGGAAGAAATCAAGCCACAGGTTGATCATGTCATTTTCCCGGACGGAAAACGCATAATCATGCTGGCCAAAGGTCGTTTGGTAAATCTTGGTTGCGCCACTGGCCATCCAAGTTTTGTAATGTCCAATTCATTTACCAATCAAGTTCTGGCACAACTGGAATTGTGGAATGCTAATGGCAATTATGAAAATAAAGTCTATATCCTGCCGAAACATCTGGACGAAGAAGTAGCACGTTTGCATCTGCAACAGATCGGCGCAAAACTGACTCGCCTTACGGATGAACAGGCCGCCTATATTGGCGTTCCTGTGGGAGGTCCTTACAAATCCGATCATTACCGCTACTAAAACTCATCACACAGCAAGATTTAACGCCGGTATAATATTTTGTACCGGCGTTTTTATTGGGTAATACAAATTGCGCACTATCAGAATCTACACAGCTGAAGATTTACAAGAATCAAACACCATCAGTCTTGAAGCCAAAGCTGTTAAACATATTAAAGATGTATTGCGCATGAGTGCTGGCGAGTCCCTTATTTTATTCAATGGCGATGGCCATGATTACTCTGCTGTAATTAGCGAGCTAGGTAAAAAACAAATTCGTGTCGAGATTGAGAGCAGACAAGCTGTTAATAACGAATCGACCTTAGCCATACATTTGCTACAGCCTTTATGCCGCGCTGAAAAAATGGACTGGTGCTTGCAAAAAGCGACGGAACTGGGCGTTAGCATGATTACGCCATTTATCAGTTCGCGAGTTAATATAAACCTTGCTGCAAATCGCGTTGAAAAGAAGATGTATCATTGGAAGTCAGTGATACAAAGTGCATGCGAGCAATCTGGACGCGCCAGGTTACCCGTATTGAATATTCCTGTTTCATTCAACACCGCCATTAACAATTCAGACCGCTATGCCTTAAAATTGATTGCCTCGCCTACTGCAGTGAAAAATAAGTTGCCTAATAGTGAAACAAGTCTACCTCAATGTATTTGCGCTATTGGGCCCGAAGGCGGTTTTGATCAAAGTGAAATTGAACAGGCTGAAAATAAAGGATTTACATCTTTGCTGATCGGACCAAGAATACTGCGCCTTGAGACAGCGGTAATTTCAGCATTAACCCTGTGCCAGGCACGCTGGGGAGATTTTTAATCAGGCGCTGCGACTGGCAATCCCCAGCAACCAGGGTCTTGAAATGGGAATTCTTGAATAATTAATCTGGGATACGATCTCGGTGGAATCATCTAATGGTAGCAATAGATCGTATCGCCCCACCTGAAAGTGCAACATTCTTTCAACCGAACCTCGGTCACTTAATATTGATCCGGACTCTAATGAAAACTTCTGGTCCAGTTCGCTTAAATAGCCAAATACACTCATCATCTGCCTCTATTGAACCAGATGATGTCTGACCGATTTCAGGAGTATTTCACCATCCACAGGCTTGGTTATATAAGCATTCGCTCCCTGCCGACTGGCCCATACCTGATCGGTCTGATCGCTTTTAGTACTCACCATCAGTATTGGAATATTGGCAGTCTCCGGAGTCTTTGTTAAACAACGCGTGGCCTGAAAACCATTCATTCCCGGCATAACCACATCCATTAAAATTAAATCTGGACGCTTGCTTTTTGCTATTTCAATTCCCTGTTCAGCAGTTTCTGCCAGGCTTATGTCATAACCATTTTCGAGAAGCAGACTCTTAAGAAAATGTCTTTCAGTAGCCGAGTCATCAACAATCAATATATGCGCCATAATTCAAATCTCGTCGGTATTAAATTTGTATTTATTGATTTACGGCATGACGATTAACTGCCTGCAATAAGTCATCACGAGTAAACGGCTTGGTCAGATATTCTTCTGAGCCAACAATACGGCCTCTGGCTTTATCAAATATACTGTCTTTACTTGTCAGCATAATCACTGGAGTATCCCTGAACTGTCGATTATTTTTAATAATCGTGCAGGTTTGATATCCATCCAGTCTTGGCATCATGATGTCGACGAAAATAATGTCAGGCTTATTCACAGCAATAATTGCCAGCGCTTCAAACCCGTCTTCTGCTGTTAATACTTCACAGCCTTCTTTGCTCAACAACGTTTCCGCAGATTTTCGAATTGTCTTACTATCATCTATGATCATGACTTTAAGAGAAGACAAATCTGCCGAATTTATCTGTTCAAGTGCCTGCAGTGAGCTGCTTTCCATTTTTTGTACTCCCAATTTTATTCTCCATAGCTGTTATGATTCAGCCCAAATCGTTTATATTTGTCTGGCCATGATGCATATGAAGATACGTTTTATCTCTAATATGCACACGGTACTGAACCGGGCGTATTCAAGGTAGTCCTAGAACAAACTAAGCCGATATAACGGCAAAAATGCCAGATAGAGGATCAACATATGACCATAAAAATAGCCGTACTGATGGATCCAATTGAATCTATCCTCACTTACAAAGACAGCACTTTTGCGATGCTCCTGGAGGCCCAGCGCAGAAACTGGAGTATCTATTATATTCAGCCTGGCAGTCTGTATGTTCTGGATGGAAGGGCGTTTGCACGGGTTACTACGCTGTCTGTTAAGGACCAATCTGAAAACTGGTTTCAGCGAGGGGAATACTTCGATATTGGACTGGACGACATGGATGCAATTTTGATGCGCAAAGATCCACCGTTTAATATGGAATACATCTATGCCACCTACGCTCTGGAGCTGGCACATAAACAGGGCGTTTGCGTTGTGAACAACCCTAATTCATTGCGTAATATGAATGAAAAATTTTCTATTGTGAATTTTCCTGAATGCTGTACACCCACACTGGTGACCAAGGACCGAAAGCGTATCCATGACTTTATCATGCAGCATGGTGATGTGGTGGTTAAGCCGATGGATACTATGGGAGGTGAATCAATCTTTAAACTTTCACCACAAGATACAAACAAGAACTCTATTGTGGATCAGATCACGAACAAGGGCACACATACGATAATGGTGCAGCAATTCATTCATGAAATTACACAAGGAGATAAACGCATTTTACTAATTAATGGCGAACCTGTTCCCTATGCTTATGCCCGTGTGCCTGCACAAGGTGAATTTCGTGGCAATCTTGCAGCAGGTGCTTCCGGGCACGGTGTACCGTTAAGTGATGAAGACCGGCGGATTTGCACAGAAATCCGCGCCACTTTAGTAGAAAATGGAATATTATTTGCGGGAATTGATGTGATAGGGTCTTATTTGACTGAAATAAATATTACCAGTCCCACTTGCATACGTGAACTTGATGCACAATACGACCTAAATATTAGTGGCATGCTCTTTGACCATATTGAAACATTACTAAATTAACCATCACTTTAAACACGAGAAGTTATTTTTAAAACCATGACCGCTGCCATTGCCGCCTCAAAAGTCTCTTCCAGCGACAGATTCAGCTTTACACTAATACTTGCCGTCGCCTTACATGCGCTGGTTATATTGGGCGTAGGTTTTAAACTATTTACCGACACATCTGCAGCCCCTTCCACTATCGAAGTTATTCTGACAAAGACCCAGAACATTGATGCACCCGAAGATGCCGAAGTTATTGCCGAACATAATCAAGTACAAAGCGGCAGTGTGGATTTCGACGCACGTCCCACTTCACCTTCGGTAACTAACAAATCATGGCAGGGGAAAGACCAGAACAGTTCCGCAGAAAGCTCAGAAAATTCAACGCGAGCTGCTGAAAACGAAATGATCGTGCACCAAAATAAAGCCAATGGTGAAACATTTACACGTCGCGTTACCACACAGGAAAACACACGAATCAGTCAACAGGAATTACATAAAAACCAGCAGAATGTGGCTCAGCTCGTTTCTGAGTTAAGTCGTGAAATGCAAATCTATGCCAAACTTCCGCGCATTAATCATGTTGATACACTCAGTGCAAAATCTGCAATTGAAGCCAAATATATCAAAGACTGGGTTCAAAAGGTTGAGATCATCGGCAATATTAATTATCCCAGCCAGGCAAAAAAGAAAATGCTATCCGGCACCTTAATTTTAAGCGTTCTGGTTAATTTTGACGGAAAGGTTGTTTCAACCAGCGTACAGCAGTCCTCTGGTGAAAAGTTACTGGATGATGCTGCTGTTAAAGTTATTCGTTTATCTGCGCCGTTCAGAGAATTTCCCTCAGAGATGCGTGAACAATACGATCAGTTAATGATTACCCGCACATGGGTTTATCATAGCAGTAACACATTAAGCATCAACTAATCGAGCCTGTGTCCGAAGCTAACCATTCTTTACGCTCAAAAATATTGATAGCGATGCCCATGCTATTCGACCCTAATTTTTGCAAAACCATCACGCTTATTTGTGAACACAGCGCAGAACATGGCGCCATGGGTATTGTACTTAATCAGCCGACTTCAATTAGCATCAGTGAGCTTATTCAACTGGATGAATACATGGTGAACAAAGAGGCATTATCATCTCTGCACATTTATGCCGGTGGTCCCGTCGATACACAACACGGTTTCATTCTTCATGATTGCCCCCGGCAGCGAGCATCCAGTATTCAGGTTGCTGATTCGCTATTTCTCACCACATCGACTGACATTCTGGAAGAGATAGCATTTGGCCAGGGGCCAGAAAATAAAATTATCGCGCTGGGCTATGCCGGCTGGTCGGCCGGACAACTGGAAGCGGAAATTCTGGCAAACTCATGGCTAACCACCGACTACAACTTTGAGTTGGTGTTTCAAACACCTACCGAGATGCAATGGTTTGAGGCCGGCAGACAATTGGGAATAGATCTTAATTTACTTAACAGCCAACCCGGACATGCCTAACCAAAGCCAATCGAGCCAGGTGTTTTTGGCCTTTGATTATGGAGAGCGGCGCACTGGTGTGGCTCTGGGGCAAAGTATTACCGGTCAGGCCAGACCTTTAACCACCCTTGGAAGTGTTAATCAGCAACCTGACTGGCTAAGTATAGAAAGCTTATTAAAGGAATGGCAACCCGGTCAGTTGATTGTCGGCTTACCCGAGGATGTTGAGAAAAATAAATCTCTGCGCAAAAAAATACGGCGCTTCTGCACAGAATTGGCGACCCGATCCGGACTGCCTGTAGTAACCCATGATGAAACACTGACTTCTGATGAAGCTTACCATCATTTGAAAAACAAGCGACGACAGGTAAAAGGGAGAATCAACAAGCAGGAGATTGACCAGCTAGCGGCGGCAATTTTGTTGGAATCATGGATGAGTGTTAATCTATCTCAATGAACCTGAATGTAGACGAAATACTTGATCAACTAACCTGCCAGACTCGGGATTTAATGAATCGGCTGGCTACGGATCAACCATTAATCATTGGCATACATACCGGCGGCATCTGGATCGCAGAACATTTGCATGCCAGCCTGAAACTGGAAAAAGCGATAGGTATTCTGGACATATCTTTTTACCGGGACGATTTCAGCCGTCTGGGGCTTAACCCGCAAGTCAAACCTTCAAGAATTCCTCTCGACATTACCAATGAACATATTATATTAGTCGATGATGTTCTGCACACGGGACGCACCATTCGTGCCGCACTCAATGAAATTTTTGATTACGGCCGACCCGCCAGCGTTCACTTGGCAGTGCTGATAGATCGGGGCGGGAGGGAATTGCCCATTGCCGCTCAGGCAGCAGGTAAAACAATTGACCTGCCACCAGCACAACATGTAAAACTGACCGGGCCTGAACCATTGAAACTGGAAGTCATTACCACCACCCAATCATAGCTCTAATAACGATAAAAACGGATGCAACATTTCTTAACAACTGAGTCACTTAGCAGAGATCAGTTGACGAATATTCTGGATACTGCGGAATCTTTTACTAACGTGGATGGCAGAACCATCAAAAAAGTACCGCTTTTACGTGGAAAAACCATCGTTAACCTGTTTTTTGAGGCCAGCACACGAACACGCAGTACGTTTGAGTTAGCGGCCAAAAGGTTGTCGGCCGATGTGTTAAATATCAACATTGATTCCTCAGCCACGGTAAAGGGCGAAAGCCTGCTGGACACTCTGCGCAATCTGGAAGCCATGCATGTGGACATGTTTATCATTCGTCATCAGGACAGCGGTGCTGCAGAATTCCTGTCACGCCACATCTCTCCACACATTAGTGTCATTAATGCGGGCGATGGACGCCATGCCCACCCCACTCAGGCCATGCTGGATATGTACACCATCCGCAAAATCAAGCGCAAATTTGAAGATCTTAAAGTCGCGATTGTCGGGGACTTGCTACATTCCCGTGTCGCCCGCTCACAGATTCATGCCCTGCGCACACTGGGAGCCAGGGAAATCCGCGTGATTGCTCCTCGTACATTATTACCCGCACGCATTGAAAGCCTGGGCGTTAAAGTTTTTCATCACATTGAAGAAGGACTGAAAGATGTAGACGTTATTATTATGTTGCGTCTGCAAAAAGAGCGCATGCAAGGTGCCTTATTACCCAGTGAACATGAATACTTTCACTTGTTTGGTTTAACCAAACAGCGCGTCGCATTGGCGGCGGATGACGCCATCGTTATGCACCCCGGTCCGATTAACCGCGGCGTCGAAATCAGCTCGGAAGTCGCAGATGGTCCGCAATCCGTTATCCTGGATCAGGTTTCCTATAGCATTGCAGTACGTATGGCGATTATGTCCATGCTGGCAGGAAATCCAGCATGAAGATAGAAATCACACACGCGCATATTGTTGATCCAGCCAACAATATTAATCAAATCAGCAACCTGTATATCCATGACCAGACCATTGCCGCGGTCGGTAAAGCTCCTGAAGGCTGGGAAGCCGATCAACAAATTGACGCAAAAGGCTGTTACCTGTTTCCAGGGCTGGTCGATCTGGCCTGTCGATTAAGAGAACCCGGCCAGCAACATAAAGCCACTATCGCTAGCGAAACCTATGCTGCGGTAAGTGGCGGTGTCACTTCGGTCGTTTGTTTGCCGGATACTGAGCCCACGATCAATTCCCCTGCCGAAGTCGAATTAATACAACAACGAACCCATAGTACCGGGCATTGCCGTGTTTACATTATTGGTGCTCTGACTTCCAATCTTCAGGGAAACATGCTCAGCGAAATGGCGGCACTCAAAGAAGCTGGCGTAGTGGGCGTGAGTAATGTGTTACACCCCATGGCAAACAATCTGGTATTACGTCGCGCCATGGAATATGCCTCTAGCCAGGGCCTGACATTGTTTTACCATCCGATGGACCACCATCTGGCTTCCCATGGTTGTATTCATGAGGGCATCTCCGCAACCCGTATGGGTCTGGCAGGCATTCCGACCGCCGCAGAGACCGCCGCCGTGGGTTCATGCCTTGCGTTAATCGAACAGACCGGCGTCCAGGTTCATTTCTGTCGTCTGTCGACACAACGTGCTATGCAAATACTGGAACGAGCCAAATTTGATGGTGCACCGATTAGCGCCGACATCAGCGCCCATCAATTATTCTTAAGCGATATTGATATTACCGAGTTTGACGGAAACTATCATGTACTGCCACCTCTGCGAAGTCGCACCGATGTTGCAGGACTGAGACTTAAGTTAAGAAGTGAGATTCTTGCAGGTTTATGCTCAGACCATCAACCACATGAACCGGATGCAAAACTGGCCCCGTTTGCCTCTACTGAACCGGGCATCTCTGCACTGGAAACATTGCTGCCGCTGGCATTAAAACTGGTCAAGGATGAAGTCGCCAGCCTTCCCGAAGTGATTTCTTTGCTCACCTGCAAACCTGCCAGACTTTTAAATATTAAGGCCGGGAATCTGTCACCAGGGCAGGCCGCTGATTTATGTATTTGTGACCCATCCATCGAGTGGCAACTCAAGGCCGAGTTGATGAAAAGCAGTGGAAAAAATACACCTTTCCTGAATAAAACATTTAAAGGCAAAGTCACCCATACCTTTGTGAATGGCAAGCTCGCTTTTGAGAGCAAGTTATGACGCATCCTTCAATTTATGCAGAAAATGCTCGCGTGCTTGGGCATGATGAATTACCGGCGGCGCAGTTCCTGCTGAGATTACATGCCCCCCGCTGCGCAAAAACAGTTCAGCCAGGCAACTTTATTCACTTAAGCTGCAACCATGATAAATACAGCCTCAAGCGTCCTTTCTCGGTATTACGCAGTTGCCAAGATGAAGGCTGGATTGAAGTTTTATATAAGGTGGTTGGTTACGGTACCGAACAATTATCCAAAATAAAGACAGACGACATATTGCATTGTCTGGGGCCTATTGGGAATGCCTTTACTTTATCGGATCCTGATCCACGACCCTTGTTACTGGGTGGAGGCGTAGGCATACCGCCGATTTTATTTTTTGCTGAACAGTTGAAAAAGAAACAGACGATCACACCCATGGTGATTATGGGTTCTGAAATCCCATTTCCTTTCAAAGTTCAGCCTTCAAAATTAATGATCAATTCACTGCCGAATGATGTAATCGCTTGCATGGCATTGCTGGAGGATTTGGATATTCCTTCCAGGCTTACCAGCAAACAGGGCTATTCTGGCTGTTACGATGGATACATTCATGAGTTGGCCACTCTATGGCTTCAAGGATTGGCTGAAGAAGAACGTTCTAAAGTTGAAATATTTGCCTGCGGTCCTACCGTCATGCTGAAAGCCGTTGCCAAAATGAGCCAGATATTTTCGCTTTCCTGTCAGTTATCATTGGAGGAACATATGGCTTGTGCAGTCGGCGGTTGTGCCGGCTGTACAGTAAAAACCATTAGTGCCGAGGGACAACCCCAGATGAAACGAGTATGTGTTGATGGGCCTGTGTTTGATGCCAACACAGTTTTTCCTTCATGATCTTTTGGATGGCTTGTCATCGCTGAACATGGATTTTACTGAATTAAAAAATTCGTCATCGTCGTCTTCTTCGATGACATCTTCATTCAAATTGTGATCCAAACTCACCTCAGCAAACGATTTAAGCTCTTCCTGCCCCTGTTCATCCAACACCATCTCACTTAAGTCCGGTATTGCATTAGACAGATCATCTGGCTGTGAATCCACGCTATTCTCCAACATGCTGTCAGAATTAAACACCAGCTCTTCGTGTTCCTCGTGCTCACCTACACTCTTGATACCACCACCAAAGTTGATTTGCCATTCCAGATTACTACGCGAATCAGCAAAATTGAGCGCATCATCCAAAGTGATTCGGTCGGACTTATACAATTCGTTTAGACATTGGTCAAATGTCTGCATGCCGACAGCCGCACCTTTTCCCATTATTTCTTTTATGTCGCCGATCTCACCTTTGCGGATCAATTCAGAAATATATGGCGTGTTAAGCAGCACTTCCACCGCCGGAACACGTCCGCCATCAGTCGACGGAAGCAGACGTTGTGAAATAATGCCTGCCAGGTTCAGTGACAGATCCATCAAAATTTGATTTCTGGCATCGGTGGGAAAGAAGTTAATAATACGATCCAGCGCCTGGTTAGCATTCACGGCATGCAGAGTAGTTAAACATAAATGACCGGTGTCAGCATACGACATGGCCGCCTCCATCGTCAGGCGATCACGCACCTCACCAATCATAATCACATCCGGCGCTTCACGCATGGCTTCGCGCAGCGCATTATCGTAAGACAACGTATCCAGTCCTACTTCACGCTGACCAATAATGGATTTCTTGTGCGCAAAAATATACTCAATAGGATCTTCAATAGTAAGAATATGGCCA
>CAZWQM010000001.1:0-222240 GCA_964636225.1 uncultured Thiotrichales bacterium | reverse complement strand
TGCAGTACTATTACTGGCCTGCTTTGATTTCATTTGCTCTTTCATTATATGTGGCATACATGTGCTCTCGAAAGAGATACCATAGTTAATGAACGTAATGAACGCATGAGAAGGCGCTGGATGATGTCAGCTCTGAAGTGACGGTGCTGGATTCAGAACTTAATATTATTTACATAAACGACACGGCTTCGAAAATTTTCCATCGACTGGAATCAGATATTAAAACAGAAGTTCCGGCTTTTGATGCGTGTAATCTGATTGGCAAGAGTATTGATGTTTTCCACAAGAACCCATCTCATCAGAGAGGAATTCTGGAGAATCTGGCATCGACATTCTACGCAGACATTTCGCTTGCTCAAAGCTACTGGCGAGTAATTGCTAGTCCTATCGTGGATAATAATAAAATGATAGGCATCGTCATTGAGTGGCGAGATCTGGCCGATCAGAAAATGCTGGAGAATGAAATTCAGACCCTGGTTGATGCATCTCTTGAGGGAGATTTAAGCAAACGGATTAATCTCTCCAGTGGCGACCAAATCATGATGAAGCTTAGTGAAGGCATTAATAATATGGTGAATATTTCTGAATCTATTATTAATGATACGGTGCATGTATTGAGTGCTGTCTCACAAGGTAATCTAAGCGAAAAGATTGAAGCAGACTATAAAGGAACCTTTAATCAGCTCAAAATTAATGTAAATGAAACTGTAAAAAAAACTCACAGAGAACGTGAAAGGTATTAAGGAATCGAGTCAATTGGTGAGTGCCGGTGCCAAGGAAATTTCGCGTGGCAACTTGGACTTAAGCCGTCGTACAGAATCGCAAGCGGCCAGTCTTGAAGAAACATCGGCCAGCATGGAAGAGATGACCAGCACGGTAAATCAGAACGCAGAAAATGCTAAAGAAGCCAACGACCTAGCGATAAATACGCGTGACCAGGCTATTTCAGGTGGTGAAGTAGTGAATAAAGCGATTTCTGCTATGAATGAAATCAACCAAGCGAGTACACGCATTGCCGATATTATTGGTGTGATAGATGAAACTGCCTTCCAAACTAATCTGCTTGCCTTGAATGCGGCGGTTGAAGCCGCGCGCGCAGGCGAACTGGGTCGTGGATTTGCCGTAGTGGCTACTGAAGTGCTAAATCTAGCGGGACGCAGCGCGACTGCGGCTAAGGAAATTGAAGAGCTAATTGAGGACAGCGTGCAGAAAGTTTCTGATGGTAGTCGTCTTGTAAATAAATCCGGTAAAACTCTGGAAGAAATTGTTAAAAGTGTACGTAAAGTAGTGCAAATCGTCGGAGATATTTCTTCCGCTACCTAGGAACAGGCTTCCGGAATTGAACAAGTGAATAAAGCCATTATTGATATGGACTCAGCCACGCAAAAAAATACTGCCATGGTGGAAGAAGCCGCGGCAGCTGCAGAGTCTATGTCTGAACAAAGTAATGAATTAATCAGACTGGTGAGCTTCTTTCATTATGGGAAAGTATCGTCTGATGAAGCTTTGTTAATAAATGCTTCTGTTATGCGGGATCGCACTAACGATGTGCAGCGACAAGAAAAACCTGTCCATAAAAAGGCAGTTGGGAGTGAAGATTTTACTAGTGATGACTGGGAAGAGTTTTAATGCTTAAATAGTTGCTCTAATAATAAATCACTAATGCTCAATACTTGCAGGAATAAATATGGATGTTAAAGAACACTATGACATGCTTGTCATTGGTAGCGGGCCTGCTGGTAAGCGCGCTGTTGTGCAAGCGGCCAAATTGGGTAAGCGCGCTGCGGTTATAGAACGTGCTGAGCAGGTCGGAGGTGTATCGGTCCATACCGGCACTATACCAAGTAAAACACTTCGAGAAGCAGCTTTGCATCTAAGTGGATTTCGTCAAAGAGTGTTCTATGGTAATTCATTCAGATTAAAAGAAGATCTTTGTGCTGAAGATTTAATCAAGCGTGTCGACATGACTCGACAATACGAAGTCCAGGTGATGGAAAATCAATTCTATCGCAATGGTGCGGCGGTGATTAAAGGCACAGCCTCGTTTGTAGACAAGAATACAATCAAGGTAGTGAACGGCAGTCTTGAGGAATATTACACATCTGAATATATTATCATTGCCACGGGTACGCATCCATTTCGTCCCGAGCATATTCCTTTTGATGGCTGCAATGTTGTCGATAGTGATGAAATTCTAGGTATTAAAGACATTCCACGAAGTCTAGCAGTTATAGGTGCTGGCGTAATCGGGATTGAATACGCCACTATATTTGCTGCACTGGATACTCAAATTACTGTAATTGACGTAAAAGAAAAATTTCTTGAGTTTATAGACAAAGAAATTATCGATGAACTTGAACATCAAATGCGTAGTACTGGCGCTACTTTTTGTCTGGGTGATAGCGTTGATGATATACGCGTTGATGATGAAGGCATGGTTACGACAAAATTAAAAAGTGGTAAGACTGTTGTTACCGAAGTTGTTTTATATGCCTCAGGACGATCTGGAAGCGTTGAAGAGTTAATGCTTGAGAATGCAGGCTTAAGTTCTGACAAGCGTGGTCGAATCCAGGTTAATGAGGATTATCAGACCGAGGTTCCGCATATCTATGCTGCTGGTGATATTGTTGGTTTCCCTGCACTGGCAGCAACGTCAATGGAGCAGGGCCGACATGCAACCTGCCACGCTTTTGGTGTAGAAGTAGATAATCATCCAAGAAATTTCCCTTATGGCATTTACTCCGTTCCGGAAGTGAGTATGGTGGGTATGTCTGAACAGGAAGTCAAAACAAAAGGCATTCCTTATGAAATTGGTATGGCACGTTTTGCAGAAACTTCAAGAGGTATGATAAGTGGTCGTACAGAAGGTATTCTGAAAATGATATTTGCACTGGAAGATGGAAAACTACTGGGTGTCCATATTGTAGGTGAAGGTGCGACAGAACTGATTCACATCGGCCAGGCTATCATTACACTAGAGCATGGCATTGATTACTTTATAGAAACAACTTTTAACTATCCTACCTTAGCGGAAGCCTATAAAATTGCCGCACTGAATGCCTGGAACAGGATGTCTGCGCGGCAATAGATTTATTGTATATCTGATATTGCTACACCAGATAAATTGAACTATGGCCTGCCCCTTATCCAGGAATATCCATTTCTAGATGTAAATCAGTGTAAGCATTTTTAAGCACATTCTTTACAGTGTCGGGTAATTCACTGGGATCAATAAGCATTTCAATAATACGCATATCGGGATTGTTCTCGTCAGAAAAGAAAGAAACGCCAATATTTAAAACTTCGTATAAATTATCACGTAGCCCTTCTTCAATGTCTCCATTATCAATACATTCCCTGGCGACATCTGCAGGCATCATGGATAGTGCCGCGGCTGTGTAACAGGTGTATGCATAGTCCATAAGAACTGCTCCAGTGATTTGTCCATCACCATTGATATAACTTCCTACTACGATTTTATCGCTAACTTGCAGTGGTTTGGACGTTTTAAGTGTTATGTCTTTTCAAAATAATGGGTCCAATGTTTTTTTAACCATCCTTGATTCAAGTGACATTATATTTCTCCGTTAACTATTTAATGCAGGTTTAATGGATTTTTCAAAAGATTCAGGTGTAAATGGTTTGGCATTCATAAAATTGGCGCCAGTTTCAGTGGCCAGGTCTATCATCTTTTCAGATTCATTTTCTTCCAGCTCCTTTCCGTGTACCACGGGATTCCCGCCACCGCAGCAGTGCATTTTTGGATGCTTTGTCTGAACATGAAGAATTGGGTAATGAGTAGATTAAGTGCTGTTAATTCACATTAAACTGACTATGCCAAATTGTCTGGTTACTTATAGTATTTTTCCTAAAATAAAAGACAGTCTGCAGCTGTAATAATCTATACGATATGCTGCTGAATAAATAATCTAAGAGTAATGAAATGGTTAGCTATTCAGGGGGTGATTTTAAGCTTTCTTAAAGCATTCATTTCTTGATGCTTGATTGTATTCTTGTCACAGCCCAGTGTTTTTGCGATGTCGCTTCGACTGTAGCTAGGTTTAAGTTCCCTGGACTTGTAACTATGCAATTTTTTGACACTGCTGCCAGAATCAATATTTTCAAGCCCAAATCGTAGACAAAGCACTTTTGCTTCAATTGTAGTTAAAGTGTCATTAGGATCGTCGGTCATTATCGTGTATCTCTGTATGTGTTTCTCTGAAATATTACTTAAGGTGAACTCTTTATTATTGTTTTATCTGGATAAAACTATTCGCTGGGCAATTGTATTAGAATAGTCGCGTTAAATAGTGAATTAACTCACATCCATAGTTTGAGTCACGTTTTTTTACAATTTATGCGTGCTAATAGAAAAATATTAATTACCGGCTAAATATATTGGGAAAATACAAACATTAAGAGGTTAAAAATTATGAGTCTGGTGGAAATACCTCGTGCTGCACCAAAAGTTGTTTTATTTGACTGGCATGCGACGTTAGTTGACACACACGATGCCATGTACCATGCGGTGGATGATGTATTGCCCATGCTGCATGAACTGAATTTAATTGATCGTATGGTAAAAACCGAGGATAGTAAGAGTCTGGATGATGCCAAGCTGGTTAAATATATACGGGAGAATAAAAGGTTACATCCCAAGTTAAAAGCAGAACGCAAAGTCTCCCGAACCGATATCTTTCAAGTATTGTTTGGCAACGATGAAGAAGCCAAAAAAATTATTCATGGAGCATTTGATAACGCTTATCGTAAATATTTTGGGGATGTGCATCAATTTGAAGACGGGATAGAAGATATGCTGCAGGCGCTTCATGATATGAATTTAAAAGTCGGCGCGCTGACAAATCGTAATCGTGAATTTATGATGCATGAACTCTCCGTAGTGAATAAAACAGGCTGGGAACACTTTTTTCATACGGTGGTGTGTGGAGACGATGTGGCAAAACGAAAGCCTGCTCCAGACCAGATTTTACATGCGCTGGAGGAACTGAATGAAAGCCCGAGTTTCAGTTGCTGGTATGTGGGTGACAGCACGACCGATATTATCGCGGCTAAAGAAGCCGGAGTAACCGGAGTATTTTATAACGGAGCAAAATGGGACCAGGAGTGGATAAATAAAATCTTTCCAGGCACGGTAACTCATCCGCATCGACCCGATGCCGTGGTGAATAATTTTAAAGAATTTATGCATTTGGTGAGATTGGAAACTTTTGCAGTCTCTGAATAAGCGAGTAATATGAATGGCGTTGAAGAATTTTGGTTTCTTTTTACAAAACTCATTGTTCAATAATAACAGGAAATTGTATGTCTAGTTGCTGCCACACGGAGAAACAGGAAAACTCGTGCCATGAGCCAAAAAGCTCCATTGACTACCTGTTATGGGGATCCTTGTTTTTTACTGTGGTTTTTTATGGCCTGTACTGGTTATTTTCTTCGACTATTAAAAATATACACTGGCTGACAGAAATGTCGCACTCAGTATTCTCTTTAATGAATATCATCTGGTGGGGTATTCTGCTGGGGATTGTAATGCTGATGCTGTTATCAAAAATACCACGCGAATTTGTCATGTCTATTCTGGGCACAGGCAAAGGGTTCAGCGGAATTTTGCGCGCGGCAATTGGTGGCGTACTGCTGGATCTGTGCAGTCATGGTATCTTGATGGTGGGTGCCAAATTATATGATCGTGGTGCCAGTATTGGTCAGGTCATGGCATTTTTGATTGCCAGTCCCTGGAATTCATTTTCGCTGACCATTGTTCTAATTACTTTAATCGGCCTGAAGTGGACCCTGTTTTTTATTCTGGCTTCCATGCTGATAGCGCTTGTATCTGGCGCCATATTTGATTGGTTGGAAAAGCGGGGTGTATTGCCTGCCAATCCTCATAGTGTGGAGTTGCCAGAAGATTTTCATTTTTGGCGTGAAGCAAAAACACAATTCTCCGAAGCAACATTTACTCCTGCCACTTTGTTGGAAATGGCTAAAAGCGGGGTAATGGATTCGCGGATGGTGATGCGTTGGATATTATTTGGTGTGTTGCTGGCAAGTTTAATACGGGCATTTGTGGACCTTGAAATGTTTCAGCAGTTTTTTGGCCCTTCCATGGTAGGTTTATTATTAACCCTGTTGGCGGCGACCATTATTGAGGTCTGTTCTGAAGGATCCACACCAATTGCGGCTGATTTGTTGACACGTGCGAGTGCCCCCGGAAACAGCTTTGCATTCTTAATGGCGGGTGTTTCTACCGATTATACTGAAATTATGGTACTTAAAGAGGCTACGCGATCCTGGAAAATTGCGCTGTTTCTGCCATTAATCACGGTACCGCAGATTTTTATGATTGCGTGGCTGGTGAACACGCAGACGATGTAGCGCTCGCTAACTATATCCAATACCAGGGTTGTCTTTAACACCAATCAGTTTAGGTGAATTCAGTTTTTCTATTTTCACACTGTCCTGATCTTTAATATAGTCCGCCACTTGATCCCATGCCGGTGGACCAGTTGCTTTGTCATTGACTGTAGCCCAGCCAGCAACAATATAAGTTTTGTTTTCATCAATGGGGGTGCCGTCATCTAATGTCATGTTCCTGATACGGTGTCCTATGGATTCATTGGGACTGCAGGTGTAATCCATTCCACCCAAACGTACCATGTCTCCTCCCTGCTGATAATAAGGGTTTGGATTAAACAGGTTGTCACACACATCTTCCAGAATGAGTTTGATATTTTTTCCGGTCATTTCCCTTCGGTAGGTTTCCGGATATGTCATGCAGGTCTGATCCAGCACATGCTCCATCGTGATGGCGCTATTGACCGGTAAAGTCGTTCCCCAGCGAAAGCCCGGTGATAATGAAATCTGCGCATCGTTTTGCTGGCGTAAAGCATTACAAATTAATTGGTCAAAGGTACCGTTAAAGTTGCCTCTTCGATACAGCGTAGTTTCAGTGTTACCCAATTCTTCTGTGAGCCAATCCAGATAGGGTGCGCGGACTTTTTCTATGTATGCTTGCATTTCCTTATCGGGTTCAATCAGGTTGGAGAATACAGGCAACAACCGATATTGATAGTTACGTATCTTGCCTTGTTGAATATCCAGATCCATCACGCCCAGGAATTTTCCATTGGAACCGGCATTAGTGACTAAAGTAATACCATCAGCATTCTTGATCTCCAGCGCTTGTGGAATGCCATCATGGGTGTGGCCGCCTAAAATCACATCAATTCCACTAATGGAGCTGGCCATTTTGATATCAACGTCGGCACCATTATGTGAAAGTAACACGACGGCGTCTGGCTTATGTGTGTCACGAATTTGTTTGACTAGAACTTGTAATTCCTGGTCATTAATGCCAAATGTCCAGTCGGGAATAAATCGCTTGGGATTGGCCACCGGCGTATAGGGAAATGCCTGACCAATAACAGCCACGCGGCTGTGCGCTAATCGTTTAATAGTGTAGGGTGGGAACACATGTCCGCTGTCCTCATCATAAACTTCGGCGCCTTCAAACAAGGCTTCTTCCGTGGCGCTAACATTTTGAGCGATAAATTCACCCTCAAATGAAGCAATATTCTCTAGCACCTGTTGGTCAGGATAAGTAAATTCCCAGTGTCCGGTCATGATATCCACGCTCAGCAGATTGCAGGCACCGACCATGTCCATGCCCTTGGTTTTTAATGCCGTGCCGGAGCCTTGCCAGGTATCACCGCCATCCAGCAGCAAGGATTGATTGTCAGCCACTTCCGCGCGCAACTGTTTAATCAGTGTGGCCAAATGGGCAAAGCCACCTACTTTGCCATATTTTTTTACAGCGGATTCATAATTCAAATATGTAAAGGCATGAGACAGACGATCGTTGCCTTCAAGTGAAAAGTATTTGAGCAGGGCATTACCGACCAAATGCGGTGGGCGGGCCAGAGATTCACCGAGTCCAATATTGATATGCGGTTCGCGAAAATAGATCGGATTAAGCTGTGCGTGGCAGTCGGTAAAGTGTAACAAACGTGTGTTTCCAAACGCCGGGATCTCATAAATGTTGGATGTTTGAGCAAGACCACGGCGTGCAAACAGTCCGCTGGCAGAAGCGATAGAAAGGAGTTGTATAAATTCTCGTCGATTAATCATCACATTTGTTTAATTTGTAAACGAAATGGGCTGTCACATAAATTTAGCTTACGCAGTATTTCAATTAATATATTTAATAAATGTATTTATCTAATTGATTAATATAGACTTAAATGTAACAGTATATTTGAGTCTTGACTTCATTTTTAATCCAAGTATGTTGCGCATACTTTTAAATATATCAGTATTTCAGACGATATTTTTGCCTGTTTGTATACGGCTTTCGAGCCCTGAAATGGTACTATGACTTTAAAGTGTATTGGTGATCTGTGTCGGTTCCTTTGCAGCGATAGATTGTGAACCCCGCCAGGCTCGGAAGGGAGCAACGGTAACGGTTGATTCGAGTGCGGAGATCCTACTGGCACAGGTTGCCGCCAAAATTATAATTAATCAATGTCTCATCAAGTATTAGCGCGAAAATGGCGTCCGCAGACGTTTGCCAATATCGTGGGCCAGGAACACGTGGTCACAGCATTAGTGAATGCGCTAAAGGCGAATCGGTTGCACCATGCCTATTTGTTTTCCGGTACTCGAGGTGTGGGTAAAACCACCGTCGCCAGAGTGTTGGCAAAAGCCCTCAGCTGTGAAAAAGGGATTAGCACGGAGCCCTGTGGCCAATGTGGAGCCTGTCACTCCATCACAGAAGGCCGCTTTGTTGATTTAATCGAAGTAGACGCGGCGTCGAGAACCCGTGTGGAAGATACGCGCGAGCTGTTGGAAAATGTGCAATATGCTCCCACGCGTGGGCGTTTTAAAATTTACCTCATTGACGAAGTGCACATGCTGTCCGGGCACAGTTTTAATGCGTTACTGAAAACCCTGGAAGAGCCTCCTGAACACGTTAAATTTTTACTTGCTACAACCGATCCGCAAAAGCTTCCTGTAACGGTGCTGTCAAGATGTTTGCAGTTTACTTTACGCCATATCTCTACTGAAAAAATTGCCGGGCAACTGGAAAAAATACTGGTTTCTGAGAAGATTGACTTTGAGTCGTCGGCTTTAATTCAGATTTCAGAATCCGCAGATGGCAGTATGCGTGACGCGCTAAGTCTGCTGGATCAGGCGATTGCCTATTCCGGGGGGCAGGTATCAGAGCAGACGGTCAGTCAAATGCTGGGGACAGTTCCAAGTGAACAGATTAATGCATTAATAGATTCTATCTGTGACTTTAATCCTGCCCAAGCGATGGAACGGATTCATTCACTTGCTACACTGAATGTTGATTTTAGTAAATTACTGGATCAGTTAATTGTGATCTTTCATGCTGCCGCAATTTCGCAAGCGGTTCCTGACTACAAGGAGCAGGTGGCTTTGTTTGGAGAGGCTATCAAACAAGTGAGTGAAAAAATTGCCGCCGAAGACATACAGTTATTCTATCAAATTGTATTAAACAGTCGTAAAGACCTATATTTGGCGCATTCCCCTCGCGCCGGTTTTGAAATGGCAGTTTTACGCATGATTATGTTCAGGCCAGGAAATGAGAGTAAAGCACCGCATGCCAGAAGAGTCTCCACTACTCCATCCAATAAAGGTAAAGCGGCTTCTATGGTGGCGGGTGTGTTGGAAAAAACCGAAACAACTGCCCAGAAAGATACTAATCTAGCGCAGGATCAGCAGACTTCCGCGGAACAAATTCCGCAGGCAGAGCCTGAAATCAAGTCTCCTGTAAATACCACTTCACAGATGAAGACAGATGAAACCAAAGCTAGGCCACGACCCAAAACGGCTGATCCGGCAAAATGGCTGGAAATTATTGAAAAGGCAAAATTGACCGGGGTGATCAAAGCGCTTGCCACGCATTGTGCATTACAAAGCTATCAGCGTGATGAACTGAAATTGATTATTGCCAACGAACACGAAAGTTTAATGGCTGGCGCGACGGTTGATAAACTCATTCAGAAATTAAAACAAACTCTGGGTGAGAATACTCGTGTATCGATTGATGTAATGGCGGAAACGATTGACAGTCCGGCACAGCATACTCGCGACAAAGAAGCTCAACGTTTGAGTCGGGTGGAGCAAAGTCTGCAACAAGATGACTTTATTCGGGCACTAAAAAGGGATATGCAGGCTGAAATAGTGCCGGGATCAATACAAACCAAACAAGAGGATGAATAATGAAAGGTGGCCTAGGTAATTTAATGAAACAGGCGCAGAAAATGCAGGAAGACATGAAAAAAGCGCAAGAGGAAATCAAGCACATCGAAGTGGAAGGCCAATCGGGTGGCGGTATGGTGAAAGTTAATATGATGGGTAGCCATGAAGTCAAACGTATTTCCATAGATGATAGTCTGGTGAGTGATGATAAGGATATGCTGGAAGATCTTATCGCCGCTGCCATTAATGATGCTGTGCATAAGTTAGAAGAAGCGACCAAAGAAAAGTATGCGGGATTGACTGCGGGTATGCCGTTACCACCTGGAATGAAGCTTCCTTTTTAATTTTGGCTAAATTCACACATAGGAATGTAAATGGCTGAGCACTCGCCACTGCTGACAGAATTGATTGATGCATTGAAATTATTGCCGGGCGTGGGACAGAAATCGGCGCAACGCATGGCACTGCATCTATTAAAAGTCGAGCATGAAAAATCGATAAAGCTGGGCGAGACGATTTGTAAAGCCGTACAAAATATTAAGCACTGTGGTCAGTGCAGAAATTACACAGAGCTACAGATATGTGAAATCTGTAGCAGCCCGAATCGCAAAACGACTCAAATGTGTATTGTCGAAACGCCTACAGACCTGATGGCGATTGAAAATGGTACAAGTTATAACGGTATCTATTTCGTATTGATGGGTAAGTTGTCTCCACTGGACGGTGTGGGTCCGGAACAGCTGGGTCTGGATAAGCTCGAAGCACGTCTGCAATCAGGTAATTTGGAAGAAATTATTCTGGCAACCAGCTCTACAATGGAAGGTGAAGTTACAGCACATGTAATTGCTGAAATGGTCAAACAAAATGGCCTTAAAACCACCCGGCTTGCCCAGGGAATGCCCATAGGCGGTGAGCTGGAATATCTGGATCTAAACACCTTGTCACAAGCGTTTGATACGCGCACTGAATACAATTAACTCGCTTCATTAAAAAAACAAATCACTTTAATTAATTTATATCAATTTCTTTTTATTGGGGATGGCGTACATTAACCCCTAACGAAGAATTTATAACTAAATAAAGAGGTGAACTAATGGACACATTTGTAACTAAAATGGTCACAATCAAGGAAGCGAATTATGTCGATGCGGCATTGCTAATTACAGTGATAACTTTGGGCTTCGTCGGCGTTTTATTCACCTTCTGAATTAACTTACAATAAGGACGAAGATCAGGAATGTTGGTGTGCAGGGACGCACCAACTCTTCGTCATACCTGCTGTGGGAGTGGACATACTTCCCAAGGAGTCAGTCATTCCCGCGAAAGCGGGAATCCAGCCAGAGTAAAATAAGTCTGGAAGGCAATTACCTTAGCATGAAAGTAATTGTTTTTGTGTTTCAGAGTCTGGGAAACGATTATCTCAACTATCTGTCTTTGCTGCCACGTCGGTTAAAGCCTGTTGAAATAACTCTTTCTTTATCTAGCTGTTCCTGACAGCGAACACATAAGCGAACACCTGGAACAGCTTCGCGCCGTGCCTGCGGTATTTCAGTTTCACAGTCCTCGCAATGGGTTAAGCCTTTGCCGCTGGGAATTTGGCTGCGAGCGTGGCGAACTGCATCTTCCACGCTTGCGTCAATCTGATCCTGTACTGCGCCATCACGTGACCAGCCGCCTGCCATGTCGTTTCTCCTTAGATAGATTTGCTGTAAATAAACATACTGTGACAGAGATTACTTTTTGCCTTTCATAAATAGAAATCTGGATACCAGCATGACAATTAGAACCAGCAAACCGTACGGGTAATTGAAAAAGCCATAGAAATAAGCCAGCAGGGTGGCTGCCAGCAGGCCTATTAGAAGAGCGCTTATCCAGTCCATTATTTTATGAAGCTACAACAGTAATCTGTTGTTTTTGTCACTCTTAACTGAAATTTTGAATGGGCAGGTACTTCAAAACTCTCACCGCCAGAAACATGTTTCCAGTCTTGGTCTGGAAGTAGTACTTCCAACTCGCCACTTGTGATTTCCATTAATTCCTTGTCTTCTGTGCTGAATTCGTATTCTCCGGGTAGCATGATACCCAATGTTTTACGGCTACCGTCCTGAAAAATGACTGAGCGGCTGGTGACCTGGCCTTCAAAATAAACATTAGCTTCTTTCACGATAGAAACATTATCGAATTGAGACATTATAAAATTCCTTTTAAATAGTTATTCGGTTATGTGTGCACGTAATTCAAGCTTGTTACCCGCCGCATCCTTGATATAAATCGAGCGTCCCATGCCTTGTGCGCCATAGCGCTCCTGAAACTCGCTAAACTCTACGCCATATTGTCGCAGATGATTGAGTAGTTCGTCTTCATTATAGGGTGCAATCTGAAGACAGAAGTGGTCAACATTTTGACCTGTTGTCTGGGGTGCAGGGCCACCTGCCTGGCCAAGCTCTCCATGTACATCAATGATATCAATCAGCGAGTTACCTGCACGTAATTGGGTTAAGCCAAATGACCCTGACGTTTCGCGTTCTATGCTACAACCTATAACATCACAGTAAAAATCGATTAATGCATGATATTTGTCAGTACTTAATACAATATGGTCAATGGCTGTGGGTTTGATCATGGTTATAACTCGACAGGATGCTGGGCAAAAGTTTAATATACCCGAGCATTTTATATTTTCAACAGTTCCTTAAGGCGGGTGAGCATTATATTTTACTGGAGACGATACAATAAAATTTCCCAAATAATCCTAATATCCGAATCAGGGGAAATTTAGAGTGCTAGGCGAGTAAATCTCACGACTGCGCACCCCTGTTAGTCCTGCCTGAGTGGACGCTTAAATTTTTTACGCGCACTCTGAGCTTTACTGCGAATAATGCAACCTTCTACATGGTCATTAATAAGCCCCATTGCCTGCAGAAAAGCATACACGGTGGTTGGGCCAACAAATTTCCAGCTCTTCTTTTTTAGCGCTTTTGCTAAAGCAATAGATTCGTTTGATGTCGAGGCAGACTGTGGTTTAGTCTGACTGCTTTCCTCGGGTTCATAACTCCAGAAATAAGCGGCCAGTGAACCTTCTTCATTGACAAGTTCAATGGCGCGTTGAGCATTATTGATGACCGCTTCAATTTTTCCGCGATGACGAACAATACCTTCATCTTTTAACAGACGCTGAATATCTTTTTCAGTGAATTTTGCGATTTTCCTGAAATTGAATCCGTGAAAAGCGGCTCGAAAATTCTCCCGTTTAGCAAGAATAGTGCGCCAGCTTAAACCCGACTGAAAACTTTCAAGGCATAGCTTTTCAAATAGACGAATATCATCATCCACGGGATAACCCCATTCTTTATCGTGGTAGTCAAAGAATTCTGGTGCTGCGGTACACCAACCACAACGAGGTTTTCCATCTGCACCAACAACGGTAGAACTCATTTTGTCTCCTGAATTTAATTTGAAAGGAATGCTGGCTTTTTGTTGCTTTTATTAGGATCAATTTAAAGAATTTTAGCAGCTTCTAAGTGTATTGGTTCGTGTCTGAACGAGCGATTTGTTAGAGCTTTTTATTCTTTAAATCCTTCGGGCATGCGCAGTACTCTCCCTAGTTTTTTTACAAATGGCTCTCCATGCACATGCTCACTTGAATTAGAGAGCCCTATTAATTCTTTTGATGCTTCTATAGGATTCTCACCAACTTTCTTTAGATAAAATTTATACCAAAACGGTAACCTATAATAACAAGCACGGATTTCTGCGGCATGCCGCTGATTATTATCTTGCCTTTGCCTTTTGCCTTTTGCGTTCTTGCATTTCTTCATTAAGTCCTCTTGCATCAAATATATTTGCATAAAAAACAAGATCAGATGTGACTTGATGTTTAATTTCTATATATCGCAAAAGTGGAATCATCCAAAAATTTATTACTAGATAACTTGCTCCACCAGCAATGACTCCTAAAAACAGCGATAATATTTCAAATAATTCCGTGTTTGTTCATGACTAGATCTAACGACCAGGGTAACTGGCTGGCAATGAAGCGCAGAGTATTTGCCAGTCCATGTTGACCCGCTTGTTAGCACTGATTATTTCTTAAATTCTTTAATGGCCTTCATGAGCTTCATTCCGGTGCTCCAAGAGAGTTCACTACCGTCAAATTCGCACCTGTACAGGCCTTGTAAATTAGATGGGAATGGTAGTTGTTTTCCCATGGCAAAACAACTCTTCGATCATAAAGCACGAAAGCTGCGCCAATTTCTATTAGTACGTTTTCATTTACTCTGTAATTCCTGTCTGCGTCCTTATTACCTTCTTCAGCAGAGACAATGATGATTCCAGCAGTACAACGCCTCATGGAACCAAACACTTTATCAGGTACTGGAATAGCCGATGTTTCTTCTTTTGCTGCCACTTCACTTTCAATTTCAGCTAGTCCAAGCATAACCTCTACTTGGTCTACTAAGTCGGTATTTTTACCGTGTGATATAAATAATTTTAGAGACTCTTTTTCTTTTGTTTCTTGTTCTGTTTTTTTCGCTTCCTGTTTGTCGGTTTGATCGAATTCTTGTGAAGTTTTTATGTCTTCAGTTTGCTGTTCTTCTTCAGTTTCTTGCTCTGTTTCGCCATGATGCCATGGTGGTGCACTAGGACCAGATTCAATATGGTTTTTTAGTTTACTTTTATCAATGTCGAGACGTGTTGGTGCGCCACGCCTCCCCATTTTACAAGATCCTAAACCCGCTGCTTCTGCCAAGCGGAAAAAGCAAACAGCTTGATCTTTTATAGTATTTTCGTTTTCAGTGCCTAAGACTTCGGAGTGGTGTTGATGCCATTGTGCCGCAACATCAATATTTTTAACTGCATCAAGATTTTGATAGTGGGTCCATTCAATTGCGGAACGGTAAGGAACAATGCCATCTAATGCTTATAAAAATGCTGATTCTTGTGTTTTCGGGTTTTTAGCAATGCCCCAGCCACGATCGGACAACTTAAGACGATCACCTTCTTTTACAATGAATCCTCATGCCTCATAAGCAGATATTTTTCTACCATCAATCAATTGCTTTTTTACAACAGACTTTGCTTCCTCGAGCGTGGCGCCAGTTGGCTTTGTTTTAAGGTAATCAATTATGCCGATAACATCTTCGCCGCTTGTGTAAATAGGTAGAGATATTTAATTACTCCGATTTTAGATTTAATTACATTGTGCTAACTACAGTTATACATACAGCATGCGTGTTATAGCACGTACATCGTACGTATATCATTCTTGATAATATTTATTGATTGAGTGTATTAAATATATGAAAACAATACAATAACTAGATAATAGTTAGTGAATATTAGAATCTAAAATGCGTCACGAAGTATGTAGATCATATGGTCACTCTTGGAGTTTTGTGGCTGTACTTGAGGTTGATTGTTTGCAGGATTGCAAGGAAACCGAGTTACTGATTCTTCACTTCTTCGATATTTTCCAGGTAGCTTTGGTAGCGTGATGTTTGGATGTTTCCCGCTTCGACTTCGGCTTTTATTTTGCAAAGCGGTTCATTGATGTGTTGGCAGTCTGTGAATTTGCATTGTCCCAGATAGGGAAGAAATTCGCGGTAACCTAGCATGACTTCTTTCACATCTTTAAAGATCGGCATGAAGGCGCGCACGCCAGGGGAGTCTATGAGTTTGCCGTGATTGTTAATGTTATGTGCAAATGCATTGGTTGTAGTGTGCTTGCCTTGTTGTATATTTTCGGAAAGTTCTCCCGTTTTGATATGGTTGTTATTAAGCAAGCGATTGATTAATGACGATTTTCCTACACCGGATTGTCCTACCAATATACTTGTTTCGTTTGATATTGCCTGACGTAATGTGTGAATGCCGTAGCCGAGTTTTGCACTAGTGATAATGAAGTTATCAACCAAGCCCTGGTAGATATTTTCCAACTCGATAATGTTTACATTGTTGCGATTAAGCATTTCTGCTTTGTTGAGCACAAGCGTTGCTTTGCAGTGATTAAGCTGGGCGCAGGCGAGATATTTGTCAATCAGCAATGTTGAAAAAGCAGGGGTGGCAGCGACCACGATAATGATGTGGTCAACATTGGCGGCAATGGTTTTTTCGCGTTTGAAATTATCGATGCGTGTAATTTGATTTTTACGTTCGTGGATTTTTACGACAACATCGTGCGATTGATCTTTGTTTTCACATTCTACTTGATCGCCGCATACTGCCTCTATGGATTTACTTCTGGCATGACAAGTGTGCTGTTCACCCTGTTCATCTTCGACAATGAAAGTTTTTCCTTGTCGCGCCATGACGGTGGCCAAATACATAAAATAGAATCAGTTTAATAGTGGTAGTATTTCTCGTTGAGGTAATTGAATACAGCATTGATTTGGGCTTCATCCCATCCGGTGTTGGAGCCTTTAGCGCAGTGGCTTATACGCTGCTTTAATTCTGATTCATTTTTGGCAATGCGATCATCACGTGAATAAAGTACATGACCGTCACCCCCGGTCATTCGGCTGTGACATTCTGTGCAATGGGATTGGTGTAATTCTTCACCAGTGTCGGCAGAGGAGGCAGCACTTAAAAATAATAAAGGCAGTAATAAAAGTCCGGGCGATAATTTCATGCAGATGCTCTTTCTAGGTAATTTTGATAGTTGAATTTTAATAATATATATGGAGTTGGTGTATACTCTGTGCGGTGCTGATTATACCGCGAGTAATTAAATAGTGGACCGAATATATGGAAGATTTAGTAAACAATAGTCATCTTATCTGGATTGATTTGGAAATGACCGGGCTTGATACGGTGAATGATGAAATCATTGAGATTGCCACCATTGTGACGGATAAGGACCTCAATATTATTGTTGAAGGCCCTATGATTGCGATACACCAGCCCCAATCCCGTTTGGATCAAATGGACGAGTGGAACCAGAAACAGCATGGTCAGTCGGGATTAATTAAGCGTGTGCTGGCAAGTCAATACACTTTGGCGCAGGCCGAGGCAGAAACGATTGAATTTTTGAAACAGTATGTGCCGGCAGGAAAATCACCTATGTGTGGTAACAGCATTTGTCAGGATCGTCGTTTTATGGCGCGTCAAATGCCTTTGCTGGAAGCTTATTTTCATTACCGAAATCTGGATGTGAGTACTCTGAAAGAGCTGGTCAGACTCTGGTATTCAGGAAAGGGTTATCAGTTTGAAAAAGAATCGGAGCATCTGGCCCTGGCAGATATTCGTGACTCTATTAATGAGTTAAAGCACTATCGCGAAAAATTATTTGTGTCAGCTGACTAATTGCGTTTCAGTATTCTCGCCTGTGACAGGTGTGTTCATGTTAGGTGTTAGAATAGTGTCCACATTATCCATGCGAGTGTCCGTTTGTGGATAGTCCAGAGTATAATGCAATCCGCGACTTTCCTTGCGCTCAAGTGCGCTGCGTATGATGAGGTCGGCCACTACGGCGAGGTTACGCAGTTCGATTAAGTCGCTGGTTACGTTGAAGTTGCTGTAGTATTCATCAATCTCACTCAACAATAAATCCACTCGATGCTTGGCGCGTTGCATACGCTTGTTGCTACGCACAATACCAACGTAATCCCACATGAAACGTCGAATTTCATCCCAGTTGTGGGCGACCACGATTTCTTCATCGGAATCAGACACCCGACTCGCATCCCAGGCCGGAATATCTACCGAATATTCATTGGTGTGGGTTTGTTGATTAATATGCTGACCGGCAAAGCGGCCATAAGCCAGGCATTCCAGTAAAGAATTACTGGCCATACGGTTGGCGCCATGCAGTCCGGTACAGGCAACTTCACCAATGGCATAAAGTTGTTGAATATCTGTTTGACCATGTTCATCGGTCACTACACCACCACAAGTGTAATGGGCGGCGGGTACAACAGGGATGGCTTGCTGCGTCATGTCATAACCCAGCGAAAGACAGCGCGCATGAAGATTAGGAAAGTGTTCAAGAATAAAATCGGCCGGTTTATGACTAATGTCCAGATAGACGCAATCCAGACCGTGTTTTTTCATCATATAGTCAATGGCACGTGCAACAATATCTCTGGGGGCCAACACGCCTCGAGGGTCAAAGTTATGCAGGAACTCGGTACCGTCTTCTAGCGTTATCTTGCCACCTTCGCCACGAATGGCCTCACTTAATAAATAAGACTTGGCTTTGGGGTGATACAGGCAAGTAGGATGGAATTGCATGAACTCCATATTGGCGACTCGACAACCCGCGCGCCAGGCCATGGCAAGGCCATCGCCGCAGGCACCATCAGGGTTGCTGGTATATAGGTATACTTTACTGGCCCCACCGGTGGCGAGAACGACATTTCTGGCGCGAAACACTTCAACTTCGCCGGTTTCAATATTCAGTACGTAGGCGCCTACACAGCGATTGTCCTGAAGTCCCAGTTTTCGAGTTGTGATCAGGTCAATAGCAATGTAATTGGCTAGTAATTCAATATGCTGACGTTTGCGTACCTCCTCAATCAGCTGAATTTGAACTGCGTTACCGGTGGCATCCGCTACATGTGCGACACGTCGACGAGTGTGCCCCCCTTCGCGTGTCAGGTGCAATTGCTGTGTATTACGCGGATTGTTGTCGCGGGTAAAATCAACGCCGATGGAAAGTAGCCAGTCAATGACTTCCTTGCCTTCTGAAACGGTTTTGGCCACCACTTCCGGATTACACAGGCCGGCACCGGCCGAAATAGTATCGGCAATATGCTCTTCGTAGGAATCATCG
The DNA here is from genome assembly GCA_964636225.1 of uncultured Thiotrichales bacterium. Taxonomy (GTDB): domain Bacteria; phylum Pseudomonadota; class Gammaproteobacteria; order UBA4575; family UBA4575; genus UBA1858. Next base: position 203,231 of record CAZWQM010000001.1, on the reverse strand, counting down.
TCATCCAGTACGGCAGAGATACCGCCTTGAGCGTAGGAGGTGTTTCCGCTGCTAAGTTCGGCTTTGGATAGCACGGCTATGCTTAAATTTTGATCGATATGCAGCGCCGCACTGAGACCCGCCGCACCACTGCCCAGTATCAGGACATCATAATCATGGAATTTCGGGTTGGAATTTGCGACTTTAGAACTCATAATTTCCAATTCTGTCATAAAAACATGTGACGCCGTTAGCATCTATCGCTAGTATATCGCCGTATTTGCTTACTCTAGCTCAGAATGAGCGAACTTCACCGATTCAATATAGTCATACCATAAGCGAGTAGAGCTACTCGCCCGAGGAGATAAGCCCAAGATGGGCGAGAACAATAATAACGATAAAGAACTGGTTGCGCGCGCTAAGGAAGGGGATACACGCGCGTTCGATTTGCTGGTGAAGAAATACCAGTACAAAGTGGTCAATTTGGTCAGTCGTTATGTTCGCTCTGAGGAAGCTCAGGATGTGGCGCAAGAAGCGTTCATTAAGGCTTATCGGGGCTTGAAGAATTTTCGCGGAGATTCTGCTTTTTATACCTGGTTGTATCGAATTGCAGTGAACTCTGCCAAGAATTACCTGCTCTCAGCATCACGCAGACAGACAGATCGTCAGCTCGATGTTGATGATGCAGAATATTTTGATGACGCAGCGGTATTGCGTGATCACACGACACCGGATCGAGTGCTGCAGTCTCAAGAACTGGAATCGAAGGTATTTGATGCGATTCATCAATTGCCGGATGATTTAAAAATGGCCATCACGTTGCGCGAGTTGGAAGGAATGAGCTACGAAGAAATTGCAGAAGCTATGGAATGCCCCATCGGTACTGTCCGGTCGAGGATATTTCGAGCCCGTGAGGCCATTGATAAAGTTGTACAACCACTAATAGATTAACTATTAACATACATACATAGAGTCGTCGTAATGAGTAAAGAAACAGAGTTATCTGAAAAAGACCTGGAATTAATCAGCGCTAGTCTGGATGAAGATTTATCTGAGTTTGAAAGACACCGGTTAAATGCCAGTGTGTTGGCAAACCCTGAGGGGGAGAAAACATGGATTCGGTATAACGCTATCAGTGCCGTAATGGATAGAACTTTTCCGGCCCAAATTGACAGTGATTTTTCGCAGCAGGTGATGCGTGCCATCGGTGAAAATGGCTATGTGCAGGATAAAGAGTCTGCAACTCAGGCAGGTATCAAACGTGTTGGCAGTTATGTAAAACAAGTTGCAGGTTTGGCTATTGCAGCTTCGGTTGCTACCTTCTCAATTGTTACTTATCAAAATTTCTATCAAACAAGTACCAGCGATGGTCCAGAACTGGCCTTAGCAGAGCCGGAAGTCGCGACTGAAATGAAGCCTATGGCGTCTATGATCCCACCGGAATCCCAGCAGGTAGAATTTACACCGGCTGCTGCCCAGCAGGTAGACCAAATTCAGCAACAACCTCAGGTTGAGGAAAATATTTACTACCAGGAATTGAACCCTTACATTCAGGGACATTCCGGTTATGGTAGTCAACGTATTATTTCACCGTATGTAGAAATAATTGAACTTAAGGATGTTCCAGAGTAGTTCAATGCGATCAATAATTACAGCGGCAACACTTTTATATGCTGCAAGTGCAGTCGCACAGTCACCTGTAATTCAACCGCAGAGTACTGAAGCCAAACCTAATGATGGTCATGTGCTTATAACAAAGATGCTTGAACATGCGGAAAGAAATAATTACGAAGGTACCTTTGTATTTATGCACAATGGACGTCTTGATTCCATGCGTATTGTTCATGGTGTTGTAGATGGTGTAGTTAAAGAACGTTTGACTTCGCTTAGCGGGGAGCCACGTGAAGTGGTTCGCGATGATGAAACAGTAACTTGTGTATGGCCTATGCGAAAGCTTGTTACAGTAGATCCTTCCTCTGCCAATCATGGCATCCCTTCCATTGTCCCAAAGGAACTGGAAAGTCTTACAAAAAACTACACGGTTATTCCAGGCCCTATTAGTAGAAATGCTCAGCTGGATTGTAAAGTGCTTGCAATCAAGCCGGTTGACCAGTTTCGTTATGGTTACGAATTGTGTATTGAACCGGAAAGTGGAATGCTGCTGCGTTCCAAAATGATTCATCCAAGTGAAATGAAAGTACTCGAAGAAGTGATGTTTACCAGTGTTAAGTTTCTGGACTCTGTCGACCATGTTAATTTTCACCCGGAAAATGATATTGAAAACTTCACATGGAGTAGATCCAGACGTATGGGTGAGTCTGATGTCTCCGGGCAAGACAGTGATAAATCGTGGAAAGTCTCTAAATTGCCTCCTGGGTTTTCGGTTAGCAAAATCAGTCAACGCTTAATGTCTACCAGTGATGAGCCAGTACATCATATGGTAGTGACAGATGGTGTGGCTTCGGTTTCAGTATTTATTATAAAGCCGCGTAACCTTGGTCGAATGTTTGAAGGACTAAGTCGGCGTGGCTCCATTAACGCATTTTCAAGAGGCATTGATGATCATCAAATTACCGTGCTCGGAGAAGTACCCAATGAAACTGTACAAATGATTGGGTCTTCAATTGTGCATGACCAACCACAGATAAAAATGGGTGAACAGTAAATAAATTCTAGAACTTTTTGCAACTGGGTTTTGTCAACTGAGTAATTCGTAAAATGGAATGAATTAGGCATCTAAGGAATAAAAAAAGCCATACATTTTGAAACTACAATTTACCTTAAGCAGCTTGTCATAGGAGAATCGCTTTGTTGCATAAATACAAACCATTACACTATATCTATTTTGTTTTTCTGCTTGTGATAAGTAGCGTAGCGCAAGCCAGTCAAGGCTTGCCTGATTTCACCGAGCTTGTAGAAAAAAATGCAGGTGCTGTAGTGAATATCAGCACTACCAAGCAGCAATCAGTACGTCGTTCACTGCCACCTAATATTGATATCCCTGACTTTCAACAGGATGGTCCTCTGGGAGATTTTTTAGAAAAGTTTTTCGGTGGCCCACAAAGTCCTCATGAAGATCATTACAATGCGCGATCACTAGGTTCTGGCTTCATTGTATCTGCTGATGGCTATGTAGTGACAAATCATCACGTGGTAAAAGGCGCGGATGAAATTATTGTAAGACTTAGCGATAGGCGAGAACTGGAAGCGAAACTTATTGGCAGTGATCCACGCAGCGATATTGCCTTGTTAAAAATAGATGCCAAAGACTTGCCAGTAGTTAAGTTAGGCTCTGCCAATGACTTGAAAGTAGGGCAGTGGGTACTGGCCATTGGTTCTCCGTTTGGATTTGATCATTCAGTCACTTCCGGCATTGTCAGTGCAAAAGGTCGCAGCTTACCAAATGAAAATTATGTGCCCTTTATTCAGACAGACGTTGCCATCAATCCAGGAAACTCAGGTGGACCTCTATTTAATCTTGATGGCGAAGTAGTGGGTATAAATTCACAAATCTACAGTCGCACAGGTGGCTTTATGGGTTTGTCATTTGCCATTCCTGTAGAAGTGGCTATGGATGTAATTGAGCAAATTAAAGATCACGGTTATGTGTCTCGCGGATGGTTGGGCGTTTACATTCAGGAAGTTACTCGTGAACTCGCAGAATCCTTTGGTATGGAGAAACCCATGGGCGCGCTAGTCGCCAAGATAATGGATGGTAGCCCTGCTGAAGATGCTGATATTAAAGTGGGAGACGTAATTCTTTCCTTTAACGGGCAGGAAGTTCCAAATTCGGCAGCACTTCCACCAATGGTAGGTCGAGTGCGTGTGGGTGAGCAGGTCAAACTTAAAATTATGCGTGATGGCAAACTGCACACGGCAAAAGTGACGATTGGACAGTTGCCCGATTCAGATCAGGTTGCTGAAGGTGAAGAAACAGAGAGAATGTCCGAAGGTATCTTGGGCATGGATGTTCGTCCACTAACCAAAGAGCAGCTCGAAGAAATGGAACTTTCACATGGATTACAGGTATTTTCTGTAGGTGAGGGTGCTGCAAAATCTGCCGGTATCCGTAAAGGAGATGTACTGCAGCTGATTAATGGTGAGAAACTTGAAACAGTTGCTGATCTGAAAGAAATTGTTGAAAATTTGCCAAAAGGGAAATTTGCTTCAATCCTTGTACAAAGACATCAGGGGCCACAGTTCCTGGCGCTTAAGATCCCGGATGATAAGGAAAAGTAGCGGTTCAGACATACATACCCCATAATTGCGGTGTATTATTCAAAGCGGGCTGTTGCAGCCCGCTTTTTTATTGTAGATCGATTATTTTTTTATTCATGCCTAAATGAAATATATACGTAACTTTTCCATTATTGCGCACATTGACCACGGTAAGTCGACACTGGCAGACAGGTTTATTCAGTATTGCGGGGGACTGAGTGACAGAGAAATGCATGACCAGGTGCTGGACTCTATGGATATTGAGCAGGAAAGAGGCATTACCATTAAGGCGCAAGCGGTGTCTTTGCCATATAAAGCTAAAGATGGGCATACATATGACTTAAACTTCATTGATACGCCAGGTCATGTGGACTTTTCATATGAAGTTTCCCGCTCTTTGGCAGCATGTGAAGGGGCATTATTAATTGTCGATGCTTCACAAGGGGTGGAAGCCCAGAGTGTTGCGAATTGCTATACAGCGGTTGAATTAGGTTTAGAAGTTTTGCCGGTATTGAACAAAATAGATTTGCCTGCAGCGGACCCAGAACGGGTCGCAGAAGAAATAGAAGAAGTGATTGGTATTGACGCGACTGATCCAATATTGGTCAGTGCTAAAACCGGTCAGGGCGTGGAAAATGTTCTTGAAGCGCTGGTGACACATATACCAGAACCTCAGGGAGATCCGAAGCAGCCATTAAAAGCACTGATTATTGATTCCTGGTTTGACAATTATGTTGGGGTTATCACGCTGGTTCGTGTGTTTGATGGTTGTCTTAAACCCAAACAGAAAATTAAATCCATGTCGACAGGAAGAACATACCAAGTTGAGAAACTGGGTGTGTTTACCCCAAAGCGATCAGAGCGGAGTGAATTATCTGCAGGTCAGGTCGGCTTTCTGATATCTGGCATTAAAGACATTTCTAGCGCTAAAGTCGGCGATACGCTGACCTCGGCCGATATGCCTGCTTCTAAGCCCCTTTCTGGATTTAAAGAAGTCAATCCAAATGTATTTGCCGGGATCTTTCCAGTGAATTCTGAGGATTATGAAAACTTCCGCGATGCGCTTGACAAACTGAAATTGAATGATGCCTCCTTTACGTTTGAGCCTGAGACATCACAGGCATTAGGATTTGGTTTTCGTTGCGGTTTCCTAGGCATGCTGCATATGGAAATTATTCAGGAACGTCTGGAGCGAGAGTATGATCTGGATCTGATTACGACCGCACCTACTGTGGTATATCAAATTCACCTAACTAACGGTGAGATATTAAATATCCATAATCCATCAGAGTTGCCGCCTACAAATAAGGTAGCCTCGATTCATGAGCCTGTTATAACAGCGAACATACTAGTACCACATGAGTATGTGGGCAATGTCATCACATTGTGTATAGAGAAACGCGGTGTGCAAAAAAATCTTGTTTATCATGGAAGTCAGGTGGCGATTACTTTTGAAATCCCGCTAAATGAAGTAGTGCTGGATTTCTTTGATCGTCTTAAATCTGTTAGTCGTGGCTATGCGTCATTTGATTACCATCATTCACACTTTGCCGCAGCACCACTAGTGAAACTGGATATTTTGATCAATGGTGAACGTGTAGATGCATTGTCCGTGATTGTGCATGGAGATCATGCGCGCACTTATGGTAATGACCTTGCAGTTAAATTGAAGGATCTGATTCCAAGGCAAATGTATGACGTTGCTATACAGGCAGCCATTGGTACGCAGATTATTGCACGCACTACAATTAAAGCACTGCGTAAAAACGTCACTGCAAAATGCTATGGTGGTGATATTACTCGTAAAAGAAAGCTGTTGGAAAAACAGAAAGAGGGTAAAAAACGCATGAAGCAGATTGGTAGTGTGGAAGTCCCTCAAGCAGCTTTTCTGGCAGTGCTGAAAGTGAGTAAATGATTTTTTATTGGTAAATACTTTTTTATTTGTCGTAAAGGACTTTATTCCTATGTGAAATAAGTTATTTGCACAGTAGTTCGTTTATTAAATAAGTCATTTATAATTTTAGTTATTGCCGAGCATATCTGGAGAAACATAGGAATGATAATTTTCTCCAATAAGAGATGACTCTGTAAGCACAATATTTATCTGAAGGTAGCGATGAAAATACTGGTCAAGTTATTGTTTGCTTCACTTGTACTGTTTCAAGTTAGTTATGCCGATTACATGGAAGTCATTCTTCTTGGCACAGGGACTCCGCGCCCAAGTATTGAGCGATTTGGAGCTGCGACTTTAGTCAGTGCAGGAGGCCAGTATTTTTTGTTTGATGCAGGCAGGGGCGTTACCATGCGACTTCAGCAGGCCGGAATTACCGCCGATCAAATCGATAAAGTATTTCTCACTCATCTGCATTCGGATCATATTTCGGGTCTGGATGATTTGTGGATTACCGGTTGGATATGGCAGCGTGAGCAATGGCTGCATGTATGGGGGCCAGCTGGCACCCGGCAATTGGTGGATGGATTACGCGAGGCTTATACTGCTGATATTTCCTATCGTGTTGCAAATGTGCATCTTGAAGCGGATAAAGCCAGAATTGATGCGGTAGAAATCAATGAAGGTGTGGTTTACCAGCAGAACGGTGTAACAATAAAGGCGTTTCTGGTTGATCATGTGCCTGTCAAACCGGCATTTGGTTATCTTGTTGAATTTGGTGACCGTGTGGTTGTCATTTCTGGCGATACGACCTATTCAGAAAATCTGATCAAACATGCACAGAATGCAGATTTGATGGTTCATGAAATTACAGCAGCCGATACATCATTGTTAATGAGAAATAAACGCTTAGCCAGTGTAGTGGCTTATCATACGACTCCAGAACAAATGACTGTAGTGCTGGAAAAAACTAAACCAAAGTTGACGGTGTTAAATCATGTCTTGTTGTTTGGTGTACCTGAAGATGAAGTCATGCAGACAATTAAACAAAAATATTCCGGAGATGTAGTTATGGGCTATGATTTGATGAAGATTGAAATTGGTAATACTCATGATATAAAGCGCATCAATGCAGAGTAAAAATTATGAATAATGTTTTGAAAAAGCAGGGCCCATTAATCATGGGTATTCTAAATGTGACGCCTGACAGTTTTTCAGATGGGGGGCGTTATGTGAGTACACGTGATGCGGTGGCGCGTGGTCTGGAAATGGTGGCAGAGGGTGCTGATATTATTGACATCGGTGGTGAATCTACTCGTCCGGGATCGGAACGTGTTACGGCCATCGAGCAGAAAAGGCGTGTACTGGATGTTATTTCTGCATTGTCACAGGAAATTTCCGATGATGTATTGATAAGCATTGATACTACGCTGAGTGATGTTGCCGAAGCCGCACTTGATGCAGGTGCCGGGTTTGTAAATGATGTTACCGGAGGTACTGATGATGCAGCGCTCATGCAACTAGTTGCTGAACGAAATGTGCCTTACTGTATTATGCATATGCAGGGCCGTCCGGAGAATATGCAGGACAATCCACAATATGAAAATGCTGCTCGTGAAGTAAAAGAATTTTTACTGCAACAGGCCATGAAAATGCAGGATTTGGGTTTGCATAAACATAATATTATTCTCGATCCGGGAATTGGGTTTGGTAAGCGAACGCAGCATAATCTCGAGTTACTAAAACATTTGAAAGAAATTTGTGAAACAGACTATGCAATATTGTTAGGTACCAGTCGAAAACGATTTATGGGCGAGGTCTGTGCTACTGAAGATCCTGCGCAACGAATGCCGGCTACTTGCGCAACTACTGCATTGGGCGTCGAAGCCGGTGTAAAAATATTCAGGGTTCACGATGTTTGGCAGAATCGTCAAGCGGCAGATGTCAGCTATGCTATTAAAATATGTGATTAACGAAATCTTATAATAAAAAGGCAAACATACAGTTTGCCTTTTTGCTTTTACATTGAAATTTAGCGTCTTTTAGTATCCGGATCTGCAATACCTTCTTGGCTGTTTGTAGTAATGGCCATAATCATGGGCACTTTGATGATAGTAGGCATGTCTGTCGTAATGATGCCTTCTCTGGTCATAATAATGTTTCTTATAGTGTTTTTTTAATGGTGATCTTTATAACCATGACCATAGTCTTTATAGCCGATCACGACACTTAAAGGATAATCCCTATAACCGACATTTCCATAAACTCCGCCTGCAAAGCTATTGGCAGAAAAAGCTATTAGCAGTATAGCTCCAGTTATTTTTGTTAATTTAGCAATATTTTTTGACATGGCTAAATCCTTTTCCCGTTAAGGGTTTTCATTGTAGGACTGCAATATTTTTTTCCTTGAAAATTACTGCACTTAAAGAATGGTCAAAGTTATTTGATCATTCTTACTGGCTAAAACGTACCATGATTGATTTGGTTGACAGGGAATAACCCTGAATAGAGTACTATTAAAGTACTAATTATGCAGAAAAGAAAAAGCCCTGATATAGACATTACATCAGGGCTTTTAGTTTAGGATGAAATGTATGTTTTAAGCGCGCTCAACTTTGATCGCACAGAATTTGAATTCCGGAATTTTAGCAAACGGATCAAGCGCATCAGTGGTTAACAGATTCGCTGCGGCTTCGTGATAGCAGAAAGGCATAAACACCTGTCCTTCACTTAGGCCACTATCCAGTCGGGCATAACACTCGACACTTCCGCGACGAGAGCTCAAACGAATCATGTCGTTGGGTTGAATGCCCAATTTTTCTAGATCCTTGAGGTTCAATGAGGCAACCGGTACGGGTTCAATAGCATCCAACACCGAAGCATGACGTGTCATAGCCCCTGTATGCCAGTGCTCCAGTTGACGACCGGTTATTAATACATATTCATATTCACTGTCAGGTAATTCATCTGCATTAGTGAATTTGGCTGGCACCAATTTACCTTTACCGCTGGCAGTTGGAAAATCATCAATAAAAATGATGCCTTGTCCTGGATCTTCAGGTGAACTGCATGGATATGTCACTGAATGATCTTGCTCCAGGCGAGACCACGACATGCCTTTAATAGAGTCCATGCCCAGAGTCATTTCGGCAAAAACTTCACTGGGGCCGGAATAGTTCCAGTCCAGTCCCAAGCGCTTTGCGATTTCCTGAATGATCCACAAGTCCTGTTTAGCTTCACCCGGTGGATTTACGGCTTTTCGTCCTAATTGTACGCGGCGATCTGTATTGGTGAATGAGCCATCTTTTTCAGGAAAAGCAGAAGCAGGTAGTATCACATCTGCAAACATAGCAGTTTCGGTCAGGAAAATGTCCTGAACAACCAAATGCTTGAGCGAAGCCAGCGCTTTACGTGCATGGTTCAGGTTAGGGTCTGACATGGCCGGGTTTTCACCCTCGACATACATGCCCTGAATTTTGCCCTTGGTAATCTCTTCCATAATTTCAACCACAGTCAAGCCTGGGTTGGGGTCTAATTGTGTATTCCAGAGTTTCTCAAAGCGAGCCTGTGCTTCCGGGTTATCAACACGCTGATAGTCCGGGAATACCATAGGAATCAAGCCAACATCCGAGGCGCCTTGTACATTATTCTGACCACGTAATGGATGTAAACCAGAACCTGGTTTACCGATCTGGCCTGAGATTAGTGAGAGGGCAATTAGGCAGCGAGCGTTATCGGTTCCATGAATATGCTGTGAAACGCCCATACCCCAGAAAATAATGGAAGCTTTTGAAGACGCATATACTCTTGCGACTTCATGTAATGTCTCCGCAGGAATACCACAGATTTTTTCCATTTCTTCTGGTGAAAAATCTTTTAAGTGTTCTTCAAGTTCAGCATAGCCTTCCGTGCGATTGGCAATGAATTCTTTATCCACCAAACCTTGCTTGATAATGGAATGCATAATGGCATTCAGCATGGCGACGTCGGTATCTGGTTTGAATTTCAGAAAGTAATCTGCGTGTCTGGCAATCTCGGTACCGCGAGGATCCATCACTATGAGCTTTTTACCTGCACGAGATGCATTTTTAATAAAGGTGGCAGCCACTGGATGGTTTACAGTGGGGTTTGAACCAATAATCACAATGACTTCGGCATCTTCGACTTCTGCTACCTGGTTGGAAACCGCACCAGAGCCAAGACCTTCGAGTAATGCCACCACGGATGAGGCGTGACATAGACGTGTACAGTGATCCACGTTGTTAGTGCGGAAGCCGGTACGAATCAGTTTCTGGAATAAATAAGCTTCTTCGTTTGAACCTTTTGCTGAACCAAATCCCGCCAGCGCATTGCCCCCCAACTCATCGCGAATATCACGTAATCCTTTGGCGGCGAACTCCAGCGCTTCTTCCCATGTGGCTTCTCTGAACATGCCTTTAAGGTCAGCGTCGGTTAATGATTCAATATCGGTAACTTTAGTTGCACCTTCTTTTCTGATTAAAGGTTTAGTCAGGCGACGTTCATTATGAATGTAATCAAAACCATAACGACCTTTTACACATAAACGGTTTTTATTTGCAGGTCCATCACGTCCTTCTACATAAATGATTTTGTCATCTTTAACGTTAAATGTGAGAAGACAACCCACGCCGCAGTAAGGACAGGTAGACTCAACTTTTTTATCAGGTTCCAGCAATCCCAGTTCTTTGGATGGCATCAATGCGCCGGTCGGACAGGCTTGTACACACTCACCACAGGCAACACAGGAACTGTCACCCATTGGATCAGCAATATCAAAAACAATTTCAGCATGTGATCCACGATGGGCGTAACCAATCACATCATTGTTTTGTTCTTCACGGCAGGCACGTAAACAACGTGTACACTGAATACATGCATCTAAATTTACCGCAATGGCCGGATGTGAAAGATCCTGTTCAGGATTATGACGTGATTCAAAGCGGGGTTTGCCGACTTCAAGCTTTTCTGACCATTGATCAAGTTCACTGTTAATTGTGTATTGTTTCTCAACCACATCAGACTGAAGTAATTCCAGTACCATTTTTTGTGAATGTAAAACACGATCTGTACTTGTATTCACTACCGTACCGTCGCTAGGTGTGCGTACACATGATGGTTGTAATACGCGTTCACCTTCGATTTCAACAACACAGGCGCGACAGTTACCATCTGCCCGCAAGCCATCTTTGTAACACAGGTGAGGTATCTCTACACCGTTTCTTCTTGCCGCCTGAAGAATAGTTTCATCTTCATACGCCTGGATTTTTTCTCCATTCAACGAGAACTCAACGGTTTTTAATTCTTTTAAGTCTTTGGGGTTGGCTGCCATTTGTTATTACTCCATTTCCTTATTTGAGTTCATCTGGAAAATAATTGATTACACATTGCATCGGGTTCGATGCGGCTTGTCCCAAGCCACAAATAGAGGCATCGGTCATGGTCTGTGAAAGTTCTTTCATTAACGGCTGGTCCCATTTGTCTTTGTCCATCAGCATTACGGCTTTTGAAGTGCCGACACGGCAAGGCGTACATTTGCCACAAGACTCATGTGAGAAAAACTTCATGGCATTATGAGCCAGGTCTTTTGCGCTGTCCTGATCGGAAAAAATCATCACTGCAGCTGAACCAATAAAACATCCATATTCGTTTAGGGTGTCAAAGTCCATGGGAATATCGCCCATTGAAGCTGGAAGTATTCCTCCCGAAGCACCGCCGGGGAAGTATCCATAAAATTCATGTCCATCCAGCATGCCGTCGCAGTATTCTTCAATTAATTCTTTAACCGTGATACCGGCGGGTGCTAAATGCACGCCCGGTTTTTTCACGCGACCACTGACTGAAAAAGAGCGCAGGCCTTTGCGACCGTTGCGACCATTTGAAGTAAACCAGTCGGCGCCTTTTTCAATTAAATCTCGAACCCAATATAAGGTTTCCATATTATGTTCCAGAGTAGGGCGTCCAAATACGCCTACCTGAGCCACAAATGGAGGGCGCAGACGTGGCATTCCGCGTTTACCTTCAATGGATTCAATCATGGCGGATTCTTCACCACAAATATATGCGCCTGCACCGCGTCTTAACTCAATATGCGGCAAATCATGTGGAGGATTGGCTTTTAGTTTGTCTAATTCAGCCGTGAGAGCCTTACGAACACCGGCATACTCATCACGCAGGTAGATGTAGATCGCTTCGGTGCCGACGACATGGGCGGCAATTAGCATGCCTTCCAAAAATCGATGTGGGTCTCTTTCAAGGTAGTATCGGTCTTTGAATGTGCCGGGTTCACCTTCGTCAATATTAACCGCCATAATTCTCGGCGCGGGCTGGTCGCCAACAATGCGCCACTTTCTTCCAGCTGGGAATCCCGCGCCTCCCAGACCGCGCAGGTTGGAGTCTTCCAATGTTGTTATGACATCTTCTTTGGAAAGCGAACCGTTTATTAATTTAGTTAGTGTTTCATAGCCGCCATCTTTTTTATAGTTTTGCAAGCTGATGCAGTCGGGTGCGGCAGCTTCGGTCTGCTTGTTATCGACGGCTGCCACAATTTTATCTAGATTCGCATGGGCAATTGCATTTGTTCCAACGACCGCAACGGGTGCCTGTTCGCAACGTCCCACACAGGGGACGGGTTGAATACGAATTTCACCCTGATACTTGTCTTCAAGTGCGCTGATAATTTTGTTCGCATTATTCATTTCACAAGAGACTGAATCGCACACTCTTATAGTGAGTGCGGGTGGAGCAGCTTGTCCTTCTTTGACTAGATCAAAATGATGATAAAAAGATGCCACTTCATAAACTTCGGTAGTAGCCAGTTTCATTTCACTAGCCAGTGCAGTGATATGCTCGGCGGAAATGTAATTATATTTATCCTGAATTAAGTGTAGGTATTCAATCAGCAGATCGCGTCGAATAGGGGCGTCACCCAATAGTCCACGAATTTGTTGTAAAGCTTGGAGAGTAACATTTCTTCCGCGTTGCTCACCTCGCATTTTATTGCGCTTTCGCTTAACAGCCTTCTCCATAATGGTCTGAATCCCTGGTAATTATTTATTTGGTAAAATTGTTTGAATTAAGTGTAAGCAGGCTATTTTACGTGATTTCTGATGGAATGCGTATATCATCCTTTTAGAAAGTTGGTGAACCCTATGATGTGCTTACAGGCAGTAAATGCAAATATGGAGGAGAATTATGGCGAAGTGGCGCGATATACAAGCCGAACAAACGTATACACAAGAGCAAATTGAGCTTCGTTTGGCTGAAGAATTGCCCAAATGGTATTACGAAAACGGTTGGATTCGGCGAAAGTACAAAACAAACAGCTGGAAGGGAACTTTAATGGTGGTTAATACGGTGGGGCATTTGGCCGAAGCCGCCTGGCACCATCCCGATTTGACGGTTTCTTATGCATTTGTGGTGGTGAAGTTGATGAATCATGCGGCCAAGGGAATTACAAATAAGGATTTCGCTTTGGCAAGGAAAATTGAAGAGGTCATTCAGTGGAATCCTGCAGAAGATGAGCCGGACCTGGACGGTGTGCCTGATGATCAGCGCTTTGCCTACATAAAATATGATTGAAAGTTGATCAGCTCACATCCTAGAAATTTTTTCATAATTGAGTGTTTATTGAGAAATCAGTTTTCGAACCTGTTGTTCCAGTACGGCAAATGGCGTGCGGGGAAGAATAATGCTGCCAATATTACCCTGCTTATCTACAAGAAATAAGTTGGCTGTATGTTCAACGTTGTAAGTGTCCGAATCGGTGTCTCCACTGAATTTAACGCTGGCATTATATTGCTTTAACACTTGGGCAATTTGTTCTTCAGAGCCTGTTAATCCAATTATATTTTTATTGAAGTATTTTACGTAACTATCTAATTTTTGAGGTGTATCTCTCTTGGGGTCTACGCTAATAAAAAGTACCTGTATTTTTTCAGCCTGATCCTCTAAAGCTACAATAAGTCGTTGAATTTCAAGTAATGTATTAGGACAGACGTCCGGGCAGTGTGTGAAGCCGAAAAAAAGTATACCCGCCTTGCCATGGATATCGCTCAGTTTGAACGGCTTGCCCTGATTAGAGGTTAATTCGAAATCACCACCCAAAGCTGAAGATTTAGCCAGCAGGATACTGCTTGTCATAGACAGAATACATATAATGAATATACGGGAAATATTTCGGGTTGCTAGGCTCATGGTGCACAACAATTTAATTAATACTTAATATATTAAGACCGAATTGCCGGCGGTCAGTTTCATGTCGCTACGTGTTTAACTAATAATATAACGCCAGTAGTATGGTATTACAGACCAATCTGGCAATTACACGCTTCCATCAAAGTAACTTAATATTCTGGTTACAATTGATTTATAGCAAGTAGTATCTTATTAGAACTTGATAGTAGTGCTAGATGCGGCATAATGTCGCACATCGAACTTGATGGTTTACCCATTTTTGGGTGTTTTTATGTGGATCTAGGTCGTTGCCAAGAATCACCTTGTTTCGAAATTAGGTCAACTTTTAGTAAAATTTATGGAGTTTAAACAATGAAAGAAATGCTTCCATTTAAATGGGCAAGAAGCGCAGTTGCTTCAGCATTAATTGCTGCGATGGCATTAGCAGGTGGAATGCCAACTACTGCACAGGCTGATGAAACATGCATGTCACCATACATGGCCAAGATTGTAGGTCAGGAAGACTTTGTATACGTATGGACACTGGGTGTTGAAGGAATGGGCGATGAGCAAGATAAGCTTGTCACTGTTTCTGTAAACCCTGACGCTGCTGATTATGGTGAAGTTGTTCATATCCTCTCTGTAGGTGGTCGTAACGAAGCGCACCACTCTGGACTTACTGATGACCGTCGCTTTTTATGGGCAGGTGGTTTAGACAGTAACAAGATTTTCATCTTTGATATTCATTCAAATCCACGTGAGCCTAAGCTACACAAAGTAATTACCAACTTTGTTGACAAGACAGGCGGTATGGTTGGACCTCATACTTTCTACGCACTTCCTGGGCGTATCATGGTTTCAGCATTGTCAAACAATGTGGACCACGGTGGTCGTACTGGTCTTGCTGAGTACACAAACGAAGGTGAGTTTGTTGCTGCTCACTGGAATCCAACAGATGAAGATTTGCGTGGTGCTGAAAAAGGCGGTCAATTTGCTGATGGTTACGGCTACGACATTCGAGTTCTTCCTCGACTTAACGCAATGTTCACTTCTTCTTTCACTGGCTGGTCTAACTACATGATGGACTTCGGTCAGATGTTGGCAGATCCTGAAGCTATGAAACGTTTTGGTAACACTATGGTTGTTTGGGACTTGCACACTCGTAAGCCTAAGAAAGTGTTGGACGTTCCGGGAGCTCCTTTGGAAGTTCGTTGTGCCTGGTCTGGTACCAACAACTGGTGTTTGACTACTACCGCATTGACCTCAAAGATCTGGTTGATCTATGAAGATGGAAATGGTGAGTGGCAGGCTAAAGATGTTGCTGATATCGGCGATCCTTCGAAAGTACCTCTTCCTGTAGATATTTCAATCACTGCGGACGATCAGGGCCTTTGGGTTCAAACATTCATGGATGGCAAGACTCGCTACTTCGACATTAGTGATGTACACAATCCTAAGCAGCTGTACGAACATGAAATTGGTTCGCAGGTCAATATGATCTCTCAAAGCTGGGACGGTAAACGTGCCTACTTTACTACATCTCTGCTAGGTAACTGGGACAAGACAGGTAAAGATGACGAACAATTCTTCAAACTGTTCCACTGGAATGGTAAGAAGCTTGATCATCAGTTTACTATCGACTTCTACAAGCTGAAGCTGGGTCGTGCACACCAAATGAGATTTGGCGCTTACTCGCTATACTCTCAAAAGCCGAACTCTACGGATACAATGTTGTCTCAAGTAGAACAATAAGATATTCGAGGTAGGCTGACGTTTACTAAAGTAAACGTTAAAGCTCTAAATACAAAAGGCCGCCCTCGTTGGCGGCCTTTTATTTATATGAAGGATTAATACTACGAATTATGAAAAGCGTTTATATTACTTGTTTTTCTCTATTTTTGTTGTGTGGGTGTGATAACTCTACGATCAATAAAGCCGCACACAATAATGATGTGGCTGAAACCAAAATCAAAGTTGCAAGCCATGAAGATCAGGTGGTGCTGCATGCGCCTGGCTGGGGAGAGATGCAGTTCGAACTACCGGAGCCGGGGACTTATGAATTACCTCCATTTGGTGAAGCTGCGGATGGAAACGTTCTTACCTCTGATGGCGAGGAAAAACGCTTGTCTGATTTCTACGGGGACAAGATTGTTATTCTAAGTTTTATTTATACACAATGTTCCGATCTGAATGGTTGCCCATTAGTTACTGCGGTATTTTATAAACTGAAAGAAGCACTGAAAGACAATCCTGAATTATCAAATAAGCTGAGACTGATCAGTCTCAGCTTTGATCCAAAATATGATACTCCGGAAGTGATGAAGTTTTATGGTCAAGGGAGTGAGGATTTGGGGGGGGCTGAATGGCAGTTTTTAACCACTGCGTCACAGGAAGAACTGAATCCAATCATTAATAGCTTTGGACAATTTGTTAATCAGGAATATGACGACGAAGGAAATCCGACAAATAAATTTGCCCATATACTGAGAGTTTTTCTGATTGATAAAAATGGAGTAAAGCGATCACAATACAGTGCGAGTTTTTTACATGATCAATCTCTGATTGCTGATGTGAAAACACTAATCATGGAAGAACAGGATAGCTAATCTATGAAGCGTTATTCATGCACGATACATTGCTTGATATGGCTACTATGCACAGGGGGCTTATTTACAAGCACTTCAGTCCCACTGATTGCCTCTACACAAAATGATGTAAACAAAGAAGCCATCTATGGTCCAGGGGACCGCAAAGAAGGTTACGAGCATGAAGGTTATATAACAAACTCTTTGAGTGTTACGGCAAGGAAAGGCAAGGAAACAGACCTTCTTCAGTTTGTTCGTCAACCTCCTTTGGGGTTGCCAGCTTTAAAACCTTCAGATGACCATGAGATTACTGAAGAGAAAGTAAAGCTGGGGCGTCTGCTTTTTTATGATCGGCGTTTGTCATTAAATGATACTTTCTCCTGCGCTATTTGCCATATACCGGAACAAGGGTTTACCAATAACGAAATAGCCACCGCTATTGGCCTCGAAGGACGCAGTGTTAAGCGCAACAGTCCGACAATTTATAACGTAGGTTATTATGATTTATTGTTTCATGACGGCAGGGAAGACAGTCTGGTACAGCAGGCATGGTCACCGCTGCTGGCACATAATGAAATGGCCAACCCATCCGTGGGATATGTGATTAATAAAATCAAAAAAATTAATCAATACGATGGCATGTTTGAAGCCGCCTTTGACGGCAAAGGGCCTTCCATGGAAACTGTAGGCGAGGCGTTGGCAAGTTATCAAAGCACTTTGAATTCGGCAAATTCCCGCTTTGATCGCTGGTATTTTGGCAAACAGGAAGATGCGCTGTCAGAAGATGAAGAAGCCGGTTTTGCGTTGTTTACGGGTAAGGCGAAGTGTTCATCATGTCACCTGATTAATGAAGACTATGCCCTGTTTACTGATAATCAAATGCACAATACGGGGCATGGCTATGCCGTTTCAATGGGTATTAAGCCCGAAAAAACCCATGTTCAGCTGGCACCCGGTGTGTTTGTTAATGTAGATACAAGTTTAATCGATTCGGTTCGACAGAAGCCTAAAGAAAATGACGTCGGCTTATATACCATTACAGAAAATCCATTTGATCGATGGAAATATCGTACGACCAGTTTGCGCAATGTGGCGCTCACGAAACCTTATATGCATGACGGTGCTTTTACCACCTTGAAACAAGTGGTGGAGTTTTATAATAGAGGTGGCGTGCCAAATGAATTGCTCAGTCCGTTAATCACACCGCTCAATTTATCTGATAAAGAAATGGATCAGATTGTCACGTTTATGCGTAGTTTGACAGGCGATAATATAGAAACCATTGTTGCCGATGCGTTTGCAGCGCCAATAGGGGATCTGAGTTCAGATGATCCTAATTGGGCTAACGATTCAGAATTCAAAGTGGAATAGATAAAAAAATATGATAAAAAGAGTGCTAAGTGCGATTGCTTTACTTTTGTTATGTTCAATCGCAAATGCTGACAGATTGCTGGATGCAATGCCACGGACCATGCATGCAAAAAACTTTACCTTGCCGTATTCCACCGGCGGCATGTTTAATTTGGATGATCTGAAAGGCAAGTTTGTGCTAGTAAGTTTCTGGTCAACCCGATGCGCAAGTTGTCTTGCGGAATTAACTTTTCTTCAAGATCTGCGAGAGCAATTTGCCGATGAGAATGTACTCGAGATAGTAGCCGTTCATGCCGGCCCAGAGGTTGAAGCTGTGAATAAGCAACTGGAATTATCACCGGTTAGTTACAGCGTGGTGATGGACCTGAATCTGGAACTGGGACATTGGGGAATACCCTCACTTCCAACATCATATTTATTGACCCCTGATGGCGATTTTGCATACAGGGCGGTGGGTGCTAGAGCCTGGAGTTCACCACAAATGGTGAAATTTTTAAGAGTCATTATTGCCGATTACGAAGAAAATAAACCATCGGAACAATAAAATCGCTGATAAATAGTCACTCAGGGCAGGAAAATCCGCTGTAAAGAACTTAATTGAATATTCTGACTCCTATTACCCTATACATCCAACAAAGCGGTGATTATGAAATATAGTTATATGAAATCAAAAATTAACCACACCACGGGAATTTCTCTTGGTTTGCTTATTATGCTGTTGATCATGGTACCCATGCTGAATGCAAGTGGCTTAATGGATAAAGTTCCTAACTCCAAAGCCTCTAATTTCACCTTAATGAGTACACAAGGCTCAGATATCAGCCTGTCGGATTATGAAGGTAAATTTGTGTTGCTGAATTTTTGGGCAACCTGGTGTCCTCCTTGTGTGAAGGAGATGCCCGCCCTAAATGAGTTGCACAATAAACTCAAAGGACAGCATGGGCTGGAAGTGGTTGGCATTCACGTCGGGCCAGCACTGGCCACGGTTAAACAGTTTCTTAAAGACAGGCCCGTCGATTTTGACATTGTGATTGACAAAAATATGTCTTTATCCAGCTGGGAAGTTTCAGGATTACCAACTACATTTCTAATCAGCCCGTCAGGAAAGATTATTTATAAAGCGACGGGTGAGCGTGACTGGAGCTCTGACGAGATGGTTAAGTTTCTGCGCGATATTATGAAAGAGTACGAGCGTCTGGCAGCAATTGAACCGAATAAGGTGCAGGGGTAACCACAAGACGTATAAAGGCTATTCAGGTGTATTGAGATGACTGAGTACCGAGTAGAGATTCGAGATGCCGTACTGACCTATCTGCAAACCGAATTCCCAGAATCTGAAATCCAGGAAGAGCTGGATAAAGAAAGCTACTGCTTTCGCCTGATGGCGCCTTCAGATACACACTTTATCAGAGTTATGTACTCTGCCATGCACACCAATAACGCGGATGATATTGCTTCTCAACTGGAACAGTACGCTGTAGCCAGTACTATGAGAAGTCTGGGCGACTTCCCAGTGGTAGTGACAGAGCAAGGTTGTATGTTTGGTTCGCCATAGGCTATAAACCACCGCTATTTTATTCTAAGACACTTTTTGAAAAGACTCACTGTTATGACTTTTGTCAGTGTGAGGTTATTTTTATACTGCTATTTTATCGACTGCTCACGAAATAGGCGGATTGAAATGAAAGCTATTGGCTATTTGCATTCCCACGCCATAGATCACCCGGATGCGTTAATTGATATCGAATTACCCATGCCTGATGCCAAGGGTCGGGATTTGCTGATTCAAGTGCATGCAATTTCAGTTAACCCGGTTGATTGCAAGGTGCGATGCACTGTATCACCTGCCAACGGAGACTATAAAGTGCTTGGCTGGGATGCCGTTGGTGAAGTGGTGGCGGTGGGTGATCAGGTCGAGTTATTCAAAACCGGTGACTCGGTTTGGTATGCTGGCGATCTCACTCGACCCGGTTCCAACTCTGAATACCAACTGGTGGATGAACGCATTACCGCTTTAAAACCGGCTTCACTGTCCAATATAGAAGCGGCAGCATTACCGTTAACTGCCATTACAGCCTGGGAACTGCTGTTTGATCGTTTGGGCTTTACAGCCATGCGCCAGGATACACCGTTACAAGTCTCGACAGAATCTCGACCTGCTGTTTTAATTATTGGTGCAGCCGGAGGCGTGGGTTCTATTCTGATACAACTGGCATCCAGGTTGACCGATGCCATTGTCATTGCTACGGCATCAAGAGAATCGAGTCAGGATTGGGTAACCAGTTTGGGCGCGAATTATGTGATTAACCACCATCAACCTTTAGCGCCTCAACTGGAGGAGATAAATATTCAAGAGGTTACTCATGTAATTAGTCTTACTCATACTGACCAGCATTATGACCAAATAGTGGATGTGCTGGCGCCGCAAGGTAAATTTGCATTGATTGATGATCCAAAAGAAAACATTGATATTCTTAAATTAAAAAAGAAGTCAGCTTCCTTGCATTGGGAATTCATGTTTACTCGATCGATGTTTTCAACCCGCGATATGCTTAAACAACATGAACTGCTTACTGCTTTGGCTGAGCTGGTTGATGCGGGCGAAATCAAAACGACTCTGGGTGAAGATTACGGAACTATTAATGCTGAAAATTTAAAACGCGCACATGCACATATTGAAAGTGGTCGAGCGGTGGGAAAGATCGTGCTTGCGGGATTTTGAAGATCGTAAGCATAAATATAGTGTCAATAAAAAAGCCCTCTAATGAGGGCTTTTTAAGTTTACATCGTTAAATTGCCAGAAAACACAAAATTTGGCTGGGCTTATATTGCGATATGTCGATTTTACAGTATAAATTAAATTTAATTTACTCTGATGTAGTGGGGTCAATCACCGCCTTGATTTCTGCAATACTGTTTGTAGGGAATCCACCTTCCTCGGCATGCTTGCGGATTTCATCTTCATTGGGAGCGATATAAGTGCAGTAAACTTTGTTTGCAGTGACAAAGCTCTCAACCCATTGAATTTGGGGGCCCATGTTTTTCAGAATGCTGCAAGATTTTTGTGAAATGCCCTGCAGGTCAGCTGCAGTCAGGCTGCCTGCGTCAGGTATTTCTCTTTCAATAATATATTTTGGCATGTTGGCCTCCTGTAATTAAATTTATGGATTATGAAGTAAGTTTTAACAGCATAAATATGTAACTCATGTAATCTTCTTATCCAATCCAGATAAGAATCTCACCCAAGCCATCGACGGAAGCATCTCCCATGTATTTTTGCACGCGTCGTCGCATGGAATGTAATGACTTGAACTCGCTGTCATAAGTTCTCAGTTCATGAAGCAATAGTGTTAGATAACCTAAATTATGTCGGCCACAGTTGGTAAAAGTGTCTGGCATTTGTTCTGGTAATTCGGGTAATAGTAGTGTTCCTCTGCGCATGCCCACACCAACATGATTGCCGATTTTACCTAGGTTGGTGATGGTTCCGGCAATCATGCGGCTACCGCAGTAGTCGCCAATATCACCCGTAATCATAATAATGCCTCTGCGCATTAAGTCACCTGTGAAATTGCCGGCGTCTCCGTGAACAAGAATAGTACCGCCAGACATCCCTTTTTTATGGCCTGTATAGGCGCCTCCCAGATAATCGCGACTGTTGCCCTGAATTTCGATCAAGCCCTTACGCATACTGCAGCCTGTATAATCGAGACTGTTTCCATTAACACTAAGTTTGCCACCATTAAGTTCTGCACCCAGATAATGTCCGCAATCTCCGGTGACTGTAAGATGTTGTCCATCTGCTAAAGCATGTCCCACGTAATCTAATTTGGCAGTAGCACCATTCAGCTGAATGTCTTCATTATCGAAGTTGCCTGAGATCGTAAATATATCACCCGCGGGCACAGACTGGTTGCCTACAGAAATGTGTAGCAGGCTTGCTTGTTCCTGAGAATATTTGCCGTTAATGGCTTCGCTTAACCAGCGCATATCAATACGAGCACCGGTTGTGTTGTTATATGTGACGATGGTGTTAATCATTTGTATTACTCATTAGCAATCTCTCTTAAGTGGAAGTGGTGCTGGCCTAATTTACCGCCATAGTTTCCACCTGTAATTTTTTCAATTCCCTGTGATTTGCCCAGGTCGCATATGGCTTCAATACCACGATTCATTGCCAGTCGAACATCTTTCGCAGTTAAACCATCAATAACAATTTCCATTACTGCTTCAATGTTCTTGTCCAGCAGATTGCCTGGTTGACCCTTAAGAGTAGGGCAATAATTATGATTGGTCGAAGCACCCAGATTTTTATATTTTGAGCCTACTTTGGAGCCGGAACGTACGCCGCCTCCTGGGAAAGGCAGAATGATATTTGGTAACATGCTCATTGAGTCAATGGCAGCCTCACAGGCCAGCAATACTTGGGAAACTGTGCGCGCAAAAATTAACAGGTTTCCACCTCCAATCGCTTTCTGCACACCGGTAGTTTCTTCACAGACAAATTCACCGTCCATAACAGGTATGCGCCAGTAGCGTTTGTCTCCAATCAACTTTGAAGTTTGATAGCCATCACCGAAATAGCGTAAATTTTTTCCCAGAGCAATCTTCTCTTCAGTCTCCATGCCGGAGAAAACCGCGGTGGTAGGGCAGGTTAATACACATTGTCCGATGCGCGCTTCCAACTGTTTTTCCAGAGACTTTCTGTCTGTTGAAAACAGCAGTACTGAAATCCCGGGACGACCATCCGGAGTTTCATGGTTTCCTATGGTGCGTTCAATTCCGGCTTCGACTTTACATCCGATCACAGAGGTTGCAAAACCTGTCATGGTTTCAGCGGCATGGCGTGCCCATTTATAATTTATTGCAGTGATGATAATTCGGGTGGCACTCATGGAGAATGCTTCCGAGAAAGTATCATCAATTAAAACACCATTAATTATCATGTTCTTATTTTCTTGTGCATGGATGAACTTCTATTTTGCTGCCAATGCATTCTGCCATCTCATCATTGGAGATTTTAAAGTTTGGTAGTGAAATAGTTTGGTAGTCATCAAAGTATTTACTTAAAGATTTCTCGACACCGGCATCATACTCAGGCTTAACCACGTGAGTGACACCCTTGACGGATTCTATGACTTCGCCATCTATGACGATCAGTTTTCCGTTTTTGAACACCAGTGACGGTTTGGCAAACATTTGTTCTACATCATCCTGTTTGCGGTAAACAGTAATATTTGCTGTCGCGCCCTCACCTAAATGCCCCTGACTGCTTAAGCCAAGAATTCTCGCCGGTGCAGCGCGTGTCATAATCGCAATTTCATACAAACTGTATTCTCTATCCATCGAGGCCAGGTTCGACATCTTCTGTGCATCTTCATGAATGATACTAAATGCATCATTGCGGAATGAACGATCCATTAACAGTTTGATTAGATGTGGATAGCTGGTAAATGGAGCGCCGTTAGGATGGTCTGTGGTAAGAAATACTCGCCAGGGGTCATTCACCTGTAAAAAGATTTCCAGTCCAATGGCCCACTGCAAGGCATTAACAAAACTTTTGTCACGATACTTAAATGGAATGACACCGCAACCCATTTCGCATTCAATGTCCATCACCGTCCATTTCTTTGGATGCGCATGATCGTGGCCAAAATACTGCATCATCGTGTCACCCGAAGTAGTAATTGTCTGGCCAAACATAATTTGACCGACATCTGCAGTGACATTTGGATTGCTGTTAATCGCTTCGGCAATTTCGCAGGCGGCTGAAGAAAACTTATAGTCGCCCTCAGTACCGTAACTATGAAACTGAATATGGGTCAGGTGGATAGGTAAGCCGTCCGCGGCGGCCATTGTCAGCAGTGTAGACTTAAAGTTGCCGGGAATGCCTAGATTACTGGCATGTACATGCAATGGATGTGGAACGCCGAGCTCATGAACGGCGCGACTCAGTCTGGCGATAATTTCTCTTGGGGTGCTACCTGCAGGTCCGGCTTCATCAACATCAAGCCGACGCTGGTTGTATTTAAATGCATGTACACCGCCCGCGTTTACCACTTTAATGCCGATACATTGACTGGCATTCAGGATCCAGGCGACATAATCATTTATCGCGGACTGACTGACATTTTTTTGCATCATGCCAAGCAGGAAATCATCATTGCCTAGCAATACATAGCCACCTTTATCAATCATAGGTGTATCGGCCATTTCCATATGAGCCTGACGCGCATTGACGGGAAGTACAGCCGGTTCAAAGCATGCGGTGTAACCCATTTCTGCATAACGGTAGCCGGTTGTAAAAGTAGAGGGTACGGCATGACCGTTACCGGAACGGCATATATGATTGCCTAGATGAGGATGAGCATGCTCATCTTCCAGCATCATGGTGCGAGCAATGTTCACTTTGCCGCCACCGATATGAGAATGCAGATCAATGGCGCCAGCCATAACGATGCATCCATTGATACTATGTGTTTCAGTTATTTTTTCGTTGTCTGGCAACAGATGTGTAATTTTTCCATCAACGATGTATAGATCTTGCTGCTTACCATCGACCTGATGTGCAGGATCGTAGATTTCACCGCCTGTGAGTTTAATAGCCATAGTTCCCTCTAGAGCATTCCTGTGATTTTATTTAATACGTCGCTGGCAATAGCTAAATTATTGTTTCGAATCTTTGCCAGTGGCAGGGTTGCGACACTGTCAGTTCTGCAGGCCAGTCCGCGACTGTCAATGCCGGGTACACCCACAGGGATGTATACCGCAGTCTTTTCTGACACCTGCATATTGGGGTGCCCAATCACAATTGTCGGAATATTTGTTTCTGGCGGAACATCATCGGCACTGTAGGTAGATAGCCATAACAGTGTGTCCGCTTCGTTGTTTTCCAACATATTGGAACCCGTATATAAAACAGGATCGTGTACCGGAACACCGCTCATAAATGAAACCGGCAGGGGAACACCTGTTTGCCATGTGACGACCTGGCTGGCTGTGATCTCTCCTTTGGAGCCACCCAAAGGTAAGCCTACACAGCGAATATCTTTCATCAGGGTTTTTATGGAAAGAGTCAGTGCCTGTACTGTCTGTTCAGCGGTTTCAGTATTAAGCAGGTTAGCATTCCAGATCATAGTGGTGTACTGACTACTTAAAATATTTTTGTAAATGTTTATGAGGTTTGCTGTTACATCATCTTCAAGATCTGACTGAGTATCGTTTTGAATAATGCTTTGCAGTTTTAAAATGATTGCTTCAAGACTACTTGCATTAAGGCGCATATAGTTGACCTTGAGTGCAGCCATGACAGTGCTGGCATCTTGCTGGGCTTGTGAATCGATAATGGTAATTGTCTTGCGTGTTGTGTTTTTGGTGCCAAGACTTTTTCCCGGAGTCAATATCCGCTCCATCAGGCGCGGAAAGCGTTCAAGTACCTCGGAGCCAAAGATAATGATATTGTCAGCACGATTACGTGCTTCGGCTAACGTGGTTTTCACTTTGCCCAACCTCTGCATAACAGCAATATTGGCGCGCATGAATTTTCCATTAGCGTGATCAATCACGCCGCCCACTTTATCCGCCAGGGCAACCGCTTCTCTACAGGCTTGCACATCTGCGATTAAGCCGCTAATCAAAGGCTGGGAAGAAGACAGCAGGATGGAGACGGCTTGATTAATGGCGTCATCCAGCGCGGCATCCTGACCATTAATTTTTGCTGAAGGCAAGCGATCGCTTTCTAACGACGATTGTGTAAACCCACGAATGCAATGTGGATGGTCAACATTGAGTGGTTTTAACGCGGAATCACTGACCTCTATGGTCAGGTCATCACAAAGTATCCCACAATGTGGGCAGGTCACATGTTCAAACTGCATTAGATTATTTAAATTATTTGGTAGTAAGTTTGGTTATTCTTGATTACGGCGATCAAATCTGTAATTAGTATTTTTTGATTTGATTCTATTGTCCTAGTTTATTACTGTTTCTACTAGTTTGGATTGAGAACTACAGTAGTATAAAATAATGCCCGCCCGAGAGCATGAATCAGAATGATTTATTCATGGTCGCCAGTCGAGTAAATATTGTCCAGAATATACCCAGATACCAGATATAGGTCTGAGATAGACGATACATAAACCCCTTGTAGAATTTTAATGTTATATCACAAAAATCAAAATGTTACCGTAACCACGCCAGCCAGATTACATCTGGGTTTTGTGGATTTGGGTGGGGCATTAGGGCGTAAGTTTATCAGTGCTGGTGTGGCGATTGACGGTTTCTGTACCGAATTAACCATACGTGCCAGTCAGAAATTTGAAGCTACCGGACCACGTTCAGAGCGGGCGTTGGGTTTTGCACGTGAATTATTTGAAAAATGGAATCTGGACGGAGGCTGTGCCATTAATGTACGCCAATCCATTCCTGAACATTCCGGACTGGGTTCCGGCACACAACTGGCTTTATGTGTCGGTAGCGGCATTGCCAAATTATGGGGTAGGCATATCGATACCATTGGTATCGCGCAGGAATTAGGCCGGGGAGCTCGTTCAGGCATCGGGGTTGCTGCATTTGTTCAGGGTGGAATGATTGTTGATGGGGGAAGGGGTAGTCAAACCCGTGTTCCGCCAACCATTGCTCGACACCCATTTCCGGAAGCCTGGCGCATACTCATTATTGAAGATAGCAGTGATCTAGGATTGCACGGCGCACCCGAATCGGATGCATTTTCAACGCTTCCGAGATTCTCGGATAACTGTGCCGGTTTTCTATCCAGACAGGTGCTTGCACGCATTCTTCCGGGCGTGTTGGAAAACAATATTCGAGAGTTTGGCATGGGTGTGCGCGAAATTCAGCAAAGAGTCGGCGACTACTTTGCGCCTGCTCAGGGAGGCAGATATACCAGTGAAGCGGTAGCTGAAGTGATAGAATACTTGATAGGGAAGGATATACCGGGTGTGGGTCAGAGTTCATGGGGCCCCACTGGTTTTGCTTTCTTTGACAGTGATGTTGCAGCCCATTCGATGCTGCGAGAATTACAAACTCAGTTTACACATCTACCTCAGCTTGGTTTTAAGGTCGTTCAAGGTAATAATGATGGCGCTGTGATGACACTGAAGGAAAACAAAGAACAGGATCAAACGGGTCAGAAATCAGGCCACAGTTCAGGCCAAATCACGGGTTAGGCCATTACGAGTAAATTTAACAGAATTTTTTAAACCTTTACCTGGTTCGTGTAGCCGGTGAAGATTTTATTAATTTGGGATACAACATTAGAGAGATATAACACATGGAAAAGCCATACATCCTACATATGATTACTGCCGCGAAGAACCTTAGTCCATTTGACGTCAATATGGCGATAGACGCTGGCTGGTCGCATTGTATTCCTTATATCGCAGTGGAAAATGATGAAGTACAGGCCCTGGTTCAGGATGCAATTTTTTCTCGCGGACCCAGTGGTGTAAAAAGAACAGGGATTTTCTTTGGTGGTCGTGACATGCACGATGCGATGGAAATGATGAAAATCTGTGAAAAATCCATGGTCCCACCCTTTGAAGTGTCCGCTTTTGCAGATCCTAGCGGGGCATTTACAACGGCTGCCGGCATGTTGGCAGCGGTAGAAAAAGCACTAAAAGACAAGTTCGACACTGATCTGAGTGGCAAGACGGTGGCAGCACTGGGAGGTACCGGTCCTGTGGGTATGGCAGGTGCTGTGATTGCTGCAAAAGCCGGCGCTAATGTCACTATTTTCGGACGTCAGAAAGATAAATCTCAGCGTGTTGCAGGCATATGTAATGCAGAATATGGTTCAGATGAAACAGATATCAAAGGCGAGGCAATAGAAGCGCTGGACTCCATTATAGAGGACGTTGACGTCATATTAGCCACAGCTTCTGCGGGCATTGAGGTCATGAGTAAAGAGCAGGTCATCAAGGCCACCATGCTAAAAGTGGCGGCCGATGTTAACGCAGTGCCTCCATCGGGTATTGCAGGTCTGGGTGTGATGGATAATGCAGCACCGATTGATGATTCTCCCAGTGGAGCGGTAGGAATTGGCGCGCTCGCCATTGGCAACGTGAAATATCAAACACAAAACATGTTGCTGCAGCGCATGCGCGAAACAGATAAACCCATCTACTTGCATTTTGAGCATGCTTTCGAAGTTGCACGAGAATACGTCAATAAATAGTAATAACCTCATCATTATCTCCCACTCGGCGCGGGCTCTGTCAGAGTCTGCGACCCGGGCGGGCTGGAATGTAGTCAGTGTCGATGGCTTCGCAGACATCGATACGCTAAATGCCTGTGTGGAATGCTGGTGTCTGCCTCTTGAAAGAGGTGAGTTTGTCAAAAGCAGTTTGCATAACTGTGTAAATAAAATTAAACAGCGTTATCGTGAAGCAAAAGTGATTCTGGGAGCTGGAGCGGAAAAGTACGCCAGCTATATAGAGAAGGTCACTCAATGGCAATTATGTATGAATCCCACTCAGGTAGTAGAGCAGATTCGAAACCCCCAACGGTTTTTTGAAGGGCTGAGTAAGCTTCAGATTCCTTATCCAGAAGTTCGTTTTAAACCTCCCGAGAACAGAGAACTATGGCTGTTCAAACTACAGGATAGATGTGGTGGAACTGGAGTCTTAAGAGCGTCAACAACCGAGGAATCGGGCTATTGGCAGCGTGAAATATTCGGCAAGCCATTTTCGGCCTTATGTATAACCGATGGAGAAGAACTGGTCTGCCTGGGTGTGAACAGTCAATTTTTCACATCCGAGATTGAAGGGTTGCCATATATCTATCAGGGTGCGCTGGCGAATACCGATGTTGGATTAAAGTTTATTTTAAAAACAATAATTTATATAAGAAAGATAGCAAGTTACTTTAATCTTGTTGGAGTGTTCAGTGTGGATATGATACATGCGCGTGAAGAAGATGAGGACGTATTGTATGTGCTTGAGGTCAATCCCAGAATCTCAGCCAGCTTTGAATTGTATGAGCGTATCAATTCTGACATCAACCTAGTGGATGCGCATATACGACTTTGCGAGGGTGAGCAGCTTCTGCCAGATATTGAATTAAATGAATCCAAGAGTGCCTACTCTATCGTGTACGCGGAGGATGACTGCCAGGTTCCCGACGACATTGAGTGGCCTGTATGGGTTAAAGACCGACCGGAAGGCTCACGTAAAATTCTTAAAAACGAACCTATCTGTAGCGTACATGCCGATGCGAGTGAATCAGGGGGTTCTTTGGAAGCTTTGCTGCAGAATCGAGTGAAGCAAATATTAAATATTATAAATTAATAAGTTACATAACTAATCTATAAATAAAATTAACAATGAATACTCAACCTAGTATTAATAGTTTAGCCCAGCCTATTGTTCAGAAGCTGGTTGATTGTGCCAATGCGTTGCGTGTTGGCTTGAAGCAGGATTCCAGCGGCGTTACCATCATCGATGCGGGTATACATCATCACGGTGGACTGGAAGCTGGGCGGCTCATCAGCGAAATCTGTCTGGGAGGGCTTGGCAAGGTTTCATTAATGCATACTGCGACTGCACCGAACTGGCCATTGTCTGTTTATGTGCACAGCTCTAATCCGGTACTGGCTTGTCTGGGCAGCCAGTATGCAGGTTGGCAACTTTCTCACGGTGAAGGCAAAGAAGCATTTTATGCCCTGGGCTCAGGTCCGGGCCGTGCTGCATCACTGCGTGAGCCCCTGTATGAAGAACTGGCGTACAAAGACAAAGCCGAGAAAGTCTGTATCGTCATGGAAGTAGATAAAAACCCACCCTCTGAACTTCTGACAAAGATGTCTGAACAGTGCGGAGTAACGCCAGAAAATTTAACTGTAATTCTTACGCCTACCAAGAGCTTAGCGGGTGTTGTCCAAGTGGTTGCACGAGTCCTGGAAACTGCATTGCATAAAGCTCACGAGTTAAAATTTCCACTGGAAAGAATTATTGATGGCGCCGGAAGTGCGCCGCTTTGTCCTCCGATTCCTGATTTCGTTCATGCCATGGGTCGAACCAACGACGCCATCCTGTTTGCTGGTCGAGTGCAATTGTTTGTTAGCGGCTCGGATGACGATGCCAAAGCGTTGGCCAATGATCTGCCTTCGAATACTTCTAAAGATTATGGCAAACCATTTGCAAAAGTATTTTCAGATGCCAAATACGATTTCTATCAAATTGATCAAATGCTATTCAGTCCTGCACAGGTCAGCGTGACGGCTATGGAAAGTGGCAATACTTTCTTTGGTGGTGAAATCAATCTGGACCTACTCAAAGAGTCATTTGGTGGCTAGTGCTGGTCGCGGCATTGCCATAATCACCGATGACCCCGGCTGGCATGGCCATCAACTGAAACAGTCTTTAATAAAGCGTGGCTTTGAGTCACGCTTTGTACGTCTACAGGACTGTCATTTCGAACTGGATTCAAGTCATCCCCAGATTCGCATACCTGGATTTTCGAATTTGCCTGAGGCTGTATTTGTGCGCGGTGTGCAAGGGGGCAGTCTGGATGAGGTGGTATTTTATCTGGATGTACTCCATGGGCTGGAATATGCGGGAGTGCCTATCTACAACAATACGCGCGGTATCGAACGCAGTGTGGATAAGGGTATGACTTCATACTTGCTGAAATTGAATAATATTCCTACACCTAGTTCTTTTATTAGCAGTGACTTACATTATATTTATAAGAAAATACGTGAATATATAAATTGTGGAAAGAAGCTGGTTCTAAAACCCATCTTTGGCTCACAGGGAAAAGGCTTGCAGCTGTTGGAAAACCTTTCACAGTTCATTGGATATGAAGAAATGCATGGCGTGATGTACCTGCAGGAATATGTCGATGCAGGTGAGAGTACTGGGGTGGATTATCGGGTGTTTGTGATTGGGAATGAGGTCATCGCCAGTATGAAGCGTCGCGGTGAGGGTTGGATAACTAATGTTGCGCAGGGTGGGCAGGTCGAGGGTGTTCAACTGGACAATCAGATTGAGCAAATGGCGATAGATGCTACTCGTGTGACCGGACTGGAATATGCCGGTGTTGATTTGATTCGCGATAAACTGGGCCAATTCTGGGTAACTGAAGTGAATAGCGTGCCGGCCTGGAAAGGCCTGCAAATGACCACTTCAAAGACTGTGGTGGACATTATTGCTGATCGGTTCCTGAAACACTGCGGCCTGATCACAAATGACGGCTAGTACAGTCCACCAATTTGTCGACTGTTATCGTCGAGCCTGTCTGCTGGAGTTGCGTGCGATTAAGCCGGGTAATGTTGGCTATCATGCCGATGGACATAACATGTCGGTCAATCAGTTTGAGTTAAGTGCGCAAGTATCCGCAGAACCACTATTCAGTTCCTGCCAGGGTGTAGGAGAGCGCATACTTAAAGCGGTGACTGCCACCCGTGAGGCAGTGGGCGATAATACCAATCTGGGAATCATCTTATTATCGGCACCAATTGCTCAAACCTTGATCAATCACGGCAGTGATTCGGGTTTAAAAGAAAATCTGGCCCAAGTGCTGGCGCAGTTATCCGTGACAGATGCGCAAGATTGCTATCGAGCTATCCAGCTAGCCATGCCGGGAGGTATGGGTGAAGTAGAAAATCAGGATGTATCGAAGAAACCAAGCGTCAGTTTACTGGAAGCGATGCGGCTTTCTGCACAAAAAGATAGCATTTCTTATCAATATGCAAACAATTTTTCAGATATTTTTGAACATAATCTGCCCATCTATCGAGAATATATAAAGAAATGGGGTAGCCCGGAATGGGCCACTACAGCAGTATTTCTTAGCCAGTGGTTAAGAGTGCCGGATAGTCTGATAATTCGTAAAAAAGGTCTATTAAAAGCGAGGGAAATTAGTGATATGATTGCGCCTCTTGCCAATCAGGTGTTAGTGTCTCGCGATCCTACTGATCATGTTTCAGGGTTACTTTCTCTAGATAGTGAACTGAAGTCGGTTGGAATCAATCCTGGGACGACTGCTGACTTGACAGTAGCTACAATCTTTGTGGCAATGCTGGAGAGGCGAGAATTAAGGGACTAACTATAATATGAACACTTACTAGTAGTATTCATAAGGGAAAGCCCCATACTAAAATTATCATCGTAAATTTTTACGGCTGTTTGTTAACAAAACAAAACTAATTAATTAGGAGAAATTAAATGGCAGTAGTCAACAGAGTAATGGTTGGTGAGTCACTAGTAAATGACAATGACCCATCAGGCACTATGGCAGAAATCGCTCACATCGATTTGCTAATGGGCCCACGTGGTTCAGCAGTTGAGACAGCGTTCTGTAACGGTTTAGTAAACAACAAAGATGGCTTTTCAACTTTGTTAGCTGTTGTTGCACCTAACCTTCCTTGTAAGCCAAACACTATGATGTTCAACAAAGTGACCATCAAAGGCGCTACTCAAGCAGTGCAAATGTTTGGCCCAGCTCAGGCTGCTGTTGCTAAAGCAGTTGCTGACTGTGTTGAAGATGGAACTATCCCAGCTGACGAAGCTGACGATATCTTCATTTGTGTAGGCGTATTCATTCACTGGGAAGCTAAAAGTGATAAAGCTATCTACGAAAACAACTACAAAGCGGTTAAGCAGTCCATTGAGCGTGCTATCAAAGACGAGCCAAAAGCTTCTACAGTTGTTGCCCAAAAAGATTCTGCGGAGCATCCTTTCAAAGGATTCTAAGCAATCTTTTTTTAGAAGTACGAAATACCCTGGATTTAACACTCCGGGGTATTTTTTTGTCTGTAATTAAGCAGTAAAGTATCAAAATGAAATGCCAAGAATGCCATTTGGAGGTAACCCAGCTGGACAATCATCACCTGATTGATTGTTGCGGACTGACTTTACAGGAATATGCCATTCGTCATCACCTGTCCCTAGATTTGCTGGTGCATGAATCCATGGTCAACATAATCGATGATGTAGCCAGTTATTCCCTGCCTGCAGATCGGGCATCCGCACATTCCTCATCAATTATTAAAGCGTTGATGATGGCGGACGCATTACAGGAAGACGAAACATTTGTAAGTTTGTCTAGTGATATTCGACGGCTAGATGAATTGTTGTGGTATTTGCGTGATTTACAGGTGTACGGTTTTCAGTATCGACAGGAATATCACTATAATTCCACAAGTCATCGTGTGCTGCCGGAAAACTTAATTAAAATGCCGGCCAGTTACAAGCATAAGTTTGTCGAGTTTGATGGTGAGCTGGATTTTGAATTATTTCTTGCCGTGCTGATTGCGCAGACCGGCGAGTTTCATCATGGCTATGTATTTCTGAGTCTGCCAAACAGTGATGAAATAAGTGCATTACTCAATCAGCTAACCAGTGAATATCAAATTCGCTGGACCATGCTGAAAGAACATGTAAGCAATCAACGCACTCTATACAGAACAGAGTCATTGCAGGATGCGCAAAGACTGCTGGCGTTGATTTCTGTCTACCTGAAAGACATTCCCTGCGTTTCTGAAAGATATTTTGCGGATGTGCAATATGCTACTGTTAGCAAGGAACTGGTGTTTGATTCGGCCCACTTTATTACAGATCATCCAGGTAAATGTGAAAACTTACACGGTGGACGCTACGCGTTACATGTCAAAATTGAAGGGCGGATCGATCCGCTAACTGGATTTGTGGTTGATTATGGTTATTTGAAAGCTGTCGTTAAGAAACAAGTTATTGAAAAACTGGATCATCAGAACCTGAATTACGTCTGCGCCGACCTGGGTTGGCGTTCCAGTACAGAGCTGCTTAATATTTTTATCTGGGAACAGTTAATTGACTACTTGCCCGGTCTGGTGGAGTTGCAAACTTATGAAACGACACAGTCATTTTGTCAGTATCGCGGCCCCAGTCTCGAAGAAATGCAGAAAAATGCAGGTAAGACACCCTTGAAACATTTTAGTCGACCTGAATTAGGCCGCTCTGTATTAAGGCAATTGATCAGCAGTGGCTCTAGTGCAAAAGGTTTAAAAATAATTAATCGATAGTATTGTTCCAACACCGTTTTAAGAAATGCTTTGAAGAAAGGCTGCATTGAATTTTCCCGAATGCAGGCCATTAGCTACTAGTACACCCTTAATATTTAGATTCTCTAATAGGTCAATATCCTGTCGATCTCTTGTGCCGCCTCCATAAAAGAGGTTTTTGCCTGTGAATGACTGGCGTACAGAATTAATGGAATGATGATCAGGCCCGTTATTACTGCCGACCTGGCTTAAAGATAAAATAATTACCTCATCAGGCCAGGCGTTAAATTCTTCCAGAAAGTCGCAAGGACCCAATATTCGATTATCCTTGAAATCGACAGATAAGAGCGGTTTGTACTGATTTAATGCTTCCAGATGTGAAGTTAATGTAGTGATTTGCGAGTAACATTCTGTGCCCAGCACTGGGCGAGCGTTGAGCACATTACTCATAACGTGATCCCACTGCACAGCCCATGCACCCAGATCCAGCCAAAACTCAATCTGAGGATAACGATGGCAGAGAGTAGGCCATAACTGCCTGTCCAGTTGCTGACTTTCTATGCAACCTAAATCTGCGATATAGATTGTTTTGAATGGTGCTAACGCTAGAATACCCTGCATTACATTGTGTATATCAGCGTTGTCACTCAGTGCCGATGAAACCGGTTGGTAACTGTCACGTTGACCCATTTGTGCCAGCACGACCTGGCCTTGCTGATAATCTATAACCGGAATAACTTTCATTAAATGCGTTTATTTGTCACAGAATTTATTACAGGTGGAGGATTTGCCAATCATCCATTACCTGAAGGGTTAAAACAAGAAGGCCTGCTCATGTTGAATGCGCTACTGTCTGATTGTTCGCGTATAAGCAATATTCAGCTGATTACATCTCTGGATTCTCGCATTACATTGGACGCATCTCATTTAGAGTGTTATCCGATTAACAATGCTGCAGACTATATTCAACAGGTGTCAATGCTGGCAAATGAATGCGATTATGTCTGGGTGATCGCGCCTGAGAGTGAAGGCGTATTAGAGTCTCTTGTGGCAAAGTTGGAAAAACAGGGGGCTACTGTGATTAATTGCGATTCAGAAAGTATTCGCCTATGTGGGGATAAAATAACTTGTGCTCTGTATCTGGAGGAGGCCGGCATTTCAACGCCTAAAAGCCTGTCTTTACAGGATGTTCAAGCATATTCTCAAAGAACTATTATGAAACATCGTTTTGGTGTCGGCTGTGAAGGACTAAAAATTTGTGAGTCTGGAAGTGAAGCGCTGAAGTATATTGATGATTTTAATCAATGGATCGTTCAGCCCTATTTTGAAGGTGAGCATTTAAGCCTTAGTATGCTTTGCTATTCTGGAGAAGTAATTATTCTTTCATGTAATCAACAGATATTCTGTGGAGAACAGGAGCCCAGGCTTGTTGCCTGTCATGTCAATGCTGTCCCGGTGAATGAGCAACTTGAGACATTAGCAAAAAATATTGCAAAAACTTTTCCCGGTTTAATGGCGTATGTGGGTGTTGACCTGATTCAAACATGTGATGATTATATTGTGATAGATATCAATCCACGTTTGACTTCTTCTTATGCGGGATTGAGCGAAGTTCTGGGGTGTAACCCGGCTGAGTTATGCTTACAAAGTGTTATAAATAAATCTCTTCCGAAGACTATTCAAAGAAACAAAAAAGTAACCAAGGTGATGCTTGAATAAGGATATTATAAAAAATGCCGGCTGGGATATTGGTGGTGCGCATGTGAAACTTGCCTATATACATGACAATAAACTACAAGTATATCAATGGAACTGTCCTTTGTGGAAAGGATTGAATGAGCTAGTGTCTGTCCTGAAATCTGCTTTAATACCTTTGCCTGAACATATCACGCAACATCACGTCACCATGACAGGTGAACTGGTGGATATTTTTACCTGCCGGGATCAGGGTGTGAAAGAAATTATGCAGGTCTTTCTAGAGCAGATATCCACTAATCACTGTGTTCATTTTTTTTCGCGTCAGGGTTTGGTGGATTATCATCACGCTCAGCAAGACACCTCAGCCATTGCTTCAGCAAACTGGATAGCCAGTGGGCGTATAGTGAGCGAGCATAATGAAAATGTTATCTTTGTTGATATAGGCAGTACTACGACAGATGTGTTGTCTATTCAAAACAGAGAGCTTGAATTGAATGGCTTGACCGACTTTGAAAGATTACGTTCGGGCGAACTGGTGTATACGGGGGTGGTGCGTAGTTGTGTAAACACACTGTGTCGTGAAATTCCTTACAAAGGATATATGACGCCATTAATGGCGGAATATTTTGCTGTATCTGCCGATGTGTATCGAATTCTTGAATGGTTACCGGCTCATGCGGATTATGGGAATACCATGGATGGTATGGCTAAGGACAAAATATCCAGCATGCGTCGACTTGCACGTATGATCGGGGAAGATTATTGCGAAAATGATCAACAGGAATGGTTAAACGTGGCCCATTATGTTGCAGATCAGCAAATGGAAATGATCGAAAAAAGTATAAAGGTATTGATGAAAAAACATGTGTGTAAACCAATTATTGTAGGTGCCGGAGTAGGACGATTCCTGGTGGAAAAGATTGCACATAATTTAACGCTGGAGTACAGAGAATTTGCTAAATATGTCGTTCCGGATGACATCAGCTATTCTTTAAATGCTTCTGATTGCGCGCCTGCTGTCGCTTTGGTTTTTGTATAGACCATATGTCAAATAAAACAAAACTTACACGTGTCAATCTGCCGTATTATGAAGATGTTGCGTCTTTATTTTCGGCATTTGCTGATTTTACCTGGGCTATCTTTCTTGACAGTGGACGACCTGAGAGTGACTTTGGACGCTACGAAATATTTTCAGCCCATCCGAAAAAAACCTATATTACGCGTGGAAAGTTAACCACTATCTCTTCTGGTGGTAATCAGCAGGTCGTTCCTGACGATCCTTTTCAGCTATTGGCTGAGGAATTGTCT
Organism: uncultured Thiotrichales bacterium; assembly: GCA_964636225.1. Lineage (GTDB taxonomy): Bacteria > Pseudomonadota > Gammaproteobacteria > UBA4575 > UBA4575 > UBA1858. The sequence continues at coordinate 165,991 of CAZWQM010000001.1, read as the reverse complement.
GGAAATTTTGTCGAGGCCGATGAGCTGCCCTTTACGGGAGGTGCATTAGGTTTCTTTTCTTACGATCTAGGGAGGCGAGTTGAAAAAATACCAGTGCATGCCGAAGATGATATCGCAATGCCTGATATGGCTGTGGGTATTTATTACTGGGCTTATATTGCCGATCATGTTGAAAAAAAAGCCGTATTAGTGGGTGATATGTCCGAACCCAGAGTTCGCCTGAACTGGCAAGACATTATTAACAATGTTACTCAAATACAGAATCATAACCCTAAAGAAAAATATCAGGCCGTCAATACAATCCAGTCAAATATGACTGCTGAGCAATATGCAAAAAAGTTTTGTTCGGTGAAAGAATACATTGCCTCGGGTGATTGTTATCAGGTGAATTTGGCACAGCGCTTTCAGGTTAAAGTGACGGGTGATGCCTGGTCAGGCTATCAGGCACTGCGCAAAATAAATCCTTCACCATTTAGTGCGTATATTAATATTCCTGAGTGCAAAATTTTGAGTGTCTCGCCTGAGCGATTTCTGCAAGTGAATAATGATTTGGTTGAAACCAAACCAATTAAAGGTACGCGCCCAAGGTCAAAACAAGTAGAAGAAGACAATGTCCTTAAACAAGCACTACAAGACAGTACTAAAGATCGAGCCGAAAATGTCATGATTGTCGATTTATTGAGAAATGATTTAAGCAAATGCTGCGAAATTAACAGCGTGAAGGTTTCCAAGCTGTTTGATATAGAGAGTTTTTCTACGGTGCATCATTTAGTGAGCACTATCGAGGGTAAACTTCCTGCTGTATCATCACCGGTAGAATTATTGCGTGAATGCTTCCCCGGAGGCTCCATTACAGGAGCACCAAAAATCAGGGCAATGGAAATTATTGAAGAATTGGAACCTCATCGTCGCGGATTATATTGCGGCAGTATTGGTTATATTGGCTTTAATCGAAAAATGGATACGAATATCGCAATAAGAACGATTATCCACAAAGATAATTGTGCTTATTTTTATGCGGGCGGTGGTTTGGTATGGGATTCCCAAATGGAAGAGGAATATCAGGAAACTTTTGATAAAGCAGCCGCCATGTTTAAATTCTTTGGACAACTGTGATTATTGTTAAGTTAGGCGGGAGCCTGTATGCGTCTGCAGAATTAAAACTGTGGTGTGATTATCTCGCAAATACTCAACAACTTCAGGTGATCATCGTGCCCGGAGGTGGGCCATTTGCAGATCAGGTGCGGCATGCCAGCAGTCAATGGAATCTGTCAGAGTTAAATGCACATAAAATGGCTATGTTAGCGATGCAGCAATACGGATTGCTGATATCAAACTTAAATACAAACTTAATACCTATCGATAGTTATGAGGATATAAATAATCATACTCATTGTGTGTGGATGCCTTTTCGTGATGTGTTAAATGAATGTGATTATCCGGAAAATTGGCAGACAAGCTCGGACTCTCTGGCTTTATGGTTGGCGAATAAACTCTCAGTCAAGCATCTGTGCATAGTAAAGTCTGCACAGATAGAAGACAAATCGAACAGTCAGTTGATTCACTCAAATATAGTAGACGAATATTTTCCAGTCGCAGCTAAAAAATATTTGGGGTCAATACATTTTTATTGTGTAAGTCAGTTTAAAAAATTTTTGAATGATATCCATCATGGAAAATTCGACTGATCAACATCCTTTTGAAACTCTGACTCCGGATTTTATTCTGGACGCTATTGACAGTGCGGGTTTTAAAACAGATGGTCGAGTTACCGCGCTCAATAGTTATGAAAACAGAGTGTATCAAATTGGTATAGAAAACCGTGAGCCTGTAATTACCAAGTTTTATCGACCTGATCGTTGGTCCAATATGCAAATACAGGAAGAGCATAACTTTTGTTATGAATTGGAGTCGGCTGAACTGCCGGTAGTGACACCCATTCAAATCAAACAAGGTGTCAGTTTATATGAGTATGGCGATTTCAGATTTTCCCTGTATCCACGTAAAGGAGGACGAGCGCCTGAACTGGATAACTATGATAATTTATTAACTCTAGGTCGTTTTCTAGCGCGTATTCACTTGGTTGGTTCAACTTCAGACTTTGAAACGCGTCCGACGATTAATATTCAAAGCTACGGCTATGAAAGTGTTGAATATATCAAAGGATATTTTATTCCGAATGAATTGAAACTGGCGTATGAAACTTTGACAGATGATCTGTTAAAAGTTATCAGTTCAATTATGCATGAGGCGAGCAATATCAAATATATACGTACGCATGGTGATTGCCATATCGGTAATATGCTGTGGCGTGATGAGTTGCCACATTTCATAGATTTTGATGATTCCAGAATGGCACCCTCTGTGCAGGATATATGGATGCTGTTATCAGGCGATCGTCATGAACAACAATTGCAATTACGCGAAATACTTGAAGGCTACAATGAGTTTGCAGATTTTAATGTCAACGAGCTGAAGCTTATAGAAAGTCTGCGTACTTTAAGAATGTTGCATTTTTCAGCCTGGTTGGCGCGCCGCTGGAATGATCCAGCGTTTCCTTTGGGGTTCCCTTGGTTTAATTCTTCACGATACTGGGAAGAACATATTTTGAGCCTGCGTGAACAGTTAGCTGAGCTTCAGGAACCGTCAATAATGATGAATATTTAATTTTATTGTTATTACCAGCAGCGGGTGATATTCGGAGCATCGGTGCCGCTAATTGTAATCGTACCCGCCTGATTATAGGTATAGTTGCCACACTGTGGATCTGCTATTTGCGTAGTTGCAGTCGCGGTATATGATTGTGGTCGTGAACCCGGATTGCAATCTGGAACGCAAGCAATCGTAATATTGTAATAACCGGACTCGGAGTCAATATTGTTCACTAAACTCCCAGTAATATCATCCACATCACCATAAAATCCGAAATCAGAGCGATATCGCTCTTGCCGAGAAGCAATATCTAAAAGAGCAGATTTAGCTTCTGCGCGTCTGCCTTTTCTGATTTGTTCTGTATAGGCGGGGCTGGATTCGCAATAAGGATTTTCCTGCCGGTGTTTCCGATGCAGGTATTTTGAGTGTGACCGCCAATCCTCAGCTTGTAGAAGTTAACTATTCCAAACCTGCGAGTAATTTAATTTTAAACGTCGCTTTACTAGGTATAGGAATGCAGACAGATGTAGCACGAGGTGAAAATAAAGGACGCGTTTTGAATCAGGATTTTGTTGTCTTATCCCATGATGTGTATTCAGCAAGTAATGATGGCTGGAAAGTAAAGTTACCTAAATATGCTTCGAATCTTGCACAGAAATATGCATTAGCGATCTGGTTAAGCGAGATGGATGATATTTCTCCCGTTCAGGAGACAGGCTACTGGATTCCTTCTGAATGGGGGAATTAGTAAATCGATCGGAATTAATGCTGGCAGTGCAGGTCACAATGACCATTTTCAATCTGAATTGTAGAGTGGTGTATTCCGTATCTGTCTTTTAATTCGCGTGCAACCTGATGCAATAAATCGTCATCAATATTAGGTGTTTGTCGCAATATATGTGCGGTAAGCGCGACCTGGGTAGTACTCATCGCCCATATATGCAAATCATGGATTTCCTGAACATCAGGCAGGCTGAGTAAATATTCTTTAATAGATTGAATATCTATATTTTCTGGTACGCCGTCTACAGAAAGATTAAATGAATCTTTCACCAGACTCCATGAACTATAGGCAATAATGACGATGATCAACAGGCTTAACAGAGGGTCTATTAGTAACCAGCCAGTGAAATATATCACCACACCACCGATAACAACTGCCACAGAAACAAGGCCATCTGCAACCATATGCAAAAACGCACCTTTAATATTTAAGTCATCATCTTTGTGGTGCATGAATAGGGCAGCGGTGATGAAGTTAATAAATATTCCTACACTGGCCACGATAATAATCGTGAGACTGTCAGGTTCTACTAATGTATTCAAACGTTGAATGGCTTCTATCGCAATGAGCGCCATGGTAATGACCAAAGTAATTCCGCTGGCAAGGGCGGCAAGTATCGTCGCACGTCGGTAACCATAGGTATGCGTCGATGTGGGCTTTACTGAAGCAAGCATATTGGCACCCCAGGCAAGCAATAAAATAAGTACATCACTGAAGTTATGGCCCGCATCCGCAATTAATGACAAGGAATCTGAAACAAAGCCAAACACGGCCTCAATCACAACATAGACAATATTAATAATCGCGCCGAGTAAAAATGCCCGGCTGCTTGAATGTACGCTGTGGTCGTGATGATGATGCATGAGGCAATTTTATATGTGTTTACAAAAAGGAGCGGGCCGACGCCACTTAATTATTTCTGATGAAACACAAGGGTAATGTTTAACTGAAAGAATTACACTCACTCTTTATCTTCAGATAGCCGTGTTATTGACCGAATGGCAGTCTGCCCACGTACCTGGATCAAGTAATACGTCACTGGACTGGCTGGCACAAATATAAGCAATGAGTTAATCGCTAGTTCGTAATAGATGGCTTTATAGCCAATAACTCTTTGAAATCAAAAAGAATAATATCAGTATTAGTTCGCTATTTATAGTATTCTCGTCATTTGCCGATAGTAGAGTGACCTGCCCCCCTAAAACGGTACCAGTCTTTAAGTTAGAAACTAACTTAAACTGGACCTGTAAGGAGGTCAACCATGCCAAGAAAACACTACAACCCCGAAGAGATTATCAAACTCATTCGTCTATTAATTCAAATGTATCGCGATAAATTTTTCCCCATTGAAGGACAAAATCAGGTTGCTGGAATGTTGTTTTGTGTGGCGTTTTACAGGCTAGTGATTTCCATTTTTCTAGAAACTCAGCATCATCTGCAAATGCGATTGCCTGATCACCGCGAGTGATGTTTATAGTGATTGTCATATTATTGCACAAGTGCAGAGAATCTAACAATTATATCAATTGAATCAATTTTATACTTTGATAATTTTGGCAATTTAGCCTGCTGCAGCGTGTTTTGTCAGGGGATGAGGTTCCCGCCGCTAAGTGAAGCTGCGCGGTGCTTAGTGTTTGCACGAAGGTTTATGTTACGACCAGTGCCATGATGTCTGGAGACACTTCTAGGCTTGGGAATATTTAAATCGATAAATGTCTATAGATAGCTATGCCTGAGAATAGCGTTTGCCTGAATTGGTAAAATACTTACTAATTGCTTCTACTAAATGTTTTGATACGGGGGCAGTTCTTATGTGATTTTCGCAAAGTGCAGTACGGAATCCAATATAATCTGGATTGATCGGGAGGAGCGTTTTAATATCCTTCTCGCGTAAAGAACCTGCAAGACCTGTGATAAGACCAAGATTTTTAGCGCTTTGAATAAATCTGGAAAGTTCAGTTATTTCTCTATGTAACAGCAGGCTGCCTGCATTTTTTCCCGCCGTGTCCATCATCACGCCGCTTAAATGTGCCTTCTTACACATTTTGACAGTTTGTTGAATATCAAACTCAATATCCGCAAAGAGTACCGCAATGATTTTTATTCCACGACGTGCATGATATTCAAAAGCCGGTAAACAGTTGTTGATGTGTTGTTGGCTGAACATGCCTACTTTCACATAGTCGACACCGGTATCCGCCACTTTTTCAATACGGTCTAATACCAAAGCTACATCGGCTTCAAGATCACCTACGGTGGCGCTGACAATGGATTTTTCCCATAAGTGGTCGACGATTTCGTGGATCGAGTCCAGAGTTAAACCACCTAAAGCCCCCTGACTGGGGTCTTTTAAATCGATGATATTCGCGCCATGTTCACTTACCGTAATCGCGTCTTGCAGATTGTCGACGCTGGCTAAAAATCCAGTCATTATACTTTCTCGGTTTGTTCGTTTCTAAATTGGCTGATTTTGTCCATTAGCCAGCCCCAGGCTTCCAATTCGCGTTCGCCCGCGGTCTTGTCCAGACCAATGCGCAAATATTCAATTTCGTTATCGATCTTTTCATTTGTGAGCATGTGCAATCGACTGGTCAGGATGGCGAGTTCGATGACTGCAAACTGTGCGCGATTATAACCATGAAATGGCTTGTGCATCTGCTCATGCGCAACCTTGCAGTAAAACCTGGGGCGCAATTCATCATCCTCATGCATGTGTATTTTTATTTCTGTATGGGCCAGACAGTCTTGTAAACGGACACCGGTAATGACTTTTGTGGTCGCAGTAGCCCAATCTCTTCTTCCAGTTAAACAGCCGGCAAAAATGCGTACATCATCTATGTAATTGATGCAGGCAGTGCCCTCACGTAGCAGGTTATTCAATGTTGCTGAGGGCTTGAACGGTGCCAGCATCAACCCCTGATCAGTCTCGTGCGCGCCCATGGGCGCAATATGTACACTGCCATCTTCATGCAAAGTAGTAATAATGCTTTCTCTAATAAACGGCATAATAATTAACAGCGCCTTGCGTCGTTTTTGTCCTTGTTATTGAGGTTCTTTCTGCGGTCTTTGCGTGATTGCATGGTACTGCCTTCGTCCTTGAATGAGCTGAGGTCCTGTTCCTGTTTTTCAACCGCAACCCCCCAGGTCAGTTCTTCATCCTGTTCGTAGCGTTTACCCAGTTGCCAGGCAATCTGGGCTCGAGCCAGTTCGCAACCAAGATAAAATGCATGGGCACCATCTTCTGCTATATTGAGCAAAGGGTACAGATCAAAAGGATCCGTTGCGTTCCAAATGCCATCGCGATTGTATATGAAGATGCCTTGTTCACATACCTGGATTCGAAAGTTTGGATCGCGCACCTGTTTGGCCAGCTCTTTTATTTCTTCAGGATCATAGGGAAAAGGTTTGCGCTCATGTAGAGCCATTAAGCCATTATGGTAACCCTTGGGTGGAATATGATCCTGTTTGGAAGCATACATAATGCGCCGGGCAAGATCAGCTTCTTTGACGGCTTTGCAGCAATGCTCGCTGACTTCAGTGGTTAAAATAGCACCGATATTCAGCTCGGAAATAATCCCCATCAGCAGGGCATTGGTGCCGGCAGTATCAGCATGCGTGAGTTCGGTTAAATTGCCCACACCCATCATGATTTCAATTTCAGGGTAACGCTTACGCAAGTTTCGGTAGCGCACGATTGATTCGGTAAAGTTGAAGTTAATTGGGTCCAGTATGGGGTCGGCAATGAATGGGGCGCCGGTACTCAACAATGTATCGATGGTTTTATACAAGGAGCGCATATTGGTCGGTGGGTCGCCGATTATAATGGGAGTTGAATCGACTTTATCCATTACCCACAGAGAGTTATATTGTAAACTTAACAAAAAGTCTGCGCCGGCTTTACCTCCGGTGACTAGGTCTTCTGCATACAGTGAGTCGACACTGACCATAAATCCGGCCGATTTTAAGGCCTGAACAGATTCAGCCAGGTGGCCAAACGGCGTGTTGGGTAAGCAGCCCAGATCAATGACATTGGCACCATCTTTTTTGTATTGCTCAGCGCGTTCGAGAATTTGTGCCACACTCATTGTAGGCGCGTCGACAATTTCCGCATAAATGTCTGTTGAATATTTGCCTAGATCCGACTTTTTGTTTTCGTGACCAAAATATTGAGGAAGGTCCTTGAGTTCTTCCGGTCCACGTTCTACCTCAATCCCCAGCGCGTTGGATAGCTGATCAATATCGCCACGACAACGACCGGGGAGAATAACCTTATTGAAGCCAGTGACGTCTTTTAGTCGTCTGGCAATCAGGTCTGTGGTCATCAACGCCGCTACACTGACGCCGATTTGTACAATCTCGTAGGTAAAAGCTGTCGGTTGCATGCTTTCCAGCACTTTGTTCAAACTTTTTTCAGCCAGTTTGCCGGTGAGAAAAAGTAGATGTTCAGACATGATACTTGAATATATTAATAACAGTAAGTTAGATAATTTATATAGAAATAACTTTAATAAAAAGTATATATAATTTGTGCTGCGTTAAAGGGCTGGATATTGCTACACTCCCACCTATGAATTCACGAGTCAAACGCAGAACGCCCCTTTCAGAACAACCACTTGCGCAAGCCCAGCTTCCCGATTTTCTGAAAAGAGTATACGCGAATCGAGGCGTCACGGACCCTGCCCATTTGGAGATGTCGATACAAAATATTCTGCCACCCGATTCTCTGATGGGTGTGGAAGCTGCGGCAGAACTACTGTTGGATGTCATCAAAAATGACGGTTCGATAATGATTGTTGGCGATTATGATGCGGATGGTGCCACCAGCACGGCACTGGCAATGCGGGGATTACGCAGTTTAGGGGCAAAAAAGCTGGCTTATTTGGTCCCTAACCGATTTGAATACGGATATGGTCTGACACCAGAGATTGTGGAGCTGGCGAGCAAAGAGAATCCCGATCTGATAATCACAGTTGATAATGGGATTTCCAGTATTGCAGGAGTACAAGCCGCACGTGAACTCGGCATGGATGTCCTGGTGACCGACCATCATCTTCCGGGCGATGATTTGCCTAATGCCAATGTGATCGTGAATCCCAATCAACCTGGGGACAGTTTTAAAAGTAAATCTTTGGCTGGTGTGGGGGTCATGTTTTATGTACTGATTGCTCTTAGAGCTTATATGAGAAAGCTGGGCTGGTTTGAACGCACGCAAGCTCCAGAACCCAATTTTGCAGATTTTCTTGATTTGGTTGCGTTGGGAACAGTCGCCGATGTGGTGCCACTGGATCGGAATAACCGCATATTGGTAGAGCAGGGATTACGCAGAATCCGTGCAGGCCAATGCTGTGCGGGAATACTGACTTTACTGAAAGTGGCAGGCTGTGAATTTTCTCGAACGGTTTCAACTGATCTGGCTTTTTATGTGGGTCCAAGAGTAAATGCGGCCGGTAGGCTTGATGATATGTCGATTGGTATCGAATGTTTACTGGCCAACAGTGAACAGGTTGCAACTGATCTGGCAGCCCGACTTCACGATCTAAATAGTCAAAGACGCGAGATTGAAACTCAAATGAAAGAACAAGCCCTTAAGAGTTTAGAGTCATTGACGTCTGACATGTCGCTTGAGACTAGCCATGAATTAGGTTTGTGTGTATATCAAAAAGACTGGCACCAGGGCGTTATTGGTATTCTGGCAGCGCGTATTAAAGAAAAATATCATCGCCCGACAATAGCCTTTGCTGATAGCGGCAAGAATGAACTGAAAGGTTCGGCACGTTCCATTCAGGGCGTACACATTCGTGATGTGTTGGATACCGTGGCCGCCAGACACCCGAATCTCATCAACAAATTTGGCGGACATGCCATGGCTGCTGGCCTTAGCCTGGCAAAAGATAAATACGACCAATTTGTACTGGCTTTTAATCAAGTCTTGAAAGAATGGCTAACTGCCGATGATCTGCAGGCAGAAATTTTGTCCGACGGCGAGCTAAGTGAGCAAAATCTTAATCTGGATATGGCTAAAATTTTACGCAATTCAGGACCCTGGGGGCAGGGCTTTCCAGTGCCCGTGTTTGATGGTGAATTTAACGTGCTGGATTATCGAGTCGTAGGTGAACACCATTTGAAACTGACTTTGCAGTGCGCGCAAGGTCAAAGTGCAGTGAATGCGATTGCATTTAATTATGCCAACTTTGACTGGAATAACCGTGCGACCGTGGTCTACGCTGCATACGAATTGGATGTGAATCATTTTAGAGGCATTGAGTCGCCACAATTATTAATACGCCATCTTGAAGTGCGGTCCATGCACTAGTTGAGCGAGTGCGCTATGATACGCGCCTTATTTAGCATGAGTCATATAAAGCAATGGAACTTGCACTTTATTTCACCCAATTAAAAGAACTTGGCGAGCGTATTAACCTGCTTAGGGGGTATCTTTGACTACGAAACAAAAGTTGAACAGCTCGAAGAAGTCTCTCGTGAATTGGAAGATCCCAAGGTATGGAATAATCCGGAACGAGCACAGGAGTTAGGCAAACAACGCGCTCAACTTGAGGCGGTAGTGAATACTATTCGAACTGCCGAGGTGGGTGTCAATGAAGCTGCTGAACTTTTAGAGCTGGCCGAAATGGAGGATGATGACTCCACTGTGAATTCTGTGATAGAGGATATCAATGCACTGGAAGAACAGATAGGTAAGCTTGAGTTCAGGCGTATGTTTTCCGGTGAAATGGATGTCAATAATGCCTTTCTGGATATTCAGGCGGGTTCAGGAGGCACCGAAGCCCAGGATTGGGCTGAAATGATTTTGCGCATGTATTTGCGTTGGGGTGAGGATAAAGGGTTTAAGACAGAGTTAATTGAAGCTTCTCCGGGAGATGTGGCGGGTATCAAGAGCGCGACCATAAAATTTGATGGTGAATACGCGTTTGGCTGGTTGCGCACCGAAACAGGCGTACATCGCTTGGTAAGAAAATCTCCGTTTGATTCGGGTAATCGAAGACACACTTCCTTTGCGGCAGTATTTGTATCACCCGAAGTGGATGATGACATCGACATAGAAATCAATCCTGCCGATCTACGCATTGATGTATATCGTGCAAGTGGTGCTGGTGGTCAGCATGTAAATAAAACCGAGTCTGCCGTACGTATCACACACTTGCCGACTGGCACGGTTACTCAATGCCAGAATGATCGTTCGCAGCATAAAAATAAAGATGTCGCCATGAAACAGTTAAAAGCCAAATTGTATGAATTGGAAATGCAGAAACGTAATTCGCAACAACAAGCCCTGGAAGATTCCAAATCGGATATCGGCTGGGGAAGTCAGATTCGTTCTTACGTATTGGATCAGTCCCGTATAAAAGATTTACGTACATCGGTTGAAACCAGTAATACTCAGGCAGTACTGGATGGTGCACTGGATCAGTTTATTGAAGCAAGTTTAAAACAAGGTTTGTAAGTTAAAGTTTAAGGAAAGTGGCAATCAAATGAGCGAGCAGGATAACCATCAGGATCAGCAAAACGAAAATAAATTAATTGCTTTAAGGCGTGAAAAGCTGGCCGAGATACGCAGTAAGCGAAATGCATTTCCCAATGACTTCAGTCGTGATGCGCTTGCCAATGATTTGCAAGATACTTTGGCAGAAAAAACCAAAGAAGAACTTGCGGAACTCAATCAGCATGTGCGTATTGCTGGGCGTATCATGGCCAAGCGTGGACCCTTTTTACTTCTGCAGGACATGTCGGGAAGAATTCAGGCATACATTGATCGTAAAGGCTTGGATAAAGAGCTTCTTGAAGAAATCGATAGCTGGGATATTGGTGACATTATTGGTGTCGCAGGTCCTATTAGTAAATCAGGTAAGGGGGATCTATATGTAAAAATGGAAACAACGCTTCTGTTAACCAAATCATTGCGCCCGTTGCCAGAAAAGTTTCATGGATTGACAGATCAGGAACTGCGTTATCGTATGCGATATGTTGATCTGATTATGAATCAGGAAGCGCGTGAAACATTTAAAATTCGTTCCAAAGTGGTCGCGTTTATTCGCAATTATTTAAACAGTAAAGACTTCCTTGAAGTGGAAACGCCCATGATGCAGGCAATTCCGGGTGGGGCGACTGCTAAACCTTTTATAACTTATCATAATGCGCTGGACATGCAGTTGTATCTGCGTATTGCACCTGAACTTTATCTGAAGCGTCTGGTGGTGGGTGGTTTTGAAAAAGTGTTTGAGATTAACCGTAATTTCAGAAACGAAGGATTGTCAGCTCGACATAATCCGGAATTCACCATGCTGGAATTTTATGAGGCTTATGCGGAATATCATACGTTGATGGATCGTACAGAAGATATGTTAAGAGGTTTGGCGCATCATGTGTTTGGTCAATATGATTTTGACTATCAGGGCTCACACTATGATTTTGAAAAGCCGTTTACACGCATGTCGGTAAAACAGGCGGTAATTGAAATGAATCCAAATCTGTCAGAGCCGGATGTCACAACCGTCGAAGCATTACGTAGCGCATGCGACGATTTAAGTATTCCATATGAAGACAGTTATGGCACCGGCAAACTGCTGATTGAGATTTTTGAAAAAACGGTTGAACATCGTCTTGATCAACCGACTTTTATTACAGAATATCCCACCGAAGTGTCTCCGTTGGCGCGACGCAATGATATTAATCCGGAAGTCACAGACCGATTTGAATTGTTTATTGGCGGCAGGGAAATTGCCAATGGCTTCTCTGAGCTGAATGATGCCGAAGATCAAGCTGCCCGATTCAAACAGCAGGTCGCTCAAAAAGACAGTGGCGATGAAGAAGCCATGCACTATGATGCAGACTATATTCGTGCGCTGGAATATGGTTTGCCTCCTACCGCAGGTGAAGGTATTGGAATCGATCGTCTGGTAATGCTGTTTACGGACTCGGCAACAATACGTGACGTTTTGTTATTTCCGCATATGCGAGCTGAATAAAGTGGATAATTTTGTCCAATTGATGACGTCAGACAGGATGAGGAAGAAACTGAGAGAATATTTCCATAAATTCTTCTTCACTGACGTCGATTTCATCGACATCTAGACCATTCAATCTTCTGTCAGGTCGCTTCCTTCTCTCAATTTTATTGCTCGACAGACTTTTGTCAGCCATCCGGCGATCGTTCTCTGAACGCCTATCGACTAACATTTCTTTGGGTTTTAAATTTATCATGGGTATCCATTAGTACACGTAAATGACTGCATTTGCATAGAGACACGAGTGACTATAAACGTTCAGCCAACCCGCAGCGGCGAACTCTGTGCAGTTCCCATCACCATTGTGCGCATATGCAGAGTTAATGCTATATGCATTATCAAGGAAAAAAATTCATAAAAAATCAATCAGTTCACAGTTTTAGATCTTCGACACTAAAAGTATTGATGCCTTTCCTTTGAACTTAATGTTTTTGAATTTTATTTATTATTTTGATTCAATTAGATAGTGAAAAATTATGCTTAAGTGCATTAGCAGTCTATTCCAAATGGTTTGTAAGCTGCTTTTGAGTTGACTTCGCTGCTAAGTGCAGCAGACAACGATAATAAAACTAGAGATGCAAATAACAGGCTTATGCGTCTATCTGCTCGATGATGATCGAGACACCCAGAATACAAAGACACACTAAAGACACGAACAAAAGCATGTTCGATATAGTTCGGCTGTTAGCTCGAATAATATAGGCCGCCAGTGCTGTCAGTGCGGCGGCGGCTAAATACAAAACGATTGCACGCATGATTAATTCTCTTTAGCTTTTTGCTCGATCGGTAAATCATAGGGTAATGACATGACTATTACGCTATTATTCTTGGAGGACCCTGTAACGAGTTGATTTGTTTTGACGGCTTCAATTCTCAACACTCCCAGTGCTGAATACTTATTGTCACTTTCTTGAATCGAAGATAGCACTTTACCAACCGGTTGATCGGAATCGCGATTATATATGTCATCTCCGGCGTTTATTGCTTCTCTTGCATTTATATCTAGCCGGAACATACGTCGGTTGGCATTACCCAGGTAATGCAGTCTGGCCACAACTTCCTGTCCAGGATAGCAGCCTTTTTTAAAATTCACGCCATTAATTAATTCCATATTGGCCATTTGAGGAACAAATTCCTCCTGAGTATTACTTGTGATATGTGGCAACCCGGCCATGATATCCAGCCATTGCCAATAGGACTCATCAAAAATATACACATCGTTATTACTGGTGGATTGCAAGTTGTTTGCAAGAGAAGCATTTCCTATTAACAGATAGCGTGGATTGGGAGCGGGGATATTCAGGCAAACAGCATCCTCATTTGAGCTTGCATCATAAGGCTTTTGGGGTGGTTTAATTCCAAGTGTATTTAGAACGGTATGACCGTTGTCGTTACACACTCCCATGATGATAGTGTTCTGACATGACTTGATAGTCACTTTAGAGCGCAACACATACATTTGCAGACGTTTAATGACCTCTTCAGCAATGTCTTTTGAGGTGAGTAGATAATAGCCGCTATCATTTTTGCAAATATAGAAGACAGCCAGCATGCGGCCTTTGGGCGTGCAATAGCTGGTAATTTGTCCCTTATCGAGGGTGACCGCGTTAATATCATTGGAAAATTGCCCTTGTAAAAATGAGGCTGCATCTTCACCGCCAACCAGATAGCAGGCCAGATGGTTTAGGGCAATCAGTACTGGCTGGTCCAAATTGATTGTATATTGAGTGGGTTGTGTGGCGCGGTTGAGCATGCTTATTGTCACTATAGGGTACCTGTAGGAATTGAGTGCTGATTTGGTTGCAAAATTTGTATATCACGCTAGATTCTGAAGCAAAAGTAAGGTAATTTCCTGCCTCTTGTTATACCTCAACAGGTATACAATTCATGCATTAGCAACTATGATTTTGAATATAATCAATTCATTACTATTAAAATCATAAAAACTGAATTTAATGGGTGCGACGAGATCAATCGTCGTGTCTGGTACGTACTACAGGAAGTTAGGAGTCATTTTTCATGGGCACATCTCAACGGCCATTGTCGCCACATTTAGGGATATATCGCTGGCAGCTTACCATGGCGCTATCCATACTGCATCGTATGAGTGGCGTGTTTCTCGGCATTGGAGCCGTGGTTATGGTTATTGTGCTTGCCTCGATTGCCTCAGGATCCAGTCAGTTTGAAACGGTTCAATCCTGGTTAGCCCACCCCATTGGCTTGCTATTATTGTTCGGTTGGACATTTGCACTTTATCTGCATTTGGCCAATGGTGTTCGTCATCTGGTCTGGGATGCCGGTGTGGCACTAGAAAAACACACAGCAAATCGATCTGGCCTATTCGTAATTGCCTTTGCAGTATTAGCAACCGCTGCCACTTGGGCCATAGCGTGGAGTTAACATAAATGAGTTTGAGAACACCTTTATCAAATGCCAAAGGTCTCGGGTCTGCCAAAGAAGGCGCACATCATTGGTGGGTACAGCGATTAACTTCTATTGCGCTGGTTCCCCTTACCATCTGGTTTGCATACACCATTGCCAGTTTTGGAGAATTTAGTTACAGCGCCGTAATTGTATGGATGCAGTCACCGGTGGTCGCCGTTATATTAGCGCTGCTGGTTGTTACCATGTTCTACCACGTTCAGCTGGGTGTGCAGGTGATCATTGAAGACTATGTTGGTGGCTGGCGCAAAGTGACCTCATTAATCGCTCTGAATTTTTCTTGTATTGCTTTAACATTCATGGGCTTATTTTCAATAATTAAAGTATCTTTGTAATTGTATGAGCGAAAGTTATAAGTTTATAGATCACTCCTACGACGTTCTTGTCGTCGGTGCGGGTGGAGCAGGATTGCGTGCAACATTCGGCATGGCAGTCAGTGGATTATCGACAGCGTGTATTACAAAAGTTTTCCCGACGCGTAGCCACACTGTAGCGGCGCAGGGCGGCATGAGTGCTTCTTTGGGTAATATGGGGGAAGACGACTGGCGCTGGCATATGTATGACACAGTCAAAGGCTCGGACTGGCTAGGTGATCAGGATGCGATTGAATATATGTGCCGTGAAGCGGTACCTGCTATTGTAGAGCTGGAACACTATGGTGTGCCTTTTTCTCGTACAGATGAAGGCAAGATTTATCAGCGACCTTTTGGTGGAATGACCACACGCTATGGCGAAGGGATTGCTCAACGTACCTGTGCCGCCGCGGATCGAACCGGTCACGCGATACTGCATACTTTGTACCAGCAATCGCTAAAGCATAATGCCGAATTCTTTATTGAATATTTTGCCATCGATTTATTAATGGATGATGAGGGTACCTGTCGTGGCGTGATTGCGATCGATCTGGCAACGGGGCAGCTGCATCGCTACCGTGCTCATCAAGTTCTACTGGCCACGGGCGGTTATGGCCGAACTTATTTCTCCTGTACTTCAGCACATACTTGTACAGGTGACGGTAACGCTATGATTTTACGTGCAGGCATGCCGTTGCAGGATATGGAGTTTGTACAATTTCATCCGACCGGCATTTACGGTTCAGGCTGCCTGATTACAGAAGGTGCGCGAGGGGAAGGTGGTTATCTGACCAATGCTGAGGGTGAACGCTTTATGGAACGCTATGCACCCAATGCCAAAGATCTGGCCTCACGTGATGTGGTTAGTCGTTCCATGACGATGGAAATTAATGCGGGTCGTGGTGTTGGTAATGAGGGTGATCATATCCATTTGCATCTGGAGCATTTGGGGGCTGATGTGATTCATGAAAGACTTCCAGGCATTGCCGAAAGCGCACGAATTTTTGCCGGTGTGGATGTTACCAAAGAGCCTATTCCTGTGCTTCCGACGGTTCACTACAATATGGGCGGAATTCCTACAAATCATCACGGTCAGGTAGTCAATCTGGTAGACGGAGATCCTGATATTGTAATGCCGGGGCTCATGGCCATCGGTGAAGCCGCCTGTGTATCCGTGCATGGGGCTAACCGTTTAGGGTCGAATTCACTGTTGGATTTGATTGTATTTGGAAGGGCAGCTGCGATCCGTGCAGCCGAGCTGGTCAAACCCAATACGCCACATCCGACCCTGCCTGAGCATGCCACTGAAAAAGTTATGGATCGTTTTGATGCACTGCGTCATGCCAATGGTGGCACCAGTACCGCAGAACTTAGACTGAGTTTACAGAAAACCATGCAAACCCATGCTGCAGTGTTTAGAACCGGAGAGTCATTATCCACCGGGCTGGAAAAAGTTAAAAAATTATATGATCAGTTTGATGATGTGAAAGTCACAGATAAATCAATGATTTGGAATACTGACTTAATTGAAACTCTTGAACTTTCTAATCTCTTTCCTCAAGCCATTGCGACGGTGGCTTCTGCACTGAATCGTCCAGAAAGCCGTGGTGCTCACGCGCGTGATGACTACCAAGACCGAGACGATGAATTATGGATGAAACACACACTGGTGACAGTATCGGATAAAGGCGAAGTGGATATCGATTATCGGCCTGTGCACTTAACAACGCTCACAGACGAAGTCGACGTGTTTCCACCAAAAGCACGTGTGTATTAAAAAAACAGGAAAAGGATCATAGGAGCTATTTAATGGCTGAATTTACACTTCCAGCAAACTCGGTAGTTAAAAAGGGCAAAATCTTCGAGGCGCCTACGGCTGCCAAGAATACCAAGCGATTTAAAATTTATCGTTATGACCCTGATGATGGGCAAAATCCACGTGTGGATACCTATGAAATTGATTTGGATAGCTGTGGACCGATGGTGCTGGATGCGCTGATAAAAATTAAAAATGAAATTGACCCGACGTTGACCTTCAGACGTTCCTGTCGAGAAGGTATCTGCGGTTCATGCTCCATGAACATTGACGGACTGAATACGCTAGCCTGTATTAAAGCGATTGGAGACATAAAAGGGGATGTGAATGTGTATCCACTGCCGCATATGGCAGTGGTTAAGGATCTGGTTCCCGATCTGACTAACTTCTATGCCCAGTATGCTTCGGTTAAACCCTGGATGCAGACCGATACGCCTCCACCACCTGATCGTGAGCGCCTGCAATCAAAAGAAGATCGTGAAAAGTTGGAAGGTCTTGAAGAATGTATTTTGTGCGCATGTTGTTCGACCAGTTGTCCAAGTTACTGGTGGAATAGTGACCGTTATTTAGGTCCTGCAGCACTGTTGGCCGCGTACCGATGGATTGCAGACAGTCGCGACGAAGCGACGGGCGAACGTCTGGATGAGCTTGAAGATCCATTCAAGCTTTATCGCTGTCACACCATTATGAACTGCACTAATGCTTGTCCCAAGAATCTCAACCCTGCCAAGGCAATTGCAGAGATTAAAAAGCTGATTGTCAAGCGACGTAACTGATCCGCTCTGAATCCCAGTATGTCGGATTCAGCTGACTATTCAAAAATTCGCTCGAAATTACATTGGCGCTGTCGACGAGGTACCAAAGAGCTGGATACCTTAACGACACGTTATCTCGATCACTTTTACGATGATGCGAACAAAGCTGAACAATGTGCGTTTGAGGAACTGCTGATGCTGCAAGACCCGGAATTGCATGGGATACTCACTCGAGATACCCAAGTCAGCGACCCGGTTATACGAGCTATAATTGAAAAAATTCACTCAATTTGACTGAACTGTTTGAAGTTAAACCCTCACACACAATTTCCATTTATATTGTGGCGATTCATCTGTGTGGTTTAATCCTGATTCTGCTTTTCCAAATTCCGCCGGCGGTTTGTGTCGCAGGTGTCATTTTGCTTGCGTTTTCTTTGCTGGATGGTGTGAAACGTTATCTGTCGAGATCACACTACTGGCTAAAGTATGAGCCGATATATAAATACTGGGCAGTTTCCATCGACGGCAAGGTATGGCGCCGCTATCAAGACTTGCGCGTGGTTTGCCTGAATGATGCGCTGGTCTGGATAATTCTGAGTTCAGCTGGCAGTCGCAAAGTGCTGTGATGATTGGAGTAGACTGCATGTTAAATGAAAGATTTCTGCAATTACGTAGATGTATACTTTGTCCAGATGCCTTTGTAGATTAAATGTTAAAAGCAGATTGATAACTTTGGAAATGCGCTATGCGTTGTACAACACAATTCGCGAGAATACCTTCAGCAAGTCGCGAAGTTTTTTAATCCTGATAGTGCAGAATCGGCATTAATATCGGGGTTAAACGAGCCCACTCAGGCCTCTCAAAAAGTTAAGCTGGTCACATCTTCTCAGTCGTCAACGCATGGTGTGGTTTTGCAACAAAACCTTGCACACGTTAACTCGAAAGTGAAACAAGCAACTCTGACTCTGAGCCGGAATAACGGAAATGGAGAAGCCGAAAACACTCAACAAAAAGCGAGACAAACCATTTCGTTTGCCCACAAGCAATCACCTGCTACGCATGTAGATGCTATGAATATTAATCAGCACTTCATAACGCCTTCAGCTGGGCATCAAATTGATCTAAGAAAGGCTCCAAAATTTTGTCGATTCTAATAAGAAGCAATGGCTTTGCATGGTGTCTGGATTGGGCCATCGTATTTCAATCAACCAGGATGGCAAGGAGATGGTTCACGGCCACGCTGAGACCCTGAATTTTGTTGACTCAATGGTCAGGGATATTCCCGGTTCGAGACTTAACACCTCATCAAATTGTTTGATATCGATCAACCATAACTGACTCAACGTACCACTAAAGGGACCAGAGAAGTTTCAAAAATATCCTGAAGAGGGTAGTCCATCCGGAGAGACGAGAGCTTTGTACCGGCTCTACTGAAGAAAGTCGCCTCAGAAACAAATGGAGAGACAATCGTTTCTTGTATAAATGGCTAAGTTTCTGTATTGCTCAGGGGTATTATACGTTTAGTACAAATTGTTCAGAAAATAGTCGATCTGAGTACGTTTAAAGCGTACAATTGGTTAATAATTAATCAGAGAGCCTGATTTTCTCAAGCTTAGGCTTAATCAAGCCAATCATAAAAATAGCTTCGAAGGTAAAATTCAGAAACATTTTGTGAAAAATGAAACCACAGTCAAAAAATATACACTAATAAGGTAATTGAAGTTAATAGTACAAGTAACAAAGGTGGTCAAAATGAAATTATCAACCAAAGCGCGTCATGCAATTACCGCAATGATGGATCTGGCGCTGAATGATAAGGTGCGGCCAGTCACGCTGGCTGAAATATCCCAAAGCCAGGGCATATCATTGTCGTATCTGGAGCAGTTATTTGCCAAGTTGCGTAAAAAAGGTCTGGTGGTTGGCGTGCGTGGACCTGGGGGTGGGTACAAGCTGTCACGAACTCCGGCCGAAATCAATATTGCGCAAATTATCTCGGCAATTGATGAATATCGAGTGCCAGGTGCTCAGGAATCAACTGAATCTGCTGCGCAGAATAAATATGTTACACATAGGTTGTGGGATGAATTAAGCAAAAGAATATATGGTTTTCTCGATGGCATTACTCTGGAAGAATTCTCTAGACGTCCGGTGGAACAGGAACCTCAAACTCCGACTGGAGAAAATAATCATGATGGCATCTTTTCTGACCGCTCAGCGGCATGAAAAGAATAGCCTAGTAGAAGTATTTAAAAGCCCTGTCCATCAGGGCTTTTTTGTGTCTGATGCATTTAATTGACAGATCGTTCAATAATACCTAGACTTCTTGTCAAACATTTCTAAATTCACCGTAGTTATATGGGAAGAAATAAGCAATTCAATCAAAATGAAGTGCTGGAGAAAGCCATGCGTGAATTCTGGCTGAGGGGATATCATGCGACTTCAATCCCCAAACTGGAGTCTGCAATGGGCATTAATCGTCAAAGCCTATATGACACGTTCCAAAACAAGCAAACACTCTTCCTGCATGTACTTCAGTACTATCATGAAAACATCATTGTTAAAAACTTTTCTTACATAGAGCAGGCCAGCTCACCTAGGCAAGGTATTAGGAGCTATTTTTCTGAACGTGCCAAAGACGCATTAAGTAAAGGTGAAATTCTGGGATGTTTGGTTACAAACTCTATTGCAGAGTTAGCTCAACATGACCAAGCAATTCAAAGGCAAACTAATGTTACTTTGAAACACATGATAAAAGTCTTTAAAGACACGCTTATACGAGCACAAAAAGCGAACGAAATATCACAAAACATAGATGTTGAAAGTACGGCTGATATGCTGGTCAATTGTGCGCAAGGACTATTTGTTCTAAGTCGTACGAATGTAACGGGGTCTTCAGTCAGAGGAATTGTTAAACAAATAGAAAATCTATTGGACAAGTAAAAGCATTAAACAACAAATAACTTCAAGAGGGGTAAATGATGAAACAAGAAATAACCGTCGATGGTCTTAAACTTAATATAAATATCGAAGAGTGTGGCAGTGGTGATACAACTCTATTAATGGTCCACGGCATTCCTACCAATGCCAGATTATGGCGCCATGTACAAGAGAATTTAAAAGATAAATATCGCACATTGGCAATGGACATGGTGGGTTACGGCCAATCCGACATGCCTCTTGATGACTTTAAACATACATTAACGAATCAAGCTGAAGCAATTAAAGGTGTTATTGAAGGTTTAGGGTTGAAGGGAAAAGTAATTTTAGTTGGGCATGATCATGGCGGTGGTGTTTGTCAGATCTTTGCATCTAAATATTGTGATTATATTTCTAGACTTGTTCTGATTAATCCAGTGGCATGGGATTATTGGCCAGTATTAGAAGTTGAAGCATTCAATGCTCTTGTCGGTGTTGATGATGCGACTTTGCAGATGGGGATGGCGCAGGCTGCTGCTGCTTTTCCTGGACTGTTAAGGACGGGTAGCTACGATAAAATAGCTTTTACGGACCAAAACGTAAAACAGAATTACCTACAGTTTTGGGGTAGAGGACCGGGCCTTCATGGTTTTAAATCACTTGTGAAAATATGCTCAGAGCCCACCAATGAAGAAACCTTGAGTGTGGATCATTCAAAGATAACCTGTCCTACGATGATCTGCTGGGCATTACATGATGCATGGATGCCTGCAGAGTCAGGACGTCGGTTGAAGAAAGCGATCTCAGGTCCTGTGAGGTTTGAGATTATTGAAAGAGCGGGTCACTATGTTCAAGAAGACAGGCCTGACGTTGTTGCTGATTACATTGACGATTTTATTACTGAGTGGGAAGGAGTAAATATATAAATCACTCGTTAAACAATTTAATCACAAAGTAGCCATCGAATCATATCGCGTTCTTTGATTAACTCTTTTTCGGAGAGCGCGATCATTTCGCGTGAGAAGTCATCCAGCTCTAAATCTGTGATGGTATGGTATTCACGCTTAATGCATTGAGTTGGAAATGAATACATGAGTTCGCTGGTAACGCCATAACTTCCTGTGGAGTAAGTGCCCATGCTGACCCAGCTATCACCGTCTGAACCGAGCACCCAGTCACGCATGTGATCAATAGCTGCAGAAGCGGCAGAAGCGGCAGATGATTCACCGCGTGCTTGAATTATTTCTGCCCCACGTTTTTGTACACGTTCAATGAATTCATCCCGATACCAGTTCATATCAATCAAATCAAACGCTTTATTGCGATTGATAGTGCAGTGTTGCAAATCTGGGAATTGAGTGGTGGAATGATTTCCCCACACGGTAACATTCTTGATCGCGGAAGAATGTTCGCCCACTTTTTCAGCCAGCATGCTGATAGTGCGATTATGATCCAGACGCATCATGGAGGTTATTTGATTAGGATTTAAATTAGGTGCATTGTGTAAAGTAATTAATGCGTTGGTATTGGCCGGATTGCCAACTACTAATACACGTACATCTTTGGCAGCATTTTTACTAATTGCTTTTCCCGTAGGCTTGAATATGGCACCGTTGGCACTTAAGAGATCCTGTCGTTCCATGCCTTTTCCACGGGGTCTGGAACCAATCAGAAAAATATAGTCCGCATCACCGAAACCTGTTGAGAAATCTGCGGTGGCAACAACTTTATTTAATGTAACAAATGCGCAGTCATTGAGCTCCATGACAATCCCGGTTAATTTAGGAAGTACTGGCTCAATTTCAATTAAATGTAAGTTTACTGGTTGATCAGGGCCGAACAAATCTCCAGCAGCAATTCGAAAAGCAATAGCATATCCAATATTTCCTCCTGCACCTGTAATGGCTACAGTAACTGGCTTTTTCATAATCAACTCACACTCTATAAATTAGATGTTAATGATAACCAAACAAGCCAGGCCTGTCACAGTGATTTATGAGGTCTTGCGAGATAATCATGAGAACGCATTTCAAGTAAGCGGCTTACTGTACGTTGAAATTCAAACGATAATCTCTTGCCTTTGTATAAATCATGAACATCGGCTTCTGCTGAAATAATAACTTTAACACTGCGATCATAAAACTCGTCAATGGCTGTAATGAAACGACGTGCAAGATCATCCTTATTTGTGAGTACCGGTATGTTGGATATTAGAATGGTATTAAAGCAGCGACCAATTTCAATATAGTCTACCGCACTTCTCGGTCCGTCGCATAAGGCGTTGAACTCTAGCCATACTGTCCCATCTGAGCAGCGCAGGGTAGGTATGCTTCTTCCTTCTATAGTCAAACATTCGTTTTCCACCCCTGATTCTGTAGAAATATGCATGAAGTTATCTAACATAATTTTTTGTGCGGTTTCATCGAGCGGTGAATAATAAATGTTCGCGTGTTCCAGATATTCCAGTCGGTGGTCGGTGTTGCCTCCAAGCTCAATCACTTGAGTTTGCTGTTTAAGCAGTTCGATTGCAGGAATAAATTTCTGTCTTTGCAATCCGCCACTATAAAGCTCATCAGGGTGACAGTTACTGGTGGTTACAAACACAATGTCTTGTGAGAAAAAAGCTTTAAGCAGCCCGGCCAGAATCATGGCATCACCAATGTCGGAAACAAAAAACTCATCCAGACAAATAATATCTGTACGTTGCTTGAATTTCTCCGCAACTAGTATCAGCGGGTTCTGCTCATTGCTTATTTTTCCCAGCTGCTGATGAACTTCATGCATAAAGCGATGAAAGTGCAGTCTCAGTTTTCTCTCTTGTGGTAGACATTCGTAAAAGATATCCATTAAAAATGTCTTGCCGCGACCTACCGAACCCCATATGTAGAGCCCTTTAATGGTTTCTGAAGTTTCGCTTCGTAAGCGCAAAAGCCCTGCCAGTTTAGAGGTCAGGGATGTTGTCTGTGGCTTATTTTTTTTTGCAAGTCTGCGGTGCAGCTTATCCAGTTGCTCAACGACCCGCATTTGATTCTCGTCATAGTTGACTTGATTAGCATTGAGTGCGTTTTGATAGCGTGTTTTGGGCATAGGTGTATTACGGATTAAAAATAAATTATTTTTACAGTTATTAAATCGTCATTAATGGAAATTATTGAAAATATGACTAAAATTCAGTGAGTTCGAGTGATTAATTCTGGCAACATTTGCCGTATTTCGAAAAATATTGCCACATTTTATGGTTATCATGCTTCAAAATGAGCATTGAAATTACGAGGGAAAATTTAACTAATTGATTATAAAGGAGTAAAAAAAATTGGCATCATAAATGCTAAATATATTGAGCCTCTCAACATCAATCAGACATTTTTGATTGCCATGTTGTTATTCTCGACTCCTCCTGGTTAGGGCACTCGGTTATGAGTGCCCTATTTTTTTACCTGAAGTTATCACTCACGTAAAGTACCATGCTTGCAAGTATAATGCTTATACTTGATGCTGGATTCCCACTACAATTCATTTGCATTCGTATCAAATTTCAAACTATTTTAATTCACTGACTGATATTGAAATCATGAGCAATGGCCCGTTAATGATTGATCTTGCTGGGACAGAAATTTCTTCCTCGGAACGCGAGTGGCTTGCCCATCCTGCGGTCGGAGGTGTGATCCTGTTTACGCGAAACTACCAGAATAAAAGTCAACTGATTTCCTTGGTGGATGATTTGCACTCAATTAAAAAGCCTAAGTTGCTGATAGCCGTGGATCAGGAGGGTGGGCGTGTTCAACGTTTGCGTGAAGGCTTCACGCAATATCCACCTATGAGAAGTCTGGGCTGTGTTTACGATAAAAACCCGGCGGAAGGTCTGTTGCTAAGTGAACTTCTGGCTTGTCGACTGGCGACAGAATTACGTGATGTCGGCATTGATTTTACATTTGCACCGATACTGGATCTTGATACGGGCAAAAGTATAGTGATTGGAGATCGGGCTTTTCACAATGACGTCGATGCTGTTAGCGCGCTGGCCAGTAGATTTATGATTGGATTGCGTAAAGGTGGTATGGAATCAGTAGGTAAACATTTTCCGGGACATGGTACCGTTGTGGCGGATTCACACTTTGATTGTCCGATTGACTATCGATATGAAAACGATATTCAGTTGGCAGATATCGTACCATTTCAGCGTCTGGTGGATCATGGTATTGCCGGAATGATGTCGGCACATGTGATTTACGAACACGTCGATAAAAAACCCGCCAGTTTTTCCAGATATTGGTTAACACGTGTCCTGCGTGAACAACTCAGGTTTGAAGGTGTGATATTTAGCGATGATTTATCCATGCAGGGTGCCCATGTTGTAGGTGACATTCAAGAACGCCTGAAGGCAGCGCTGGATGCGGGTTCAGACATGGTGCTAATCTGCAATCGACCAGAGGATATTCCCTGTGCACTTGAGCAATTGGAAAATTACAACAATCCAAGTTCACAATTACGTTTGGCACGGTTTCATGGTAAAACACCTCAGCCAATGTCGAGTGTACATCAACAAAAGCTCGATGAATTTATTGCTGCTTGTCAAAGCAATAAAAGCTTGTCGTTAAATCTATAGTACAAAATTTGTTATGCAGGAATTGTTAGAAAAAATAAATCATATTATTACTAATGACTTGATCGATACATGGGTGTATGAGGTCTTTGGGGTTGTTTTGGGTGTGCTAGTATTGGGATTTATTGCTGCAGTGATACTGGCTAAGTTTTCAGCTAAGGCGAATGAAACCCGTAATCCCTGGGATGATGCCCTGGTTAATGCGTTGCGTAAACCATTGCGCTATATCATCATTATTGTCGGTATATCTTATGCCGCTCAAATAGCGAGTTCCAAAACTGAAGCCGAGATATTCAATTACATAGATACTATTCGTTATACATTAATAACACTCATGATTTCATGGGGCTTAATTTCATTTGTCGCTCGTCTTGAAACGGCTACCATTCAAAAAAAGTTGCAGTCAGGGGAACAGGTTGATCGAACTTCAATTCACGCCATTGGCAAGCTGGTCAGGACAGCAATCTTTATAACTACTGCACTCGTTATACTTCAGACGCTGGGCTTCAGTGTATCAGGTGTGTTAGCTTTTGGTGGCATTGGAGGTATCGCGATAGGTTTTGCAGCAAAGGATTTACTGTCTAACTTCTTTGGTGGGCTGATGATTTATATGGATAGGCCATTTGCTGTGGGTGACTGGATTCGTTCACCGGACAGAGACATAGAAGGTACAGTTGAATCTATTGGTTGGCGGCTAACGACCATCCGTACTTTCGACAAGCGTCCGCTGTATGTGCCTAATTCTATATTTGCCATGATTGCTGTTGAAAATCCATCACGTATGTCACATCGACGTATATATGAAACCATTGGCTTACGCTATGAAGATATCAGTCAAATGGATAATATCGTTAATGAGGTCAAAAGCATGTTGAAAGAACATGGCGAAATTGATCAAACACAAACAATGATTGTTAATTTCAATTCGTTTAATGAGTCATCTGTGGATTTCTTTATTTATACATTTACTCGAACTACAGATTGGGCTTATTACCATAAAGTAAAGCAAGATGTATTATTGAAAATTTCTGAAATTATTCAAAACAATGGTGCCGAGATTGCATTCCCAACCTCGACAATGTTTTTAGAGCAAGGTCAATTGACCCTTCAATCGGAACAAACAGCATAATGGCTAACTTGTGTGAACAGGAATTACAGGAAATTAAAGAAAATTCTGATTTGATTTTCAGTGCCAGCCAGATTAAAACTGCGGTGGAAAAAATGGGTCTTGAACTGGAAGCCAGGATTCAACATAAAAACGCCATTCTTCTATGTGTCATGAATGGCGGGATCATAGTCACCTCAGATTTATTGCGCTGCATGGATTGTGATGTGCGTCTGGACTATCTTCAGGTAGCGCGCTATCGGGATAAAACTATGGGAGGAAGTTTGCATTGGCTGAAAGAGCCGCAACTCTCAATGGAAAATCAGACGATTGTACTGGTTGATGATATCTACGATGAGGGGTACACCATGGAAGAACTGGTTTCATATTGTAAAAAACATGGTGCAAAGGAAGTGGTCACAGCCGTCCTGCTATTTAAGAAAAAAACCAGTCAACAAGTAGGTTTAAAACCGGATATTTATGGTCTTGAAGTCGAAGATCGATATGTTTATGGCTATGGAATGGATTACAAAGGTTACTTGCGTAACGTTCCGGCGATCTATGCCATTTCTGAGTAACTACAGTACGAGTTGATTATGCAAGATATAGCCATTATTGGAGGTACAGGACTGGCCTCTTTCCCGGGACTGAAAATAATTCGAAAAGAAGTGGTGAGAACGCCATATGGCACACCTTCAGGCCCCATTACTTTTGGTGAATATTGTGGGAAGCATATTATTTTTTTGCCCAGGCATGGCTCATTTCATACTATTCCGCCACACATGGTGAATTATCGAGCCAATATATGGGCATTACATGACATCGATGTTAAACAAATTGTAGCTGTGGCGGCCGTGGGTGGCATCCATTCTGAAATTTATCCTACACGCATTGTTATTCCAGATCAGATCATTGACTATACTTACGGACGCAAGCATACCTATTTCGAGAAAGATTTAAGTCAGGTCAAGCACATAGATTTCTCTCAACCTTATGATCAATCTTTACGTGAGAAATTAATCCATGCAGCTGCGCTGGCGAATATTGATGTGTTTAAAGGTGGCGTCTATGCAGCAACGCAGGGACCTCGTCTGGAATCTGCAGCCGAAATTAATAAATTGGAACGCGATGGCTGCGACATAGTAGGTATGACCGGAATGCCCGAGGCTGCATTGGCGCGTGAACTTGACATGGGTTATGCGCACTGTTCCATGTCAGTCAACTGGGCGGCAGGGCGAAGTGACGAGCTGATTACACTGGAATCCATTCGCCAGTGTACTCAGCAGGGAATGGAAAAAGTGCGTCAGGTACTTTCAAAGTTAATGGATGTTATCTGACTTAATTCCGTTTATTTATCGTCAATCGGAGTTGCCTCAACAAGGATGCCTACCACTGGGTGATCAATATAATGCAATTCACGGCTGCGCATACGCCGATGTGAATTCACCGAATAATCGACCAGAACCTGGGTCCGATCCAATGCGTCGCTTACTTCATTCGGTATCGTTCTTGGGATACGATACACAAGATCACTGTAGATATGTAAATAACGCGTGATGACTACATTCAGTGTGCCTTCAAGTTCCGGCACTTTGTTATCGGTATTTCCAGTATTGACTTGCGTTTGATCATTAAATTCAAACTGGCGGTAAGCACGTTCCGGAAATTGTCCACTGAAGTCGCGTCCGGCTTTAATCGAAATAGCCTGTGAGTCTTTTCTTTCAAAAACCGGCTGGCGCCAGGCAATGTGTTTGAGAATGCGGTACTTTCCAGATTGTTTTAGTCGTTGTGCAACATTGTTAAGTATGTATTCTTCCTCGGGAATTGTGCGCCACTGTGAACTTTCATTCGTATTTTCAAGGTCCAGGCCGTCCGTAGGCACAGGGATGATACGTTTGTAATTAAACTGTTCATCACTTTGTTGTAGACCATCTTTATTTTCAAAGATGATGACTTCAATAGCATAGTCTTTCGCTGATACTACAGACGCAAATAACCCAAAGCCGTTTAATACGACTCCGATAAACAAAGATTTGTAACTCATGGGGCTTCCTTGAAGGCTATTGTGTTAATAATATTATGAACATATTCAATTCTGTTTTCTATTGTGGTCAAGTTTACCGTGAATAGCAGTTTCTCGCTGCCTGACATTTTGAAAACAGAGGATTGTCTCTGTAATAGCAAGAGTAGCTGGTCAATATCAATTTTTGGATTGTCATCGAACAATATACGCCCACCATCTTCATGGGCTTCGATCTTATTAATACCCAGGCCACCGGCAAATAACTTTAGTTCCGTGGTTAAAAACAGGTTTTTTGCCGAGTTAGGTAATAATCCAAAGCGATCGATTAATTCTGTCTGCAGCTCTTTTAATTCATCCAGCGTGGCAGCACTGGCAATACGTTTGTATAGCACAAGTCGCATGTGCACATCTGGTACGTAATCATTCGGCAATAAAGCAGGCGCGCCTAAATCAACTTCCAAACCATGATCCAAAGGTCGGTCCAGCTCAGGTAAGTCACCAGACTTCAAGGCTTGCACCGCACGTGATAACAGTTCGTTATACATGGTGTATCCAATCTCATGGATTTGTCCACTTTGATCTTCACCTAGCAGTTCGCCAGCGCCACGAATTTCCAGATCGTGAGTGGCCAGCGTAAAGCCAACACCCAATTCTTCAAGAGATTCAATAGCATCTAAACGTTTAATCGCATCGGCTGACATGGCTTTTCTGTGTGGTGTTATTAGATATGCATAGGCGCGATGATGTGAGCGTCCTACACGACCACGTAACTGATGCAGCTGAGATAAACCAAGCTTGTCTGCATGATTGATAATAATGGTATTTGCGTTGGGAATATCCAGACCGCTTTCAATTATAGTAGTTGCTACCAGAATGCTGAAACGATTGTGATAGAAATCCAGCATTACATGCTCAAGTTCACGTTCCGACATCTGTCCATGTGCAATACGGATGGAGGCGTTAGGTAATAACTCTTGCAAATCCTTAGCAATCTTTTCAATTGTTTTTACTTCGTTATGCAAAAAATAGATTTGTCCACCGCGTTTAATTTCACGAGCACAGGCTTCCTTGATGTTGGCATCATTCCATTCGGAAAAAAACGTCTTGATGGCGTGACGGTGATTCGGTGGTGTGGCAATAATGGACAAGTCTCTCAAACCATTTAATGACATATTCAAAGTGCGCGGAATAGGCGTTGCAGTTAAAGTTAATATATCTGCTTCAGCACGCAGTGCTTTAAGTTTTTCTTTGTGACGAACACCAAAACGCTGTTCCTCATCAATAATAATTAAGCCCAGATTTTTGTATTGAATTTCGCTATTGAATAGTTTGTGTGTGCCAATAACGATGTCTATCTTGCCGTCTTTTAAACACTCAATAGTTTCTTTCTGTTTTTTGCCGGAGTTAAATCGTGATAATGACTCTATACGAATGGGCCACTCGGCAAAGCGATCCTGAAACGTTTGAAAATGTTGTTGAGCCAGCAGGGTAGTCGGTACTAACACTGCCACCTGCTTGCCATTGTTGACGGCGATGAAAGCGGCACGCATGGCAACTTCGGTTTTTCCAAATCCCACATCACCACACACGACGCGATCCATGGGCTTGCTGGACTCCATGTCTGCCAATACACTTTCGATCGCTTTCTCTTGATCCGGCGTTTCTTCAAAGGGAAAGCTGGAAGAGAAGGTCACGTAATCATGCATGGTTATGTCATAGTGAATACCTTGTCTGGCTTCGCGTCTGGCGTAAACATCCAATAACTCTGCAGCAACATCACGCGCTTTCTCTGCGGCTTTTTGTTTAGCTTTGGACCATGCGTCGGAACCTAATTTATGCCAGGGTGCGCTTTCATTATCGGCACCTGTATAGCGACTGATGAGATGCAAGTTGGCTACTGGTACATAAAGCTTATCGCCTCCCATGTATTCCAATGTGAGGAATTCGGTCTCCAGGCCCTGTATGTTTAAAGTTTGCAGGCCCTTGTATCGACCAACTCCATGATCTTCATGGACCACAGGCGCGTCTTCTGTGAGGTCGTTAAGGTTGCGAACGATGGCGTCTGCATCGCGGGTTCTTCTGCGTTTACTGGTTTGTCTGACACGATTTCCAAATAACTGTCTTTCGGCAATAATCGTCACACCATGTTCAGGTAAATCTACTGAGTCATCAATAGGGGCAACCAGCAAATTAATCGATTCCTGGTTTTGGCAGAATTGATGCCAGTCTTCCTGTGTCACCGGCTTGATGTTCAGGCTGCGCAGTGTTTCATTTATATATTCACGTCTGCCCAGAGACTCCGCAGCAAATACAATGCTGCGTTCCCTAGATTGCATGAACTGGCGCAGATGCATGGCAGGATCATCCAGTCGCGAATCGATATTGATAGAAGGCAACGCGGAACTTGGATAATTGGTAAAGACATCATCCTGGGTATTCAGGTATTTATTTGTGTTTAACTGTACACGCAGAAATTGTTCAATCTTTTCTTTTGTCTCGTCAGCCGATAGATAAATATTTTTAGGTGCCAGAATAGGGCGTTCGATGTCGTGTCTACGCTGTTCATAACGGCTATAAAGTTCTGATTCAAATTCTTCGGCGACGCTGAATACATTTTCATGCAGAATGAATAATGTGTTTTTTGGAAAGTAATCAAATAGGGTGCAGGTTTCGTCAAAAAACAAAGGCAGGTAGTATTCAATTCCAGGTGGGAAATTACCGTTACTGACTTCTTTATAAATAATGCTTTTATTTGGGTCGCCTTCAATTTTTTCACGATAGCGACGGCGAAACTCTGTAATGGCCTGATCATCACTTGGAAATTCATGTGCTGGTAACAAACTGATTTCATCAAGTTTGACCAGAGAAGTTTGTTTTTCCGGATCAAATGTACGTATGGTTTCGACTTCATTATCAAAAAATTCAAGACGATAAGGGTGATTGGAACCCATAGGGAAAAAGTCGACAATTGACCCACGCACAGCAAATTCACCGCGTGTCATTACCTGGGAAACATGATGGTAGCCGGCAGATGACAACGAGGTTCTTAACTCATCTAGCTCAATTTGATCGCCAATTTTAATATATAATGAAACTTTAGAAATAAAGTCTTTTGGTGTGACTCGCTGCATGCAAGTAGTAATGGGCAATACCAGTACACCATGGCTTAATTGCGGAAGCCTGTGCAAAGTGGTTATTCTGTCTGAAATAATATCTTCATGGGGTGAAAAAATATCATATGGCAGTGTTTCCCATTCTGGAAAGCTCAAAAACTCAGTATGATTTTGATTGAAAAATCTGGTTTCATTAAATGTGACAGTGCTTGAATGAGAGTCGGCAGTCAGCACAACGACCAGCCCGTCATGTTGGCTGATGGCATCATTGATAATTAATGCTCGCGCACAGCCGTAGAGTTGTCCCCAATGTTTGATGGGTTGCTTAGAGTCAGGTAATGAAGCTTTGAGATAATTCACTAAGGTATTTTACTAAAATTTTCTAAAACATTTAGGCAAATAAAAAGCGGAGCATCAAGCCCCGCTTAATATTATTTGCCTAGTGTAATGTTTAGTTAAACATATCTGCTACGATATTGTCGTACCAGCTATAAGCGTACTGTACTTCACGCTGTAATGCGCTAGCACTCGCATCACTGGGCGTTAAGCCTCCCGCCACTTCTGCAATACTGGCACGATCTTCAGCCAGCCTATATACCGCCGCTACCGAAATACCGTAGTCCGGAGCTACCAGACTGTAACAGGTATTGACGTATGAAGGGTCGGGCATCTCATGTCCATTAAGTGAAGCGATAATGGCCGCAGCACAGACTTTTGCCTGAGAGTTGGCCGCATAACCGGATTTTGGCATGCCTGCAGCAATGCTTGCGTCACCAATCACATATACACCTGAATGTATTGTGGATTCAAAAGTTCCCAGATCCACTGGGCACCAGCCTGAATCATTGGTTAATCCTGCAGTATGTGCGATGGTTCCTGCGGACTGGGGTGGAATAAGATTAACCACATCAGCCTTGTATTCGTCAAAGTCGGTGGAGACTGACATGTTGCCTGGATTGACAGAAGTCACTCCACCGCCAGTATCTGCAGCGGGTACCCAATCAATCATGCCGTCATAGCGCGCTTTCCAACCCTGAGTAAACAATCCCTGTTTGGAGAATTTGTCTTTTGCATCCAGAATAAGAATTTTGGATTTGGGTTTGTTGTGTTTAAGGTAATGAGCAATTTGGCATACGCGTTCATAGGGCCCAGGAGGGCAACGGAACGGATTATTTGGTGGCGCAATGATGACCAGCCCGCCATCTTTCATGGATTCAATCTGCTTGCGTAAAAGCGAGGTCTGACTGCCAGCTTTCCATGCATGGGGCATTATTTCAGAGGCGGCTTCATCGTAGCCATCGACTGCGCCCCACTTAAACGAAATCCCGGGAGATACTACCAGGCGATCATAAGCAAAGGAGTCGCCACTGGCTGTCATGACTTTTTTGCCATCGATATCCACATCGGTTGCTTGGCTGTGAACGACTTTGATGCCGTGCTTTTTCATTCCTTGATAACTATGACGAATGGTTTCAATCTTGCGGTTACCCCCAATCACTTCATTACTCATGAAGCAGGTGTAGTACTCCTTGTTGGTTTCAATCAGTGTCACTTCAATGGAACTGTCAGCTTTAGCGATATATTTGGCAGCAATTGCACCTCCGGCACCACCGCCAATCACCACTATTTTCTTGCTTGCGCCCAAAACAAGATTAGGAAAGCTTAATCCTGCTGTCCCAGCAACAATGGAACTACCACCTAATTTAATAAAATCTCTGCGATTTAACTTTTTCATATTAAGTTTCTCCGTTCCGTTATTCTTGTATGCTTGAATAGTATTCAGCAAGTTGCTCAATGCCTGCTTGTCCTTCACTTTCAGTGATTTCTTCAAGCTTATTCCTCATTTTCTTGGGCATCATGCGGCTGCCCTCGGAAAAGTCCTGCATGGAGTAGAGAAAATATGGTTTCCATTGTCCAGCCAGAATCCCTGTGTCATCTTCTGCAGAACGGCCTTCATTTTCGTGGCATTTTTCACAATATTTTTTATGTAATTTTTTGCCGGCAGTGGCTTTCTCAGAATCAAATGATTGTTTGGCACGTGCGGGTGAAAGGCTGCTGAAGTGTTCGGCAATTAATTTGATTTCTTCTTCGGTATAACCTTTGGCCAGGCGTCCCATAATGGTCGAGAAGCGCGGAAATGCTTCGACATTTTCAAAGTCCGGGTCTGAATCAATGACTTCTTCCAGCTTTTCCGGGTTATCATCGTATTTGTACGCAAGCATGGCGCCCATCATATAGTTTCGTGAGGTGCTGGCGAGGTTAGGTATGGCAGGACCGGCACTGCTGCCCGAATCACCGTGACATGCGACACATGTATTCGTGAGCATGTCGCTGTTTGAATGTTCTGCAGAGGCGCTATTATGAAGCAATGCACCAAGTAGTAACAAACCGGTTACTTTTACTGTTATTTGCATAGTCGACTCCTGGCTATCTTATGTTTATTTTAGTGGACGATTATAGCGCACATAAAAAGAAATGTTTTTTTCATGATAGTTGTTATGTTGCAGCAAACTCGGTTATGGAGTGCTCATTCGCAGCCTCTTTAACCATAATTATTGAATTAAGCATCAGGCTCATCAGGTTCTTCATGGGCAACGCCTTTGTGGCAGTCAATACAGGTTTTGCCCTGTGCTTGTGCCTTCTCGTGTTTCTTGCGGGCCTGCTTTCCCTGTTCTGAAGGATCCATAGAATCAAATGCATGGCATGATCGGCATTCTCTGGAGTCAGTAGCTTCCATTTTAGCCCAGACTCGATTAGCCATTTTCCATCGATGTTGTTCAAACTTTTCTTCACTATCGATGGTGCCCATAATTTCTTCCCAGACATCTTTGGCGGCCATCACTTTGGCATACAATTTGGGCCCAAGGGGATGGGGGACATGACAGTCGGGGCAGCCGGCTCGAACACCGGAGGCATTCTTATAGTGATAAGACTCCATCCACTCTTGTTTGACCCATTGCATTGAATGACATGAAGTACAAAATTCTACCGTATTGGTAGAGTCAATGACTTTGGATGAACCGATCGTGAGAACTACGCCTAACAATATCGCAAATATAAAGGCTATCCATCGCAACAATCCTATAGTTTTATTAGATTCATCTGACATGGGCTGACCGGGAATGTTATTATTGATTGTTATGTGTGCATTCTAGGTAATATTCTTTGTCACTACAATGCAGCAAGCTATCCAGGTAATGATTGTTATTCATATCCTTGATAATGTAACTTGCTCGGAATTTCACACCACCTTTATTTCATGTCTCAAACTCAAGAGAGTCAACAGTTGACGGGTCACGCGCTTAAATGTGAACGTGGCAGTCGGGTATTATTTGAAAATCTCGAATTTTCCGTTAAAAGTGGTCAAGCAATGATCATTCAGGGACGAAATGGCGCAGGAAAGACTAGTTTATTGCGCATTATCACGGGGCTGAGTCAGGCGGCTAAAGGTGAGGTGTGCTGGAATCGGCAAAATATCGAGCACGTGGCAGAAGAATACCAGGGACAGCTCCTCTACATAGGTCATCTGGCCGCCGTTAAAACCGAATTAACGGTGAGAGAAAATTTGCAGTTGCTTAAGCGTTTCTGGCCATCTGATGCCGAAGGATCAGTGGCTGATCTGGCTGAAAATGTCGGATTACGCCAACGTTTGAGCGTGACGTGTTCGAGATTATCAGCAGGCCAATTAAGAAGGGTTTCGCTGGCACGCTTGTTTATATCCAGTCAAAAATTATGGATATTAGATGAGCCACTTACGGCTTTGGATGTGGATTTCATTAAAATTGTGGAAAAATGCCTGCAAAACCACTTGGCACAAGGGGGAATGGCAGTTTTAACTACACATCGTGGAATAGATCTCGGTGAACAACTTTCATTTGAGCTAAACTTGTAACACGTAGCCGCTGATCACAATGCAATTATTTTTATCAATTTTATATCGCGATTTGATGCTAGCCATCCGACGCCGACGAGAGCTTGCTAACCCACTGGTTTTCTTTGTAATTGTGGTAAGCTTGTTCCCGCTAGGAGTGAGCCCGGATCAGGAATTACTGAGTAAGATGGCCCCAGGAGTGATATGGGTTACTGCACTTTTGGCCACTCTGATGTCTATGGATGCGATGTTCAGATCCGATTATGATGATGGCTCACTGGAACAACTGTTACTGTTACCAGGGTCAAAAGTATTGCTGATCGGTGCCAAAATCACTGCGCACTGGTTGAGTATCGGGTTACCATTGGTGTTATTAGCGCCGCTGATGTCCTTGCTCTTGTATTTTCCTACCCACGCCATTGGTAGTTTAATCATTACCCTACTTATCAGCACGCCAATACTCAGTTTATTAGGTTCTGTAGGTGTTGCGTTGACACTGAGTTTACGTTCGGGAGGAATTTTGTCTTCTTTATTGATTTTGCCTTTTTATATTCCTGTGTTGATTTTTTCGACCATGGCAATCAATGCGTCAGCAAATAGCCTCCCTGTTTCCGGCTATTACGCACTTTTAGGCGCATTTCTAATAATCTCGATGTTATTAATTCCATTTGCAGTCGTATCTGCATTAAAGGTGTCTTACAACTAATCATGATGCAATTTATTCATAAATATGGCTCACCCAAATACTTCTATGAGTGGTCCAGGGGTTGGCAGAAATGGCTGACAATAATCACCGTACTGTTGATGGGCTATGGCCTTTATCAGGGCCTTTTTGTAGCACCTCCCGACTATCAGCAGGGTGAGAGTTACCGAATTATTTTTATCCATGTGCCTTCGGCGTGGATGTCGATGTTTGTTTACGCGGTGATGGCATTTTCCGGCATTGTTGCTTTGGTCTGGCGTATTAAAGTGGCTGAAATTGTAGTGGGAGAATGTGCCATCATTGGTGGGTCGTTTACAGCACTTGCATTGGTTACCGGCATGTTATGGGGAAAACCTATGTGGGGAGCATATTGGGTCTGGGATGCGCGTTTAACCTCGGAACTCGTACTGCTATTTCTGTATTTTGGTGTGATTGCGCTGCATGGTGCTTTTGAAGATCCACGAACCGGAGCGAAAGCCGCCTCAGTACTGGCCATTGTGGGCATCATCAATATTCCTATCATTCACTATTCAGTAGAATGGTGGAACACATTGCATCAAGGGCCAACCGTGACAAAGTTTGATTCGCCTTCAATGCATTCGTCTATGTTAATACCACTTTTAGTGATGGCCGTTGCATTTATGACTTACTTTTTTGCTTTATTATTTGCATGTACACGTTCAGAAGTGCTGGCGCGTGAAAAAAATGCGTCTTGGGTAAAGCAAGTTATGGAGCAGGAAGGATGAAAGAATTTTTCGACATGGGCGGCTATGCGTTTTTTGTATGGACTTCTTATGCGTTGGTCGCGTTTGTCATGATTGCTAATGTGGTGGCTGCAAAAATGAAACGCAAGAAAGTCTTTAAAGAGTTTCGGGAATTGTCTGAAGAGTCTTAACTGAAATAATTGTCTAGATAGATGGCTATGACCCCAAAAAGAAAACAACGATTAATATTTGTCATGGTGCTAATAGTTGGCTTTGGTGTAGCCATCGGTTTGGCGCTATTTGCTTTTCAAAAGAACCTTTTATATTTTTACAGTCCCTCGCAAATTGCAGCAGGCGAAGTGGAAACAGGACAAATGTTTCGACTGGGTGGTCTTGTGGTTGAAGGCAGTGTAAAACGCCAGAGTGACGGGGTGACAACATTGTTTGATTTGACTGATACAGCGGACGATATCACAGTAAGCTATACTGGGTTATTGCCGGATTTGTTTCGCGAAGGGCAGGGCATTGTTGCACAAGGAAAAATCAATCCGCAAGGCATCTTTGTTGCTCAGGAAGTACTGGCCAAGCATGATGAAAATTACATGCCGCCAGAAGTGGCAGAAGCTTTAAATGAAGCGGGTGCAAAACACCCAATTTCTATTCCTAAGACAACACTTAATTAATTAACCGAAAATATCTATGGCTGCTGAAATCGGTCACTTTGCACTAATTATTGCCTTATGTTTGGCAATTGCACAGTCCACCATTCCTCTTGTTGGTGCTTACCGAAATAACCCAAGCTGGATGTCAGTAGGGCGCACTGCAGCCAGTGGTCAATTTCTTTTTTTACTCATTTCATTTGTATGTCTGACTTATTGTTTTGTAAGCAACGATTTTTCAGTGCTGTATGTTGCCAGTAATTCTAATAGTCTTCTGCCTGTTTATTATAAAGTTTCCGCAGTCTGGGGTGCGCATGAAGGTTCATTATTACTATGGGTACTGTCATTGTCTGGCTGGGGCTTTGCCGTAGCATTGTTTAGCCGTACCTTGTCTGACGACATGATTGCAAGAGTACTGTCGGTGATGGGAATGATAAGTATTGGTTTTCTGTTATTTACTATTTTGACTTCCAATCCGTTTGAAAGACTGTTTCCAGCTGCAGTTGAGGGTCGTGATCTAAATCCTTTGCTACAGGATCCGGGGCTGGTTATCCATCCACCTATGCTATATATGGGTTATGTAGGTTTTTCTGTCGCATTTGCGTTTGCCATTGCTGCGCTGTTAAGTGGAAAGATGGATTCTGCCTGGGTGCGTTGGTCCCGACCCTGGGCGAACATTGCCTGGGTGTTTTTGACGATTGGTATCGCACTTGGAAGCTGGTGGGCTTACCACGAATTAGGCTGGGGCGGCTGGTGGTTCTGGGACCCCGTTGAAAACGCCTCTTTTATGCCATGGCTAGTGGGTACAGCACTTATTCATTCTCTCGCGGTAACAGAAAAACGTTCCACTTTTAAAAGCTGGACGATTCTTTTATCTATACTGGCTTTTTCATTAAGCCTGCTAGGTACATTCTTGGTTCGTTCCGGTGTGTTGGTGTCAGTGCACTCATTTGCCAGTGATCCTGCGCGCGGAGTGTATATTCTGGGATTTCTTGCCGTGGTTGTCGGAGGTTCTTTAATGCTATATGCATGGCGAGCCACACAGTTCACTGCCGGTGGAAGGTTTGAAGTGGTTTCCAAAGAAACCATGTTGTTAATTAATAATGTGCTACTGGTAGTTGCAATGATTACCATACTGGTAGGCACTTTATATCCCTTGTTCCTTGATGCTCTGGGATTACCCAAGTTGTCAGTAGGTCCGCCGTATTTTTCTGCGGTGTTTGTTCCATTAATGCTGCCTTTGGTCGTGCTAATGGGAATTGGGCCGATAGCTAAATGGCGGCGTGTGTCGGTTAAAGAAATTTTCAATCAGCTGAAAATATTACTGGCACTGGGAATAGTGCTGGGGGTCATATTACCTTTGGCAATTTATCGAGAAACAACTGTAATGACAGCTGTGGGAATTGCTTCTGCAGTATGGGCGATTCTGACTTCTTTCTATGCGGTATCCCGACTCATCGCAAAACGGGATAACTCTACTTCATTAAGTAAAGCATATTCAAAAATTCCCCGGGCCATGTGGGGTATGGTCATTGCCCATATTGGAATAGGCATATTTATTCTGGGTGTGGTGTTTACCAGTGCCTTTAGTGATCAAAAAGAATTAAGTGTGGAATTCGGACAGCCCGTTGAACTGGCAGGTTATACATTTAGTTTAGAGTATGTGATGTCTGCACAAGGGCCGAACTACCAGGCACTGCGTGGAACCGTAGATGTTAAAAAACAGGGTAAAGATGTTGTTAAACTGTACCCTGAAAAGAGAATTTATTCTGTACAAAGAAATCCGATGACTGAGGCAGGCATTCAAACCGGGGTGTTTAGAGATTTGTACGTCGCACTCGGAGAACAAGCTGATGAAAATGAATGGGGCTTGAGACTTTATTATCGTCCATTTATTCAATGGGTCTGGATAGGCGCTCTTTTGATGGCCATTGGTGGGTTACTAGGCGCCATGGATAAACGTTATCGAACTTTAACCAAAGTTGAAAACAGTGCTAAAGAAAAAACACGCCTGCAGAAAACTTCAGCCTGATTATTAAGACTGATTGACATGTTTCGTTTTCTTATTCCAGCGATTTTATTTTTAGTGCTCACCGTTTTTTTATACATTGGGTTGTATAAAGACCCAACACTGGTGCCTTCACCACTGGTGGGTAAACCTGTCCCGACGTTTGCAGCAACTACTTTGAGAGATCCTGAAAAAGTTATCAGTAATAAAGATCTGACAGGTGATTACTTTTTGGTAAATGTATGGGCTACCTGGTGTGCAGCCTGTAGGCAGGAGCACGCGTCACTGGTGTATCTTGCAGAAAAGCTGAATGTACCTATTTATGGTTTAAATTATAAAGATAATCGTGAAGATGCTATTTACTTGCTGGATCAATATGGTGATCCATATATTGCCAATATTTTTGATGAAACTGGCCGTATCGGAATTGATTTTGGTGTCTATGGAGCTCCCGAGACTTTCCTGATTGATGGTGATGGAATTATTCAGCATAAACTAGTAGGCATCATGACACCTGATGTGTGGGAGAAACAGTTTGTGCCGAAAATTAAAGCCATCACTGCGGGTAATGGTCAATGAAGATTTTTATTAAACAGTTTCTGTTGATTGCATTTTTGCTTGTTCCGCTGCACGCAGAAGTCATCACGGTCTCGCCTGAATATGAACAAAGGTATTCACAATTGCTACATGAACTGCGTTGTCTGGTTTGCCAGAACCAGACCGTTGCAGAATCCTCTTCAGAGCTGGCCAATGATCTGCGAATTGAAGTAAAGGAAATGATGGAGCATGGAGCGACCAATCAGGAAATTCTTAATTTCATGTCGGATCGATACGGTGACTTT
The DNA here is from genome assembly GCA_964636225.1 of uncultured Thiotrichales bacterium. Lineage (GTDB taxonomy): Bacteria > Pseudomonadota > Gammaproteobacteria > UBA4575 > UBA4575 > UBA1858. Next base: position 125,619 of record CAZWQM010000001.1, on the reverse strand, counting down.
GTTTTATATAAACCTCCTGTTAAACCACGAACGCTCTTGCTGTGGTTAGGCCCATATCTGTTATTGATTGGCGGTGTCGTTATTGTTGTTTTGATGATTAGTAAACGTGCAAAAATTACCAACAGTAGCGCTCTCTCGGAACAAGATGAACAGCGTATCAAAGAACTGTTGGAAAAAGATAAAAAAGATAAAGATTAAGGGACTGAATTCGTGAGCGCTATTTTCTGGTTAGTTGTAGTTCTGTTAATATTTGTAGGGCTTGTGTTTGTCTTGTACCCGCTGATATTTCCCAATAAGAAACGCGTGACTATATCCAGAGTTGAAATGAATAAGACGCTCTACAGAGGCAAAGTCGAAGATTTACAAGCGGATCTGGATAAAAATTTACTCGACCAGGAAGAATATGATCAAGCCGTAGTCGATCTTAAACAGACGTTGTTACAGGATGCTGCACAAGAAGAAAGCAGTGAAACACGTACGGGAAGTAATGCCATTATCGCGTTGTTGGTAATGGTGGCTTTACCCGTGATCGCACTGCTGATGTATCACTCAGTGAGTACCGGCGGGTTTACTAATGAAATATCACCTCAGGCTCAAGCAGTTAACAATCAGGTTCAGTCTATAGAAAGTTCCATTGCCAGTCTGGAAGCAAAATTGAAAGACAAACCAGATAGCGTTGAAGGGTGGTGCATGCTGGGACAATCATATTTTGTAATTAAAAAATACCATGAAGCACGACAGGCTTATCTGAAAGCCCTGAAGTTGGTGAATCAATCAGATCCTGAATTGCTGGTGCTGACAGCCGAAGCTTCTGCTTTTGCCAATGGTGAAAAATTTGCAGATTATGAGAAAACCCTGCTTAACAAAGCACTGTCTATTAATCCAAAAGACGAACGTGGTCTTTGGTATTCGGGTTATGCGTATTATACAAATTCTGATTTCCCCAAAGCCGTGGAGTACTGGACGACCTTGCTTTCACTGGTGCCAGCTGACAGAAAAGATGTGAGATCCTCCCTGCTTACATTCCTGAGTGATGCTCGCAGCAAAGCAGGAATGGAGGAACTGGAAGAACCGGAACAGATCGCGCAAAAAGATTCTGGCAACACAAGATCAATAAACGTATCTGTGTCGTTAAATGAAAAAGTTAATCAAAAGGCAGAAAGCGGCGATACGCTATTTATATATGCAAGGGCAGTTGATGGTCCCAAAATGCCACTTTCATTAGCGCGATTAACTGTCTCAAACCTGCCGGCTAAAGTGACCTTGAAAAAAGAAATGGCCATGATGCCTAATATGAACATCGATACCTTTGAAAAAGTCGAAGTCTTAGCGCGCGTATCAAAAAGCGGTCAAGCCATCACTCAAAAGGGTGACCTTATCTCCCGACCGATTGTTGTAGACTTTTCTAAATCCAACACAGCAGACATTACTTTGGATATTGATGCTATTGCAGAATAGCTGACCTAAGTCCATCTGTCTCAAGATCAGATCCATGAATGTCTAAGCGATTAAGAAATAAGTAATCATTTTCGCTCGCATTTGATACTGGGCTTCTCACTATAATTCTTCGTCATTCTCACTCAAGTGGGAATCTAGGTGAAGTTTGGATTTTCTTTATCACTTAATGATGACTAGATCCCCGTTTCCACGGGGATGACAGAAAGTAACTGGATCTCTGTAGCGTCGCTAGTAAAAAATTCGTCATTCTCGCGCATGCGGGAATCCAGCAGGCTTAGCGAGTTCTGTATAGTTTGATAATTGGTGGATCCCCGCTGTAACGGGGGTGACAGGGGGCTTATATCATCCTGTAGGTAAATAATGATCACCATACGCATTTGTCGTTAATGTTTAGCTACAATCAGCATCGTTATAATGTAAAAGAGTAGGGCTAAGAGAGTTATAATTGACATTCAATCACAAGCAAGCAATGCCGATCATGCTAATGAATAATGCCACAAATAAATAAGACAAAATTTCTACCTCCTTATGGAGTGTTAAGCTCGATGATAGTGATGTATCTGATGAGTAGATTCTTGCCGCTCATGTCTTGGCAGAATACGCGAGTCATTTCTTATTTGCTTATGGGGGCTTCTTTTGTTTGCATTTTATATTGCGCTTATGTTTTTTATAAACACAAAACAGAAATTAAGCCATTCAGGAAATCATCATTTCTAATTTTGGCCTGGCCTTACACTATTAGTCGTAATCCCATTTATGTATGCATGCTCGTTTTTCTTTTCGGGTGAGGATTGTTTTTACAATCTTTAAGCGCATTTTTGGTTATATCTGTATTTGCCGTATGGATTCATTACACATATGTTCTGCAAGAAGAGATAATGCTGGAAGACAGGTTTTCTGATGAGTACCTGGCATATAAAAATCGAGTGAGACGCTGGATTTAACTGTTAAGAAATTCTTTTGCGCTGATTAAAGTGCCTACAGAATCCAATTCATAACCTGGCAGGTTGCATATTTGTTCTGCGAAAGTATGGCTTTTAATATTGGAAATAAGCGAACTTATGGTAGGTTTATCAAGGGCTTCTGTTTTGCAGGCAAGCACATATTGTTCTGAAATAACTGGAATAAAATCTAAATTGAATTTTCTTGCCGCGTATTCAATACCAAAGCCAACATCTGCCGCACCACTGGCTATGTGTGCTGCAACTGCAGTATGTGTATATTCTTCATTGTTATAACCACTTACTTGTCTTTTGCTAATCTCGCAACATTTAAGCAGCTCATCTAATAAGATTCTTGTGCCTGCAGATTTCTGTCGATTAATAAATTGAATACCAGGACGGATTAAGTCCATTAAATATAAAATAGATTTGGGATTATTTTTTTGGATAATAAAACCCTGCTGGCGTATTACCATTTGAATAATAGTGTGACTACCTATGACCAGGGAACGATAATGTTGATTGCTGATTTCTTTGCGTACAAGTGGGTGTGTGCATATGTGAAAGCCGGCTATGTCGCAGTTATCATTAATTAATGACTCTATCGCTTCAGCGCTTCCCATATATTTGATATCAATTGTACTGTCTTCTTGATCAAGTTTAGGAATCACGTCAATGGCATAACCGTGACTGGCATGAATCCTTAAAACGTTTTCACCTTCACCTAAAAAACTATTGAGCTCGCGATTAATGGTGGATGTTAATGTGCTGATGCTGGGGGTAAGGTGAGCTTCGATTAGACCCTCGGCCCAGACAAGTTTTTCACCCAGCTCGGTGAGGCGAGTGCCCTGGCCCTTACTTTGAGTGACCAAGGGTTTGCCTAGCTGCTCGTTCCACTTTTTTAGAATATTCCAGGCATGGCGATATGAAATATTGGCATGCTCCGCTGCCTGGGTGAGTTTGTGATCGGTTTGTAGATAACGCAGCAAATCCATCAGTACCGGATCAATCGGGCCAGTCAGGTCTGTGGAAAATTTCCAGGAAGGAGAGATGGACAGTTTCATATGAACTAAAGTGCATAATTTAATTAATCACTGCATGTCATATTGCAACATTATTTAATGAAATTACAATAGACATGCAAATTATTTCAATAATTATAAGAATAATAATGCATATATTGGTTATTAGGTATTTTTCAGCTCGGGCCATTGTAAGCGATAGCAGCGCGACTGGTGCCTATTTGCACAAAATCGAGAGTAATTAGCCACTCTCAAGAATGCTGATTAATGTAATCGAACCATAAACAGACAACTCTGGAGATTTCCCGAAATCTTCGCTGGAATATTGGATGATTCTGTATTTGAAAATTTCTGGAGCGAACTTATTTAGAGGTAGGATTGTAAACAGTATCCTCGTGGCAATGGCTAAAGCGATTCAAATTTTTTATACATTCAGTTCACTTTTTCATTTTAATCAAGGTAAGAAAGCTCAATGCATATGAATAATTTTTTAAAATATATTGTTGCAGGGATTATCCTGTTCGCCACTCAACTCAGTTTTGCGAACGAAAGCCGGTATATACTGCTGCAATCCACAACATCTACTAAAAATTCAGGTTTATATGATTACCTGTTACCCGAGTTTAAAAAAGATACTGGTATTGATGTGAGAGTCGTTGCGGTAGGCACCGGGCAGGCAATAAAGAATGCGCAAAATGGGGATGCCGATGTGTTAATAGTACATGCCAAATCACGTGAAGAGGAATTTGTGGCTAAGGGTTATGGTGTTGAACGTCTTGAGCTTATGTATAACGACTTTATTTTGGTGGGTCCTGAGTCAGATCCTGCAAATGTAAAAACTGCCAAAAATGTTATGCAAGCACTGCAAAGAATTGCCAAGACACATTCAATTTTTGTTTCTCGCGGTGATGATAGTGGAACACATATAAAAGAACTGTCTTTATGGGCGTTGGCCGATATAGATGCAGTCAAAGACAGTGGTAGCTGGTACCGCGAAGCCGGTGCAGGTATGGGAGCAACATTAAATACTGCGATAGGTATGGAGGCCTATACCATTACTGATCGGGCGACCTGGGTAAGTTTTGGTAATAAGCAGAATCATATTCTTGTGTTGGAGGGTGATCCACCTTTGCATAATCAGTACAGTGTGATTGCAGTAAATCCTGATAAACATCCGCATGTTAAAACTGAGCTGGCTAATCAGTTTATTGACTGGCTATTAAGCGAGCGAGGACAACAACTCATTGAGAATTATCGCGTAAAGGGTGAGCAATTATTTTTTCTTAATAAATAACTGATGGCGTCCTGCCATGCCAAATTTGCCATATGTAATAAGAAAGTCAAAACTTGGGTCTGATTTTAATTGAATAAAAACTCTGCCGAGGATTAATGGATTATTTATTATTTGCCATTACTGGCATTACAGCAGTTGTTTCATTCATATTGCTGCCCAAAACTTGTAGCGAACATTCTTTTTTTCCGGAGTTTCACCTGATGGTAAACAGCCGGGAATTCTAACATTAACATTTTCTCAAGTGACGACCTGGATTTTTGCCAGGTCGTTAATGAATGCCGCCATCCTTGGTTATTATTACGGTCTCTGGGGAACACTTGCTTATGCAGGTTACTATCTGTCATTTTTAACCGGCTCGAAAATCATTGAAGGTATATGTTTTCATCAGGGTTTTGAAAGTCTGCATGCATTTTTGAGTTGTCGCTTTGGTCGTGTCGGTTTGTTTTGTTACAACGTAGTAGTGAGTGTTCGCTTAATTAGCGAAGTCTTTGCTAATCTGCTAGTAGTGGGCATCCTGTTTGGTGTAACAGGTTCAAGTATATACAGTCTGGCGATTATTGGATTTTCGGCACTAGTGCTGTCTTACTCTATACTGGGTGGCTTACACGCATCCCTTAAGTGGGATGTGACCCAAATGAGCATGTTCATTATTGTAATGTTGCTGTTGTTATTATCTGTATACGGCAGCGGCCAATTTCCCCTTATGGACTTGCAGTTTATCAGTTTTGATATTAGTCAGCCGGGTCCGATATTATTGCTGGTTGCAATATTGCAAATCTGGAGCTATCCCATGCATGATCCGGTTATGATGGACAGGGGCTTTCTGGCAGATCGTGGTACGACACGAAAAAGTTTTCTGCATGCTTCCTGGTTGAGTATTGTTTGTATCATTGCATTTGGTTGTCTGGGAGTATTGGCTGGCGCCCATGCGCTGCAGGGCGAAGATATGAATGCTGTATTGTTGCGTATGCTGGGGGAGTGGCCAATGTTGTTATTATCTGTTGCTCTGATTGTTTCCGCGATGTCGACTTTGGACAGTAGTTTATCCAGTGCATCTAAATTAATTGCTGTAGACATGAAATTGATATCACCCAGTGTGATGAATGGTCGCCTGGTAATGCTGATATTTATGCTGCTGGGTGTGTTATGTGTATTCTTTGGTAGCAGTGATTTGTTCAGCGCTGTCGCAGTCAGTGGTACGGCTTCACTGTTTTTGGCGCCTGTTGTTTTCTTTTCCGTTTTTGCCAAGAAGCACAACGTGCCAGCATGGAGTCTTCTGGTTTCTTTTGTCGCCGCTATGTCAGGTGCAATTCTTTATTTTCTTGAGTCTTCTGGCTACACGCAGTGGCTTGGAGAGGTACATAAATACACCAAGCTTTTGTATATTTCAGCTTCGGTCATATTGGTGGGTTGCGCGGCCTTTTGGTTGGGGATTAAAACACCGAAAGAGAATAATTAGTCAATTGCACGTTTGGTAATGTCCTCATAGGCATCTATACGGCGGTCGCGAAAATATGGCCAGAGAAGTCTTTGCTGGTCGGATTCATTCATATCTATATCGACAATAACAGTTTCATTGTTGCTGTTTAAACATGCGTTGATGATTCTGCCTCTTGCATCGCAGGCAAAGCTGTTACCCCAGAACTCTATGCCATCTGTCTGATGACTGGGATCGTCCTCATGTCCATTGCGATTAACACTAATAACAGGAAGATTGTTTGCAATGGCATGGCTGCGCTGTATGGTAATCCAAGCATCCAATTGTCGTGCTTTTTCTTCTTTTGTATCATTCATATCCCAGCCAATTGCGGTAGGGAAAATTAAAATCTCTGCGCCGGCCAGAGCCATTAAACGCGCGGACTCCGGGAACCATTGATCCCAGCAGACCAGAACACCCAAACAGCCAACGCTTGTTTGTATTGGGGTAAAGCCCTTGTCGCCCGGTGTAAAATAATATTTTTCATAATAGCCGGGGTCATCTGGAATATGCATTTTTCTGTAGAAGCCAGCCAATTCGCCATTTTTATCAAACACAACCGCCGTGTTGTGATAAATACCGTTGCCGCGCTTCTCAAATAAAGAGCCGACAACCACGACATGATTAGTCTTGGCAGACTGCGCAAGTGCGCTCGCGGTGGGACCATCCAGACTTTCTGCCAGCTCAAAATGTTGTTGCGATTCCGTTTGGCAAAAATATAACGAGCCATGTAACTCCTGTAATACAATCAGTTCGGCGCCCTGTTTGGCTGCGGTTTCTATTTGCGCGAGAGTGTAGCCTAAGTTCTGTTGTGTTTGTGACGTGTTAGCGTGTTGTATTAATGCTGCTTTCATCAATCAGTGATCTCGTATCTATGACATTTTCTGGAATGTGCAGTGTTGCACAATGCAAGCTACCAAATTGCTTCAACAATGGCAGCGCGTTAATACCGACGATTTCTCGGTCAGGACAATTCTCGGCAAATATCTCAAGAGCGCGTTGGTCATGTTCGTCGTCATGTATGGGCACCAGCACTTTACCATTGATGAACACAAAGTTGACATAGCTGGCAGGCGCATAATGATCTTCATCCAGGCAAATTGACTTTTTCGGTACAGGCAACGGAATAAGTCGATAAGGCGTTCCCTGTTTGGTAGTCAGACTGCGCAATTGTGTTTGCAGTTGTAACAGACAGGCATGATCAGGATGATTTGAGTCATGGCAGGAAGCATAAACAATCGTTTCGTCATCAATAAATCTTGCCAGTGTATCAATATGCCCACCCGTATCATCGCCTGAGAGTGGCGGAACATCAACCGTTAACACACGCTTTACGGATAATTCCTGTTTAATGCGTTGAATTAATTCGTCAGTATCACACTGCTCATTTTTCATGTTGCGTTTTATACATGCAATATTGGTTAATAGGCAGGCATTACTATCGAATTCCAGGTTGCCGCCTTCCACGACCAATGGACAACGATGATAATGACAGCGGGGCGTAGCGGCCAGATTAAATAATGTTTCTGCAAACAGATTATCGAGGCGGCAGGCGTATTGTTCTCCCCATGCATTAAACTCCAGATCAAGATATTGGTACTCTTTATTTCCAAGCAGCAGTTGCGGACCGAAATCACGTACCCAAGTATCATTACTCTCGATCACTATTAGAACGATTCGACGCATATCACAACCATGTTTTTGACAAAGGCTTCTGATATGTTGTCGATGATCGGAATTGTAACAGGCAATAATCACGTCCTGAGTTTGAGAGATGGCTTTAGCCATGTCCAGGTAACAGGAAGAGATTTCATCCAGCATATGCGCCCAGTCCGAGTATCGGTGGGGCCATACTAATAAGGTGGCACCTTGAGAATGCCATTCAGGAAGTGGGTAATAATTATTCACAGCCAAGTGAAATTAAGAGTCGATCGCCTGCTATTATTGATTGTCGTGTAGAAAATTCCCAGTGTTTTTACTTACTGGAGGTGACGACAGAATGAATCACGTAATTCTTCTCAAAAAACACCGAGTAGTTCGCGTAATCCCAGCGATAAATAGCTGGTTCACCTACGGGTCCGCTAATGGCCTGCGGTGCGCCAAAACTGGACTCTACCTGATGCTTGCTCATGCCACGCACAGGTGCAGAGTCGCTGGTGACAACTTGAGGCGATTGCGATGGCATTTTGATCACATCTGCCTGCACGCTGAAAGCGCAAACAAATGATAATGCGATACAATAACGCACGGCTTTATACAAAGCTTTGGATAAGGCTCTAGAGGTCATGAATATATCCTGTTGCAATAGTGTCATTAACTATACCATACGGTCGAAATTTTAAGCATAGTATTCCTGTTGAAACATGATAATTCGGGGTTTTTTTCAGATTAACGATGATTCTTTGTCCGTAGATAGTTGAGATTTGGACTCGGGAATTATATTTTCAATTAACATATATAAATCATAAATATATATTTAAATATTAAAGTAATTTCTAATGTTTAGACCTCTGGAATTATTCATTGGATTACGTTATCTGCGCGCCAAAAGACGTAACCACTTTATCTCATTCATTTCACTTACCTCGGTGTTGGGTATCGCATTGGGCATAGTTGTTATTATTACTGTGTTGTCTGTAATGAACGGGTTTCAAACTGAAGTGCGTGACCGCATGTTGCGCATGACGGCGCATGCCAATGTATTGGAACTGGATGGCACACTGGATGACTGGCAAGCGGCGTCCGTAAAACTGCAACAGGTGAAAGAAATCGTCGGCATGGCCCCTTATGTAGAAGGTCAGGCGATGGTGGTTAAAAGCACTCAGGTGACTGGCGTATTGTTAAATGGCATCGATCCAGATAGAGAATCTGATGTATCCGAAATAAACAATTTCATGCTGGAAAATAATCTCGATGCGCTGGAAGCGGGGAAGTTTCGTATCCTGATTGGTACTGAATTGGCGAGATTTTTAGGTGTGCGAGTGGGTGAAAAAATCACGGTGATTACGCCGGAAGCATCCGTTACACCGGCAGGTATTTTACCAAAATTGCGGCGATTCACAGTGGCCGGAATTTACGAAGTGGGCATGAACCAATTTGATCGAAATACTGCGATTATTCACATCGAAGATGCCAAAAAACTGTATCGACTGAAGGATAAAGTCACTGGCCTGCGCTTGAAGTTATCCGATTTGTTCCGTGTGCCTAAAATAACGCATCAGTTAAATCAGCAACTGGGTGGAAAGTTGTGGGTTACTGACTGGACACGTCGACATGAAAACTTTTTCCGAGCTGTCAAAATGGAAAAAACAATGATGTTTATCATCATGACTTTAATTGTTGCAGTAGCGGCATTTAACGTAGTTTCCATGTTGGTTATGGTGGTGACGGACAAGCAATCGGATATTGCCATCTTGCGCACCTATGGCGTGTCATCGCGCAGCGTACTCTGGATTTTTATCATACAGGGCAGTTTGATCGGTTTTGTGGGGACAGTGCTGGGCGTGTCAGGCGGGCTTGCATTGGCGTTGAACCTGGAAAGTCTGGTGTCTTTTATTGAGCACCTGTTTAATATGAAGGTGCTATCGCCCAGCGTTTACTATATCAGCGACTTGCCTTCAGAAGTACGCATGGGTGATGTTATCTATGTCGCCTGTATTTCTTTCTTCCTGACAGTTCTCGCCACGTTATATCCGGCTCGCAAGGCAGCAAAAACAGAGCCAGCGGAAGCGCTGAGGTACGAATAATGGAAGCGACTCAAGACAAAGTGATTGAAGTTAATCGTCTTAGCAAAACGTTTCATGATGGCGATATTAATGTTGCGGTACTAAAAGAAATTACACTTTCTATCAACGCACGTGAAAGAGTAGCTATTGTGGGAGCTAGCGGCAGTGGCAAAAGTACCTTACTGCAATTACTCGGCGGTCTGGATAAGCCCACTCAAGGTGAAGTAATGCTATGTGGCAATAAGCTCAGTGAAGTTAATGACATAAAGCGTGGTGAACTGCGTAATCAGTATCTGGGTTTTATTTATCAATTTCATCATTTGTTGCCGGAGTTTACCGCGTTGGAAAATGTCAGCATGCCGTTAATGGTACGTAAGCAATCGGTGAAAGGTATTCAGCAACAAGCTAAAGAAATCTTGGCAAGAGTCGGACTGAAAGAACGTATTCTACATAAACCCAGCGAACTGTCCGGCGGTGAGCGTCAGCGGGTGGCAATTGCACGTGCGTTAGTCACACAACCTAAAGTCATACTCGCTGATGAACCCACAGGTAATCTGGATAGTAAAACGGCAGCACAGGTGTATGCGCTCATGATGGAATTAAATAAAGAACTGAATACATCTATCGTCATGGTGACACACGACATGAAAATGGTGGAAATTATGGATGTGGTCTATGAAATCAAAGACGGCGTGCTGACTGCGGCTTAAATATGGCGGATTGGGTGGTTTACATACTAAGTTGCAAAGATAAAACGCTGTACACAGGCATCACCAATGACCTCCCGCGTCGATTACAACAACATGAAAACGGTCAGGGAGCCAAATACACAAAAGGCCGTGGTCCTTTTCAACTTATCTACATAGAAAAGTTTGCCGAAAAAGGTTTGGCCTTAAGCCGAGAACATGAAATCAAACAATTGACGCGCGAGCAAAAACTGGCGTTAATAGTGTAAGAATAAATAGCTTTTTCTTATCATCCTGCGTTACCTCGGTCATCTTCGCACGACTGTCAGTAATGGCGGAAATATTAGAAATGCAAGGAGTAATTTCTAATCAAAGCTAGAAAAGTTATTTCTTTTTCATTCGGGCATTTGCGGGAATCGCGGAGTAAAAAAGATTATCTTTCGCACGGAAATAACAGATAAGTGAGGATGGCGAATGCGTAGAAACATCTTTGCTTTTGTTACCCATGTCGTACTTTTCTTTTTTTTCGGTCATTCCAGATACTGGTGACATACCAGCGCCAATACAACTGCATTGAAATGTAACCAATTGCGCCCACCAGTGCGCCAGTGCACAAACATCCCAGCAGGAACGGTTGCCATAGATCCTGTAATTCAGTAAATAACCAGTTCAAACTGAATTCAAAATGAAAATGCTGAACTTTTACGTCTAATAACATGGCGCCAAATTTGTAAGCCGTATAGAAAAGTGGTGGCATGGTGATCGGGTTTGATACCCATACCAAAACAACCGAGATGGGAATATTGGCGCGTACGATAATAGCCAGTGCTGCAGCCAGTAACATTTGTCCGGGTATTGGAATAAATGCACAAAACAACCCCACGGCAACGGCTCTGGAGACGGAGCGTCGATTCAAATGCCATAGATTGGGGTCCCTTCCGGCATGGCCGAACATTTCCAGTGACTGACTTTTTTTTAGCGAGTCAAGGTTTGGGAAAATCCTTCTTAGAATTTTTCGAGGCATTGCTAGGGTTGCTGAATTGTTTCAAGGTTACTGTCTGCGGGTAATTATGGCATGAATATCGCGTGGATCGCATTGTCATTTTTGCTGGGAGTGCTTTTATTTCAGACTTCAGGTCAAATCCCTTCTCACTACACTTTACTGATTCTGCCGCTGTGTATCTTTATCGGTATAAAGTTCCCCAAAACACGTTTTCTTTTATTTCCAGTATTGGGTTACTGCTGGGCCATGCTATTTTCTCTGATTGTTATTTATCCAGCGTTGTCGCCTGTGCTTGAAGACGAAGAGATTAGAGTTCAAGGGTAGGTGATTGAAGTTGATTCTGAAAGTGAACAGTTTTCACGATTTGAATTTGAAATAAGCGATCAAACCATACACCAGTATCAGCAAGGATTGCCTGATAAAGTCATTTTAAGTTGGTATAGACCTGATCAGGTAATTCGGCAACATCAAAACTGCCAGTTCGTAGTGCGCTTAAAACAGGTATGGGGTTATTCAAACCCTGGTAGCCTGGATCACGAAAGAGCGATGTTCTTGAAGGGCATTGGTGCCAAAGGCTATGTACGCTCAGGCAAATGTGAACAGTCTGTTACAGAATCGCAGCCACAATCGGGTTTGCGCGAAGCCTGGCTGTCTCGTTTTAGGGCAGTATCCGCAGGTTATCAAAATTCGAATTTGATGCTGGCGCTGACTTACGGATATCGTGATGACATTCAGCAGGAGCAGTGGCAGGTTCTGCGTGAGACAGGGACTTCTCATTTGTTAGCTATTTCAGGATTGCATCTGAGTGCAATCAGTGTGGCGATGTTTTTTGTTGTTGGGCGTTTGGCTCGATGTCATGCCGGGTTGTGCGAGCGGATCCCTGCACAATCAATTGCAGCGATGGCAGCGATGATGGTAGCGATATTTTATGCCTATCTTGCCGGGTTTTCACTGCCAACACAGCGGGCTCTGATCATGGTGATGGTGGGGCTGTTAGCAATTCTGTTTCGCAAACCGCTATTGAATGTTCCGATACTGTCTGTGGCGTTAATACTGACGTTAATTATCAATCCATTGTCCGTATTAAATGCAGGATTCTGGTTGTCATTTTTAGCCGTGCTGTTCATTTATATTGTGCTTCAAGGTACACAACATATAAGTAAATGGCTGCGTATGCTTGCCGTACAGTTCTATTTGGGGCTGGCTTTATTCCCGGTCAGTTTATTTTTCTTTTCCCAAGCGTCAATTATTTCCCCATTCGTTAATTTGTTTGCGATACCCTGGGTCAGTTTTGTGATTTTGCCTCTGCTTTTGTTGGCGCAAGTGTTTTTTTTACTGGACGTGACCGGGAGTGAAGTGTTATTTGGATTATCTGATCAGTTGCTTGGATTATTATGGACAGGTCTGCAGCAAGCGGCTTTATTTGATTATGCCTCACTGCAATTCAGTCCCAAATTACTGGGTGTGATCGCTTATGAGATCGGGTTGTTTATCCTGATACAGGCTCGGGGTGTTCCGGCACGGCATATTGCCTGGGTATTTATTGCTGCACTGTTTTTTATTCGTGAATCAGCCTTAACTTCAGGACAAATGCGCTTTACTGTTTTGGATGTGGGGCAAGGACTTTCAATCGTGGTAGAAAAAACTCAGCATCTTGTCTTGGTTTATGATGCGGGTGCGCGATTTCCTTCAGGGTATAACCTCGGCAAGGCGGTTGTGCTTCCTTTTTTAAAGCAGCAATCCATTCATCATGTGGATTTGGTCATCGCCAGCCATAATGACATTGACCACTCAGGAGGAATACAGCCGCTACTGGATGAAGTGATTGTCGCAAAATTAATGATCAGCAACCGTCCTGAGTTGTATTTGCATGATTCCATTCAACTATGCCGAGCGGGGCAGCACTGGCGCTGGGATAATGTGCTGTTTGAAATCATTCACCCGCCAGAAAAGTGGCAATCGAACGATAATAATTGATCGTGTGTACTGAAAATCAGCCATGCATCTGGCAATATTTTACTTACAGGCGACATTGAAAAAACGGCCGAAGACTGGCTAGCTGACCAATATGGTGATTATTTCTCCAGTAATTTGCTGATAGCAGCTCACCATGGCAGCAAGTCATCTTCGAGTTATCGGTTTGTTGACCTAGTTCATCCGCAAACTGTCGTTTTTTCAGCGGGTTACCACAACAGATATGGCTTTCCCCATGCTACTATTAGCCAGCGCTATCTGGACATGGGCGCACATTGTGGATACGGTCAACCAGGGAGCTGTGACATTTTATTTGATGCCAGTGGAAGTGTGATCAGACAGACTGCATATCGGCAACAAGCCAAACGTTACTGGCATTCGACGTTACATGAAAAGAGATAACGGATCTATTAAGAACTAAGGGATATCTACAGAGTGTTTGAAATCATCAAATCAGGCGGATGGCTAATGTTGCCCATCCTGGGATGTTCGGTTATTGCTCTGGCTATCGTGCTGGAAAGATTCTGGAGCTTGCAAAAAAAACGTGTTGCACCGGAAAATCTGGTCGCAAAAGTCTGGAAGCTCGATCAGAATAAGCAGCTTAGCGATAATAAAATAGCCGCCATACGTGACAGTTCACCTTTGGGTAAAATTCTTGCGGCCGGGCTGATGAATCGATTCAGCACACGCGATGTTATGCGTGAAAGTATAGAGGAAACCGGTAGGCACACCGCTTACGAGCTACAATTATTTCTGACTACTTTGGGAACGATTGCGGCCATCTCACCTCTTTTGGGGCTGCTGGGTACTGTAGTAGGGATGATTCAGGTATTTGCTGTAATAACCAGTGTGGGTGTAGGTGATCCGGCGCAATTGGCAAATGGCATTTCAAAAGCGTTAATTACAACCGCGGCGGGTATCTCTGTGGCCATTCCAGCCATATTTTTTGTACGCTATTTTCGGCGCAAAGTCGATGGTCTGGTGGTAGATATGGAAGGCGAGGCGATCAAGCTGGTGGAAGTGATGCAAGGTTTGCGTAAGGTGCAGTCGGAAGAAAAATAATTATCCATGAAATTCAATCTAGACGACGAAGATAAAACCGATGTCAGCCTAACACCGCTGATAGATGTGGTGTTTTTGTTGCTGATTTTTTTTATGGTGACAACTACCTTTGATAATGATGCCAGTCTAAAGATAGAATTACCTGAGGCGGCGAATACGGTACAATCGCGCAAAGAAAAGAATCTTGAAGTCGTAATTGATCGTAATGGTCAGTTTTATATGGATGGCAAGACTTTGCTTGACAAGCAGACACGTACACTGGAGTCTGCCCTGACCAAAATGACTAAAAAATATAATGTCGAAAATATTACCATACGAGCTGATGCTCAGACCCCACATCAATATGTTGTTTCTGTCATGGATGCGGCAGGGAAAGTTGGCATTAATAAAGTTCTGATAGCAACATCAAGTGAGCAAACCGACAGCACAAACTGATTCGCCTCAAGACTTAACTGGTCTGTCCGTTTACGTTCGTCTTTTGCACTATGTAAAAAAACATAAAGCATTACTGATATTGTCTATTATCGGTCTGACTGTTGTGGCTTTGTCCAATCTTGCCTTTACGGCGTTATTGATACCCATAATAGACAAAGCTTTTGCCGCGGAAGATTACAGAAGCATCATCTGGATGCCATTATCCATCGCCGGGATTTTCGCACTGCGTAGTCTTGGCAGTTTTATGGGGTTATATTTTATTGGCAGTATCGGGCAGGAAATTGTCAAAGTGCTAAGAAAACAAATGCATGAAACTCTTTTGTTTTCTACTGCGGGCTTTTACGACATAGTGACATCGGGTGCAATTCTTTCCAAATTCTCTTTTGACGTGGAACGGGTCACCTGGGCCGCATCAAAAAGCATTCCTATAATTATTCGCGATTCATTAACCGTGATCAGCCTGTTGGGCTGGATGATTTATCTGAGCTGGAAACTAACCCTTGTGCTGTTTATTGCCGCACCGCTGGTTTATTTTGTTATTCGCTATGCGACTTTACGCTTCAGAAAACTCAGTTATCGTATTCAAAATTCTGTCGGAGATATTAGTGCTCGCGTGGAAGAGGCGATCAGTGCCCAGCAGATAGTCAAGCTATTCACTGCCGAACAAAGTGAAATTGAGCGTTTTGAAGTCGTTAACGATAAAAATCGACGTAATCAAACTAAATTTGTGGCAGTAAAAGCAGTCAATACACCGCTTGTGCAACTGATTGTTGGAATTGCTTTTGCCGTTGTAGTTTATGTTGCGTTTCATCCCAGTGTGAAAGCAGGTCTGACGCCTGGCATTTTTGCCAGTTATGTTACTGCCGTAATGAGTATGCTTAATTCCGCTCGCAAACTGACGACAATAAATCAAATTCTGCAAGCAGGCATCGCTGCCAGTGAAAGTGTTTTTGACATGATTGATCAACCTCTGCAGAAAGACGAAGGAAAAACCAAACTTCTGGCATGCAAAGGCGAGGTTGAATTTAAGCATGTTTCATTCAGTTACCCTTTGAAAAAGAACAAAGTATTACAAAATGTCAGTTTGTGCGTTAAGCCCAATCAAATGGTCGCTTTTGTTGGTAAGTCAGGGAGTGGCAAATCTACATTGGTGAAGCTGATTCCTCGATTCTATGAACTTCAGTCTGGTGAAATTAGTATCGATGGCCATTCAATTAATGACATCACCCTAAAAAGCCTGCGAGATAATATTTCCATGGTTAGTCAGGAAGTCATTCTGTTTAATGACACGATTGCGAATAATATTGCTTATGCCATGCCCGACAAATCCAGAGAGGATGTTATTAAGGCTTCTCAACAGGCGCATGCAGCTGAATTCATTGAGAAGCTTCCTCAAAAATACGATACGCTGATTGGTGATAAAGGCCTATTGTTATCGGGTGGTCAAAGGCAACGTCTTGCCATCGCGCGAGCATTACTTAAAGATGCTCCCATTTTAATTATGGATGAAGCGACTTCTTCACTGGATTCGGAATCCGAATATCATATACAGGAAGCGCTTAATGAACTGCGCAAGCATCGCACAACTTTTGTGATTGCACACAGGCTTTCGACTATAGAAAGTGCAGATGAGATCTATGTGATGGATCATGGCGAAATAGTAGAACATGGGTCACATAGTGAGCTTGTCAATAAAAACGGCGCTTATGCCAAGCTGTATCATCGCCAATTTAAGAATATGGCAGTTGCTGATGCCTAATAAATCAGCTCGCTCAACGCACCAGTGGGCAGAAGCATTATGGTATGGAAATAGTAGGTTTGCAGTGGTTTTGTCACCATTGACGAGTATTTTTTTATTCTTAAGCCGTATTCGAAAATGGAAGCAGTCACTTTCTAAATCTAAATTTACAGTGCCGGTGATTGTCGTAGGTAATATCACGGTAGGGGGTACTGGAAAAACCCCCATGGTGATTACACTGATGAATAATCTTAAACAAATGGGTTATGCCCCCGGAGTAGCTAGCCGCGGTTATGGAGGAAGCCTGACTCAAATAACGTTGATTAATGAATCACATTCTGCGAGTGTTGCTGGTGATGAGCCTGTAATGATTTTCAGAAACACCCAATGTCCTGTGGTGGTTAGTCAAAACCGGCCGGATGCTATAAAAAAACTCATAAATGTGCATCATTGTAATGTCGTGATTTGTGATGATGGATTACAGGACTATCGTTTTGAACACGATGTAGAAATCGCAATGGTGGACGGAGAACGCGTGTTTGGTAATGGCAGGTTGCTGCCTGCAGGTCCATTACGAGAATCTATTAGCCGGCTAAATAATGTGGATTTTATCGTGACCACATCCAAATCATTACCGACTGTGAGTCAGGATTGTATGCATTTGCAAATAGATGAATGCAGGCAACTAAATAACCCACAAAACAAACGTCGTATTGAACAATTTAAAGGAAAATTGGTGCACGCTGTTGCCGGCATTGGTAACCCGCATCGGTTTTTTAGTCACTTAACTTCATTGGGCCTGAATGTAATGGAGCATCCTTTTCGGGATCATGCTCAATACAGCCTGGAAGATTTTAATTTTTCCGAGCAATATCCAATTCTCATGACAGAGAAAGATGCGGTAAAATGCATGGACATGGAAATTGATAATGCCTGGTACCTCCCTGTGAAAGCACAGCTTCCGGAAAATTTTATGACACGATTGAAAGTATTGCTAAGGAATGTTGATGGATAAGAAGTTACTGGATATTTTAGCCTGCCCGATCACTAAGGGCCCTTTGATTTACGATGAGCAAAAGCACGAGCTTATTTCGACCTCAGCGAAACTGGCTTATCCCATTCGTGACGATATTCCTGTGATGCTGGAAGAAGAAGCGCGTCCTATCAGCGACGAAGAATACCAGCATTATAAAAAGAAAAAATAATGTCCAGCTCGTTTCGAGTGGTTATCCCTGTACGTTATGGCTCAAGTCGCCTTCCTGGAAAGCCGTTATTAACTTTTCAACATAAACCTATCATTGAGCATGTGTATCGCAATGCCTGTGAAAGTGATGCAAAGTCAGTTCTAATTGCAACGGATGATGAACGTATTGCAGAAGCAGTAGCAAAGTTTGATGCGCCGGTCTGCATGACAAGCTGTGAACATATGTCAGGAACTGATCGAATTACCGAAGCGGTGGAATTGCAAGGTTGGTCTGATGATGAGATTGTGGTTAACTTGCAGGGCGATGAACCACAGATGCCTGCCGCCAATATAAAGCAGGTGGCTGAGCTACTTTTGCAAAGCCCTGATGCGGATATTGGAACGTTGTGCCATCGTATTCACACAATTCAGGAGTATGAAGATCCTAACATTGTGAAAGTGACTAAAAATTCAGTGAATCGAGCACTGTATTTCAGTCGCAGTTCATTGCCTTATATTCGAAACGTGGATGTTAAAGTATTAAAAGAGAATACTGTTTATCGACATGTCGGTATTTATTCCTACCGCGTTAACTATTTGAAGAAATTTATCAAGATGCCGGTTTCTGCGTTGGAAAAAATTGAGAGGCTGGAACAATTACGCGCGCTTGAGAACGGTGGCCAGATTGTCATTGATGAATGTATAGAACATCCGGGTATCGGAGTGGATACTATGGATGATTACCACAGACTAAAGGTTGGTGAAAAATAGCCAGATACTTCGATCTATTTCGTTGCCAGATCTCCTTCAGCCAGAACCAATAGATTATAACCCCTAAATATTGAGGCAGTCAGTCCCGGGTTAACTCTAAACATGAAATTGCGCACCCAGCGAAATAATCGAGGTGTAATGCCGCAGGGGATGTCTAGGCTTCTGTCATCTGTAAAGCTGTAATCAATCACTTTATAACCAAGGTCTTTGAGAGTCATTAATGCTGACTCCCTGGTAAAGAAATGTAGATGGCCATAATCCTCGTACATGGAAAGCATATAGTCAGATTTGTTAAGCACGCCGCTGGCAGCAATATCGAGCGGAATATGAAAGATTATCTGATTGGTTTTTTTCGCAGTGTATCCAGAAAACCACGATAATCTGAAACGTGTTCAAATACATCCAGTATTAATAATAAATCCGGTGATTCAGTTTGTGATTCCAGGAAATTTTCATTATTGAACTTTACGCCCGAATTTTCTCTAGAGTTGGCTATTGCAATAGCCTGTGGCGATATATCAAATCCCTGAAAATCAGAACATGACAGCAAATGCTTCTCTATTTCTGTCAATACAGCACCCGCACCGCAACCGACATCATAAAGTGATTTTGGCTGAAGTCCGTGTTTTCGAATCATGTCCAGAATATTATGTGTTTTCCAGTATGAGTCACCCTGATGCCAGTCTTTGGTTTTTTCCAAATATTCACCGTTAGTGTACTGGTTGGAGTTCAAAGTAGTACCTGAGCTGTTAATAGTTATGAGAATATGAGTCGATATTTAAATGGATGTATATATATTTACCAGTTTATACAATTTTTAAGGTGCTTAAATAGTGCCGCGCCCTGCAAATCTATAAATAAATCAGAGTATTGAGACAAGGTGCACAATAGTGCTACATCGCAGTATAAGTAGACACATAAATCTCGATGATTTATGTGTTTTTTTTCACAGAAGTAGTCTTTTAAGTTGAGTAGGATACGGCATTATCTTAATAAGTTTGTGATTTGGTTAATGTTAAGAATCGTTATCAAATCGCTATAGAAGAGGGATACAAGAATGAATGCAGTAACAATAGAATCTGATGATGTCAAAGATCAACAACCTAGCATAGATGCCGCCTGTGAAAAGAAATCTTTTTTAAAATTTGATTTAGACATTGATAAGGAACGTTTGCTAGAAGAATACAATCAGATTCCTGCAGAAGCCTGGGGTAGTAGCCTGTGAGATGTGCATTGCTCTATTGATATGTTGTTATTGCGCGGGGGTAACAAGGGGACTGATGAGGATTTTTGTACAGACGATGTATCTAACTCCCCGATTCTTGAAAAGCTTCCTTATATCTCTACTTTGCTTTCCGAAGAGGGTCCTTTCAGGGGTGCCGTTTATGCATTTATATTCAGGACAAAGCCTCATGGAATAACTCGTGCCCATTATGACGATAATCAAGCCTGGATGAGAAAAGTGCGTATCCATGTGCCTATTATATCCAATGATCGTGCCGTACTACTCTCTGAAAAGAGAGCAATGCATTTCGCGGTAGGCTCCGCGTGGACCTTTGATAATCAAACATTGCACTCCGTTGTGAATGGAGATAAAACACGCGTGCACATGATTTTTGATGTTAACCCAAATCCAAAGCTGGCGGAGATGATGGCTAAGGCAACATTCGATCCAGGTGAAATTGATATGGAGAGCTGGAACCTTACGATTGCACAGCAGGAAAATTTTAATCCAGAGCCATTGTTAATGTTTGCACGTGGTGAGCCATTGGATTTAACTGAAAAGAATTCTCTGGGTTTGAACCCTAAAGGTTTTGCCACGCGTGTTACGCATGTGGGTAATAAAGGAAAATTACTGCTCACACCATTGAGAGAAGGCGATATTGTTACGGCCGTGAATGGTGTGGATGAAAGCGTGTTATCACGTACTGCCCTGGACCATATTGCAGTCAGCCATAAAGCTGGCGAAAAAATTGTGCTTAATGTGATAAATAAAGGTAAGCCAACCACGCGGACCATGAGACTTAAACCGGAGAACTATTTTTCCTTGTCTGCACGTCTGAAAGGGCTAACCAATCTTTTCGGCGCCAAGCAACGCGCGGCTTACTAAATCTGCCGCGGTAAGCTTTAAAAGCAGGAATTTAAGTTAAATAAATGAATCAAACGGCCAAATTTCAACGCTATCTCCTTTGCCAGCGCCGGAGCTGCTCATGGGCATGTAAATGAAACAATTGGCGTCGGACATGGAGCGTAATATTCCTGAGCCCTGAGCGCCGGTTTTACTTACCAGATAATCACCGTTATCATTTATTCGGTATATACCGCGTTGGTACTCGACGCGACCCGACCGTTTTCTTAAATCGCTTTCTGAAATTGCCTTGATTCTCAAACGTTGTTTGGGTTCTCTCCCCATCATTTTTTCAATTGCAGCCTGTACAAATATATAAAATGTCACCATGACGGATACCGGGTTGCCAGGTAATCCAAAGAAGTAGGCATTTTTAATTTTTCCAAATGCCAGAGGTCGGCCAGGTTTCATGGCCACTTTCCAAAAATTGACTTTACCCAGTTTTGCTAGTGTTGCTTTAACAAAGTCGGCGTCTCCCACAGATACACCTCCTGAAGTGATGACGATGTCGGAATTTTCGGATGCTTTCTGGAAAGCTTTTTCGACCGCTTCCGGAGTATCGCGTATTACGCCGAGATCATTAATTTCTACACCCAGTCGAGCGAGCATGCACCATAAAGTGTAGCGATTACTGTCGTAGATTTGCCCGGCTTTTAATTCAGATCCAATAGAGACGAGTTCGTCTCCGGTCGAAAAGAAAGCAACGCGTAATTTGCGGCGAACCTTAACTTCGCCTATCCCCAGAGACGCAATGAGTCCTATATCTGAAGGAGATAAACATTGGCCGGGGCTGAAAACGAGATCGCCCTGTGCAATATCTTCACCCGCGAGACGGACGTTTTGATACGCCTGTTGCTTATTATCGATCGTAATAAGTTTGTCATCGACATGAACATGCTCTTGCATCACCACCGTGTCTGTAGCGTCTGGCATGACAGCGCCTGTCATAATACGAACGCATTCATTTTCGCCAACAAGCCCGGAATAGGGACGGCCTGCCCAGGAGGTACCTATCAACCGAAATACCTGGCTCAATGTTTTAGGTATGTCGCAACTGCGAATGGCATACCCATCCATGGCGGAATTGGTATGGCTGGGGACATCAATTGCCGAGTAGATATTTTCGGCGACTACTCGGTTTAATGCATCACGAATGGCAACCGTTTCTACTTCATCAACGGGTAAAATGGATTGCAGAATATGTTGCTGGGCAATTTGTGCATCCATTGAAGCTGGGTCGTAATCATCCATGCAACTTGGGTCATAGGTAATATTTTTATCATTCATGTGAGTAATTCTACTTTATTACAGGATAGGGGTGAATCTGGCTAAAGTTGGTATATGCATTCGCATGGACTGGATTACCGCTTCCGCAGGAATGACCAATAGATAGGTAAAGCAACACAATAATTGAGTTTGTTTCGACACTATCAGTATCGTTTGATTTTAGTCATCATGGTACAGACCGAAATGATAGATAGGGAAGTACAGCAGTTTAATCGAGCACGATGAACGTGGTGCAATGAATAAACTCATTTAATCTTCTCCAGAACCTTTTTACGCCATTCCCGCGGAAGCGGTAATCCAGTCCATGCAAATTTAACAAGGATCTTGATTTCCAGGGTGTTCAGGCTGAAAAAATGCAAGACATAACCTTCGCAGTCGAGCTTTATTTGAAGGATAATGAACTATCGCGTTTCACAAATGCCAATAAATCTGCTGGATCAGTTTATGTTTATGGAAGTTTGGCACGAAGATAAGGCGATCGCACAGCAAGCTGCGGAAAGCGTGTTGAACGCCATGCATGAAGTGAATCAAAGCATGAGTCCTTATATAGAGACTAGCGAGTTGTATCGAGTCAATCGTGAGGCGGCCTCAAGCGTGCAGCCCATCAGTGAGGAACTTTATTCTCTGATCGAAAAATCGTTGCAGTACTCGGTTAAAACCATGGGTGCGTTTGATATTACTTTTGCCAGTGTCGGTTATTTATATGACTAAAGGCAATCAATTCGGCCAGATCAGAAACAGTAGGATGCATATTTACAGGGAGTGAACTACCGGTACATTGAGTTAAACCCAAGGGACAGGACCATTCATTTTAAACGCGAGGGTGTTCACATAGATTTGGGTGGCATTGCCAAAGGTTATGCCGTGGATCTGGCGGTGACACGAGCACAAGACCTTGGAATCGAGCATATTCTGGTATCCGCAGGAGGTGATTCGCGCATAATGGGTGATCGTCTGGGCCGTCCGTGGATTATAGGGATTCGTCATCCTATGGATAAAGAAAAAGTCATTGCCAAAATTCCGCTGGTGAATGAGGCATTTTCTACATCAGGTGATTATGAGCGCTATTTCGACGAAGATGACGTAAGATAGCATCATATTATTGGTCCAAAGACTGTGGATTCTGCGCGCTTGGTACGTAGCGTCACTATTTTGGGGCCTAATGCCACCGATACCGACTCACTCTCTACCAGTGTCTTTGTGCTAGGGAAAGTGACCGAAGTCTCTATAGTCAGTAGTGAATTGGCCGATACGGAACTTGAGAAAAAGCTTATTCAACGTGTAAAACTGATAAATTTTGGAGCTAAAGATGTTCCGGTATTTACTTTTAACTATCCCATCGCCTTTTATCCTGTCTAATCGCCGTTGGATATTAGCTGCCGTTCTATCTTTTGCTTTAGTCCTGCCTGCCGTTTCTAGCACTCCACTTAAGCTGGCTAATTTCGAGCTAAGTGGAGTAGTGATGAATAACTCTGATTCAATAGCGGTCTTATTTGACAAAGAAGAAAGTAAAGAGTTGATCTTGCGAGTGGGTGATGTGGTGTCAGGCTGCGTGCTGGATTATATACGCAGAAATCGCGTCAGCTTCTATTGTAATGATCAAATTCAAACTCTAACCCTGCGCAGTCTGAGCGTTGATAAAACTTCGGCTATAAGTCAGATAGTGTGGTCAGAACCGGTCACGGTTCCAGATAAAGAACAGGCAGAGCTTTTTGATAAGCCTGAAAATTTTATCACCACTTTCAATCTGGTTCCTTTTGTCCAGGATGGGCGCCTTGCAGCTTTTCAAGTGAAAACCGCGCCTAAAGAGGATATATCCTCGATTATTGATTTGCAGGAAGGAGATTTAATTGTAGCCATCAACGGGGGCGGCGACTAGTGCAGAAGAGTTCTCAGAGGCATTTGAGCAAATTAAGTATACGCAATCTGTAGATCTGGAGCTGATTCGAGGTGATGTGCGTTATTACAAAAGCTTTCTTCTACAGCGTTAAAATCTGATTTATTAACCAGACTTAAGAAGCACGTAAACTGCGCCCGTACCCCCATCTGTGGGCTTTGCTGAACAAAAAGCTAATATTTCAGTGCGTTTTTGCAGCCATTGATTGACTAACGGCTTTATAACGGGGCCATGGTTGCTGGAACCATAACCTTTACCATGAATAATGCGTACACAGCGGATACCACGATCACGGCATCCATTGATAAATTCAGCGAGTTGCTGTTCAGCCTCTAGGCGCGTGGAGCCATGTAAATCCAGTTCTGCTTCAATGCTATACTGCCCGCGTTTGAGTTTTCTAAAAACCTGCTTTTGAATTCCCGCCTGTACATAAGATAAACTGTCACCGGGTTGCATGTCCTCAAACTCTGTTGGGCTCACCAGTAGCTCATCCAGAACGTTGCGTTCATCGCGGTGAAATTGTTTCGGTATCGGGCGTGGCTTGGGCGATTCGTGTACGACCTTGTCGTTTTTCGACAAAACCTTTACCCCATCGAGCAGCTCTGCAAAAATGGGCGCGTTGTTCTGCTTATCTTTTTGATCTGACATTGAAGTGGTAATTACTTGAAATATTGTTACGAAGCCAGCCGTATTGACTGCTATTATATGTCGATTTGATAGTTCTGAGAGTATACTTTTTACACGAATATTGGCATGCACCTTTTACTGAGCAATGACGACGGTTATCATGCGCCTGGACTGACCGAGCTGGCGGCCGCATTGAACAATATCGCTCGTATCAGCATTGTAGCGCCTCATATAGACAGAAGTGCAGCCAGTAATTCGCTTACGCTTCAAATGCCATTGCGAGCCACTCAGGTACAATCCGGTTGGTATCATGTCGACGGAACGCCTACTGACTGTGTACATCTGGGGCTAACCGGGTTACTTGACGATGAACCCGATATGGTTGTGTCCGGAATTAATTGTGGGCCAAATCTTGGTGATGATGTCATTTATTCAGGGACTGTGGCTGCCGCTATCGAAGGACGACATTTGGGTTTTCCCGCAGTTGCAGTTTCAATCAATTCATTTCAGGCGCAATACTTTTCGACCGCGGCGACAGTGACAAAAAATATCGTGCAACAAATAATCAATAAGCCACTGCCCAAAGATATTATTCTTAATGTAAATGTTCCGGATGTTCCACTGAATGGCATTCGTGGTGTGCAAATAACCCGATTGGGTAATCGTCATAAATCAGAACCTGCCATCGTATCCAAAGATCCACGTGGTAAAACAATCTTCTGGGTGGGTGCAGCCGGGCCGGAACAGGATGCAGGACCAGGCACGGATTTTCATGCGCTGAGTGAAAATTACGTATCGGTAACACCGATTCATGTAGATCTTACCAAGTACAGTTCCATGGGTTTACTCAGTCGCTGGATTGGCGAGTGTGATATTAATCATGACTAACAATATTCAGGGAATTGGGATGACTTCTCAGCGTACGAGAGATCGTCTGATTGATCGCTTGCGTGCCAAAGGTATTAAAAGTGTTACTGTACTTGAAGCCATGCGCTCTTTACCCCGACACTTGTTTGTTGATGAAGCATTGGCCACACGTGCTTACGAAGATGATGCTCTGCCAATTGGTTACAAACAGACAATTTCACAACCTTATATTGTTGCGCGCATGACTGAAGCATTAATTGCCGAGGGTGTCCCTAGTAAAGTACTGGAAATAGGTACAGGCTCCGGGTACCAGGCGGCCTTGTTGGCCATGATTGTGGAAAAAGTTTATACCGTAGAACGAGTGAAACCCTTGTATCAACAAGCGCGAAAACTGTTAATTTCACTCGGCTTGCGCAATGTTCAGTGTAAATTATCCGATGGCAGTTGGGGATGGGAAAACTATGCACCTTTTGATGCTATTATTGTGACGGCGGCGGCACCTGAAATTCCGAATTCCCTGATTAATCAGCTCGCGATAGGACGGCGATTAATCATCCCGGTAGGAGCTAAGGATAGTCGGCAACAATTACTTACACTTAAGCGAACTGATGAAGGAGTGACGCAGGAAAAGCTCGAAGATGTCACCTTTGTGCCATTGGTGCGCGGTTAAATAGCGAATGAAGCTGTTCTCATCAATATATGAAAAGTGCATGCGTGCTGCCGAGCATAAAAATGCGCCGACAATATTAAGTACATTGAGCTTTGCAGAATCATCTTTTTTTCCTATACCTCCAGATGTCATGCTGGCACCAATGTCGTTGCGCCTGCCACATAAGGCGTTCTGGTTTGCATTTTTAACTACCGTGTTTTCTGTATTGGGCGGGCTCGCTGGCTACGCCATCGGATTTTTCGCATTTGATTTGATTTCACAATGGCTGGAAACTACCCGTTACTGGGACAGTTATCTGCATGCGCGGGAATGGTTCGAGCAATGGGGAGTGTGGGTTGTATTTGCAGCCGGTTTCTCTCCCATTCCGTACAAGCTATTCACTATAACGGCGGGTGTTATGGTGCAACCTTTATTGCCATTTATATTGGCTTCCTTAATTGGCCGTGGCGCGCGTTTTTTCCTGGTGGCGGGTGTTGTAAAATATGCTGGCCCACGCATTGAACCTATGCTGCTAAAATATATCGAATGGTTAGGATGGATATTTGTTGCACTGCTTGCAATTGTGATTGCCTGGGTCTCGACGCATCAGTAATTCGCGTCTAGGTCAGTATGCGAATTCTGTTTATTTGCTTGTGCGCAGTTATTTTCATAAATGGGTGTGCGTCCACTTCCAAAGCGCCCAGGCATTACCACAACAGTTACCACATCGTTAAAAAAGGCGACACGCTTTTTTCTATCAGCTTGCGTTATGGCGTTGATGCCAAACAGCTTGCCCAATGGAATAATATACCTTGGCCTTACACAATCTATCCCGGACAGAAACTTAGAGTTAATTCAACAGCACTAATCAGGTCGGCAAAAACTTCATCCACAAATACAACCAGTAAACCTGCGACATCTTCCACAAAATCAAAGGGGTCCAATCAAGTTAAATCAATACCTGTAGGGGATTGGCGTTGGCCAGTGAAAGGCAAATTGCTAAGTAAATTTTCGGCTAGCAATAACGGTATAGATATTGTGGCAGAAATAGGCACTCCCATTAGTGCGGCCTCGTCAGGTAAAGTTGTTTACGCCGGAAATGGTCTGCGCGGCTATGGCAATCTGTTAATCATTAAACACAATGATAGTTTCTTCAGCGCTTATGCGCACAATCGAAAACTTTTGGTGTCAGAAGGCAGCCAGGTAAAAACTGGACAGAAAATCGCAGAACTGGGTTCAACCGGGACAGATCGAGCGAAATTACATTTTGAAATCCGTAAGGATGGTAATCCGGTGGATCCTCTTAAATATCTTCCCCGTTGATTATCAAGTTTGAGGATTAAGCAGAAATAAGGCCCCCACATCCCGGTGTTCGGTACTTAGTACAGAATATGTACGACATGCCGCCGCATGATCCATGGTTTCAAAGCCAATATTATTGCTTGCAAAGTGAGCAATTATGCTTGCCGAGGGAAATTCAAGGCTTTTACCACTGCCCAAAAGAACAATTTCCGGTCTCATCTGAATGATAAATTCCAAACCATCTCGGGTTAAATCCAGACTCGTCTGAAACGGAATTGGGGTGATTAGCTTGTTGGGCGAGAGATAGAGAGAGTTTTCGTAACATTCGTGGTTGATAGTGACCGTATTTTTACTGTAGCCATTAATAATGTAGTTACCCGCGGGCTTCTCTTCTGTAAAATGCACGGTCTGATTTTCACTTAGACAATTTTTAAAAATAGTACTTCAAATTTTGGAATAACGCATCAATGGAAGATTTTCCGAGAATTAACCGGTTACCACCGTATATTTTTAATATAGTTAACGAACGCAAAGCGGCATTCCGTGCCGAGGGTGAAGATATTGTCGATTTCGGGATGGGGAACCCCGATCAAGGTGCGCCTGCACATATTGTAGAGAAACTGGTTGAAGCCGCGCAACGTAATGATACGCATCGATATTCTGTCTCGCGTGGTATTCCTCGTTTAAGAAAGTCGATTTGTGGCTGGTACAAGCGTAAGTTTGATGTGGACTTGGATTCTGAAACTGAAGCGATTGTTACGATCGGTTCAAAAGAAGGGTTGGCGCATCTGGCTCTCGCCATGCTGGGACCGGGCGATGCTGTACTGGTGCCTAACCCGGCCTACCCAATTCACCCCTACGGCTGTGTAATTGCAGGTGCCGAAGTCATTTATGTGCCACTTTCGGAAGAGGCCGATTTTTTTGAGGAACTGGTAAAAGCAATAAAAGTTGCCTGGCCTAAACCGAAATTAATTATTCTTAATTTTCCAGCTAATCCTACAGCTCAATGTGTCGAATTGGAATTTTTCGAGCGAGTAGTGGAGATTGCCAAAGAACATAATATTTGGGTGATAAATGATATTGCCTACGGTGAAATTACCTTTGATGGCTATGAACCCCCCTCTATTTTGCAGGTTCCCGGTGCCAAAGACATTGCCGCTGAATTTTATTCCCTGTCCAAGACTTACAATATGCCCGGTTGGCGGGTTGGTTTTATGTGTGGCAATAAAACACTGGTGAGTGCTTTAGCAAGGCTGAAATCCTATCTGGATTACGGCATGTTTACGCCAATACAGGTGGCCGCGATAGCCGCCCTGGATGGACCTCAGGATTGTGTTAAAGAAATTCGCAGCATGTATCAATCGCGTAGAGATGTATTAATTGAAGGTTTGCACAGTATGGGTTGGCATGTGGAGGCGCCCAAAGCGACCATGTTTGTATGGGCAAAAATTCCCGAGCAGTTTGCTGAGCAGGGTTCTCTCGATTTTTCCATGCGCATGCTGGAACAGGCACAGGTCGCGGTTTCCCCTGGAATCGGTTTTGGCCAATACGGGGATGGCCATGTACGCTTCAGCCTGATTGAAAATGAACATAGGACGCGACAAGCGATACGGGGCATGAAAAAAATGTTTCGTAAATCTGAATAACAAAAAAGTGCAAATAAAAAAATGAAACCAGTCACGATTGGAATATTGGGTTTAGGTACTGTCGGTGGTGGTACTGCAACCGTGTTGGAACGCAATGCCGACGAAATAGCAAGACGAGCCGGGCGCTCTATTGAGATTGTCGCTGCGAGTGTGCGTGACCTTAATAAGAAGCGTAATGCCGAGCTGGATAATGTGAAGTTAACTCTGGATTCAAACGAAATTGTTAATGATCCAAATATCGATATTATTCTCGAATTGATTGGTGGAACGGATCTGGCTAAAGATCTGGTGCTGCGTGCCATAGAAAATGGTAAACATATTGTTACTGCCAATAAGGCCTTAATTGCACTACACGGGAATGAAATATTTGCTGCAGCCCAACGCAAGGGAGTGACCGTCGCCTTTGAAGCTGCTGTTGCAGGAGGGATACCCATCATTAAAGCCATTCGAGAAGGTCTGGCCGGAAATCAAATTGAATGGTTGGCTGGCATTATTAATGGCACCGGTAATTTTATTCTTACCGAAATGCGCGATAAGGGTCGCGACTTCATGGATGTGCTAAAAGAAGCACAGGCACTCGGTTATGCCGAGGCGGATCCTACCTTTGACGTTGAAGGAATTGATGCGGCACATAAGTTAACAATTCTTGCATCGATTGCCTTTGGTGTGCCGTTACAATTTGAGAAAGTCTACACTGAAGGTATATCCGAGATTACCCGTGCAGACGTTGAGTACGCGGGTGAATTAGGTTACCGAATCAAACATCTTGGGATTGCAAAACGCGTGGGTACAGGGCTGGAAATGCGTGTGCATCCGACATTGATTCCGCATCGCCGACTGATCGCTAACGTAGACGGTGTCATGAACGCGGTATTAGTAAATGCTGATGCGGTAGGGCCCACACTCTATTATGGTCCTGGTGCAGGTGCTGAGCCGACGGCTTCAGCCGTGGTCGCAGATCTTGTTGATGTGGTTCGTGCATTGACAACTGATCCAGGCAATCGTGTACCACATCTAGCGTTTCAACCAGATGAAATTAAAGAAATCGATGTGTTGAGCATCGATGAGGTAGAGACTGCATTTTATTTGCGTATGCAAGTGCAGGATCAGGCCGGTGTATTGGCAGACATCACGCGCATATTTGCGGATCAGAATATCAGTATTGAAGCCATTGTTCAGAAAGAGGATACAGATGATAAAGGCTGTGTGCCTTTGGTTATCCTTACTCATAATGTCCTTGAATCAAATATGATGACCGCAATTCAGAAAATAGAGAACCTGCACACCGTCACTGGAAACATTATTAGAATACGATTAGAAACCTTAGGTTAAACCATGCAAGATATAGAGTCGCACTACACTGGATTGATAAAACGATTTTTGCCAAGACTGCCCATTGATCCCAATGGAAAAATTATCAGTCTGGGCGAAGGTAATACTCCTTTGATTTTATGCAACAACATAAAAATTGCCAAAGACAACGATATTTCCCTATATTTAAAATTTGAAGGGCTGAATCCAACCGGTTCATTTAAAGACCGTGGCATGACTGTAGCCGTGACCAAAGCAGTACAGGAAGGCAGTCGTGCAATTATATGCGCTTCTACCGGAAACACTTCTGCTGCGGCGGCCGCGTATGCGGCAAGAGCGGGCATCACCGCATTTGTACTTATTCCTGATGGCAAAATTGCTATGGGTAAATTAGCCCAGGCGATGATTCACGGCGCAGTGGTGATTCAGGTGAGAGGTAACTTTGATGATGGTATGCGTCTGGTGAAAGAAGTCGCTGACCATGCGCCTGTTGATATAGTGAATAGTATCAATCCTTATCGTCTGCAAGGACAAAAGACCGCATCGTTTGAGATTGTTGAAGAATTAGGAGGAGCCCCAGATTTTCACTGTCTTCCTGTGGGCAATGCCGGCAACATCACAGCACACTGGATAGGTTATACTGAATGTGCAAGTGACAACGGTTCTATTCAAACTCAGGCTTGTAATTTATGTTCCGGTAACTGTCAATTCAATACACTCGGTATCATTACTGCCAGGCCAAAAATGGTGGGCTATCAGGCTGCGGGTAGCGCTCCATTTATGCGTGGAAAAATGGTGGATGACCCGGAAACTGTGGCAACCGCTATTCGTATCGGTCATCCACAGAGCTGGGATAATGCCTGGACAGTTTCCAAAGAATCAGGTGGCTGGTTTGATGAATGTTCTGATGAAGAAATCCTTGCGGCACAAAGAACGCTTGCCAGTGAAGAAGGGGTATTTTGTGAGCCTGCATCGGCGACCTCTGTGGCCGGGGCGCTAAGAGATATTAAAAACGGAAAAATTCCTCAAGGCAGTAGCGTGGTATGTACCCTGACTGGACATGGATTGAAAGATTCTGATACAGCGATTAAGCAAGCAACCAGCAAGATGATTACCATTAATGCGAACCTCGATGAAGTTAAAAAAGCCATTCTTTCAAATATGTCATAGAAGTAGGCTGTCTTTATGATACTGTTAAATGCCTATGAGGTGGAATAAAAGTACAAGCGACATAAAAAATTATGTCACCTTGTGTGTCATATTACTGATATATCATTCGCCACTACATGCTCATCCGTTTTTGTGGAAAGTGACGGGTGAAAATGAATTCTATATGTTTGGCACGATTCACTTGCCAGACCCACGTGTTACTCACCTTCCTGAAGAAGTTAAACAGGCGTTGGAGAATTCCACTGCGTTATACACAGAGTTGGATTTAAGCGAATCCAATACCATGATGATTAAGCAATCTATGTGGTTGCCAGAAAAAAAGAACTTGACGGAATATCTCTCGCCCAAGCAGGAGAAAGATATCAATCAATATTTACAGCAAGTCAATCCTGAACTGAATCTCGGGTTTTTTGTCCGGCAAAAGATCTGGGTACTTGCAATAACGTTAACAGTACTTGAACAACAACTTAAATCTCCAGATCAATCTGCTCTGGATAAAGTTCTATATGAGCAAGCCATATTACTCGGTTTGGATACAGGAGGTTTAGAATCCGCAGAGGAACAAATGCAAGTGTTCGAAGCTATGACCATAAAAGAACAACTGAAGTTTCTCGATGATACGCTTGAGTATATGAAATCAACGAAAGCATATAAATATGATTTTATTGAAGAATCAATTAATGCTTACCTGGAAGGGGACTTGGATTTACTTATGACCAATTTGATGTCATATATGAAAGACGAACCGTTTTATGAGAAACTGCTTGTTCGGTTGATAGATCAGAGAAATGTCAAAATTGTTGACACCATGTTGGCGTTGGCGAAAAGTCATCCTGCAGCGCAATATTTTTTTGCTGTGGGTGTAGGACATTTCTGGGGCGATAAAGGTATCGATTCGCTTCTGACAGAAAAAGGTTACAAAATACAAGTAGTGGAATGATATCTGAAACTACCGTTACTAGAATTGAATAGTCATTTATAATTAGATATTATGAAATTACTTGATTCCATGATGTCTGATTTTGTCAAAATTGGGCAACTTACCGTACTGGACGTCGATGGGAAACCTCATGTATACGGACCGGGAGGTGAAGGAAAGCAATCTGCGACAATTCGACTAACTGACCAAAAACTTTACCATAAATTATTTCTTAATCCAGAGCTATATGCTGGCGAGGCGTATATGGACGGTAGTCTAATCTGTGAGCAAGGTGGTATACGTGGATTGCTGGAAGTGTTTGCAAATAACCGCGGCAAGTTGCGTAAGCAGCCTGGGCAGAGGCTTTTAAGGAAATGGTTAAAGAAAATACGCCGTTTACATCAAAGTAATAAAGCTTCAGTTTCGCGTAAAAACGTACAACATCATTACGATCTGTCTAATGACTTTTATAAACTCTTCCTTGATGAGGATATGAATTATTCATGTGCTTACTATGAAAGCCAAGACTCAACACTGGAACAAGCGCAGCTCGCAAAAAAACGCCATATCGCGTCCAAATTAAATCTACAACCGGGTAACACTGTACTCGATATTGGCTGCGGCTGGGGAGGTATGGCTATTTATCTGGCCAAACAATTTGATTGCAAGGTTGTCGGCGTGACCTTGTCTGATGAGCAGGCAAAGCTGGCACGACAGAGAGTCACAGCTGAAGCATTGGACAATAAGGTCGAAATTCGGTTGCAAGATTACAGGCACGTTACTGATAAATTTGATCGTGTTGTGTCTATTGGTATGTTTGAGCATGTAGGCATAGCGCATTATGAAGAATATTTCAGGCAAATTAAAAAGCTTTTAAATGAAGATGGTTGCGCACTCATACATTCAATTGGCCGTAAAGGCGGGCCTGGAATAACCGGTGCCTGGATAAGAAAATATATCTTTCCAGGAGGTTACTCACCAGCATTATCAGAAACTTTTTCAGAAATTGAAAAATCTGGCTTGTGGGTGACAGATTGCGAAATACTGCGTCTGCATTACGCGGAAACGCTTCTGGCTTGGCATGAAAGGTTGCAGAGAAATAAACAAAAAGTGATAAACCTGTTTGATGAGCGCTTTTTTCGTATGTGGGAGTTTTACCTGATTATCAGTGAATTCAGTTTTCGTTACGGAAAGCATATGAACTTTCAAATTCAACTGAGTAGGAAAGTCGACAGTTTACCTGTCACTCGCGACTATATGTTAGAGACAGAGCGGAATAATAAATGAAAAGGGAGAGGTTTATACCTTATCGTCGTTCTGATGTTGTCGCTATGTGTAAAAAGCATGCAAAATTTTATAAAGTCGATGAAAATGAATTTAATCGATTTTGCAAATTAACCACGGCATTATTTCATTTTGAATTGCATAAAAAAACTGGAATACCTCAAAAATTTTTATGCTCCATTTGACCCGGATCGAGATACTCTAACGTTGCAAAATCTAAATTCTAATTTGAATGAACAACAGCAGGAGTTCGAAAAAGCATTAAAAGAAATTTTGAAGAAGGGAAACTTTGAACCGGTTACGGAGTCCGATTTGAAGCAGGCAATGCAGGAGGAATCGCTCTTCAAAGTTAATCCGCATGTAGACTTCAATGACTTTGATGAAGTGCCTTTTTCAGAAGAGGACTAACTCCTCGCAGTGAAATCATCTCGCAATGGTATGGTTTGAGAAAGCAGACTGTTGATCTTATGATATATGATCGCGTACTTGTCTATGTGCGCTTTAAAAATAAACAATATTTTGATAAGCAGGAAAGAAAATAACTTTTCTTTGAGCCTGGTTCTACGCTAATCAAACTATTTCGAATCGTTCCAAAGAACGATATGGAAATGCTATTTTCAAACACCGAAGTAAAAATGAAGATGATTGATACAATATTGATTGGCGTACCTACGGCAGTCGGTGGTATTTTTATGCTTGTAACCAAGCTGGGGACGACTTTGTTGTTATTATTTTCAGTGTTTACATTTTGGCCGAGTCTACATGATCAACCCGCCAGTCTTGATCAGGCTGCTTTGGTCGCACTACTTGTTGGACTTGGCGGATTAGGTGCGTTTTTATGGAGGCAGCACAGTAAATATAAAAACAGAAAAATAAGATTTATGAAGCAATTGACAGAAAATCTTTATTTCAAAAACCTCGATAATAATGCAGGTGTGCTGCGTCATTTAATTGACGCTTCTGAAGAGGAAGAATGTAAAGAAACTATCTTAGCTTATTATCATTTGCTAATTGCAAATTATGCTTTATCTTTAAGCCAGCTTGATAAAAATATCGAGATGTGGTTTAAGGAAAATTATAACTGCCTGTTAGATTTAGAAATGCAGGATGCGTTAAATAAGCTCATTTATTTTGGGCTGGCAGTTAAAGTGAAAGGTCTGTATAAAGCAAAACTATTGTCTAAAGTAAATCAGCAAATATACAGTCTATGGAAAAACTGTTTTAACTATTAAATCTATAATTTTATATCTATGGAAACTTTAAAATAACTTTTAGAAAATAATCGCGCTTGGGCAAAAGAAATAACAAATAATAATCCTGATTTTTTTGAAAATCTTTCAAAACAGCAAACACCGGAGTATCTATGGATTGGTTGCTCAGATAGTCGTGTTCCGGCAAATCAAATTGTGGATCTTCCTCCGGGAGAAGTATTTGTACATCGAAACATTGCTAACGTTGTAGTACATACCGATCTCAATTGCCTTTCTGTTATTCAATTTGCCGTGGAAGTGCTTAATGTAAAACATATCATTGTCACAGGTCATTATGGTTGTGGTGGAATACAAGCATCTTTGGAAGACAAAGAACACGGGCTAATAGATAATTGGTTGAAACATATTAAAGATGTTGCAAGATTTCACTCCAAGGAATTATCTGGTCTAAATGGTCAGAAAAATCTGGATCGCTTGGCGGAGTTGAATGTAATAGAACAGGTATTTAACGTCTGTAATACTACGACAGTTCAAAATCACTGGAAGCTAAATCGGATGCTCACAGTACATGGCTGGATATATGGCATTAATGACGGAATATTAAAAGACCTTAAAACATCGGTGAGTTCGCTTGAAGAATTAGAAAGCTTTCAAGTTAATATTGCCGAGAGTAATGCTGTTAGGAAGTAAAAGAGTTGTTATTAGTCATTTCTATCACTGATCTAATATCGCTATTGTTCAATATAAGCCTTATTTGAGAATGCAAATTAATGATTAGTGCAAAAAAATTATCCTTCTGAGTCGCGTAAATAATGTATTAATTTATTGCACAAAATTAATACATTAGTGCCCAGCTATTTTCTTCATAATAGTGTAAAAAAATTATCAAAATTCTTATTTGAAATTTATCCAAATGTTAAGCGATTGATTATAATGGCACAATTATAGCTGGAATACATTCTGCGATTGGTGTTACTGAAACAACCGTTCATTTGTCTCAGTAAGGAGCATTCGCAATGATAGAAACGCTTATTGAAGTAAGTATTGATAAAACATCCGAAGAACAGGCCAATGTACTTCACAATCGTTGGCATCCAGATATTCCTTTTAGTTCTACCGTTAAACCGGGCGACGAATTCCGAGTTCAATGCATTGACTGGACAGGCGGACAAATCTCCAATGACGATAACGCAAATGATATTCGTGATGTAGATCTGACAAAAGTACATTATTTGAGTGGTCCAATCGGTGTAGAAGGGGCCAAGCCAGGTGACCTGTTAATGGTTGATATTTTAGATGTGGGGGTCTTGCCTGAGTCTGCATGGGGTTTTACTGGTTTCTTTGCCAGGGAAAATGGCCGCGGCTTTTTAAAAGAACACTATCCCGAAGCGCAAAGCGTGTTGGGATTTTAAGCGGTGTGTGAGCGTCATCACGACATATGCCGCATGTCAAGTTTTCCAGGCACTATGCATCCGGGACTTATTGGTTTTCTTCCATCTGCAGACTTGCTTGCAGAGTCGAATAAACGTGAAACAAAATTAGTGAATACTGATCCGGATAGAGTGCCTCCACTAGCTGCATTACCTTATGTAGATACTGCTCTTATGGGTTCAATGACGGGCAGTGCTCGCGATAAAGCCGCTGCCGAAGCGGCGAGAACGGTTCCTTCCAGAGAGCATGGAGGTAACTGTGATATCAAAAATCTGTCTCGGGGTTCTACCGTATATTTCCCTGTCTATGTTGATGGTGCAGGGCTTTCCAGTCGAGATGTGGTTGACGCAAACAAAGTAAGTAGTTACCTGTCAGTTTAATCCGTAGTCTTTATCAAAGCTGTGTAAGCGTGTATTTGGAATGTATCTTCTACTCTAGATCCTGAGAGTCAGATACATTCCTGTTGAATCCATTCAAATTAAATGCATTATAAAGTAAATAGTTAATAATATGCTAATTTAATTATATATATTTATTTATCTTATAATTCAATATATTACAAAATTTATTCAATAGTGATTATATTATAATGAGTAAGGCAATATGCTCGATTAATTAATTGTTAATAATTAAGCGGACGCCTTGTAGTTGATATTTTGCACGCTCTATATGCGCATTCGAAAGCCGAATGAATTGTTGTAAGTAGTCTATTTCGTCATCTCGAATGCTGGGATTGACTTTCTGCAGCGACTTAAGCCTGTCCAGTTCGGTCGATAGTGCCGTATGCATTTTATGTCTGGATGCAGACTTGATCTGATTAATTTTCTCGTCGGCCATTTCTTGTGAAACCGCCAATAATTCTTGTGTTACGGAATGGGTTTTTTCAACAATCGCCAAGGCTGTTTTCTTGGGCAGTGAATTGCACAAAGGATTTAATTTCTCATATGGCAATAGGTGACTGTAATCTCGCATGTGGCTGTCGAGTAAAAAGCGAATAGGGTGAATGGGAATATACCGTCCTAGCTGTAGTTTTTTATCCGCTATAACATTAATGCCATACCATGTTTCGACAAAAAATGTCCCTTTAGGCAGGCTTTCAAGAGTAATTACGGCAAGTGCCGTGTTACCAAATTCGCTGTTCTGGATCATCTCCATACTTTCCGTGACCATAGGATGTTCCCAGCTCAGAAACTCCATGTCTTCACGGTGCAATGCTTTTTGTCGACTAAAAGTGATTGTGGTTCCTTCATCACTTAAGCCCGGGAAATTTGCATGCATATGATCACTGGGTCTCAAGACATAGCTATGCTCGGAATGAAACTCAGAATCCACGCCATATTGGTCAAAGACTTTTTCCATGTAGTCATGAAGTAGTTGATATTGGTCTGCTTTTTGAATTTCAGCGATATATTGCATTGCCTGAACTTCATTACAGGAATTTAATTCCAATAATTTGTCCCGGCCTTCATGCAGGCTCTGCATGGTTTTCAAGGTGAATTTTCCCGTATCGTTGATCAGTGAATTTAATTCTTTGGACTGCATGCTGGGAGAGTCCGTGATTAATTGCTTAAGCCTTGAAGAAAAGTGATTGAAAATTTCGTAACCGGCAGAACAACTCTGTTCGAAAAGGTTAATGCCTTCATGGATCCATCGGAACAGTATTTCCTGAGCACTGTTCTTTATATAGGGAATATGAATCTGAATATCATGTTGTTGACCGATACGATCCAGCCGGCCAATACGCTGTTCAAGCAGGTCAGGGTTAATTGGCAGATCAAACAAAATTAAATGATGAGAGAACTGGAAATTTCTACCCTCACTACCAATTTCAGAACAAATCAGTACCTGAGCCCCTTCACCATTGTCCAGCTCATCAGTATTAGAGCCCTCAGCAAAGTAAGCGGCAGCACGGTCCCGTTCTATGATCGACAAATCTTCATAGAACGAAGTACTACGAATACCCATTCTAAGATTTAAATAATTATCCAGTTGAATAGCAGTGTCAGCATGATGACAAATCACCAGGACTTTATTCGGTTTTAACGATTTTAGCGTATTGACTAGCCAGGCTACTCGAGGATCATGGTTTAACCAGCTGTCATCAGTGAATTCCGTTTCAGGATAGAGTTGGCTAAGATTGATTCCATTATTTTCGTTCAGTGTTAGCGGGTAGGGGTTCGCTATCCTGTTTGGAAAGCCTTTTATCGTGCTGCGTGAATTTCTAAACAAAACACGTCCGGTGCCATGGCGATCTAAAAGCATGGCTATATTCTCCGCAGGAATACCACTGCAGGATTGACCCAGATAAGTCTCCAATTGCTGTTGTTGGCTAGGATTAAGCTGATCATTATTCAAAATCTGCTGAATCAGTGTATTAATATTGGCAAGCCCTTTTTGCTCATTTTTAAATTCATTTAAGTCATGAAATCTTGCCGGGTCTAGTAATCTTAAACGCGCAAAATGACTTTCAAGCCCAACCTGCTCGGGAGTTGCAGTAAGTAATAAAAGACTCTCACAATGTTCAGCCAGTTTTTCTATACATTGATATTCTTGACTGACATTCTGCTCGCTCCATTCAAGGTGGTGCGCTTCGTCGACAATGACTATGTCCCAACCTGCCGACAAAAGGTAATTTTGAAAATGTGTATATTGAGTTGTTATACTGAGCGGGCAAAGTATATTTTGTTCTGCTTCAAATGGGTTATCATGTCCTTCCTCAATTAACGACTCAATTCGTTTCAGGTCAAAAATAGAAAACTTTAAGTTAAAACGTCGTAACATTTCTACCAGCCATTGATGTATCAGGCTGTCCGGTACCAGAATCAGAGCGCGTATGGCTATACCCGTATGTAACTGATAGTGCAAAATCATGCCAGCTTCAATGGTCTTTCCTAAACCCACCTCATCCGCAAGGAGCACGCGAGGTGCATGTCGCTTGGCAACAGTACCCGCAATGAATATCTGATGAGGCAGTAAATCAGTGCGGGTTCCCAATAAACCCTTGACAGTGGTTTGCTGCAAGCGATGGATATGTTGCAATGTCTCTATACGCAGCGAGAAATTTTTATTTTTATCCAGTTGGCCGCTAAATAATCTTTGCTGTGGCGTGGTGAATTGAACAAAGCAGTTTAAATCAAGTTCGTGAATTTCTTGGTGTTTACCTTCGCGGTTAATGCCACCATAAGTGATGACTCCATGATCATCTTTAATATTGACTATTTGTATGGATTGTTCTTTATCGTCAATTATAGTGTCGCCTACAGCGTAGCGAATTCGACTAAGTGGTGCAGTATCCATTGAATAAATACGACTTTCATTGACTGCGGGAAATAAAATTTTCACACGTCGACTTGCAACTTGCGTGATGATACCCAGACCTAATTGTGTTTCGGAGTGGCTTATCCAACGCTGCCCAATAACAAATTCCATTTATAATTCTACTTTGTATATGTCAATTACTTGTATATTAATTAAGTGAGTAGATAGTAACATCTGCCATAAATCAATAGGTATTATATTAATAACTTTATGTCTGTAGTCTTATAATAGTTATGTAGAATCGCCTTGACTTATTTGTATTTGGCAATAAAATCCGCGCATGCAATATTTATCGACATCCAAACTGTGCAGACAAGTAATAAAGCGGGTAATTAAGCTCTCTGCTGCTAGGTCTGTGTGCGTCCATAAATTATACTGATATGAAATTTTATACTTAACTGATTATTGAGAAGCCGCAGATTTTAAATCTGCGGTTTTTTTGTCTGATATACATCGAATCATTATGTTTGTTCGCTTGGTCTATTTGGCTATAATTATCATATGGAGTACTACGCCACTGGCAATTCAATGGAGCAGTATGGGTGGATATTTGTTGGGGCTGACATTAAGAATGTTCATAGGTCTGATCGTACTGTATTTATTCATTAGGCTGAAAAAGTTGACCTTGCCTATGAATAAGCAGGCAATTTAGATTTATCTGACCAGCGGTTTTGGAATTTATTTGGCAATGGGTTCCGTATATTGGGGTGCGCAATTCATTCCTTCTGGTTGGATTGCCATTGTGTACGGGCTGCCACCAGTAGTAACGGCAGCGTTATCAAAAGTATTGTTTAAGCAAAAAGGTTTTACTGTAGGACAATTTTTTGGGTTGGCGTGCTGTTTTATTGGGTTAATGGTCATTTTCGCCAATGATCGGGACATGCAGCCAACTACCCTTTGGGGGTTGCTAGCAGTGGTCTTTAGTACTATTGCCCACGCATTAAGTGCGATCATTATTAAGCAGCTTAAGCCGGCTCAAAGTGCTGTTCAGTCTACACAAGGAGGATTAATGGTTACTGTCATTTTATTCACCTTGACTCTGATATTGTCCGGAGAGGAAATCCGTGGAGACCTTCCGAAAATAATCTGGTTTTCAATAATTTATCTGGGAGTGGTGGCAACGGCCGTAGGATTTTCGCTTTACTATTATGTGTTGCAGCAGATGCAGGCGACTAAGGTATCCATGATTACTTTGACTACACCAGTAACCGCCTTATTACTGGGGGCCTTTGTGAATGATGAACCTCTAACTATATCTGTGCTTTTGGATGCATTCATTGTCCTCATGGGTCTTGCACTATTTGAGCTCAATATAAACATTGGGAGATTATTTAGGCGGTTTTTATATGGCGCTTATTCAAGCTGTCAAGATAAAAAGTGATTCCACAAATAAGGGGCGGCGTTTGTCAGCTTAAATAGGCATAGTTCATGAACGGTCTGTGGAGATTTTTGTCAATTAAGAGTCGCCTTGTAACTTGTGCCTGTATTACAATGTCGTTCCGTGACATAACTGATTACTCTTAAAACTTATTTGGAAATCTATCTTTATGAAAATTCTTGGCTTTTTATTGCTAGTTTTATGCTCAACTTTGGCCCAGGCCGGTTCTTACAATGATGATCTAAAAAAATTGTTTGAAATTACTGGGGTAGTAAATAACTACATTGCGCTTAATTCGCAAGTCATTAACCAGATGCAAACAGGGTTTTTACGTGCGGCGGATAAAAGTATTGATGGTTCTACACTCACCGAAGCGCAAAAAAAGCAAGCCGGAGAAATTTTAAAAGCCAGATTTTCAGTCATGGTTAAGAACTATGAGGAACATATTAAAAAGTCTATGCCTTATGAACAGGTTACTGAAGAAATCTACTTGCCGCTATATAAAGAAACATTTTCACCTGCTGAAGTACAGGAAATGTTGAAATTTTATGAATCACCATTAGGGAAAAAGACACTAGAGTTTAATCGCGGAGTTGCCAAACAGGTATCCAAAAGAACCGCAGAGAAATATGATTCAGTTATTTCCGGATTTGTTCAGAAGCAGATAAAAGATAATATAGACATAGCCAAAAAAGAGATTGCGGCTCAGGTTAAATAATAAAACTGAGCTTTATGCTTAGGTGAATATTTTGCTGTGTGCAAAATTTGTAATTTGCTTTACGCTAGGGTGTATGAACTTTCTTTCATTTGAAATTGCATAGTAGAACTTTTTAACACTATACAAAGCGCCAAGTTATTTTGCGGAATACATTTTTTCAATATGACCGGATATGGCATCCGGTGCTTGGAAAATACCGGTACCGGCTTCACCAAGGGCTTTCAATATTGCGCTATTCGATCAATATACTGAAGCCTGCATTATTTTGAGTGTGTATTCCGAAGCTTTAAACTATGCGCTCCGGAATACACAAATGTCAGGTCTTTCTAGCAATCGAGACTTTTCAGGCAATAAC
Organism: uncultured Thiotrichales bacterium; assembly: GCA_964636225.1. Classification (GTDB taxonomy): domain Bacteria; phylum Pseudomonadota; class Gammaproteobacteria; order UBA4575; family UBA4575; genus UBA1858. Next base: position 83,352 of record CAZWQM010000001.1, on the reverse strand, counting down.
TAGTGTCTCGGTCTGGCTGTTGGCTCGCCGCTGATGACTGTTCCTTTTTCTTATAAGTGGTAGCTGCTGCTTCCTCACTTACCAGCGTGTCAGTAATAATATGTGAGTTCACAATATCTTTTCGAACTGACCATAGAATTGCCAGCACTTCATTTAATTCCTGCTGTTGTACGCCATTGGATTTGCATGCGGCCAAAACATCATCCACCACAGCGTTGAATTCCATTTCACTGATGTTCATGCCATTGTGCGCTGTTTTCATGTCTAGCCCGGTGTAAGTTGCGCCTTCCGCACCGGTAGCCGCTGCAAATATTTCATACACACGAGATTTAACATACTCCGGATTACTTTTTGCGAAACGATCTTTAACAATTGGGTTTTTACTGTGATTGTCCCAGATGTCGCTAACAATTTTTCTGGCTTTTTGTTCGCCACCAATTCGATCAAACAATGATTGCTCGGCAGTGCCGGCAACGGTACTTGCGAATAATGGTGAGAATATAATTAAGAAAGCGATATATCTATTTGTTTTCATTGTAAATACTCCTCCATATTCAATGGCATTTCTGAATAGTTTATGGGCTTTAGTTAGTTAATTCTATGGGCTAAATATTGCATATTGAGTATCCGTGCTATAGCTTGAGAGGTCAATAAGCATACAATTTGAAACCCCTTGATCGGGAAATTTAAATAAACTATCACCGCGATAATAAGCAAATTCGTTCTACAAATAATGTTTCAATCCTCGCGTCTTGTATATCTTCTTTTGTGTGGAATGACGCTTCTAACACCACCTCGAGGATCTTCTACGTCACCCTTGTAACGAGGGATAATGTGAATGTGTATATGTGGAACGGATTGTCCAGCGACAGCGCCGACATTGATGCCTATGTTGTAGGAGTCGGGAGCGTGATCTTGATCGATTATTCGTTTTGCCTGATTCACCGATTGCCAGAGTTCGATCACTTCTTCGTCAGTGCAGTCAAAATAGTTAGGTACATGCCTTTTGGTAATCACCAAAGCATGTCCTGGTGAGGCTGGATAGGTGTCATAGGTGACATAAGTTAATTCAGTTTCATGAATGATGATTTGTTCACTACAGAAGATACAGGAATCCATTTTGTCTATACTTAAATTCATTCAATTATTTTTGATGGGGGAATAATACCTGATCCGTCTGATATTCATAGACTCTGCGGTTTATCCCGCACTCAGAATTATTCAAATTTGTGCATGTACGCATTGACTAGAGCTGGTGTACAAAAAGTGCTCAGTGGATGGCATGCAAGGTAATACATGATCTAATTAGAACGATACATAAGGGGAATGTAACAACTATTCGATTAGCCTAACTTTACTTTGAGTTTGGTTTCCTTCTCGGGAAAATCTAATGCAAGCGTAGGGTTAGTAGGTTCCAAGTAACAGGAAATTATTATTTGGATTCAGATCAATCATCTGTTTGGCGTGGGAAATCTTCTCTGGATCCTGCTGATGAATTCTTATGTAGCCTGTGCCCTGGAAAAGATACATTTCTCCGTCCAGATAAAATGCTCGGGTATCCATTTAGGAAATCAGAATATTGAACTTTTCTATTTTGCTCGGTTGTTTGTCTAAATCAACATAACCTGTTTGCGTATAAACGCGTCTTTAAAACCGGCTGTGACAAGTTTCTTCAGCAAAGGCTTGGCGCTTTCCTTGGATGTGAATTCACCTATGGTAATGCGCGAAAGATTCTTAAATGTAAAAACATGCACGTGGTCATATTTTTTTACGGCTTGTTTTACATCCGAACTATATTTCTCATAGCTGCCAATTTTCACAGCATAAATTTCTGTTTTGTATGCGAACGATACTGAAGGCAATATCAGCAAAATAACTAATGTAAAAACTATTCTAGACATCGTAAATACTAGGTGCTTTTATAGTCTATATTTTTTCATTTTGTGCTCGAATGGTAGGTGCCTTTATCGGTATTCTCATACCATTTATTCTACAATAATAAGTTAACGCTTAACGTTCGACTAGTACAGGTTAAATCAACCTGTGACGGCATGAAATAGCAGAATGAAAGATGTCCTTAGGGAGATTCTTTTACTGGAGTGATAGTGAAATTGGGATCAATTACCTGATTCACAAAACCCAGTTTACGAATGACCGATAAATTTAGTATAAATGGGTAAGCGTCACTTAGACCCATACTGCGATTTAGTTCATTTAAGGCCACGGACAGATTAGACCAATAAAATAACTGTGTATCCAGCTCATCGCTATCATGAATTTCCAGAACATTGTAATGACGTGCAGTTTCAAGAGTATCGACCATATGCAGATAATGAGCCCAGCATTCTTCCCAGTCTTCAAGCGGGTGAGCCATAGCATATTCACTAATATACTGCTGATTCCATTCTAAATGCGGTTTGCTGCTATAATAAAGATCTAATGCCTCTTGGTAATTACTTTTTTCATCACCAAAAATTTCCCTGAATGATTTCATCCAGGAACTGTTTTTGACTAGCAAATCAAAATAGTGTTGTGCCTGGAAGATAATTTTCGATTCCAGAGCAAACTGTCGGCATGCAAATCAGCTATGAAAAATGAATCATGAAAATCGTAAATGGAAGGATCGGTGACGAGGTTCAGTGAACTGACTGAATTTCTTTTACTGTCTACGTAACGGGGTAGGTAGGTGAAAAATGCGTAATATGCTACTGGCAATATAACCAGGAGCGCAATGATTAGTTTGAAAGATCTTCCCAAAAGAGAGGTGTGTCAATAGAAACCGTAGTATCAGCTTTTGGATTTGGCCAATGCTAGCGCCTGCTTAATTTCTTCTCTTCTGCCCGCATCTGCGAGAGGTCGATCGGGTCGGTCCGGCGCCTGTAATGCCATTTGCAGCATAATCCGAAGTGTGGCCTTTTTCGTTGAGATACTCACCTATATTGGTCGCAATTTCGGTGTTATCCTCAATAATCAAAATGTCCATAACCGTTTATTTGCCGGGTAGTAATTGTATAAAACTACCGCAATAAATGTAAACGCAATGTAAACATTAAGGCCGGTCCAGGGACAATAGCAAATTAGTTATTTTTGTTAAAAAATATTTTTTGCATGTGCGCCTTACCGCCAAAAGAAAAACACGGTTTAGCGTTCATCTATAGTCAGATGGTTTTACTCTGTGTGTCGCTGGTCTTGGAAGTCGCCGTAAAATATCGATTGCGATTATAGAATGGAATGTGATGATATGGGGCAAGAATAATGGCTGGCGTTTATATCTCCTGATTTTTGCTGATAGGCATTTTGTAGCGTTCTTCATTGGACTTTGAATCATCAAGTTCAAGTACAATCTCTCGTATATCTTCGACGCCGATAACACCATCCTTTATTCCAGAAATTTCATCGCGGGAAAGGGCTGCATAGAGTTCTCGAAAAGAAATGGAAGTGCCTTCACAAGCCTGATTGAGTACTTGATTCACCAGAGAGTTCGTCACAGACATTTCGCATCCTCAAATATAGAAATTCCGCGATTTATCCACTAAAAATATAGGCTTTGAAATACCCCATTTGGAAGGATGTCGGAAGGCCAATGAACGCATAAATTTTGAAAATTTACATAGAATGTAATTCGATGCCGTACAAAATTAATAATTAGTTTATATTTATGCATTAAACATATGAATATATTAAATTTTAATGAAAGCGAAATATATTTTTGTTTGACTAATCGGGTGCCAGTAAATCTTCAATAAAATAGGAAGTAAGTTCATAGCGATTTGTTACTCCTGCTTTTGCATAAATACCGGTTGCACGTTGCCGAATGGATTTTTCCTTTACATTGCGTGCTTCGGCAATTTCTCTCATGGACATACCCTTGATTATCATTAACGCAATTTCTTGCTCGGCTTCGGTGAGATTCCAGGATTTGAATTCACTTCGAATTAGCTCTGAAAGGTGAGTCTTAAACTGAGTAACCAGCTTTTCAGTTGCAGTGACCCTTGAGGTTAACTTCAATACGCGACTAATTTCAAAAATCAAAACAAGCACAATCGAGAAAAATACGCCTCCTTCAATCAGAAGATGCTTCAAAGCTTTACCTTCAACCACCACATCGACGTACAAATCATCAAAAAAGAAACAAATTGAAAATATCAGTACCGCAATGGAAATATAGGATTTGGTTTTGGCGATATCGCTTAGCTGAAAACTGGCGATTTTATTGACAGTGTCCAGTCTTTTTTGTTGTTCGGTCATGGCGTGCAAAGTTTAAGAGTAGGCGAGCAGCCCTGAATAATAAGTGCACAAAGTTTATTCATTTTCTTTGTAATCATACTGCATTTAACCTTTTATATACGGATTTTTAACAATGCAGACATATGTCTCTATGAAGTGGGATATGTGTCTATGCAAGTATAGAGCATTGCCCATTTCATAGTTGGATTCAGATTCTTAAAATTTATTCGATCTTGATAATCATAAGGTCTGAGTAAAATATGTGGAAGCAGAAACTTGGTCCCATATCCCCCTTTGTTTTCTTTTTGTTGGGAATGTTGTTATTCCTTTCGGCCAGTCGAGCGCTCAATGTCTGGCTATACTATGATCGAATAGAAACCATAGGACAACTATTCACCATCATGATGAATGGAGTCCGCATGGATTTGGTGATTTTTACTTACCTGTTCGCCATTCCAATTCTTCTTTATACCTTCGCAAATACTTATTTAAAAAGCGCTATCTCTCTGGCGAATAAGGTTTTTACTTATTGGTCACTGGCTGCATTTCTTGCAATTGGCTTCATGGAAGCCATAACTCCACTTTATATTCTGGAATATGGAAGCCGACCTGAAAGAAAGTTTTTTGAATATCTAGGCCACCCCAAAGAAGTATTTACAATGCTGGCAGGGACTTACGGCTATACGGCCATCATCATATTTGCCACTCTGGCTATTTTAACTCCAATCCTGTTGCATTTTATTCAACTTGCATTTCGCAAGACATTATCCTGGCGATCCAAACAATATGCCATTCTGATGCCAGTGATAATCCTAGTTTTGTTTATCTGTGGGCGATCCAGCTTTGATCATCGCCCCATTAATCCCAGCATGATCGCCTTTACCGATGATGTCCTGCTGAATAATCTGCCAATGAACTCTCTCTATTCGGTTCTATACTCAGTATATCGAATCAAGGATGAAGCAGATTCCTCTGAAATGTATGGAAAGCTGCCAAAGGATGAAATTCGCCACTATGTTTATGATGACCATCCTACTCGAGCATTATTAAACGAGCGTGAGCTGAATAATCCGTTTGTAGGCAATAAAAAGAATGTAGTGATTGTGTTAGAGGAAAGCCTGGGAGCCAGATTTGTAGAACGTTTGGGAGGAGAGCCTTTAACACCCAACTTGAATAAGCTGGCAGAAGAAGGCTGGTGGTTTACCAATCTGTATGCAACTGGGACGCGTTCCGTACGCGGAATTGAAGCCGTAACAACCGGATTCCTACCTACGCCAGGCAGAAGCGTGGTGAAATTGTCCAGCTCACAGTCAGACTTTTTTACCTTGGCCTCTTTTCTGAAGGACTATCAATATACCAGTCGTTTCTATTATGGTGGCAGTGCACATTTTGACAATATGCAGGGTTTTTTACTGGGTAATGGTTTTAATGAGGTCGTTGATCAGAATGATTACATCAACCCAACCTATTCGGGTTCCTGGGGCGTGTGCGATGACGATGTATTTCTGCGTATGCACAACGATTTACTGAAACATTCGAATTCACCACAGTTAATGGTGGTGTTGACTACCTCCAATCATACGCCTTTTGATTTTCCAGTAGATCCAGAAGATGATTATACTCAACCACTAAAATCCAGAACTAACGCGATTCGTTATGCAGATAAAGCATTGAACAAATTTATTCAACGTGCCAAAACATCCAGTTACTGGAATAATTCAATATTTTTGATAGTGGCCGATCACGATCTGCGTATTGCAGATTTTGTTGTAGGATCGGGTGATTCAGTTGCAGGAAAAACAAACCGAATCTTTCCAGTAGAAGGTTTTCATATTCCTGGTTTAATTCTTGGAGGAAGCATTCAGCCCAAAGTAACGGAGGCGATTGTTAGCCAAATTGATCTTCCCACTACACTACTGGGTTTGTTGGGGATTGATTCTATAAATCCTATGCTAGGCGTGAACCTCACACAAATAGATGAAAACTATAAAGGACGCGCTATTATGCAGTTTCATGATTATCAGGCGTATCTGAATGATCAGGAATTGGTGGTACTGAGACCCTCTTTGAAACCGATTACCGGAAATTATGTTAACAAAGTGTTCACACAAACTGATGTACAAATTGATACAAAGAACAAAGCGCTGGCACATGCGTTATGGGCAAGTCGTTCCTATAAGGAGCAGACTTATCATAACTGAGTAAACTCATCATATTTCATAAACTACAGAATTAAGTCGAGCGAATGGGTTATTCTAATATCGTTAAGAGTGTATTTAACTTGCCGGTGTTTGACGAAATTAATACCGGATATATTTCTTATCATACATTTTTGCAATTTATGGATGCAGAAGGCAGTCAGCTGGACTCGGAATTGTCCTGGCTTTCAGTCTTATGTCCATTGAAAGCTATCTGACCCAGAATCTGGGTTTCCAGATACAAGGTGAATTCGGAACTATTGTGTTGAATTCACAAACCGCTTTCAGGTATTTGTCAAAGTCGATATTACTAGATAATGAGGCTGGCATACGGAATATGAAGATGAACATATATAAAAGGAAAAAAATTTTTTAATCATATCTCAATAGTTATTCTTAATGACATCAATAATAATTCCGTCACTCTGAAGTGGTCCCAGAGGTTTGGTGACTTCTAGCTTTTCATGAATCGCTGGCTTACCACTAGTTAACTTGTAAATCACCAGATCGTTTTTAATCAGCACAATGCCATTGAATTGCCAGCCGGTAATTTCAGTCTTTCTATTGAATGTCAACAGATCAGCAAAAAAATTACCATAACGCTTGCTGCGAATTGCTTTCTCATTAATTTCATAGCCTTTACACTGCGTTTTAGCAGCAATGCATTCATTCACACCACTATCTTGCGTGTAACCATCAACAGTCGTGCTGGGAACAAAACGGGCAGCAATATCTGAATAATTTAATAAAGTGATATTATTATTTTTATTTGGATCTAAATTCAGCTGGTACAAGTCAGGGACAGTTGTGACATAGGGAATGATTTTATCAAATGTCTCCTGTGCTTCCTGGTAAGACTTCCAGTTGCCCACTGTGATGTTTTTTTCTTTGGGTAATAGTGCGCTGCACCCGGAAATCAGAATAATTATTAAAATGCGAAGATAACACTTTCTCATTAATTCACTCATATGTATTAATTCTAAAGGACCGGTCTTTCTAGTTATTGATGTAAATCAATTACTTGTCTTTAATATAGAATATAAAGCAGGAGATGATATCTTCTAGAGAATATATTAAATGTGAATTGCCGACGTGTAATATCGAAATGCAAGAAAATAAAATGATAACTGCTATGATTTATGGACTGTGGTCTGTAATTTTGTAACCACATTAAATTAACTCAGATAGTCATCAAGACCTAGCTGTTTGGCCTTTCCTCGAATATAGGTATCAGTAGCGCTGAGTTGATTTGCGACTTCTTGACTATTTCCACCGACTCTTACCAGCGCAGATTTAAGTAATTCAACTTCAGCGCTTTGACTTCAATAGCCAGGTCATAATCTTTTATGTTCCTATTGCTACTGTTGTTTTTATCTGCCATAACCAGAATAATTCAAAATTAACCGACGGTGCCCAATAGCAGTCTGTTGGCAACTTCACCAACGACAGTTAGATTGAATTTATTCTCATCTGTGAACTTTCTTGCTTCCGTATCCATCACACACAAAGTGCCCAAATTTAATCCATCTCAAGATTGTAAGGTATACCCTAGATAGGAACGAACGCCGGGATCTGCGCAAACCAACGGGTTGTCTTTGAATTTATCATGTACAAGCATATTTGAGATCTTATACAATCGTTCAAAATGATTGCTTGAGTTAAGATCTGCAATGACATGTGAGCAAATGCCGTACTCGGTGGAATCTCTTTAGCAACAGAACCAAATGAGGATAAAAACTTGATATGGGAGTTATAAATAATGGATAGATAGCATTGGGGAGTACTTAACTGCGTCGCAGTATGCTGTGTAATTTGATCCAGGTTTTCCCTGAGTATTCAGCACAGTGGTTGAATATCTTTTAAGGCAGCAAGACGTGCCATTTCATTCTCGGGAATTGGTGCGGCAGAATTCATGAATATTGTTCTAAATTTTGTGTTTGGTGGCAAAAATGCGCGCCACATATTTATTAAAATTAGTTAGCCATTCATTTTCGTCGCATTAAGTTAACATACCTGTCAGCAGGAAGAAATAGCTCTTGACGGTTAACGGCTTTGTATACCAAACCGCGAATGACAGATTAAAAATATATGTATTGTACAATGCGTCAACAAAGCTTATTGTTGCATTGTTTTTATTGCCAATTAATCACTAAATCACAAAAATAATCCAATCAACATGTGTGAAGATGCATCAGAAAGGCACTTTGCATGAATACAGTAAATGCAAACAGATAAGGTATGGTCTGATAAGGTACTAATTGAAATTTTATGGATATTCTCGGTGTTAGTTTGCACCTCAGAAATTTGTGTGTCGGAAGTGAGGAAGGACCATCATTGAATGAAAGCCCTTCCTTGTAGCGCTTTAATTAATCGCAATTATCTTCCGTAAACATCGATGCCTGGAAGAGGGCGATGGTACTGAACCACTTCGCCGTACTTTTTGGCTGCGGCAGCAATTCCTTTTTCACAGTCAATTGGCAAACCCGCTTCTTCAGCAGACTTCAGGAATGCTATAGAAGCAGCCAGCGCATGCTGTGGCTGAATGCCACCTGTTGCACACAAACGCCAACCCATATCGGGATAACCAGGAATCGCCGCAGCTTCAACCGCGTGCTTGTAGTACATAATGTGCAGCACTTGCTGAATCTCTTTCTCGCCATGTCCTTTCGGCGCTTTGATGGCAGTGACCGCATTGGAAGCAGTATTCATGTCTTTAGCGACCAGTTCAAAGCCTGCTGCGAGTACTGCTGCGCGATAAACTTCCGAACACTCCTTGTGGCGTTCGCAAACACGATCAAGACCTTCAATAGCAATGGAATCCAGCGCCACTGCAAATTGAGCGTAGTTGCTCGGTGTTTCAATATGCAGACCATGAGTGTCCATGGCTTCAATCATCTTGCCCAAGTTGAGGTAGTGTTGGCCTTTCTTAAGACCGGCCTCTGACATGGCTTTTTCCGAAGCTTGAATTTTCTCAACAGCCTTAGGACTCAATGTCATCATGCCAATACCGGGTGTGCCCATAATGCCTTTCTGGCTACAGCCGACCAGCATATCGATACCCATTTCCTTCATAGAGCAGGGCATACTTCCAATAGAAGAAATACCATCAATAACTAGCAGAGCAGGGTGGTTCAGTTCATCCAGTAAATCACGCAGTTGTCTTGGATTGGTTGTCACGCCAGCACCTGTTTCATTCTGTGGTGCCATCACCAGCTTGATATTGTGCTCGGTGTCTTTTTCCAGAACCTCTCGGCACTTAGCAATTGGCAGATCTTCACCCAGCTCACCGGACAGGCGAATCACGCCACGGCCTATGTTTTCAACACAGTTGCCCATGGCATTACTAAAAGCGCCAATCTCAAGAGTCACAACGACTTTCTTGTCTGAATCCACTTCATCCGGGGTGCGTAAAGAACCCGCAGCCGCTTCAGTCGCGGAAGTGCCAGAGCCGGTAAAAAACAACGCGCGTCCGCCTTCGGGCATATCCACCATTTTTCCATATTCATTGCGAACCGCTGCAAAGAACTTGGCCACACCTGGACCACGCATGCCTCTTGTTTGGGTGGAGGTAAACTGAGTCACCAGCTCGGAGCCAAAGGCCGGACCCGGTGTCACGTTGATAATCTTGTTGTGAGGAGACCAGACATGGTCTTTCTTGTTAATAAAGTCAACGTCAGACGCTTCCATTTGATTCGTCTCGATAAGACGTCTAAGTCCTGAAAGTGGAGAGATTAATTCATTCGTCATTTTCAAATATCCCTAATTATTTAGACATTTACGGTTCTAGTAACTAATAAAAAGCTCGAGACAAACAAGCCAGAAAGTGTGCCAAGCGAAAATCGCCAACCTCTGAGATTCAGGGTGACGAGATATGCTTCGACTTCTGTGGTGTTATTATGTACGGCCTTTTTTTCTAAACGGGCGATTTTATCACACTAATCCACTGAGAAAAGTTTGTGTTATATACAAGTTTTGGAGAATTATGCTGAATTGAAGAGCAGATCAAATTTTGACCATAAGGATAGGGGTTGCACCCATCAGTGTGCCGCTAACGTCCATTCGTCATATCGTGATGACAGAGTCTATTTAAGCAGTTGCTGGATTAGGAAAGACCCCTCTGGTATTTCCCTAAAGGTTTTCCTAATTTTATGCAAAATTTCAAATTCATTCCAAACTAACTTGTCCCCCTTGCCTTAGTAATTGCTCTTGCATTTCTAACATTTCCGCCATCCATCCTTTGGAGGCCAGTCTGATTCGCGCATTATTGATCAAACCAAAGTAACCGCGTAGATCAAGACGCTCATTATAACTAGTAAGCTAAAGGCCAACTTTATATGGCGATGCCGCTAAACTAAAAGTATGCTAAAGATGCGTTTACAGGAAATAGATATACATTATACTATACTTGAAATATATTATTTAACCTACTGAATTAAATTAATAATTATCCAAAAAAGGCCGGGATATGCGTCCCGGCTGGAAATTAGGTCAATTATGCTCAAATCATTAAGCTATACCCTCGGCAGTGAAAAAGTCTCAGTGGCCGATAATCTGGAAAACATATATAGAACCGAACAGCCGCAGAAAATCCATTGGCTGCATATGTACGGCAATGACAGTCAGAATACCGAAATTCTGAAAAGTCATTACTCGTTTAATGAATTGGCAATTGCGGATAGCACACGGGAACGGCATCCACCTAAATTTGAATCCTTCCATGAGTATATTCTTCTTATTCTTAGACCCGTCCAATTAGCGGCGGATTTATCCTGTGAATTCCACCAAGTCGCGATTTTTCTCGGAAATAACTACCTCGTGAGTAAAACCTTTGAGCCCGTTCCGGCGGTTGAACTGGTCTGGAATCGATATAAGCAGGGAGACTTTAATGCCTCTCGTGCGGTAAGAAATATTGTATACAAAATCTTTCGTGAGACCGCCGATGAATATATAGAAGTCATCTATAAAATAGAAACCCGGCTGGAAGAAATTGAAGAAATATTTGAAACCAATGAAAATGATACCTATCTGTCCGAGCTGACAGGGTACAACTCTAGTTTAAGAAAAATTGTGCGCAATCTTGAGTATCTGGAAAAAGTTGCGCTGCAATTGATTGAGCATGAATCGGGACACTTGGCAGAACAAATTTCACACGAGTATAAAGATGTCTATGAACAGATCGAACGTGCTCTGTCGCTGGCAAAAATGTATCAGGGATTGTGTAACGATTTAATCAATGCGCATATTTCGATCACATCACATAAAGTCAATCAAGTCGTTAAAATACTCACCATTGTTACAGTATTATTTCTACCGCTGAGCTTTATCGTGGGTCTATATGGAATGAATTTTGAGTTTATTCCTGAATTAAAACTTCGGTACGGTTATTTTTATGTGCTGGGTTTTATGGCAGTGCTGGAAATTTTTCTATTCTTTATTCTTCGACGACTTAAATGGGTTTAATACGTTCTATTTCATTGATTGCACTTCTGCTGTTAGGTGCAGCCGTTAGTGCAAATCCAATTACTGACCTCGCCAATAATTCGCAGCAGGTAAAACCAGAAGGTTCTGCACCCAATCCTTTTTCCCTGTTAGGGGACTGGTGGCTATATGTTGATCTTGAACATGAAAATCTTAATGAAAGAGTAGGGTTTGTAAAGAAAGGCATTAACCAAACGCTGGACACACTCAATCCAGAGTTAAAAAGCGGACTATCCAGTGATGCCAATGTTGTTAATGGACTGCTGGACAATCTTATCAAACTAAAGTCAGCCAAGTCTGAAATCCATTATCCGGATGCCAGTTATAAACAAAGCTATAAATTTAAAGATATCAAAGCCCTTTTTGAGAAATATCATTCAATTAGAAGCAAGCGTGAACAACTTACAGAATTAACAGTAAGTGAAACCAGTAAATCCAAAAAAGCACTGGATAATAATGCTGAATTAATGGTTGTATATCGAGGAATCAAGGATAACACCCCTGAAAAGCTCGAATTGGGTCTAAAAATTATGGCCAACCGTCTTGGTTGGTTTGTTTGGACTCAGCGTCAGGAAGTTGTGAAAAACGGAATAAAATTCCTGGATAAGCAGCAGGATTCAATACTTAAAGAAATTGAATTTGCATCCAATCATCTTAAAACGTCTGATGCTTATCTAAAAACAATTGATAAAGAAATCGACAAACAAGGCGTTGAGATTGAAAAGCTACAATCCGAAAAAATAACCGCGCGCGAATCATATGCTAAAAATTTAGGCATTGATTACATTTCCCGAATTAAATTAAAGCTGTATGCGCAACAGCTTAAGAATTCTGAAATCAGGGAAAAACTAGCGGAAATAGAACAGTCGCTCAACTATGCCTATAAAGCTTTAATTCTGCTGAATAGAGATGATTCTAGTAGTGAAGAATTCAACGCTGTCGCTGTGTATGATAATAATATCTCTTTATATGACGAAATATCCACACAACTTAAAGTCTGGAAACAGGATACCAGCGAAGAGCAAAATGACTTGCAAAGCCTGATTGCAAGTAATGTGCTGGTTGACGACCAAAGCGCATTAAACAGAGTCAATGAAGAAAGGACCAAGGCACTACAAACCGCACTGGAACAATTGTCGTTAATAGAAACAGAATTATTTGATTTTAACTATATAAATAATGTTCTGGAGAAAAAGCTAGGTAAAACCAAGGGTTGGAATTTTAAATTCAGAAATACAACTGTTTTTCTTTATGATCAGACTTTTTTACGCGCCTGGAAGTTGATAAATACCAGCTTATTTGAGCTTGGCAGTATACCGGTGACCACATGGGATCTGATACAGGCACTGCTTATTTTATTTATCACCTATGCGGTTGCCAAGTTCCTGCAAAAGACACTGGTGAAACTCAGCACCACTTCCGAAGGCAAAATTCCACCGCCTATTTATACATTAAGTCGAGTTATTTTTTACGTAATTATAGTGCTTGGGGTATTTTCCGCTTTTGCTTCTATTGGAGTTAACTTTACCAATCTTGCCATTGTCGCTGGAGCCTTAAGTGTGGGGATTGGTTTCGGGCTTCAGTCTATTGTGAATAACTTTGTATCGGGCATCATTATTTTGATTGAACAGAATATTAAGATTGGCGACTTCGTAGAACTGGATAGTGGTTTAAAAGGCATTGTCAGCGACATTAACGTTCGTAGCACCATTGTTAATACATTGGATAATCTGGACATCATTGTGCCAAATTCCGAACTGGTGGCTGCCAAAGTGACGAATTACACACTGAACGAACCCATTGTCAGGATTCACATACCTTTTGGCGTAGCTTATGGTTCCGATAAAGAACTAGTTAAAAAAGCAGTACTTGAAGCGGCCAAAAATGTATCCATTACTTACGATGATGGCGTTAATCGACGTCCTCAGGTCTGGCTTACCGGGTTTGGGGATAGCAGTCTGAATTTTGAATTGGTTAACTGGGTCAGTCCCAAGCTTGGAAGGGCTGCACCTGGCTCTTGGAAAGCACTATATAACTGGGAAATTGAGTCCGCCCTGCATAAATACGGGATTGAGATACCTTTTCCTCAGCGAGATATTCACATTAAAACCGAGCATATCTCATCTGCAGATAAACAGGAGCTACCTCATCAACTTTAATTTTCTAGTACGGAATATTTAGAAAGTCCAAGAAAATGGCCGAAAGATAAGTTCAAAAACCGTTCCGAACATCTGTCCTGAATGGATATATTAAGATGTGGCATTTTGCTACATAAAGCGCCTTTTAAGTATGAGAATAGGCCGGTGAAAGCAAGTCACAATGTATTTCAAAAACTCATAAATCAAGTCTGTCAAGGGACTACCGTGACACCTCGAGAACTGATTGGTGTGCTCACAGTTGAGGATATCGCTAGCATCAATGCCGAAGAGTTACTGCCAGACGATCTATCTGAAATTGTCAGAGATCTTGAGGATTCAAAGCTCAATGATCCTGTATACAGAATACACGGCAACAGAAGTGAAACCCCTGTATACTATGAAGAATGAGACGTTAAATTAAAGCAATGTATTCTTCAGAATGATATATTGTCCGGGATCCTGACTAATATCGTTCTTAATCATTAAATGAAAATTCACACATTAAGTGATGTGCACCTGGAGTTTGGTCTGTATACGCCTCCGGTACTTGATGTTGATATCGTCATTTTAGCCGGCGACATAGATGTCGGCACTGGGGGGATTGACTGGGCAAGTCACTCGTTCCCTAACATTCCGGTGCTTTATGTTCCTGGAAATCATGAATATTATGGAACGGTGCTGCAAAAAAATTATCATGACTTAAAAGCACATGCGCAAGGGACAAATGTACATGTATTGGATAATGAAGCAGTCACAATTAATGGGGTGAAGTTTCTTGGTTGCACTCTGTGGACAGATTTCAATTTGCGCGCCAAACCTCGCTCTGCAAAGAATCTCGCAACCCGTTACATTAACGATTATTCAGCCATTCTGTATGGTTCGAAGCCTCGGAAATTAGCCACTCAAGATACTTTTACCAGGCACCAGGCCTCGGTTAAATGGCTGGAAAAGAAGTTAGCCAAGACTACAAGCCAGACGGTTGTCATCACACATCATGCACCAAGTGTAAAATCATTACCGGAAAATTTTGTCAATCATGAATTTGAAGCGGCTTACGCTTCTGCATTGGATGATCTGGTGCTTAAATCCGAGTCCAGTTTATGGTTACATGGGCATATTCATGCCAGCAGCGATTATACAATAGGGCAGACTCGGGTTGTCTGTAATCCACGTGGTTACAAAGACAGTCAAAATCCTGAGTTTAACTCAAATATAATTCTCGAAATTTAAATCATTGTAAGAATGTTTAACTCATATTTCAAAATACTACCGGGTCGCGTAATCGCCAAAAAATATGAAGTGATATCTCTATTGGGATCAGGATGGGAAGGTGAGGTATATAAGATAGTTGAATTGGGCACAGGCATTGAACGTGCCGCTAAGATCTTTTATCCAGAGCGCAATCACAAAGATCGCGCGGTTAAGTTTTATGCCAAGCAGCTGCATAAATTAAGAAAATGTCCCATTCTTATTCAATACCATACCAAAGAAACCTTTATTTCAAATAGAGTCCCGACAACCATGTTGATTTCTGAATTTGTTGAAGGGGAGTTGCTATCAGATTTTATCCGACAAATGCCCAGAAAACGAATGTCAGCTTTTGAAGGATTGCATCTATTGTATGCTTTAACACGAGGAATTGAGCAGATACATGCCTTGAATGAATACCATGGCGACTTGCATTCTGCAAATGTCATCGTCAATAAGTATGGGCTTGAGTTTGAACTCAAACTAATGGATCTTTATTTACAAAGTGATTCAAAACGGGAAAGCCAGAAAGAAGATATTATTGGCCTCGTGCAGATACTGTATGAAGCATTAGGTGGTAGAAAATATTATGCAAGTCAACCTGATGCAATTAAATATATTTGCTGCGGTCTAAAATCATCACTGATACTCAAAAAATTCAAAACGGCTGACCAGTTAAAGTTGTATATAGAGAGTATGAACTGGTAAGCTGGTCTACATGACCGATGTTTTGCTTACAACCAAACAGTGTAGTATTTGATTATGACTGATCTTATAACAATTGGCTGGAAGGAGAAGGTCTCTCTACCTACCATCGATATAGATGAAATTCATTGCAAGGTGGATACTGGAGCTAAAACATCTTCTCTGCACGCATTTTTTGTTGAACCGTTTGAAAATGGACAGCAGCAATTTGTCAGATTCGGTTTGCATCCGATTCAGAATAATAAAGATTATAAAAAAATCTGTGTGAGTCCTTGCGTTGATAAACGCATTGTAAAAGATTCCGGTGGACATGAAGAAGAACGCTATGTCATTCGTACACAGGTTCAGCTTGATAATAAAAAATGGGATGTTGAATTTACCCTAACTGACCGGGATACTATGCAATTTAGAATGCTTCTGGGCAGAGAGGCCCTTAAAAACAATTATGTCGTTGACTGTAGCCAATCCTATATTTTTGGTAAATAGTTAACAAAAGGTAATACCATGAGAATAGCTTTACTGAGTCAAGGTGCCGACAAACTTTACTCAAATAGACGTCTTATAGAAGCAGCAGAAAAACGCGGGCATGAGATACGCGTGATCGATACTCTGCAATGTTATATGGACATTGCCACTGACAGGCCTTGTGTGCATTTACAAGGCAAAGAACTGGACTACTTTGATGCAGTAATTCCCCGAATTGGTGCTTCAATTACTTTTTATGGCTGTGCTGTATTAAGGCAATTTGAAATGATGGGATCCTACCCATTGAATGAGTCGGTCGCCATTACTCGCTCCCGGGATAAACTACGCTCGCTGCAAATACTTGCGCGGGCTGGGGTAGGTCTGCCTCCAACAGGTTTTGCCAATTCAACCAAAAATACCAACGATCTAATAAATGTTGTAGGTGGACCACCTTTAGTGGTAAAAATCCTGGAGGGTACTCAGGGTAAAGGCATAGTACTAGCAGAAACTCAAAAAGCCGCTGAAACGATCATTGATGCTTTTAGGCAATTGAATGCAAACTTTTTAGTGCAAAGTTTTGTCAAGGAAGCTCGTGGCAGTGATATTCGTTGTTTCGTGATAGGTGAAAAAGTAGTGGCTGCCATGATGCGCACCGCTATGGAAGGTGAGTTTCGTTCTAATTTACATAGGGGTGGTTCTGCGCAACTAGTGAAGCTGTCACCCGCTGAACGCGCGACTGCACTCAAAGGCGCCAGAAAAATGGGCCTGAATGTAGCTGGTGTGGATATACTACGTTCTAATAACGGTCCTGTTGTGATGGAAGTAAATTCTTCTCCGGGACTTGAAGGAATTGAGACCGTAACTAATAAGGATGTGGCCGGCATGATTATTTCGTTTATAGAAAAAAATGCTAAACCTCACCGAACTCAAACACGTGGCAAAGGTTAATTAAATTCATTATGGGTTATTGTATTGGCTAGAGAACTGTTAGATCATGCTTTAACAATTTCGGGAATAAGAATTCTTCCCCGAAGATACTATCAAATCGACATACCTCTTCCACCGCTCTATACAGATACTCCGCTTGTTATGCCCATACATGTATTTTCAGGCGAGCCAGGTGGGCCAAATGTTTTCATCAGTGCGGCTTTGCATGGTGATGAATTAAATGGCATTGAAATCGTCAGAAGATTAGTCAAACGTATATCCATCAAAAATTTAGTCGGAACAGTTATCGCTGTCCCTGCGGTGAATATTTATGGAATGATTCAACGCTCACGCTACATGCCAGATCGACGTGATCTGAATCGCTGTTTTCCAGGATCTCCGAGTGGTTCTCTGTCAGGTCGGTTTGCTTATCTGTTCATGGAAGAAATTGTTAGCCAATGCACTTACGGCATTGATTTACATACAGGTGCCAACAATCGTGACAATGTGCCTCAAATACGTGCCGATATTGAAGATCCGATCGTGCGAAAACTTGCCAAGGCTTTCGGTGTCCCTGTAATAATAAATTCAAAACTGCCAGAAGGCTCATTGCGCGGTGCTGGGAAGGATAAAGGCGTTAGTATCATAGTCTATGAGTCCGGTGAAGCGATGCGCTACAACGAAGTTTGTATTCGCGTGGGTTTAAATGGCATTTTAAATACTTTGAAATATCTGAAAATGCTACCTGCCGATACTAAGATTAAAGGCAGACGGCATGAACCTTCCATTGCCAAATCCAGCAGCTGGACAAGGGCAACCATGAGTGGAATTTTCCGTTCTAAAACGACTTTAGGCAAGCATGTCACTGTTGGCCAAACACTTGGAGTGATTGAAGACGTAGGGGGTATGAATAAGCCTAAACGTGTCAAAGTCGAAAATAATGGCATAGTTATAGGAAAATCACATACGCCTTTAGTCTATGAAGGTGATCCTTTATTTCATATTGCGTACTTCGAAAATGTAGAAGAAGTCGCCGCAAATATTTCTCCCATGGAAGAAATACTATCTGCAGATACGTTAATAACAGATGATTAGCTAAAAATTATTTTGACCTATACCTTTCAAAAAACGCTAAAATTTTTTTTCGGCTATCTTGCAATGCAGGTCTATTCGCGCCGATCGTATGACCTGCAAACTTCTGAGTAGTTATGGGCAAATCAAAACTGTGCTGAGCGTCTGGGTAAACAATGACATTTAACAGGCCATGATCATGCTTTTTATAGTAAGCTCTTTCCGCGGCCTTACATTCTTTAGCGCTTGTCCAGTTGTATTTTTAAATAAGGGGTCGGTTGATATCTCTAGATTTACGGAATGCAGAGTTTCTGCAGTCTCCCAACTAATAGTAACAAATCCTTCAGTTGAAACACTTCTATCAATTGCTAGGTTCGAAACACTCTCAGCACTTGAGTGGCTGCAGAAAGATAGCGCTGTGATCACAAGTATGTAGCTAGATAGTTGCATGAGAAGTACTGGTCAATTTTATATTTCTCAGTCGACTTACTATAACAATCTATGTAGTTATATACAATTTGATTTACAAAATAAATCGAAAACAAAATTTTGATAAATTTTGAATATGAAAGATTAGATGAATTCAAAAGTCTGATGTGCTAACATTGTGTTAACACACACTTGCGGGAATGAAAAGCACATGATGGACAGTATTAAAAGTCTCAGTAACATGGAACCAGACAGACTGAAAAGTCATGGCTGGAAACTTATCAATGAAATAACTTCTAATATTAGCGACGCGTCCAGTGCCTATGCAAATGCTGCAAGATATGTCAAAAATAAAAACAGCATTCGTGATGCCGGTATTCGACTGATTGTCCACAATAAAAAACTACACTGCGAAATTTATGCGAAAATGTAACTTTCGCTGCCCTTCTTTTTTTAACTTAACAACTATCTAGCTGCAAAAGAATTAAAGACACAGCTCTTTTGCTGGATGCGCTAATTTGTAAGCCTTGCTCGTATGGACATGCTACATTTAATTTTCTTCAATACAAGTCCGTTCGCTAGATGGTGCGCTAGAAAAAATCGCTATCTCAGAAGTCTGGAATACAATTAGAACTGTATTCATATAAAACTCAGTCTGCTTACGGCTCAAAAGCAGTCATTTCAATTCTTTACTCGAATTTTTATCTAGCAATATAAGTGCATTTAGTGCTCTAAAAATTATTGATGAACATCAATGCAGGCCATTATGTAATAAATATCGTTATTAAAATTATGTATCAAATATTGAAACTTAATTTATTTATAAAATCTATTGTTATGATTTAAATTATAAATTATATAAATGTACAAAATTGCGATCTAATTAAGCCTCATTATTAATTTTTTCTTAAACAAAGGATATTTTTATGACTGATGCAAACAAATGCCCGGTAATGCATGGCGGTGTTACAGAAAGCGGCATGTCGAATATGGCTTGGTGGCCTAAGTCACTAAATCTCGACATTCTTCATCAACATGATGCAAAGACCAATCCCATGGATAAGAATTTCAATTATCGTGAAGAAGTCAAAAAACTTGACTTTGATGCATTGAAAAAAGACTTACATGCTTTGATGACAGATAGTCGAAGCTGGTGGCCAGCCGATTGGGGGCACTATGGTGGTCTTATGATTCGAATGACTTGGCATGCCGCTGGTTCTTACCGAATTACAGATGGGCGTGGAGGCGCTGGTACAGGAAATCAACGATTTGCTCCAATTAACTCATGGCCCGATAACGCAAATTTAGATAAAGACGTCGCGCTTAATGAATGTGTGATTAGGTCGAGTACTTGTTTTGGTCTTCCTCATGGTCTACCGCACCTCTTAGCAATGAAAAATTAATAAGCTAATCAGTACGTTGTAGACCAAGCATCAGATATTTGGTGGAGGCGGCGGGAATTGAACCCGCGTCCGCAAGTTCTTCACTTTCGGTACTACATGCTTAGATCTGTCTTTATTTTAGTGATCAAGGTCCGACAGGCAGGGCGTTTAATCACGAGTCTGTGCTAAGTTTAATGGCTCCACTACAGACAGGTTTCGCCACGATCTTGCTAAGGTGACGCCCGGATCCTAACGCGCAAGCTCACTAGGGCGGACGACTCTAAAACTGGTTTTTAGGCAGCTAGAGCAAAGTTGTCGTCGTTTGCGACTATATGTTTGCAGAAATCTTTAACGAGGTGTCTACATCCTCGGCATGCACCTAGAGTTCGGTCACCCACGTCGAAGCCAGGTCGCCCCCAGTACTCTAGTTAGACTCTAGTCTAGCGTAAAAGTTGTCACGATATAGAGATATTTTGCCTTGTTTTGCCTGTATAGCTGACAAAACCCGTAATTTTTACAGAATGTTGCGGAAAGTCAGGTTGATTCTGGCTTCGCTGATTTTTAATGCTCTGGGCAGCGAATGAGACCAATATTCCTGCGTTTCTCCTTGCATGATTAACAGACTACCACTGTTCAATTCAAATTTTATATCAATACCCTTTTGATAGTAATGGCGAAATTTAAATGCGCGTTTTGCGCCAAAACTGACGGAAATGATAAGTGGCTGTAAGCCTTGAACTCTTTCATTATCACGATGCCAGCCCATGTAGTCATGGCCGTTTCTGTACTTATTTAAAAAAACGGCGTTAAACGTATAACCCAAGTGGTTCTCAATTCTGCTTTTGATTTCATTCAGGCTGGGCGTCCAGGCCTTAGTCGTCATCATCAAACCAGAGTATTTATAAGTCACACCGGGCTCACCATGCCAGGCTATTAAACGGGGCTGAAGAATAGATCGGCCAAAGAGCTGAATTTCCCTGTGTTCCCATTGAATTTCCTTCTGTAAGCAATCAAAGTAATGCGAGGCTTCGTTTTCACTGAAATATTGATTATCCAGATACACTTCACCGTCATAGGGTAGCTGATTAGTGAACAATGCAGAATTACTTGATGTAGACAGATTCACGAGGTGTTATTGAATTAATCAAATGATTATATTAATCCACCTGTGAGTTACATGAGCAAAAAAAATTTTTCTGTCTTTTCGTGCAATTTGGTGAATAAACTAGCGCAATTTAAAGTTAATTTTACTACGTGTTTCAATGTTAAAATTCGGCTAATATAGTCACTACCCCTGATATGATTTCTAACATTTATACGAGCTTCAGACACTATGCTGATCCTTCGCGGTGGCCCTGCAGCCACACCTTTTAGACGCCAGCAACAGCTGAGTTCTGTTCAAAAAATTGCTCCCGAAATTGAATCTATTGAGTCTTTCTGGATTTACTTTACAGAAAAATCTGGCGTACTGCCTTCTGAACAAATTGGGTTATTGCGCCAGTTATTAAAAGTAGAGCAGGCGATTTCTACTAATTATAAATTAGATGAGCAATTAATTATAACTCCTCGTATCGGAACGATTTCTCCCTGGTCGAGCAAGGCGACAGATATTGTTGAACATTGTGGACTTGGTCAAACGGGCCGTGTGGAAAGAGGGGTGTTTTACACCCTAACAGGTTGGCGAAAAGTGGATGAAAGCCGACGTCAGCAAGTGTTGCTGCAGCTTCATGATCGCATGACACAAAGCGTGTTGACCAAAATCGCCCAGATTTCTTTGTTATTTAAACATAAAGAACCGGCCCCGGTGCGGCGCCTGTTTTCCATTGAAGATATGGCACAGGACATTGCCAGCTACAATACACAGCTTGGTCTGGCTTTATCGAATGATGAAATCGATTATCTGGTCGAGAATTACACTAAGCTAAACCGCTGCCCATCTGATGTTGAGTTAATGATGTTTGCTCAGGCAAATTCCGAGCATTGTCGACATAAAATATTTAACGCCAGCTGGACAATTGACGGACAAAAGCAGGACGAAACCCTGTTTGGCATGATTCGCACGACTCATGCCAATGCGCCACATAATGTGCTCTCCGCCTATAAAGACAATTCTGCGGTGATTGCGGGTCATGCCGGTGAACGTTTTTATGCTCAGTCAGATACCCGTTATTCCTACTCTACTGAAGACATTCATATTCTCATGAAAGTGGAAACCCATAATCACCCCACTGCCATTTCACCTTTTCCGGGTGCCGCGACCGGTTCAGGTGGGGAAATTCGGGATGAAGGTGCCACCGGACGAGGTGGCTATCCTAAAGCCGGTCTATGTGGGTTTAGCGTTTCTAATCTGCAAATTCCAGGCATGCATGAACCTTGGGAAATTAATTATGGAAAGCCAGAGCGCATTGTTTCTGCGCTGGATATTATGATTGAAGGTCCCCTAGGAGCCGCCGCGTTCAATAATGAGTTTGGTCGCCCGAATTTGCTTGGCTATTTCAGAACTTTTGAACAGGAAGTTGCTGGCGTAGTTCGAGGCTACCATAAGCCCATTATGATTGCTGGAGGAATGGGCAATATTCGCGAAAGCGATGTAGAAAAACAGGATATTCCTGCCGGGACGCCGATAATCGTACTGGGTGGTCCCGCTATGTTGATTGGTCTGGGGGGAGGCGCTGCATCTTCCATGGCCTCCGGTAGCAGTAACGAACAACTAGACTTTGCTTCAGTTCAACGTGAAAACCCGGAAATGGAACGACGCTGCCAGGAAGTGATTAATCGTTGCTGGGGCTTGCAGGAAAAAAATCCCATACTCTCAATCCATGATGTAGGGGCAGGAGGATTGTCAAATGCTTTACCGGAAATTCTGAATGATGTCAGTCGTGGAGGCATTATTGAACTGCGCAAAGTACCTAATGCTGAACCGGGCATGTCACCTATGGAAATTTGGTGTAATGAAGCCCAGGAACGTTATGTACTTGCCATTAAGGAGAGCCAGTTAGATGCATTTAAACAAATTTGCGAACGAGAACGCTGCCCCGTAGCAGTGGTTGGTGAAGCAACAGACAAACAGGATTTGATCGTCACGGATGCAAAATTTGGGCAAAATCCGATCGATATTCCTATGGAAGTGTTGTTAGGAAAGCCACCGAAAATGGAACGCAGTACTTTCCGAAAAACTTTATTAACTAAATCAGCAGATTATCAACATATAAAAATCGAGCATGCCGTTGAGTACGTGTTGCGTAATCCTACAGTCGCCTCCAAGAAATTTCTGGTCACAATCGGAGACAGAACGATTACTGGGTTAGTAGCGAGAGACCAAATGGTTGGTCCCTGGCAGGTCCCGGTAGCCGATGTTGCGGTGACTGCCAGTAGCTTCAAAAGCTATACTGGAGAAGCGATGTCCATGGGAGAGCGTACACCAATTGCATTGAGTTCAGGACCCAATTCCGCACGCATGGCGCTTGGTGAAGCCATCACTAATTTACTGGCGGCAGATGTGCAACAAATAAATGATATTCGCCTGTCTGCGAACTGGATGGCAGCTGCCAATTATGATAATGAAGATAGTGTGTTATATGATACAGTTAATGCGCTTTCTAATATATGCAGAAACTTAAATATTGCTATCCCTGTAGGTAAAGACTCACTCTCCATGCAGACAACATGGCTAGAAAGAGGCGTTAATAAAAACGTTGTTTCGCCGGTTTCACTTATTGTATCGGCATTCTCTCCAGTGGCTGACATCAGAAAAACCTGGACTCCACATATTCGTACAGATCTGGGTACCAGTTATTTGGTTTTGATTGATCTGGGAGAAAAGAAGAATAGACTGGGCGCTTCATGTCTGAGTCAGGTTTACAAAATTTCTGACAACAATGTCCCTGATGTAGACAATCCCGAATTACTCTCAAAGTTCATCAATTATATTATTAAGTTAAGAGATACTATTAATGTTATTTCTTACCATGATCGCAGTGACGGTGGGTTATTGGCAACCCTGTGTGAAATGGCTTTTGCCGGACGATGCGGTATCAAAGTACAGGTTAATAAATTAGGAAACAGTGCGTTAGAAAATCTTTTTAATGAAGAATTAGGTGCGGTCCTACAGATCAGCACAGAAGATCTAGCGCAAGCAACTTTGCTGGCAAATGAATGCGGACTGACAGATTGTCTGCATATACTTGGTGAGCCAACAGCTGAAGAGAATATTATTATTTCATATAATAATAGTGAGTTATTAAATAAATCTCGTGCAGAGCTTGAATTAATATGGAGTCAACCAAGTCTTCAGATTCAGAAACTTCGAGATAATCCCGAAGTGGCTGAACAAGAGGCACTACTCATTTCCGACGACAGACATACGGGCCTAGTGGTTAAAACCAGTTTCGATATAAATGAGGATATCTGTGCCCCGTATATTGCAAAAAATTTGCGACCAAAAGCAGCTATTTTGCGCGAACAGGGAATCAATGGGCAAATTGAGATGGCTGCTGCGTTTGACCGTGCCGGGTTTGAGGCCATTGATGTGCATATGACGGATTTGATCTTTAGCAGACAAAAATTATCCGATTTCCATATGCTGGTGGCCTGTGGTGGATTCTCTTACGGAGATGTTCTAGGAGCCGGCAATGGGTGGGCCAGTAGTATTTTATATAACAATAATTTACGTGATATATTTAATTCATTTTTTATCCGGAAAGATGTACTGGCGCTAGGCGTATGCAATGGCTGTCAGATGATGTCTCAGCTAAGAGAAATCATTCCTGGCGCAGAGCTATGGCCAAATTTTGTACGCAATAGATCCGAACAATTTGAGGCACGTCTGGTGAATGTCGAGATTACCCATTCGCCGTCCATGATGTTTAGCGACATGCACGGTTCTGTTCTGCCGGTGGCAGTAGCGCATGGGGAAGGCCGTATCGATGCAAGTCGCGAACAATGTGAGCAGATTTTAGCTGCCAATCTCAATACTATGCACTACGTGAATTCTACTTGTGAGGCTACTGAAATTTATCCATTAAATCCCAATGGATCACCTCTGGGTATCACAGCTTTAAGCAATACAGATGGAAGATTCACCATCATGATGCCACATCCTGAACGTCTATTTAGAACTGTGCAGCACTCCTGGCACCCTTATGACTGGGAAGAGGACAGCCCATGGATGCGCATATTTAGAAATGCTCGAGTTGCATTAAACTAATGAAGTGCCGTCAAATGTCATGTAATTAAATTGAATTTTGGAACGAAGTTATTGTCATATTCTTCATATAAATCAGGTCTCGTATTTAATGGGGACGGGTAACAGAGTGATTAAGCTCATTGGTAAATTCAGTCGTTTTACCAGACATGCAGTGATTGCATGGACATTTACTGCCGTGGTTACTGCCGCTCAGGCGGAGTGGTATCTGGGACTGGACCATGTTCCTGCCAAAAAGTGGTATGAGCTGGATGATTATTCCATAGCCCCGTCCACATATAGCGATACGGACCCAGGAATCAAATTTCTTAGCGGATACCGTGCAAATGATTTGTTTTCAATTGAGTTTGAATACAAGGAACAAATGGAGTTTGGTGTGGGTGATGTGTTTACCGGAAAAGAACTTTGGCTGACAGATCAACGTGACATCGATCTGGACAGTAAGGCTCTATTTTTCTCCGGTGTAAGCACATTTGAGATTGACTCTTCCAAGCGTCTGTTTTTACGCGGAGGTATATACAACTGGGATCTAAATCCCGGTCACACCTCAGGCTTGGAAAGTACGCTGACCAGTAACAATGGAACGGATTTATTCTATTCAATTGGATCCTATTTTGATGTGAGCAAAAAAATTCGACTCAGCGCGGAATGGGAAAGATTTGAATACGATAAACAAGACGTTGACTTTATATCCACCGAATTACAATTTAATTTCTAAAACAGACATATCACCATGCTGATTAAAATAAAGAACAAATCTTACATTTCAGAATCGGAAGTCACGGATTATGAAATTTACAAACGACGAAGAGAGTTCATAAAAATGTCAGGTGGTGCGGCTGCTGCCTTTAGTTTTGGAATGCCTGCATTAAGTTCTGCAAAAGTTAGTATCAAAGACTATAAAAAAGACTCCGACAACCCTCTAGCCAAGGAGCTTACCGAAGAAATAAAAATTACTTCTTATAATAATTTTTACGAATTAGGTACAGGCAAAGGTGACCCAAAATTAAACGCACATTTATTAAAAACAGAACCTTGGGCCATCACTGTGGAAGGGGAGTGTGCCAAACCCGGTACACTGGCTCTGGAAGATTTTATATCTCCATATCAGCTGGAAGAACGAATCTATCGCTTACGTTGCGTGGAAGCATGGTCAATGGTTGTGCCTTGGCTGGGCTTAGAACTTGGTCCGGTTTTAAAACGCTTTGAACCCACCAGTAAAGCCAAATATGTAGAGTTTACTACCCTACTGGACCCGGATAATCTGCCGGGACAGCGGCGTTCGGTTCTGGATTGGCCTTATCGTGAAGGTTTGCGTATTGATGAAGCCATGCACCCTCTGACACTATTAACCGTGGGTTTATATGGCAAAGAACTGCCGAATCAGAATGGCGCACCACTCAGACTGGTAATACCCTGGAAATATGGATTCAAGAGCATTAAATCGATTGTTAAAATCCGCTTTACTGAAGACCAACCTTCCACCAGCTGGAATACGGCATCTGCCAAAGAATATGGATTTTATTCCAACGTGAATCCAGAAGTGGATCATCCACGCTGGAGTCAGGCACGCGAACGCAAAATTGGCGAACTCAGAAAAACAAAAACACTTATGTTTAATGGCTATGAAGATGAAGTGGCTTCACTCTATGAAGGCATGGATTTAAGGAAGTATTTCTAAAGCCCGTTTGCATTAATAAAAAACTTTCCCGCATAGTCACGCGCAAAGTGATTAGCAATTCGACCGCTGCGTGATCCTCGCTGCAATGCCCAGCGTAATGCCAGCTCACGATATTCTTTTGGGTCTTGCTCGACACCAAACGCTTTTAGCCAGTGTTCCACAATTGCCAGATACTGATCTTGCGTCAACGCATGGAATGATAGCCATAAACCAAATCGGTCAGATAACGAAATAGCTTCTTCAATGGCTTCTGCATGATGTATATCGCCGTTAATATGCTGCGCATACTGGTTATCAGCCAGCTTTTCCGGCAACAAATGACGTCGATTCGAGGTCGCATAAATAAGTGCATTATTGGGCAAGCTGCTAAGAGAGCCATCCAATGCTGCTTTAATTTCTTTATAGCTGGAATCATTTTCATTAAACGATAAGTCATCGCAGAAAATAATAAATTTTTTGTCCGAATGAGCTTTCAACCAACTTACAATGTCTATCCAGTCGGCAAAATCTGAATGAGCAATTTCAATGATATGTAGTTGCTGCTGAGTAAAACGTACAAGCACAGCTTGAATTAAAGAAGATTTTCCTGTTCCTCTGGCTCCCCACAACAAAGCATTATTTGCCGTGAATCCTTGTACAAATTGTTGTGTATTTTCCAAAAGCTGTTTTGCCTGAAGGTCGATATGCAGCAGATCATTACAATCAATAGAGCATTCCCATGTCAGCGCCTGGGGTCCCTGTGATTGACGCCAGCGTAATGTAAGAGCTTCCGGAGGAGGCGCCTGTTTTCCTGAATTATTTGCCGAGTTAAGCTGATCCAACAACCTAGAGGCTTTATGCAACACATTGTTAAGGAGGGTGGAATCTATTGTCATGATTGAGGCAATGCAGGTTAATGGCTAATATTCAACTTACTGATAACTTACAGACGTATAAATTATGGCAGCTTTGACATCAATATTGGGAAATCGCCGGGTCATTTTAATTTTTTCGTCATCATTGCAATTGTTGTCAGTTTCTGGACGATGTCGCGTTATCCTGCCCTACAGGGTAAAGCGGACATGACAGGTATAATTCATTTGGAAGATACGCTCACACACGAAGCGTTGTTTCATATTGATGAAGCAGCATCTTTTGTGGAAAAAGTTGGCTATACCACCGTCAACTGGGCGTGGATCAATAGGTGTTTGCGTCAACTGCGTGGCTCCAATAGCCAAAGCCATGTATGAAGGCGGGAGAAGTCTGCAAACATCTCTCGCAGTCATGTTTAGTTCGCCGACCTTGAACATAATTGTGCTAACCATGTTGTTCACGTTGTTTCCATTTTATGTGGCATTAATAAAGCTGGATTTTACAATCTTTCTTATTCTCGTCATCGTCCCTTTTATTACACACAAACAAAATGAACAGGAACCTATTGCCTGTGCCATTCCAGATACGCCCGTGATTAATTCTGAATCCTGGGGACAAGCCTTGTTTGGAATATTCAAAGATTATTCAGAAAGTTTTGCTTATATTGTTTATCGCACCGTACCACTAATGTTTGTGGCGGGTTTTCTTGGTGCATTGGTCTCTCATGTGTGGGATCCGAACACACTAATTGGAACACATCCATCCTTTTGGGCCATTGCGACAATCAGTGTATTTGGGACATTTTTGCCTATGCCCATCGCATTTAATGTCATGCTGGCACAATCTTTATTTGCCGCAGATGTGCCTATTGTCATTGTCATGGCACTGTTATTTACATTAGGTACGTTCAGCGTTTATTCCGGTTTTATTATTTGGCGTACATTCAGTACTAAACTTGCCATTTTGCTGTTTGCAATTGTAGCAGTTCTTGGTATCGCAGCAGGATATGTTGAACAGACAATTACGGATTATAAAGATCAAAAATGGGAACAGCAGTACACGAATGAAGTGTTGCGGGGAGATCGAAAGCACGTCGGAACAATTCAGCGAAGAGATATCAACAAATTTGCCTTATATGGTCTGCAGGATACTGTGTCACCTGTTAATGAAAACTACTATAGCAAAAAGAACTTTATCGTTACACGTTCGCTTTATTCTCCCGCCAACATTGAAGGCACCCTGCCTTTCACCAAGTATAAAGCAGTCGATTTAGGCATCGATTCCTATAATAAAATTGATGAAAGTAATTTTGTTGAACCGTTTTTCCTGGGCACGGGTCTGGCTTCAGGCGATTTTAATAATGATGGCTGGCAGGATATATATGTTGCTAACGGTTCGGTTTATGCGGCATTTGTAGGACCTACAACGCATTCACCCAATATGTTCTTTCACAATAGAAACGGTGAGAAGTTCTTATTAAAACATGTCTCTTTTGGCCTGGATGATTTTGATCACAGCTCGGCCTTTACTTATATTGATAATGATGGTGACCTGGACATTATTGGGAACACGACACATGGAGGGCTAAAAGTTTTTAAAAATAATCTGAAAGAAAACAACGCCATCACAATTAAGATTAATGATGAAATTGGCAACGCCAATTGCATAGGTTGTAAGGTTTTGATTGCTACCGGTACTGGCGAAAATGAAATCAAACAGATTCGTGAGATTAAAACAGGCGGTGGGTTCCTTTCACTTGACGCTCACTATGCGCATTTTGGATTAGGCGATGAAACAGTCGTGAATAAGCTTGCTATCATCTGGTCGACGGGTGAAAAGACCCTGTTTAGCAAAGAGTTTCACGCCGGTTACACCTACACGATTAATCGGACCTCGATTGCGAATGTGGCACTGGAGTGATTAAAATGTATTTGTATGTTATTCAGGCAAAACAAATTGCTATGTAATAGTGCATAGTATTAAAATAGACATTGGAGAGTCAAAAAAAGCTATATAACAATAACTTATATAAACTAAAAATATATTCATAGACCAAAGAGGGGTTCCAATGTCTAAAATTATTATTGCGATCATCGTTATCGCGGGTGCAGCATATTACTACTTGAACTATATGTCTCCGGAAACAGGGGATGCCATGATGGAAGAAGCATCATCGGCTATGGAGAAAACGGGTGAGATGGCTCATGACGCGGCAGAAGCCACTGGTGATGCGATGGAGAAAGCAGGTGATATGGCTGATGATGCCATGAAAAAAGCGGGCGAGATGGAAGATGCGGCTAAGGAAAATGCAGAAGAAATGACTTCCAAAGCCATGGAGAAAATGAACCAATAAAAATCATATTGCTGATGTAGGTGCTCTATCTTACTTTGAAACCGTAAGGTTAACTGTCCAAAAATAACGCCCGCTGTGGATTCCATAGTGGGCGTTTTAATTTAAGCATCAATTTTTTTATAACGCACTCGGCGTGGCTGACTGGCGTCTTCCCCCAGTCTTTTTTTGCGATCTTCTTCGTACTCGCTAAAGTTTCCTTCAAACCAGTGCACGTTACCCTCATCTTCAAACGCGAGGATATGCGTGGCAATGCGGTCCAAAAACCAGCGATCATGAGAAATAACAATGGCGCTGCCAGGAAAGTTCAGCAAGCCTTCTTCAAGTGCTCGCAGTGTTTCAACATCAAGATCGTTGGTAGGTTCATCCAGTAACAGAACATTCCCACCTTTACGTAGTAATTTTGCCAGTTGTAAGCGATTTCGCTCTCCACCGGAGAGTTCTTTAACCAGTTTTTGTTGACCGCTACCTTTAAAATTAAATCGGCCTACATAACTTCTGGATTGCATAGTGTGATTACCCACAGTAATTACATCCAGACCGTCCGAGATTTCTTGCCAGACGGTATTTTCACCTTGCAGATCATCACGCAGTTGATCGACATAAGAAAGTTTGACCGATTCGCCCACCTTTAACTCGCCACTATCGACCTGTTCCTGACCTGCGATCATTTTAAAAAGAGTAGTTTTACCCACACCGTTTCCACCAATCACACCTACAATGGCACCTCGTGGAATATTAAATGACACGTCATCAAAAAGGACACGGCCATCAAATTGCTTTGTTAATCCTTTGGCTTCAATAATCTGGTCACCCAATCGGTCGCCCACAGGAATAAATATCTCGTTAGTTTCAGCGCGCTTCTGATATTCCTGGGAATTTAACTCTTCAAAACGCTTCAGGCGTGCTTTGCTTTTTGCCTGTCGCGCTTTTGGATTGCTGCGCACCCATTCGAGTTCTGCAGAAATCGTTTTCTTGCGTGCCTGCTGCTGTTTTTCTTCCTGTTGCAAACGTCGTTCTTTTTGATCCAGCCAGCTGGAGTAATTACCTTCCCAGGGTATGCCGTAACCACGATCCAGTTCAAGAATCCAACCGGCAACGTTATCCAGAAAATAACGATCATGAGTAACAGCCACGACGGTACCCGAATAATCTTTCAGGTATTGCTCCAGCCAAGACACCGAATCAGCATCCAGATGGTTGGTCGGCTCATCAAGAATCAACATATCAGGATTGGAAAGGAGTAGCTGACAAAGTGCCACGCGCCGACGTTCACCACCCGATAGGTGTTCAATGTTTGCGTTCCAGTCAGGCAGCCGAAGTGCATCCGCAGCCACTTCCAGTTTGCGTTCCAAATTCCAGCCATCGGCGGCTTCAATCTTGTCTTGAAGTTCGGCCTGTTTTTCCAAAAGTGCCGTCATCTCATCATCGGACATGGGTTCGGCAAATTTCATGCTGATTTCATTAAATTCATCCAACGCCTGCTTGAGAGGTGCAATACCCAGCTCGACATTGCCTCGAACATTCAAAGATTTATCCAGTTCGGGTTCCTGCTGCAGGTAACCAATATTCAGATTGGCTTGTGGGCGTGCTTCGCCCAGATGTTCTTTATCGACCCCGGCCATAATGCGCAACAGGGTGGATTTGCCCGCGCCGTTATAGCCGAGTACACCTATTTTGGCGCCGGGAAAAAAATTAAGAGAAATATCTTTCAGAATTTCAGTTTTGGGCGGCACAACTTTGCCTACGCCACTCATGGAAAATACATATTGGGCCATAAAATACTCTATATAATAGGTCGATATTTAATCAGAACAAGCAGACTTTGAAGACGGATATAATTTCAAAAATTGCCGGTTTCGTCCAGCCGAGTAAGCACTATCCCAAAACTTCAGAGCCGCTTAGCGATATAGACCACTCGGGTTAGTTCATCCACAATATTTTGGGGTATAATCGCGCGATTATGGATTTTGACTATATTTAAAACAGGAGTATTTACATGTTTTCAGCCGATATGGGTATCAGTAACTTCGACAAAGAATTATCTGATGCAATCAAAAGTGAAATGAAGCGTCAGGAAGAGCATATTGAATTAATTGCTTCAGAGAACTATGCAAGCCCACGCGTTATGGAAGCACAGGGAACTGTGTTAACCAACAAATATGCCGAAGGATATCCTGCCAAACGTTACTATGGTGGCTGTGAGCACGTCGATACAGTAGAGCAGCTTGCGATTGACCGCCTTAAGAAACTGTTCAACGCAGATTACGCCAACGTTCAACCTCACTCCGGATCTCAAGCCAACGCAGCTGTATTTCTCGCTCTTCTGGAGCCTAATGACACGGTACTTGGTATGTCTCTGGCACACGGTGGCCACCTGACTCATGGTTCACATGTGAACTTTTCAGGCAAGCAGTTCAACGCAGTTCAGTACGGTCTGAATCCGGAAACGGGTGAAGTGGACTATGACGAAGTTGAAAGACTGGCCAAAAAGCATAAACCAAAAATGATTATTGCCGGTTTTTCTGCTTATTCACGCGTTATGGACTGGCAGCGTTTTCGTGATATTGCTGATAGCGTAGGTGCTTACTTCCTGGTGGATATGGCGCATGTATCTGGATTAGTAGCCACAGGCTTATACCCGAATCCGGTTCCTATTGCGGACGTAGTCACTTCCACGACTCATAAAACACTACGTGGACCACGTGGCGGGTTTATTATTGCTCGTGAAAACGAAGAGATTACCAAGAAACTCAATTCTGCTGTTTTCCCAGGCATGCAGGGCGGACCTTTAATGCATGTGATTGCAGCTAAAGCAGTGGCCTTCAAGGAAGCGTTAGAACCAGAATTCAAGGCATATCAGGAACAGGTACTGAAGAACGCCAAGGCAATGGCCGCACAATTCCAGAGCCTTGGTTATGACATCGTGTCCAACGGCACTGATGACCATTTAATGCTGGTCAGCCTGATTAGCAAAGGCATCACAGGTAAAGCGGCTGATGCAGCTTTAGGCAGTGCTAACATCACCGTCAACAAGAATACCGTACCAAATGACCCACAATCTCCCTTCGTTACCAGTGGTATTCGCGTCGGCTCGCCGGCCATTACGACTCGCGGTTTCAAGGAAGCCGAGTGTGTGGAGCTGGTTAACTGGATGTGTGATGTAATGGACGACATGGAAAATGAAGAAGTGATCAACCGCGTTAAACAGCAGGTACTTGATCTGTGTAAACGGTTCCCGGTTTACGCTTCTTAAAAACTTTTGTCTGATACGCGATTTATTCTAGAGGACTATCATGCGCTGTCCATTTTGTGGGGCAAACGATACTAGAGTAATCGATTCCCGTCTGGCGGGAGATGGCAGTCAAGTCCGCCGTCGCAGAGAGTGTGTACAGTGTAAAGAACGCTACACAACTTTTGAGACGGCGGAACTGGATCTGCCAAGAATTGTTAAGCGTGATGGTCGACGCGAAACATTTACAACCGACAAACTGCGTTCAGGCATTATTCATGCGATTGAAAAGAGGCCCGTCGCTACCGATCAGGTAGAAAAAATCATTAATCACATTCGCAGGCTTTGTCTTGCCTACGGTGACAGAGAAGTTCCTGCCAATCAGTTAGGTGAATGGGTAATGCATGAATTGCGCAATGTCGATCAAGTCGCTTACGTCCGTTTTGCCTCGGTGTACCGATCGTTTACCGATGTACAGGAATTTCGAGAAATCATTGAGCATGTTGAAAATGATCTCTCTCCGGAAATGCGCAAAAGTCAATTATCCTTGATATCTGACAGCTAACATCGACATGAGCAATTACCGCGATGTCGAGTGTATGTCACTGGCGTTACGCCTTGCCAAACGCGGCCAATATACAACCCGCCCCAATCCAAATGTCGGTTGCGTGATTACCAATCGTGATGGAGACATCGTGGGCACAGGTTTTCATGCACGTGCAGGGGAACCTCATGCCGAGATCATGGCGCTCCAGCAGGCCGGTGAGCATGCTGCTGATGGAACCGCTTATGTGACACTGGAACCCTGTTGTCATCAGGGAAGAACAGGGCCTTGTACCCAGGCATTGTTAGACGCAAAGCTTCACCGTGTGGTGATCGCGATGAAAGATCCCAATCCACTGGTTACTGGGAAAGGTATCAAACAGCTCGAAGATAATGGGATTAATGTCAGTACCGGATTGGCTGATGAGCAGGCTAAAAAACTAAATCCGGGTTTTATAAAACGTATGACTCTGGGGCTGCCTTGGGTGACGGTTAAAATGGCTACCAGCATGGATGGTCGTACTGCTTTAAATAACAGACAGTCCAAATGGATTACTTCAGAGTCGGCGCGTTTGGATGTTCAGAAACTGAGAGCGCGGCATGATGCGATACTGACTGGCATTGGAACGATTACTGCTGATGACCCTTCGTTAAACGTACGTCTGGATAGCCAACAACTGCGTATTGAAGGTTCTGTAATACAGCCTTATAGAGTGATTATCGATCCAAAGCTTGAAATAACTGCACATGCAAAAGTATTTAACGTATCAGGACAAGTCATCATTTTTACCGAAGAAAATAATGAAACAGGGATACTCGATAAAATGAATAATTGTCGTATTTTTACATTGCCGGCCAATCAAGGAAGGTTTGAATTGAAAAAAGTGCTTGAAAAGCTGGCGACGCTGGAAATTAATTCTGTTCTGATTGAAGCAGGCGCAGGCTTGGCGGGAGAATTTTTCAATGCCAGATGTGTAGATGAACTGATACATTATACTTCACCTAAACTGATGGGAAATCTTTCAAAAGGCATGCTGGACATCGAAGAAATCAAGCAGATGGATGATTGCATTACGCTTGATTATTCCGATATTCGTCAAATAGGGCACGATTTGAAAATAACCTCTAAAGTTAATTATTAAATTTTATTAAGCATGTCGACAATAGCTGCTGTACAAAAAAACGGAAAAATCTGCATTGCCGCAGATACATTAACTACGTTTGGTGATATTCGTCAAAGTGATGAATACGATTTGACAAGTGATAAAATACTTAAGCATCAAGACAATTATATTGGCATTGTCGGTAGCGCAGCTCATCATATGGTGATTCAGCATGTATTTGAAAAAGAGTCAGAACAAATTGATTTAAACTCTTCAATTGGTGTATATAAAACTTTTTTACATTTGCACCCCATTCTGAAAGATCAGTACTTTCTAAACCCGAAAGATGATGACGATGATGCCTATGAGTCTTCACGCATAGATGCACTGATCGTGAATAAATATGGAATATTCGGTATTTATTCATTGCGCGAAGTTTTCCAGTACAACAATTTCTGGGCAATAGGTGCAGGTGCAGAAATTGCCCTGGGAGCGTTGTATGCTATGTATAAAACCGAAGCAGATGCTGAAAAAATTGCCACCTGTGCTATCGAAGCCAGCGCAGAGTTCCATACCAGTACGGCATTGCCTATGACTAAATATTGTATTGATCTAAAAGGATAAAGCAGTGTTTACAGGTATTGTTCAGGCTATAGGTATCGTTGATAACATTAAAACAAATGCAGGTGCTTGTGAGTTATCAATAACGACTCCTGATCATTTTCTGGCAAATGTCAAAAAAGGCGACAGCATTTGTGTACAGGGAATTTGCCTGACTGTCGTCTCATACAATGACAATGTATTTAATGCAAACGTTTCTGCTGAGACAATGCGCTGCACGTCACTGGATCAATTAGCCGTGGAAAGTAAAGTTAACCTAGAACTGGCGTTAACCCTATCTGACCATCTGGGTGGTCATCTTGTGACAGGACATGTCGATGGTGTTGGCAGGGTTAAATCACTTGAGGAAGAAAGCAACTCAACCCGTATTACTGTGAATGCCCCTGCGGAGATTGCCCGCTATATTGCTAAAAAAGGTTCAATCTGTATAGATGGCGTCAGCCTTACAGTCAATGATGTCGAAGCCAATGATTTCAGCGTCAATATTATCCCGCACACGATTGAGAATACCGCTATAATTGATTATCAAAAAAATACACGTGTTAATTTAGAAATAGATCTCATCGCTCGCTATGTCGAGCGACTACACACTTATACTAATTCCTGATTTATGAAATTCAATTCAACAGAAGAAATCGTTGAAGATATTGCTGCCGGCAAGATGGTAGTCATTGTTGATGACGAAGATCGTGAAAACGAAGGTGATTTACTCATGGCAGCTTCCATGGTGAGACCGGAAGATATTAACTTCATGGCTAAATATGGTCGCGGGTTAATCTGTCTAACCTTAACCAAGGAGCGTTGCCAGCAACTGAGTTTACCCCTGATGGTGGATGTTACGGACGCCGATCATACCACTAATTTTACAGTTTCTATCGAAGCTAGCGAGGGCGTTACTACAGGAATTTCCGCTTACGATCGCGCGCATACGATACGAACCGCAGTAGCTCCTAATGCCAACAGTAAAAGTATTACTCAACCCGGTCATATTTTTCCTTTGATGGCGCAAAGCGGTGGTGTATTGACTCGCGCTGGACATACCGAAGCCGGTTGTGATTATGCACGTCTGGCTCAATTGGAACCGGCTGCAGTCATTGTTGAAATTATGGATGAAGATGGTTCCATGGCACGTCGTCCTCAGTTGGAAAAATTTGCTCAGGAACATAACCTCAAAATCGGCACAATTGAAGATCTTATTCGTTATCGTATCCAGCACGAACGAACCGTCTATAGAACATCCGAACAACCATTTTCAACTGATTGTGGCGAGTTTGAATTGATTACGTATAAAGACACCATAAACAAAGAAGTACATTTTGCTCTGGTGAAAGGTCAAATCGATTCAGACAAACCTACGCTTACTCGCGTGCATATTGAAAATACTTTATGCGATACCTTGTTGGGAAACAGTGAATGCTGTGGCTGGCCATTACGTGATGCTTTACGGCGAATCGCAGAAGAGGGTGTAGGTGTCGCCGTAGTGTTAAGAATTTCCAATGACAGTGAATCACTTTGTCAACAACTTTTAGATCTCAACGCAAGTAAAAATAACACTCAATCGAGTTCCAGTGATACCCCTGCAGATCGCTGGACATTAGGAGTGGGTGGTCAGATCCTTGCCGATATCGGTGTACAAAAAATGAGACTGCTAAGTGCACCTCAGGTGTTCCATGGGTTGGGAGGTTTTGGTCTGGAAGTTGTCGAATATGTAGATGGAAAACAGAAATAAATGAAACTAGACAAAATACCCACTGGAGATTTGAGTCCAGGTAATGCCCGTTTTGCGATTGTAGCCGCGAGATTTAATAGCGATATTGTGAATAACCTTCTACAGGGTACTCTAGATACACTTGAAAAACACGGCGTATCCAAGAAGAACATCGAGGTCGTCTACGTACCCGGTG
Organism: uncultured Thiotrichales bacterium; assembly: GCA_964636225.1. GTDB lineage: Bacteria > Pseudomonadota > Gammaproteobacteria > UBA4575 > UBA4575 > UBA1858. Next base: position 45,595 of record CAZWQM010000001.1, on the reverse strand, counting down.
CTTTTGAAATACCATTGGCCGCGATGCATCTTGTCGATGCTGAAGTAGATTACGATGCCATTATCACTTTGGGCTGCGTCATTCAGGGCGATACGCCGCATTTTGATTTTGTAGCAGGTGAATGCGCGCGCGGTATTATGGATGTCAGCATAAGCACCGGAATTCCTGTGATATTTGGTGTGCTCACTACAAATACACCTGAACAAGCCCAGCTTCGCTCACAGCTGGATGGGGAAAATAAAGGCGTTGACTGTGCATTATGTGCACTGGAAATGTGTAATGTTATTAAACGCATTCGGAAATCGTCTTGACACAGGAGAGTGACAGAATTTTATTTCATAAGCGGCAGTGCTCAAGAAGACTGGCGTTGCAAGCAATGTATCAATGGCAGTTAACACAGGAGCAGCCGGACACTCTGGTGAAACAATATCAGGAAGATGAGTATTGGCCCAAATCGGATACTGATTATTTTGCGCAGTTAGTGACTGGCAGTATTCAGCAGTCTGAACAGATTGATGAAAACATCAACGCAGCATCGGAATATGATGTCGATACAATTGATCCAATCGAACTGTCGGCTTTGCGTATTGCAACTTATGAATTCATCAACTGCATTCAGATACCGGAAAAAGTCATCATTTCAGAAGCGATTCGGCTATGTAAAAAATTTGGTTCAGATGAAGGCTTTAAACTCGTGAACGTCATTCTAGACAAGCTGATGAAAAAGTACGATCGTAAAAAAATGCTCATTCAAATGTGAACGAAAAAGATCTTATTGAAAAGTATTTTATAAAACGCTGCAATGATAATTCTATCATTGCAGGAATAGGGGACGATGCGGCGATTGTTACTGTTCGCCCAAACCATCAGCTAGTCATTACTACAGACACCATGCTAGAAGGTTGTCATTTCACAGAAAAAACACCACCTTATGCCATTGGTTATAAATTGATGGCAGTTAATATCAGTGATATTGCGGCTATGGGTGCCGAACCGCGCTGGGCCACTCTGAACCTGATATTAACGCATGCAGATGAAGAATGGCTGGAGCAATTCTCCATGGGACTTAAGGACTGCGCACAATCACAGAATATTTCTTTGATTGGCGGTGACACCACCCGCGGTGATTGTCTGGCACTATCTGTTCAACTGATTGCAGAAATTCCATCCAATAAATCCATGCTGCGCAGCGGCGCTCAGGTCAACGACGAAATCTTCGTGACGGGTGTTATAGGCTCCGCGGCCCAGGCTCTGGAGTATTTACAACAACATAATTACAGTCATGATAATCTTACTGAAAGCCAGTACAGCGCATTGTATATGCCCCCTTCACGTATAAAGCTGGCACAAGACCTGCGTGAAGTGGCTACTTCAGCGATCGATATTTCTGACGGATTACTGCATGAGTTAGAACTAATTTGTGCCGCTGGTCAAACAGGTGCTGAAATTCAATTGGATCAAATTCCTCTTGATACTGTTTCTGATGGTTTAGAATTTGATGTTATGAAAGCTATTACCGGGGGTGAAGATTACGAATTATTATTTACCGCCGCGACACATCATGCGGAAGCTATCTATTCACTTGCCAATAAACATCACTGTAAAATATCGTCCATTGGTAAAATCACAGAAGACAAGCCAATTGAGTTATATCAGGGAAACCAGCCAGTAAACTATCCAGAATCTTCTGGATACGATCACTTTAAAAACAAAAAATGAATCATACTCCAGACTGGAAAACTATCCTGACTCATCCAATACATTTACTTGCCTTTGGCTTTGGCAGCGGCCTGGCGCCAAAAGCTCCCGGAACATTTGGCACACTTGTCGCTATTCCGATCTACCTAATACTGGAACCTTTAAATTTGACCACTTATCTGGGATGCCTGATTGTGATCACACTTTTCAGCTTTTATATTGCCGGCAAGTCTGCTCAATTACTGGGCATTCACGATCATGGAGGTATTGTCATTGATGAGATATGCGGTTATCTGCTAACTATGGCACTGGCTCCCAAGGACTGGCAGTGGATTGTTGCCGGGTTTTTGCTGTTTCGCTTATTTGATATTTTCAAACCCTGGCCGATTAAATATCTGGATAAAGCGATCTCAGGTGGCGTAGGTATTGTTCTGGATGACCTAATGGCGGGAATATTTGCCTTGTTATCGCTTGAAGTTCTAATCCAGCTGGTAAACTAATACTCAAAATCAACTCTTTACTATAAGATACGAGTTAAAGTTATGTTTTTCATGGATTTTATTCTGTTAAACACTTCAAAACAGTTTGCACTCTAACAAAATATTATAAATATAGTTAACACATGGGATTATTAAATTGCGCAAATGACGCAATAAGGACGCAATGTTTATGTTAGAAGGGAAGAAGTCGCATTATGGGGGCTGGGAAACATTAGCCTGGGACGAGTGCCCGAAGAAGACGAAGAAAATCTAATCTAATACATTAGTCGTTAAACGACAAAACAAATTTATCTCATAGCCACGTCTGGGTTATCATTCCGCAATTATAAAAAGTAATTCTATCTCACAGGACTTACATGGAAGTTAAAACTCGATTTGCTCCAAGCCCCACAGGTTACTTACATATTGGGGGCGTGCGCACAGCATTATTTTCATGGCTGTATGCCAGACACCACAATGGGAAATTTGTACTTCGTATAGAAGACACTGACAGGGAACGCTCTACGCAGGAATCTGTCGATGCCATATTGCGTGGAATGGAATGGCTGGGGCTTGATTACGATGAGGGGCCTTATTATCAAACTCAGCGCTTTGATCGTTATCATCAGATCATCCAACAACTGTTGGATGATGGCAAAGCGTATCGTTGTTACTGCAGCAGGGAAGAGTTGGATGCATTGCGTCAGGAACAGCAGAAGAATAAACAAAAACCACGTTACGATGGGCGTTACCGCGGTTTCAAGGGAACCATTCCCAAGGGCATCGATCCGGTCATCCGCTTTAAAAACCCGTTGCAGGGAAGTGTTGTTATTCAGGACCAGGTATTGGGTGAAATAATCATCAATAACACGGAACTGGATGATCTGATTATTGCACGCTCCGACGGCACCCCAACGTATAACTTAACGGTGGTTGTGGATGATCTGGATATGAATATTACTCATGTTATTCGTGGTGATGATCACGTAAACAATACACCCCGGCAAATCAATATGATAGAAGCATTGGGAGGCCATTTACCCCAATATGCACATGTGCCAATGATTCTTGGCAATGATGGCAAACGCATGTCGAAACGTCATGGCGCGGTCAGTGTTTCAGCTTATGAGGATGATGGCTACCTGCCAGAAGCGCTGCTGAATTATCTGGTGCGACTTGGTTGGGCGCATGGCGATCAGGAAATTTTTTCCAAGCAGGAAATGATCACATTATTCTCTCTTGAAAATGTAAACAAGTCTGCCGCCGCATTTGATATAGACAAGCTTCAATGGCTGAATCAACAATACATCAAACAGGCACCGACTAATAAACTTGTGTCCTGGTTAGAACTGTCTTTTTCCAAAAAAAATATTCACTCAGACTCGATTCAGCAATTAACTAAAGTAGTTGAGTTACAAAAAGATCGTGTAAAAACGCTCGCGGAAATGGCTAATCAAAGTGAGTACTTTTTTGCGGATTTTGATGAGTATGATGATAAGTCTGCCCAAAAACATTTGACGCAAAGTAGTCTACCTATACTGCAAACGATAAAATTAAAGCTGTCTGAGTTAACTGCGTGGACTGCGGAAAATATCCATCAATGTATTCAGGCATATTCCGAAGAAACAGAGCTGAAATTAGGTAAAATAGCCCCGCCCATCCGTGTGTCAGTTTGTGGCAGTGCGAATTCTCCTTCCATAGACATTACACTCGAGTTAATTGGACAGGAAAGAGTGCTTGGTCGCCTTGATAAAGCCATCACGTATATATCATCTCATGTTGAGAGAAACGAATAACGCAGGCATAATGCGCACACCATAGAGACAGGAATATTGGGGCTATAGCTCAGCTGGGAGAGCGCCTGCGTGGCACGCAGGAGGTCAGCGGTTCGATCCCGCTTAGCTCCACCATCACTTTTCAGGATGGCGGGATATTAACTTTCAGCAAAAGAACTACGCCCAATCCATTCGGATATATTTTTCACATGGATTTTTGAACCCAGAATTTTCATTTTACCTTCGCGAATGGCTGAGGCCAGTTTCTTATAACCCATCCATACATTGGTCATGACGGGTAGAGTAGTGATAATCACTATGTCTGGCTCATGTCCCGTGTCCTCAAAACACAGATCAATTTGATTGTTGTCGATGACCATCCACCAGTAGCGGTCACGACTTTGCTGATCATTAAATTCAATATGAATCACCACGCGCTGCTTATTAAAATACTCGACATTCAAACGCCGGCGCATATCCCATAATAAAAAACCGGCATCCAGGTCTTCTTTAGTAATTTTATTTTTGGCCCATTTATACCCCCAGCTACCGAAACCCAGCACAATAGGACGTAATTGCTCACCGGATTCGGTTAAATTATATTCATAGCTATTTCCCCGAGGCTTTTTAGTCCGTTCCAGAATCCCCTGATCTTCCAGTGTTTTTAACCGCCGCGAGAGTATGCTTGGCGATATTTTAGGCAATCCGCGGCGTAATTGGCCAAAACGCGTACTCCCCATCATCAGCTCTCTTAAAACCAATATGACCCACTTTTCACAGAGGATTTCAGCGGCCTTGGCGACCGGGCAAAACTGACAGTATTTTTCCATTTTTTCTGAATAATCTATCGTATTAGTGTTTTAGTACATTTTTAGGACTAGTTCATGAGATTTTGATCAGGCAAACTTCAACCGTTGTATGTATAAACCATTTGAAGAAATAGCCAAATTTGGGCGTTTGTACCATCGGTACCTCCTTCCTACTATTTTGCCTGAGTTTGGCCTTTTTCAATTCACATCTATCTTAACCTGACTTGATAATCACTGAATCATCCCAAATTGGGTGCGGCAATTGGTCCTTTTCATAACACACATAAAACTAGCTATACTTCAGATTGCACCATGTTAAAGTGTACTGCCAGACTGCCAATTGTATAAATCATCGCAGTCATTTTTAGTTAATTCACATCAAGTTGGTTACATCTATCCTGAATCCATGCATTCGACAGACATTGAAGTCGGTATTACACGTATAAATACTCTGGTAGAGGCAGGTGGCCCGATCGTGGTCGCATTGATAATAATGTCCGTGCTTGGATTGACAGTCCTCATCATAAAAAGCTGGCAGTTCTTTGCATTACAACTCAACAATCGAGCATTTATTCAACCAGCGATCCATGCATGGAGAGAAAATAACGTCATTGCCATGCGAAAAATTCTTAATCAATCGAGGAATCCGATTGCCCGAGTGCTGGAAACCGCTGCTCACGTGTGCACAGAGCCGGATATAGATCATGCCATTGCGCGTGAAGAAGTCTTGCGTGTCGCCACGCTACAGCTTGCTTTGGTTAGGTCTCATTTAAGAATACTGGAAGTGATTGCGGCTTTGAGTCCATTGCTCGGCCTGTTTGGCACGGTATTGGGAATGATAGAGGCGTTTCATCGTCTGGAATCTGCGGGTACAGCTGTGGACCCTGCATTATTATCGGGTGGTATTTGGGAAGCATTACTAACCACAGCCGCAGGTCTGGCTGTCGCAATCCCCGCCATCATTGCTCTGAACTGGCTGGAACATAAAATCGAAAATTTCAAAGTCGCCATGGAAGACGCCATGACACATGTATTCACGATCAAAGCTGGTGCGAGCTGAGTTAATGCAATTATCTCAAACCCGCAGAAAGGCTTTGGTGAATCTGACACCTCTGATAGATGTAGTGTTCATTTTGCTTATTTTTTTCATGTTGGCTTCAAATTTCATACGTTGGCACTATCTAGAATTGTCTGTGGACCGTATCGAGGATATGGAACTCGACCATAAGCAACTCAGTATTATCAAAATATCTGCTAATGGTGGGTATAGCTTAAACGATAAACTTCTTACTCTCGATGAAATAACTAAGCGTTTAAGGGAAAAAGTACGCCGCGATATACATCATCCCATTGTGTTGCAGCCTGAAAAAGGTACATCTGTTCAGGTGCTGGTCGAAGTTTTGAATCCCCTCAAGGATTTTGCCGGTGAAAATATTTCACTCGCAAAGCCGGAAACGTATAAGGCGGAGTAATGCAGATTCAGCAACCCGCAGCAAAAAAAGAACTGGAGAATTTATTGCCTCTAGTCAATGTTGTATTCCTGCTGTTGATTTTCTTTATGCTAGCAGGAGCCTTCACATCTCCAGAATTTTTTTCCATTACACCAACGATTGCAAAAAATGAAACTCAAGCGGACCCGCAAATACTTACAATCTTGATGAATCAAAAGGGTGAGCTTGCTATCGAACAGAATCGAATTTCAGATGCAACACTGAAAACACGTATTAACAATTATTTGGATGAATATCCAAAACAAAAAGTTCAACTTAAGCCAGACGCCAGAGCCGAAGCGGTTCGACTAGTAGAGGTGCTTGAACTTCTTGGCACCACTGAATTGGATGCAGTACATATTGTCACAACAGAAAGCCAGTAGACCACTCTCAAAAGCATGTCAAAGCTCAGCTTTAAAATCAGGTATTATCACTGGAGCTTCGCTGTAATGTTCGCACTGTCTTTGCATTTAGCCTTATTATTTAATTTTAAAAATGAAGACCTAGCTACTTATAATTCATCAGAAACAACTAAAAGTGACTTGATTATTGGACTTAAAAAATTAAGGCCAGCCAGAGAAAATGTCATTCCACAAACACTTACGCAATCCATTAAGCCAAAAGAATTGAAGCCAGTTAGAATAAAATCCGAACAAACACCCGTCATTGCAAAACCCATACCTAAAACCAAGCCAGTCAAAAGTAAACAAGCTCAGATTTCAAAACCAAGAGTCATTGCACCGCAACCTGCACTCACTGAAAATCAGCTCAAACAGAGCTCTAGCCCAACGACCAGCCATAACTCGGCGACTATTGAGGAAACTCGCAATGAGGTAACCTCGTCGAATGCCCCTGAACACGCTTCCAAGCAGGACAAACAGGTTTTTCTAAATCAGTTATCACAATGGCTGGAACGGCATAAGCGATATCCTGCCATTGCACGCAGAAGAGGGCAGCAAGGTCAGGTAGTTATTCAGTTTACTGTTGATCGACATGGACAGTTGACACGATATGAATTTATACAGCGTTCTCAATATCCAAGTCTGAACGCAGCCACTGTTAGGATGTTGAAAAATGCCTCACCTATGCCTACTCCGCCTTCATCGATTTTGGGGAGTAAAAGCGAGCTAACCTATACTATTCCAGTCAATTTTAATTTAACGAAGTGAGTCTCACATCAGATTAGTACTGACCATTCACAAGTCTAACTTAATGAAATGCTATAAGTTTATATATTTCATGCAGTTATGTATGAAATTGATATTAATTTCTAGAATAATGAATGAGAGAGCAGACAGGTTGCCAGCATCACCAGTGCCAGCACACGAGACCTGAGTATTTTATGATGTGCTACTTTTGTCGATTTCATCTTTGTAATTCTAATAGGTTTTGGCTCTAAATCATCGTTTTAACAGTGGATTATCGGTCACATATGAACGGTTTGAAGTGGTCTATTCTAGGTTATGAACCAGATTAATTTCAGATCCAGCACGTAATACGGTCATTTGTAGCTGGCCAGCACTCACCAGTTTTTGCAATGCCTGAGTCGCCTTGTTTGGATTATCCAGTGAAATCTCATTAATGGAGGTCACTACATCTCCTTCCACCAACCGCAGTTCATCAAAAAGAGCGGATGAGTCGCCATTCGGTTTCACCTCATACCCCATAAATATCCCTTGCTCATCATTAGCACTGCTGATAGAGATATATCTAGCCAATGAAGAAGGATTTTTAGTCAATTGCTGTTTTAGGGTCGCCAACTTGGGGGGGGTTCACTGATTGATTGACTGTTAGGTGTAGTGGCACGCCCACTGTTTCTCGGCACGGTAAGTGAAGTCCGGCTGACAGAGCCTGCCTGGGTTGAAAAACCCTTATCTGATGCTTTCGGTAATGATAGCTTTTCGGTGCGTCCAGCCCGTGCCAAAAGCACATAATCCGGATAAACTGAATGTAAAGTAACTCCTGAAGTTACTTTATCATCTATATGATAATAATTATTTTTTTTATTCATTCTGTATAATAGCAAATCCTTCACCGGCTCCCAGCGCCAATATACCACTGAGCGTCAATTCAACGAAGTGTCGGGCGCATTTTGGTCAGCCGCAACAGAGTTATTTGCAATAGATGCCTTACCCATCAAATGCAAACGGGCCAGTTGAGCATCATAATCCGGGTTTGGAGCAGCGGGCTTGACCAGCCGTGGTGGGGCAGCTTTAATATCAGATACGGTTTCAGTCGCGTTCTGTGTAGCAAATAGTCCCCAAGCCAGCTTGTCCGAACTGACGGCGATAAGTACCACCAGCACATAATTTAAAATGCGCGGCAATAGCGAGCTGTTGCGCTGCAGTATTTCCGGCAGTTGTTGTGCAAGGGTCGTCATATTTCTGAATAATTAGAATATGTAGGTGCACAGAAGTTTACTCAAATTATCGCCTAAATTCAGATAATTCGCGATAAGGGTGACAATAAATAGCCCAGGATTAATATTCATCTTCACGCTTGACATAAGTGGCTGTTTTAACGTAATGTTCGCGCCCCTAAGCACTGTTATTTAGCAGTGTTCTCTACGATACAGCGATCAAATTGTCCCCATCGTCTAGAGGCCTAGGACATCGCCCTTTCACGGCGACAACAGGGGTTCGAATCCCCTTGGGGACGCCATTCTCTCTACGCCATTCAATAGCTGTCATCAGGTATCTACATAATAGTCAATTCTATTGTCTGAAAGTTCTCTAACAAATAATCAATCAATAGATTACTGGATGCCGGCTTACGGCACATAAATGGCCGTAAGCGATGTTTAGCATCTGATTATTTAATTTAATCCCAAAGAGATTCACCTGTTTCTGGGTTGTACATTTGGTGCCAAATTTTCTTGCGATTTTCGATAAGTTCATCAATCGTTGGCTCATCGTTCATGGCACGCTTAATAGCCAACTTAGTTGCTTCATAGTTAGTGCGATATAAATCTTTTTTGTCTGGATTGGACACGCATTCTGGTGCAATCCACAGCAACACAATCATACACAAATCATTAACTTCATCACGTGGGATCACATTTTCAATCACCGAGTCCAATATTGCATCCGCGACTGCAGACTGAACGACACCACCAAACAGATTAATATATTTGATGTCTTTCATTGTCACCTTGGGTACTATCAAAGTAGCAGGCTTAACTTGCTGATTACACGCACGAACTGCAAACATTCGTGTATGCCCCTCAGTCTGTCCCATTAAATTTGCGAACGCTTGACCTACAGGTCCATCCACTCGGCCTAATACAATTTCTGGCATCGCATCAGTGCCTTGATCATGACTTGCATAAACGGTTGCTTCGCCTGTTTTAAAAATTAGAGGGTCTTTCATCTTATTAGCCTTTAAAATTGAGATTATGAAAAAGCTAAAAATTATCTAGCCACATTTGCGGGAAATCAATAAAAATATACTGAAATAATGCATAATAGGCTGCTTTTATTAATCAGAACTTAAAAGCACTCACAACTTTGCAAGTTCCTGCATTTGACTGACTAATTGTCGACTTCCTTCTGGCAGCACAACCTCAGTTATCAGTGACTGAAGGCACTCGTCGAGTTAATTGCTCGACTATTGAAACAACATAACAATCTGGGTGGCCAGTCGACTGTCACGATGTATCCCTAAGCGATACGAGCAAGGTTTGAATAACGTAACATCTTCAGGGCTTTGTACAATTGGATACCAGCTCTAATGCGCAGGCTCACAGGCGGCCTGTTTGGGCACAATTCTGCGACTTGGACATCCGTTATAGTTTTGCAGCCCTATGCTAAAAGAACGGGCTATAAACATTGGTAATTAATAAAAAATAGTCCACACCTGATGCCAGATGTTATTTGCTACAGGGATAAATCTCGCTTAATGCATCTAATACAATATCTATTGCAGGAACAGATACTTCATTAGAGCCAATAGGGTTCTTTTCATAATAACTTGCAATTCTAAAGCCATTCATTACGCCGCGTTCCAGCCGCGTTTTTTTTACTCAACAAAAAATAACTATAAAAACACGGGTCACCAATACCGACAATCTGCTTGCCATAACGTCGTCTATAAAGCCTCAAGATATTTTCTTAAGAACTTAAGCAAATCCCGCCAACTGATAATTCCTACCGGTTTATTATCCTGATCTAAAACTGGCAAACAGGATATGCTGTAGCTTTCAAAGCAGGTAAAAAGATCATGTATACTGGCATGCATATCCAAGGTAATAGGGGATCGGGTCATAATCTGATGGACCCTTTTATTTAAGGTAGCAAAGTCGCTGTTAGACTCAGAAATCTTTCCTATATTTGGACTTAACGCTTTAAATAAATCTCTATCCGAAATAACGCTAAACAGCCTATCGTTTTCAACAACCAGCAGATGGTGAAAGGTGGTGTTGTCAAAGATTTCCTTGACCGTCGCAAGATTATCGTCCATGTCTACCGTTGCTACGGTTTTCATCATGACATCACAGACTTTTGTATTAAACAGCTGTTCAGACATTGGATAAATGCTTATCCTTGATTCAATATTGCGCAGAAATTCGATGCATTGAAGATAAATAAGTCGGGTAAACATACTGTTTTATTGAAATTTAATCTTATTAGAAATTATGTTGAATGATATTGGATTATCACAAATAGCACGAATAAGTACGCATAATGTATATTATGTTAAATTATATAAACTAGTAGTCTTTCTTATCATCGATATAACCATTTAACTAAATATTGTTCTAGACTAAGGTTTTCACGCTAAGCCCGCACGTTGTCTACATTAGTCACTATCATTATTCCTGTTTTAAACGAATCGCAGGCGATACAGAATCATATTGATTCCTTAAAATGGCTTGCGCAAAGTTGTGCTGTACTTTTTATTGACGGCCACAGTTCAGACAATACTGTCGATTTGTTACGTTCAAATCATTTAAAGGTGCTCACGTCACCATTTACTGGACGTGGCGCCCAGTTGGCTTGCGGAATTTCCCACCTGAATGATTATTGTGATGTCGTATTGATGCTACACATAGATACTCAGTTGCCTGAAAGCTTTAAACATGACGTCACTCAGGCAATGAAACAAAATGCCTGGGGTCATTTTGACGTGTGCTTCAATTCAAATGCGCTACTATTCAAAATTATTCAAACTATGATGAACTGGCGTTCACGTATCACAGGTATCGCCACGGGTGACCAGGCAATATTTGTATCTAAATCTACACTTAAAGTTTATGTCAATGAGCTATCAAACCATCCGCTCATGGAAGATATTTATCTATCCAAAATGCTTAAAAAGAAATTTGGGCGAGGTACAACAATCCAAAACCCGGTAATAACTTCCACACGTTATTGGCAAAAAAATGGTGTTTTCAAGGCAGTCATCAGAATGTGGAAGTTTAGATTTTTATATTCCATGGGAACATCACCTAAAGAACTCTTCAGACGTTATTATTAAGTAGCCATTATAAACTTGTATGAGAAACAAGAATACCTTAATACTTTTTACTAAAACTCCGATTATATGTCGCGTCAAAACACGTATGTGGCCAAATTTATCTCACAGGGAATGTCTTTATCTGCATAGAAAGTTAATTAAAACGATTTTAGATCAATTTAAATCAAGACATGATCTTAAGCTTGTCATTTATACAACATATAATTTCTCTGCTTATAGTAATTTTCCTTGCAACATAAAAGTCAAAAAACAAATCGGTTACGATTTGGGTGATCGCATGTACTATGCGATACAGAATGAATTAAAACATGCACAGCGTGTCGTGCTAATTGGTACGGATTGTCTGGATTTAACAACAAGTTATATATACAACGCCTTTGAGCGGCTTAAATCCCAGCGCGATATTGTTATAGGGCCCGCCGATGACGGTGGTTATACGCTGATTGGCGTGAAGAAAAATAAACCCTCATTTTTCAGAAACATTATTTGGGGTTCCCCTACCGTACTGAATGCTACAATAAATATCGCCAACAAACACGGCTACCAGTGTTCACTTCTGAATCAAGTCTTTGATATTGATAGATACAGCGACTTGAAGCGACTGCATGATAAACGCGCTTTACCAACCTGGGCGGAGTGTTTGCTGTAAGATTAATTATACTTTAGTGATAACCTACCAGTTCCAGCCCCTGATATATTAATTCAATTCCGGCGCCCGGCTTATGCATGTTTTCACTTAAATGACGACGCCACAATTTAGCACCTGGAATTCCCTGATATACATTTAATATATGTTTTGTCATGGATTTGAATGGAGTGCCCGCCTGTACATTCTGTTCGATATATTCAGCATATTTGAACATAATGTCAGCCATATTGCATGGTAACTGTTTCTGCGCATGAAAAATCTCTTGATCTACGTTCAATAAAAACTCGGGATGCTTATAGGCCTGACGTCCAATCATAACGCCATCTACATATTGTAAATGTTTTTTAGCTTGTGCAATTGAATCGACGCCACCATTAATAACAATTTTCAGCGCCGGAAAATCTTTTTTGAGCGTATAAACTCTGGAGTAATCAAGTTCAGGAATTTCCCTGTTTTGCTTTGGATTGAGTCCTTTAAGCCAGGCTTTACGTGCATGCACAATCAGGGTCTGGCACCCTGCTTCGACCACATGATTTACAAACTCTGTGAGAAATCCATAACTGTCATCATGGTCTACACCCAATCTGCATTTCACTGTGACTGGGATGTCCACACAATCACGCATCGCGCTAATACATTCTGCCACCCGCTTTGGTTCCCGCATCAGGCATGCACCAAATCTGCCGGCCTGAACACGATCGCTGGGACAACCAACATTAATATTAACTTCATCATACCCGGCCGCCTGCCCCCATTGGGCAGATTTGGCCATATCCTCAGGCTCACTGCCACCCAATTGAAGCGCAACCGGATGCTCACTGTAATCAAATCGAAGAAATCTCTCACGATCTCCATGAATAAGCGCCGCGCTGGTTACCATCTCAGTATATAAGCGCGTGTGCTGCGTCATCAAACGAACCAGGAATCGGTAATGCCGATCGGTCCATTCCATCATGGGTGCAATACAGAGCCTATGGGTATCCATGTGAAAGACAAAAATCAGAATAATAACAGAAGACGCCAATGTAATAACTGGCGAGGTTTTAGTCCAGTGATCTTATGGGTTAGTGGGTGTCTCGTTAACCGTGTTTTTCAGAATAAGCCGGCCACTCGGCGGGTGTGATCATCGCTTTTGTTAAAGTTTCCCTGAACTCAGCATCCGATATATTGATGGCGCCAAAGCGGTCAAGGTGAGGCGTTCTATATTGAATGTCATGCAGCATATAGCCCAAGTCTTTAAGCCGCTCGAGCATGGCTGCAAAAGTCACTTTTCCGGCATCAGGAACCGTATGAAACTGACTTTCACCGGTAAAATAACTGCCTAAACGAAAGCCATATAATCCACCCACAAGTTCGCCATCCAACCAGGCTTCTGCGCTATGCGCAATGCCCATTTCATGCAGCTTGCAGAAAACATCAATCACCTGTTCGTTGATTTGCGGATCAATTTCACGGTTTGAGCAATGTCGAATAACTTGTTCAAAACTGCTGTCAAAACGGATTTCAAATTTGTTCAGCTTGATCAAGCGCTTAACACTTTTGGGCACACGATAATCATCTATAGGAATGATCGCTCGTACCGGTGGTGCCAGCCACTCAACTCTTGTAGCATGTTTAAGTGAGAAAAACATGCCGTTCATATAACCTCAGATTAATGTCTGTTGGGTAAATGGCATGGACTCCAGCGCAAATTGCTGGCCTAATTCTGCAATGTCAGGAACTTTTGCCTTCGTCGGAACAGTTCTTAATACTTTCCTGATCGCACGAATATAAAGCGGCTGAGACATATCGGTTAAATTACTCATGGCGCAAGTGTAGAAGAGTAACTCACGCTTTTAAAGCTCATTTATTTAGACTGCATCACACTGTCAAATATCAGTATTTACTCGCTATAGTAATTGTTAGCCAAATCTCAATTGCATTTACCGTATCGATTTTCGAGATAACAACAGACACTCCGCAGCCCCATGGCCTCTCCGCCTTTGGGTCGTCCAGGGCGACTTCTCATATTGTAGGCCATAATATCGAAATGCAGCCAATCGCATTGTTTTGGGATGAACGATTGCAGGAATAAGGCTGCCGTTATCGCCCCTCCGTAACCACTAGATGAACTATTCACCAGATCTGCCACGTTGCTCTTTAGCTCATGTTTGTACCCCGCATGCAAAGGCAAGCGCCAGATATCATCTTCAGTGGATTTTGCCGAAGCGTATAACTGATGTGACGTGCTGTCTGATTGACTGAAAAACACCCCCACTTCAGTTCCTAATGCGACCCGGGCTGCGCCGGTAAGTGTTGCAAAGTCGATTAACAGATCGGGCTGCATTGTACACAATTCCGTGATCGCATCTGCCAGTACCAGGCGTCCTTCTGCATCCGTATTATCAATCTCCACTGATTTTCCAGAGCGCGAAACAATCACGTCACCAGGTCTGAATGCATTCGCAGAAATAGCATTTTCTACCGCTGGGATATAAAGGCAAAGCCGTACCGACAGATTGGTTTGCATAATATAGTTGGCCAACCCCAGTGCATGTGCGGCCCCTCCCATATCTTTCTTCATCCAGCGCATTCCCATAGCATTCTTGATATCCAGCCCGCCGCTGTCAAAACACACACCCTTCCCGGCTATACACAGTAAAGGATGTTCACTGTTGCCCCACTCCATTCTAATCAGTCGTGGTGCATATTCGCTGGCTCGACCCACCGCATGGATTAATGGATATTTCTGATCAATTAAGTCATCACCTGTTACTTCACTATATGAGGCGTTATATTTTCCCGCTAACTCCTGGGTTGCTTTAGATAGCTGAACTGGTGTCATTTCATTTGCCGGTTCATTAATGAGGTCGCGAACGAGATAAGTTGAGTGAATGATGGCAAGTACTGATACCTGATCAATATCAGAGCCAAATGACAGGCGAGCGCATTGTTTTTGTTTTTTATATTTGGAAAACTGATAAGCACCCAAGCCCCATCCAATAGTCAATTTCTCACGGTCCGTCGCTGGTATGGAGTTGGACAGGTAGTAATGACCTTCAGGTAACGACATTGGCAGATTGGCAATTGACCAAATAGAAAGTTCGGCATCGACAATCATCACAACTTGGTTTAACGTACCTTCTTCACTGGGAATAAGGTAGAAATTACCGACCTGGATTGTGCGATTACTAGACAATATCCAGGTAGTAACATTATCCAGTGATGATTTTGATAACTCGTTAAACTCTGCTTTTGTAAACAGAGTAATTAAAATTGCATCTTCATTTTCCGTTTTGTAAAAACAATCCATGCTGATATTTCAGGTTATTAATAAGACATCGAATATTAACAATACCTGTTTGAAATAGCTGCACTAAATTATGCCAATACCTACACAAACACCCGCACTTAAAATTGAAAATCTGGTAAAGCGATATAAAAGCGGCTTCCAGGCACTCAACGGCATCACTTTTCAAGTCAAACAGGGAGATTTCTATGCTCTGTTAGGCCCGAATGGCGCAGGCAAATCGACCACGATTGGCATCATCTGTTCTTTAGTCAATAAAACATCAGGCAAGGTTGAAATTTTTGGCCATGATATTGATAAGGACTTTGCACAAGCGAAAAGACTTATCGGTCTGGTGCCACAGGAATTCAACTTCAATACATTTGAACCGGTACATGAAATTGTAAAACACCAGGCCGGCTACTACGGTATACCGGCAACTATTGCCAAAGAAAAAACCGAACAGGTACTCGACACATTAGGTTTGTGGGAAAAAAGAAAAAATACTCCGCGAGAATTGTCTGGTGGAATGAAGCGCCGGTTAATGATAGCACGTGCACTGATTCATGAACCGCAACTGCTGATTCTGGATGAACCCACCGCTGGCGTGGACATAGAAATACGTCGTTCTATGTGGAAGCTCTTACAAAATCTAAACGCTGATGGCCGAACCATTATTTTAACTACACATTATCTTGAAGAGGCGGAGTATTTGTGCAGAAACATCGGTATTATCAATGATGGCAATATTATTATTGATACTTCATTAAGGGAGTTTCTGGACCAACTCAAGAATGAAACATTCATTGCGTACTTGAAATCACCGTTGAGAACGGCACCTGTGGTTAACAATGCCTCAGTGGTTCTTACAGATGAACGCACATTGGAAATCACCCCTTATGAAGATCAGACACTGGAAGCCATATTTGAAAATTTTGCCAAACAGAATATACAAATTGTCAGCATGAGAAACAAATCCAATCGTCTAGAAGAACTCTTTATAAATCTGGTCAAAAAGTAGAAACCATGACTTTGATTGAAAAACTAATTGCGCTTAGAACAATCTTTATCAAGGAAATATTAAGGTTTGCACGTATATGGGTACAAACTATTGTGCCTTCAGTAATCACGGTTGCACTATATTTTATTATTTTTGGCAGACTGATTGGCTCACAACTGGAGGATGTGAAAGGTTATCCTTATATAGATTACATTATTCCCGGCATGATTATGATGTCCATCATTACTAATTCATATGCCAATGTCGTTTCTTCTTTTTACAGCTCAAAGTTTCAAAAACACATTGAGGAAATGCTGGTCTCCCCCATGCCTAACTACATTATTATCTGGGGTTTTATATCTGGAGGAATTGCCAGAGGTCTGGCTGTAGGTCTTGTCGTTACTTTGACCGCTACATTTTTTACTGACCTGCAGTTTCATCATATTGGGTTGTTGCTCACTATTGCTTTGCTGACATGTATATTATTTTCTTTAGCCGGACTGATTAATGCAATTTTTGCAAATAGCTTTGACGATATATCATTGATACCGACTTTTGTGCTCACTCCTCTCACTTATCTTGGAGGAATATTTTACAGCATTGATATGCTTCCGGATTTCTGGAGATCTGTATCCTATGCGAACCCCATTTTATATATGGTGGACACATTCCGTGCAGGGATGATTGGTGTCAACGACATTGATATCTCACTGTCATTAGGCATAGTTGTGACATTTGTGATAGTGCTATACGCCGTTGCCTCGTTCCTTTTAAGTAAAGGCACAGGAATTCGAAGTTAGTGAGTTTTTACAGAAGCGCAGATCATTCAGGCAGGCATAGCCGCACCGTTACCAGCCACAATTTTACTAGCAGACACTGAGGCTGCATTATCTTTAGCTTCATTTCCTTTGCTTTCAGTTACCTGGCTTCCCGCAGGCAGGCTACTTGCGTCTTTTTCCAGATAGTTAATATTATCGAAGCGATATTCCATATCGACACGGGCAAAGGATATTTTATCTCCTGATTTCAGCACACATTTATTAATACGATGCCCATTCACCAGAGTACCGTTGGTGCTGCGTAGATCTTCCAGAAAAAAGTTATTATGGAAGCTGATGACTTTGGCATGATGCATGCTCACAGACTTGAAGCCTAGGTGAATGTCATTACTGGGAATTCTGCCAATGGTGGTAGTTTCCTTAGTAATATCGTAGCAAGCGACAACCTTATCCCCTGCCATCTGCACAAGCTTGGGTGTGGGTTCCCCCGCCATATTGATTGATGAAGCGTTTTTATCTGCAAAATGCTTGATGCCCACTCGCTCTTCATACGGAATCCATTGAAGTTCATCAATCGCCAGTTCCAGTGTTTTGATTGATATAGTTTTTTCCTGTTCTACAAACGCTGTAATCAGGGAGGTATCGAGTAGAGCATTTATCAGTCTTGGAACACCACCGGTATAACGCTGTATTGCGACATAGCATTCGGGATCAATCACCGGCTCGGTTTTACCTTCATCTTCCTGAGAATAGTCATAACCAGCTGTTTCCATACGGTGCCGAACATAAGCTGCGATATCTTCTTTGTTTAAAGGTGCCAAATGAAATCTGAAACGTATTCTTTGACAAAGCTGCTCCATACCTGGTGCATCCAGAACTTGTTTCAATTCAGGTTGCCCCACAAGTACAAGATTTAAAATTCTCTCTTGCTGGGTTTCCATACCAGTCAGCATCCTAACTTCTTCCAATACACGACGACTCAAGTTTTGTGCTTCGTCTATGACAAGTATTACCTGACGGCCATTTTGATATTGTTCAAGCAAATAGTTGTTAAGCATTTCGATTAGCTCTACTTTACTTGCACCATAAGGCTTAAAGCCGAATTCGACTAATATCGCCTGAAAGAATTCAAGCTCATCCAATTGTGTTTGATAGACTCGTGCAATAATAACGTCATCACCTACACTGGATAAGAGACTTTGAATCAGTGTTGTTTTTCCAGAACCTATTTCACCTGTAATTACTACAAAGCCGTCACGATTCCATACGGTATAATCCATATAAGCCTTGGCGCGCTTATGACCATGACTCAGGTAAAGGAAATTTGCGTCAGGAGTTAATTGAAAAGGCTGCCGTTGTAGACCGAAATGTTCCAAATACATACCAAGTTTTCTCTTCTGTTGTGTAAGACGACGTGTTGCGTCAGAGGACAAGTATTTTTAATCTTATAGCTCGCATTGTAAGCATGAGGAAAAATATTTTTAGGAAGATAATTCACAAAACAATATATTTTCATTATTCATGCAAATTGGAACCAAGCTAAAAAGACCTGGCCAGCCACATGGGCAAACCCCAGTAATTGCAGAGTTATTTTACCCGCAGGCTGTAGAAAAGAATGTGATGCTTATCAAAAACAACGATATTGTTTTATCACTTAAGCAACTGTATTAAAAGAAATTTTAATTAGAACGTAATTATCAAAATGTTTATTTATCACTGCCTTTACATTTAGGAGAACTACACTCTCCATAAATTATCAGGGAATGATCGGTGATTTTAAACCCGGCGTCTTCGGCTATTTTCTTCTGCTGCTCTTCTATAGAAGCATTTACAAATTCAACGATTTTGCCGCATTTGATACAAATGAGATGGTCATGATGCTTACCACGATCCAGCTCAAACACAGCCTGCCCACCTTCGAAGTGATGACGCATCACCAACCCGGCACCTTCAAATTGGGTCAGTACACGGTAGATGGTCGCCAAACCAATCTCTTCATCTGATTCGAGTAATACGCGGTAAATATCTTCCGCGCTCAAATGTAGCTTGGTCGATTGCTCAAGAATCTCCAAAATTTTCATTCTGGGCAGCGTTACTTTTAAACCGGCTTTGCGTAAATTCTGATTTTCCATGATGTAGAATATTGATTAGGTTGTTTTGAGCCACTATAGCAATTATCAGCTATCTTATCCCTACTCTTACTGATTTCTCTTGATTCTAAAATACTTCAAACTACTCAAGAGGTTACGGGTTGCACGTTCAAATGTCTCATCACCGTTGACAGTGCAATAGTCTTTCAACCACGATTCCATTTGATTCACGGTTTTGCTTTTACTGACAATCGAATAGGTGTCTTCCTGCAAGTAATTATAGGCAGACATATAGCCAGCCAGCCAGCTCATATAATAGGCAGTACCGGTTTCATCATCCTTGACAAACGATTTGCAACTTAGATTTCCCAAACCCATGACCAGATATTGACCTGTATCGTCCGCACTATGTGCAGAAAAACTGGTTATTAAGAAAATGAACAGAATTAAAAATATATTAAATTTTCTATTCCGTTTGTAGCTTGAATCTAATTTCACTTTTTACTTCAAATGAGATAAGCAAGATGTTGAATTAAAAATAAAAACCCGTCATAAAGACGGGTTTGCAGTCTGCCATGAGTACGCTGGGATATTGGCAGATTATTGTATTTATTACCCAACTAGAGGAGAAAGGGTTGCCAATTTTCCGCACGTACGGCACATCAAATTCATTTTATCGCCGCCTGATTTTGCCACCAGGTTGGGTGGTTGCAAGCGAGACAACACAATAACACAACTTTTAGGGTAATTCACAATGTTTTTATATATTTCCGCTATAAACCTCATCATTTACCCTAATAAAGCTGACTGAAGTATTCGGATTCTGGAGCAATACTGATTGAAATCTATTTGGCACGACCAGTGCGCGCATTCAACACCAGCACTTGATAACGCACGGCGATCAAGGGAGAAACACCCAAAAGTACCTGTCCGGTCATCATTCCAGGCAAGGACACCACACCTACCGCAAACATGGAATTAATAATCGGAATCAGTGATGCATTAAATGCCACGTTTCGCGCAGTGACATAATTATCGTGATTATTTAATTCAGAATTTAAGCGTTCCAGGGCAAGACTCATGGTATTCATAGAATTTGCAAACACCATCCCTGCCAGCGGCACCGCATATTGAGGTTTTAAAAATGGGATCCAGGTCCAACACCCAAACAATGGACATCAATATAACACTGCCTCCTCCGAATAAAGATGAAATAAATACATATTTAAAAAGAGACACGTAAATCATCCAGCGTACGCAAGGCAATCCAGCTGAAAGCCATCACCATCACCAATACAATCAGTGCTGTGACCCATAATTTTTCAGTTTCAAATATAAATACCAGCACATAGCCGATTATAATCAGCTGAACCAGCATACGCAGGATGGAATAAAATGCCGTGCCAGCATCCAGTGACCATTTGTAAAGCAACCCCACTACCGATATTACTGGCACAAACGCAATGGCGAGATTCGCCAGTGGGATGATTTGAACGGTAGATTCCATAGCGACATTCCGCACTGTTAAAATAGAGTACGTCGTGCTCGCACAAATTAATACAGGGCTGGAGACCTATCGAATAAGATTAACTCGCCTTTTTGGAAGAACGTTTGCGTTCATGTTCTTTCAGAAATTTCTTGCGTATTCGAATACTTTCCGGAGTGACTTCTACCAATTCGTCGTCATCTATAAATTCCAGCGCATATTCCAATGTAACGGGTATGGGAGGTGTCAATATAATATTTTCATCGGTGCCAGACGCACGGACGTTAGTCAATTGCTTTCCTTTTAAAGCATTCACCGTCAAATCATTATCACGAGAGTGAATACCTATTACCATGCCTTCGTAGATCTCTTCACCGTGTCCAATCATGAGTCGTCCACGTTCCTGCAAATTGAATAAGGCATAGCCTGCCGCCTTGCCCTGGCCATTGGAAATTAATACTCCTTGAAGCCGTTGGCCAATTCCTGCCTGAGTGGCGGGTCCATAACTGTCAAACACACTGTAAATAAGTCCGGAACCTGAAGTCAGCGTCATAAAGTCGGTACGAAAACCAATCAGTCCGCGTGCCGGAATAATATAATCCAGACGTACACGCCCTTTACCATCCGGCTCCATATTTTTGAGTTCCCCGCGACGTTCACCCAGCTGCTCCATTACCGCTCCTTGATGACCCGTTTCCACATCGACAGTTAATTGCTCAAAAGGCTCCAGGACAATACCGTTTTCCTCTCGCGTAATCACTTCAGGACGTCCTACCGCCAATTCATAACCTTCACGACGCATGGTTTCAATCAACACAGAAAGGTGTAATTCGCCTCGGCCTGAGACTCTATATTTTTCACTATTTTCAATAACTTCAACTCGTAAAGCGACATTATGCTTTAACTCTTGTTGAAGTCGGTCCCAGATGTTTCGACTGGTCACATATTTACCTTCCTTACCTGCAAACGGAGACGCATTGGCCTGGAAAGTCATGCTGATAGTGGGTTCATCGACACTCAATGCTGGCAGTGCTTCAATGGCATCCGGTCGGCAGATGGTGTCTGAAATATCCAGTGGATCAAGACCTGTGATGGCAACTATATCCCCGGCACTGGCCTGTTCAACTTCCATGCGCTCCAAACCATGGAATCCAAGAATTTGCAGTATTTTACCTTTACGCGTGCGACCTTCCCGATCAACGACGGCTACAGGTGAATTCGGTTTAATGGAGCCACGTTTAATTCGACCAATACCAATTACACCCACATAATTGTTGTAATCCAGCGTGGAAATCTGCATCTGGAACGGACCTTCGGCATCCACATCCGGTGCGGCCACGTGTTCAATAATACTATTCAGCAAAGGCGTCATGTCCCCTTCACGTACACTGGCGTCCATCCCTGCATAACCATTGATTCCAGAGGCATAAACGACAGGAAAGTCCAGCTGTTCATCAGTAGCGCCCAAACGATCAAATAGATCAAACGTCCTATCAAGCACCCAATCCGGGCGCGCACCATCACGGTCGACCTTATTAATAACTACAATAGGACGAAAGCCCATCGCAAAGGCTTTCTGGGTAACAAAACGAGTTTGCGGCATGGGGCCTTCCACCGCATCCACCAATAGCAACACACAATCCACCATCGACAACACACGTTCGACTTCACCACCAAAATCGGCGTGTCCCGGTGTATCCACGATGTTGATTCGATAATCATTCCAGCGGATTGCTGTATTCTTGGAAAGAATGGTGATTCCACGTTCTTTCTCAAGGTCATTGGAATCCATCACACGCGTTTGCGGTGTCGCACGTGCATCAAAGGTACCCGACTGCTGTAACAGCTGGTCAACCAGCGTGGTCTTTCCATGGTCAACGTGGGCAATAATGGCAATATTTCGAAGTTTGTCGGTCACGCGCAGATCCTTGCATTCAAGTAGGCATTCAAATTGCGCGCGATTATACAGATACGCAACCCAATTAATAGCAACCGTGTTGATTTAGAAAAATTATATTAAGCCATACCAGATTTATTGAAGAATTATCCAGAAATACAAATAACTTTAATTATTTGCTATAAATTAATGATAAATATAATTTTCTATAGACTCTATTATAATATAATTAACTTTATATTTATTATATAACCTTTTGTTTTTAATTATTTTCTGATCCGTTTACGCATACTACTTATAACATTGTATTTTCATCTGAAGAAAACCCATCAAGTTCCTGATATACAGCAGAGTTGAGCTTCTTCTCGACTGCTTTCCAGTCTGGTATGTACCGTGAAATATAGTCATAAAATCGTTTGTTATGTTTCAGCTCAACAAAATGGGTCATCTCATGTAGTACAACATACTCAAGGCATTCAATTGGCTTTTTGGCCAGCTCAAGATTCAGCCAGATTCGTCGAGCGTGTGGATTGCATGTCCCCCAGCGCGTTTTCATTTTTTTTACACCAAATTCCAGCACTTGAAGTTTTGTGATCTGTTCATACTTTTTGATCAGTCCAGCTATTCGCTGTTTTAATTCATGTCGGTACCAGTTTTCGATGACTCGCTGACGCTGCGATTGTGTTGTATTTTGATTAATATGCAATTCAAGCGTTGTCCCGTTGAGGGCGGCTTTTGATTGAGTAAAGGTAGGTATTCGTTTCAACTCATACACCTTGCCAAAAAATGCATGTTTCTCGCCATCGCAATAATGATGTTGAATCGCACGGGTATGACAACGCAGTTTTTTCTGTTGCTTTGTTATCCAGTCATGTTTCTCAGCGACGAAAGCATAGACGGACTGGATTGGCATGCGCATAGGTACCGATATTTTCACGCACGGTTCGTGTGGAATAATACGCAAATTAAGATTTTTGATATTTTTACGGGTCAATCTGACAGCCAGACCATGGATGGTCAGCGCCTTATCTGAAGTCAGCTGTTGGCGTGTTTTTTTCATTCGCACCATTTTATAAGGTAATATTTTACTACGAGAAATAGTTTCGACTATATATTGACCATATTTTGCCGCCGAACTTTGCACCGCAACCGCTCATTTTAAACATCCTAGTCTGACAGGGTTGTCACATAAATGAGGTCGACTCGACGCCGCTGGCACAAATCCTTATAGTACCGCCTCCTTATTAAATCCTCGTACTACATTTTCAGGAATTCTGTTTTGATTACAACCGCAAACATCACAATGCAATTTGGTGCCAAACCATTATTTGAAAACATTTCAGTCAAATTTGGTGAGGGCAACCGTTATGGGCTAATCGGCGCCAATGGCTGCGGCAAATCCACTTTCATGAAAATTCTGGACGGAAGTCTTGCCCCCTCTTCCGGCAATGTATCCATCACACCAAATGAGCGCGTCGGAAAGTTACATCAGGATCAATTTGCTTTTGAGGAATACAGTGTCATCGACACTGTCATTATGGGGCATTCCACATTATGGGAAATCAAACAGGAAAGAGACCGAATATATTCTCTGCCGGAAATGTCCGACGAAGATGGTATGAAAGTCGCAGAGCTGGAAATCCAGTTTGCCGAACTGGACGGTTACAGTGCAGGAAGCCGCGCCGGCGAGTTACTCATGAGTGCCGGCATAGACGAAGCGCTGCATTTTGGTCGTATGAGTGAAGTGGCCCCAGGATGGAAATTGCGTGTACTACTGGCACAGGCACTATTTGCGGACCCTGATATTCTGCTTTTGGACGAGCCCACCAACAACCTCGACATCCATACTATTCGATGGCTGGAAGGTGTCCTCAATGACCGAAAAAGTACCATGATTATTATTTCCCATGATCGTCATTTTCTAAACGCAGTTTGTACACACATGGCAGACATGGATTACGGCGAATTACGCGTTTATCCCGGCAACTATGATGACTTTATGATTGCGTCCACTGCAGCACGCGAACGCGTTCAGTCTGAAAATGCCAAAAAGAAAGCGCAAATTGCTGACCTGCAACAATTCGTCAGTCGTTTCTCAGCCAATGCATCCAAAGCCAAACAGGCGACTTCACGCGCCAAACAAATCGAGAAAATCAAACTTGAAAACATTAAACCTTCCAGCCGCGTCAGCCCATTTATTCGCTTTACTCAAACCAAGAAACTACATCGTCAGGCATTGATACTGGAAGACCTTGGCCATGGTTTTGAGGGTGAAAGCCTGTTTTCAAATGGAAATTTAATATTAGAAGCCGGAAGTCGACTGGCCGTTATTGGTGAAAATGGTGCTGGTAAAACTACTTTTTTAAGTTGCTTGGTTAATGAACTTAAAGCCAAGCAAGGCACAATAAAATGGTCTGAAAACGCAACATTAGGCTATTGCCCTCAAGACAGTAATACTGAATTCAACAATGAACTAACTTTGTTTGACTGGATGAGCCAGTGGCGCCAACCCAAGCATGACGATGAAATTGTGCGTGGCACGCTTGGACGACTACTGTTTTCTTCCGATGACTTCAAGAAAAAAGTCAAAGTCTGTTCCGGAGGAGAAAAAAATCGCTTGCTGTTTGGCAAACTGATGATGGGTGAAACCAATGTGCTGATTATGGATGAGCCCACTAACCATCTTGACATGGAATCTATTGAAGCCCTAAACCTTGCGCTGGAATATTACGAAGGCACACTGATTTTTGTCAGTCATGACCGCGAATTTGTTTCTTCTTTGGCGACACGTATTATTGAAATCAAGAATCGAAAGCTGGTCGACTTTCATGGTACTTATGATGAATACCTGGCCATTCAACAAGCAGATGAAAAGGCGGCTAGTTTTTAGTGCTGAAAGCTAATTAATTAATAGAGGTGAATTCATGATATTCAGACAGCTGTTTGAACCCACCTCCAGCACCTACACTTATTTGATTGGCTGCGAAGAAACCGGCCTGTTTTACGTCGCGGATTGACGTGTTGTATCTAACCTAGCTTGTTATGGTTGGCATATTGGGTAAAGCGCATCTTGATTTCTTTCACTGCGACTGTCCGTTCGCGGGTTCGACCACCTTGAATAGCGTCTACCAATGCCAGTAATTCATATAATTTAGCATCCACGCGAACCGCATCTGGAACGGAAGGATAAAGCGGTCGAAAAGCAATACCCTGTACTTTGCCATTTTAGTCGGGCCATACTGGCGGCGGACTGGTGTTGTCGTAAATCACTTTGTCACAGAGTGGTTTAACCGCATAAGAGGTTGGAATTCCCATACAGAGGTCACCACGTTCTGCAGCAAAAGCATATTTCACTCCATAAATAATGAATTCTCCCAGGTTTTTGGCATCGGGCATCATGGTGTCACCCTTATCCATCATCAAACCGGCACTGTAGGCACGTTTCATCGCCGCATGAATTTCGGATGAACTCATACTTAATTCCATCGCCAGCCGGCTATACACCCAATTCATATCGCCTTGAGCCACAAGCTTGAGTAATATTAATATATCCTGAGATTTCAGATTCATAATTGACCCAGTATTCGCTATCAGCGAACAACAAATACCTTATCCAGAGACAAGTACAAACAGTGAAAGGATTGACTGGCCAGGAGAACCTACCAATGGACATAAACTGACGGGAAACTACATCACTACTTACACAAACTGAAATTCACATAAAACATCATGGATCCGCTCACTCAAGGCGCGCTTGGCGCAAGTCTGCCACAATCATTTTGCAACAAAAAACAGATTCTAATTGTTGCCATTATTGGATTTTTGTCCGGTATGGCGGCAGACCTCGATATTTTTATACGTTCAGACTCAGATCCATTGTTATTTCTGGAATATCACCGACAATTTACCCATTCGCTTATATTCATTCCTTTTGGCGGCTTAATCTGCGCCACTTTTTTTTATTATCTGTTTTCAAAGTTTTCCAGTCTTTCATTTAAACAGACATATCTATACAGCACTCTGGGTTATGCCACACATGGTTTATTAGACAGCTGCACCAGTTATGGCACACAATTATTCTGGCCGTTTACCCATCATCGATATTCCTGGGATACGATTTCCATCATCGATCCCATACTGACGCTTCCGCTACTTGCTATGGTCATCATCGCAATCATTAAAAAATCACCGAAAATAGCATTGGCAGGATTTCTATGGGTGATTATGTATCAAGGCATTGGGCTTTATCAAAATCACAGGGCCACTGAAATTGGCAGGCAACTTGCGCATCAGCGTGGACATACCCCTATTCGCCTGAACGCGAAACCCACGTTGGGCAACTTAATCCTCTGGAAAGTCATTTATGAAACCAATGAAGGTTATTACACTGATGGAGTGAGAGTAGGACTGGAAACGCAAGTGTTCCCAGGTGAACTCATTCGCAAACTTAATATTAGTAAAGATTTCCCCTGGCTAAATCCCGACTCACAACAGGCAAAAGACATTCAGCGTTTTACCTGGTTTTCTCAGGGTTATGTCTCTGTCGATCCAAATAATCCATCACGCATTATAGATACTCGTTATTCCTTGCTGCCTAATAAAGCCGATGGTTTGTGGAGCATCTGGATTTCTCCCAGTGCAGAGATTGATGAGCATGCGCAATTTCGTATGGATAGAGATACCTCTGTAAGCAACCGCCGAGAATTCTTCAAAATGCTTTTTAATCGCTGACATGGCAGAAACGCTGATTATTCAATCGCATACAACACCCATCCCCTATGACTGGATTAATACCTGTCTGGATTCTGTTCAATATTGGGCTAATCTAAATAATTTTGATTATGCATTTATAGGAGACGAATTATTTGACTATGTACCAAAAGCTTTATTAGTAAAAACTCAAAAGCAACGTATTATTGCTACCGATCTCGCACGATTAAAAGTACTGCAGGAAAAAATAAATAATCACCACCAAACTGTTATATGGTGCGATGCCGATTTTTTAATATTTTCACCCGAACGCTTTATTTTAAATGAAACCCCGTATTCACTGGGACGCGAAGTCTGGATTCAAAAGCAAGAGAGTAAATTAGTTGCTCGAACAAAAGTACATAATGCTTTCATGATGTATCGAAAAAATAACACTTTTCTGGACTTTTATACCGAAACGGCTCAGCGACTGCTTGAACTCAACACGGGTCAAATACCCCCACAATTCATAGGACCAAAACTACTGTCCGCCATACACAATATTGCACGGTGTTACGTGCAGGAAAGCGCTGGCATGTTAAGTCCAGAAGTCATTAAAGACCTGGCCAATAAAGGCGGCCTGGCTTTGGATCTATTTCAGGAAAAATCCGTACACAACATTGCAGCAGCCAACTTGTGCGGTTCTTTATTTGCACGTGGAGACGTCAGTGAAAAAGAAATAGAAAAAAGTATTGTTAATCTTCCAATATTTTTTTGACAATGCGCTTATGTATCGAAATTAGCGCTTTCACGGTCAATCCCCTATTATAACTCAATCATTGAAATGAAATGATTAATTATAAATTTCATCTATATTTCGTTCAGCTTTAATAATATAGTTTCGTTGAAATGAATAATATAGTAATGATTAAAACAATTATTTATTTAGTACTGATATCTTCCATCTCAACAGCATGGCCTCAGTCATGTAGTAAGCATGAAGTCTCTATTATTATCGAAAATGACAGCGCTTTGACTTTAGGGGGCGGTACAGATCGTTATTATTCCAACGGATTTGAAGCTGCTGTAGAATGTCACACAAATGTCGATCAAAATGACTCGCACAACAATCTGGCCTACAGAAGCCTAAGCTGGCTAGACAATCATTCCGAATTCAGCAAAATCTCTACAGGCTTTAAGCTAGGCCAGAAAATATATACCAGCTCCAATATTACATTAACACCAGATCAAATTGATACCGACCGGGACCGGCCCTACGCGGGCTGGCTCTATGCCAGCTATTTTCATGAGGCAGAAACACTTCAGGACAGAAAATTAAAGCATGAATTCAGCATTGGTTGTGTAGGTCCTTGTTCACAAGCAGATAAATCACAAACGGAATGGCATGAATTTTTTGGTTTTAAAAAACCGGAAAGTTGGGATCTGCAAATTGAAAATCAACTGGCATTACAATATTTTGTTGAATATAAAACCAACCGTTATGAAGTGTTCCCCTATGTTTCACTACACCCAAGGTACCGGGCTTCACTCGGAACAGTCTTTGATGACGTTTCACTGGGTGGAGAGTTTATTGTCGGTGACAAAAGTAATATTGATCTCAATAAACCAGGCTATGAACCAAAACAATGGGAATGGCAAATATTTTTGCACAACGACATAAAATTGGTTGCCTATAATGGCACGCTGCAAGGCTCACTCTTTAACAATAGCAGTCCACATACTGTTAGTACTTCTCGTGTTGTACTGGAGAATGGAGTGGGTATTCGATTGAACTATAACGGTGAATATCTTTTTGAATATAAGTTTGTAGGAAAAAGCACCGAAATAGAAGAGCAGGATTGGAAATTCTGGGATCATAAGTATGGCAGTTTTGAATTTGACTTCGGCTTCTAATGAAGATTAAAAATACTTACCTGCCTAATCCACAGGGCAAAGCCTCAGTTCCCCTTCTTAATGACCTGGCCAACTTCACACCTTACGCAGTTACAAAAAAAGAGTTACCTCATTGGCTGGCGGATTATTTCACATCAATTCTGGTATTAAGTGCAAAGTTCAGCTTTAAACCCATCATAGATAAACAATACTATCTATATCTGGATCAGGATCACTGGAAACTCAGTCTGATTGAACCACAAAAATGGAAAAACTGCCCTTTTCAATTCTTTGCCACATGCATCATGGGTAAAGATAAGAGCTGGACATTACAGCCTCTGGAAAATTGGCAAGACAATCCTCAATTCAAACACAAAATATCTCAGTTAAGTCGCTATTTTCTGAATTCCTTGGACATATCACAACCTATTGTTCATTCATTGCCATTTTATGTTGCCAACCTTCCTTATTATCAAAGAGTCGCTGCCAATGCACTGGCAAATTCGCTTAAACAATCGCTGCAATTAAAACTAGGGAAAGAAATCAGTGAAAGTATGAGCAGTAAAGTATTGCTTCGTGAAGTGTCAAAAGCAGATCTGAGTCCGGCCAGATTGCTAAATCATGCTAATAGTGCTTAAAACTGGAAAATAGTAATTAATTACACAAAAATTATCACACTAACTTAATGATCATTCTCAGCACTTACGTATAACCATTTTCCACCAATTCTTTCAAAGCATGATTTCTCATGCAGCACATCTTCATTATTATTGTCATTCAGATAAAATGCATTAAACTCAACAGTGCCATTATCACCTTTTTGACTTTTATTCAATATTTCCAGTCTAACCCAACGATAGGTCAATTCAGATAAACCCGTTGAAGTTAACCCCAGGGCAGTAACAGGATGCCAAGTATCGAGTAGGAATTGACCAAGCCCACCCATAGCATAAGCACAAAATCGAGATCGCATGAGTTGTTCAGGTGTTTTTGGATAGGCATGCCGTAAGTGAAAGCGACCGCAACATTGCTCATAAGCTTTAGACGATCAAAATCTGCAACATTGTCTTAGAGTGGCTGAACGTATTCTTGCAAATAGCCATTATTATGATGTCGCACGCGAGTTCGGACGTCTGATAAGCGAAGCAACAAATGATAGCGAACTCACCATTATGACCGGTGGCGGACCTGGAATAATGGAAGCCGCTAATCGCGGTGCATTTGATAATGGTTCAAAATCTGTTGGATTAAACATTCATTTACCGCACGAACAATTTCCTAATCCTTACATCACACCCGATCTATGTTTTCGTTTTCATTACTTCGCATTGCGCAAGCTGCACTTCCTGTTACGCACACGCGCACTGGTGGCCTTCCCCGGCGGTTATGGCACCTTTGACGAATTGTTTGAAACCCTCACATTGATACAAACACGCAGCATAAATCCAGTTCCGATTGTATTAGTTGGCAAAACCTTTTGGGAGAAAGCAGTAAATTTCGACTTTATGGTGGATGAAGGTGTGATTGCTGAAGAAGATCGTGAACTGTTCTGGTATGCCGAAACGGCCGAGGAAATTTGGGGCGGAATTTTGCAATGGCATAAAGAAAATGGAGAGTCGCTTTTATGAATGGAAGAAATAAGCGCTTTGTTCAAGTCATTGTTCTAAATTTTGAACAGGGAAAGAATTGATCAGTCAATCTCTGTATTAAATTTGAATTCTCTATTAAGGTGCCAGCTTAGTCTTAGAAATTTTGATTATTAAAAACATATCTTTAAAGATTTCTGTCGAACTCGCAAGCTACTTCTTAAGGCTATTTCTGAACCGTGTCATGGAAATGCCTAGATAGGCAAGTAGCAATAAACCTGTTAATAAAGTAATTACTAACATATCTCGCACCTGTCGCCCCATGAATGGCACGAGGAAATCCCACTTGTGCAACATAGAAAACGACCATCTTTCCAAGCGTGACAAAGGAGTCAAATGATCGACTACTATAGAAGTAATCGGATCAACAAATATAATATGGTGCTCTGGGTTGTTCGCATCTATGCGCCAAACCGGTAGCCGTTTGTTTCTAAAATCATACTCTGGGCCAAAATGAGTCACGAGCTCTACCTTGTTTATTTGCAATTGGTTACGCCCAAGAAATTCCGCTGCTAAAGATGTTGCAACTGTTTTATCTTCAAGATCCATGAGTTGGCCATTAGCAACGTCAATATAAACCGACGATCTCTCGGGTGATATTCCATCAAATCTTTGTTCTCTTTTTTTCAAATCATCACTACTAACAATGGCATGATGACCAAACGTAGGCTCAGAGTTATGTTTAGGAGAAAATCCAATTCGGTAAAACAACTTATTTTGATATTCGATCAGAGAAACGTTGTTAATTGGCTGGTTCTCGTAGTCAAAAGCACTGGGCGAATTCGAATGAGTGTTACTTTCTAAACTCAACGACTCCGACATTCTCATACCTCCACGACTTTCACCAAATTGCTGGAATTGAAGATGAAATAACCCACTTATGAGTAATGCAACTAAAGGAATGAATACTATTGTCGCTACGATGCGATGACTTTCACGACGTCTGGGGGTTTTTAAAGTGGATTTCTTAAGAAAGAGTTGCATCACACCAGTGGCAGTCATGGCGATCAATGCTATCAACAAGAATGTCGTTAATATTATTCTAAGTATCGGGAAAGCATCCAGCCAGGACCAGGTGTGGAAATTTCTAAACACAAACTGTAGTACATCCTTCCAGTCATTATTGATCGCCGCCAACGCATTGGTTTCGGTATATACATAAACAACGGTGTTATCTTTTGAATCAAACGTGATTTTGTAGACTGGAAGCAGCCTATTCACCCACGGATATTCGTCATTGAATTCGGTAATGAATTCAACTTTGGTGATGTAATCATTGTCATTGGTATAATATTGTGACAGCCAGATCGCCTGTTGCCGGTCAAATTCTTCAAGTTCTTCACCCGACTGAAGATTAAAATATCGACGCGGGAGGTCTTCTTGCTCTGTCACTTGAAGACAGGTACCAACCGCGGTCGGTACCAGCTTCACCAACAGGGGTAACTCGATATGATATTTGGTCAGGATATGTGAAATTTTGTCCGCAGATAAATCGTGGATTGACATGGACGGTGGAACCATCCTGGACGGCTGAGGCCCCGTCCAGATCATGATTGGATGCATCAACGCGGAAACGACAAACAGCACCAGACCAAGAACCGCTAAATAGCGCAGCCATCTGTGGATTCTCACACTGTTATTCAGCAACATCGGGATCAACTCTGTGAATTAGAAATTCAGTTACATGCGTACCTTTAACCCGATATAGGCAGATATTGGTGCCCCTGGATTTAGAATCTCATCATCGACGGTAGCTGTGTTACGCACACTATGGGTTGAGATATATTCTTTATCAAAGATATTTCTTATCTCAGCAAACAGATCAATCCTTTCGTTCGACCATCCTGTCTTCAGACCAAATAGTTCGTAGGAGTCTACTTTATAGCTATTCGTGAAATCCGCATAGCGTTTCCCTACAAAATCAAACGTAGGCCCCAGGTAATACCCATTGGCATTCCGATACAACACCTCTCCTCTTGCTATATATTCTGGCGCCGCTGGCAAATCGTTATTTCCATAGGTGTCATCGTTGTCAAATTCAAAATGATTTAGTGTCAGAGACAGAACAGGAGCAATCATATGTTGATGGTCTTCATCTAACGACCATTCGGACCGTATCAACGCTTCTATACCCGCATGAACTGTTTCATCTATATTAGTTGTTAAACTGTCACCTAACATAGCGGGATTCTCTACCGACAGGATTTCATCCCGAATCCACGCGTAATAGAGAGACAGTTCCCACTGCCACCAGACAGCATCGCTCGTGTTTCTCGAACCACGTGTTCCAAACTCCACAACAGTTCCATGCATCGCATCAAGAGTTGAGTCACCACCCGCCACATTATCTTCTAATTCGAAATTGGTCGGCGGTTCGAACAATTGACTGACATTAGCGTAAAAGCTGACATCTTTAATTGGTTCGTAAATGAACCCCATAGTTGGATTGAGACGGGAATAATCCTCATCGGGGTTTCTGGTGACCATAGCGGTCGCCGGATCTGTATTCTCCACTTCCCTATTCGCTAGCACTCCTTGCACTCCAGCAATCAATGTCCACTGATCATGAAAGCTCCAACGATCCAGGATGAATGCTTCAACGGTCGATGCCTTGTTATCGACTTCAGTCATCAGACCATCTTTCTTTCCACCATCGTTCCCATAGTTACCCCCTTTTTGGGTATTTTTCCCGGCATTTAATCCAAACAACCAATCGTGATCTCCTGACTTCTGGTTGTAACGCGCCATGGCTCCGATATCTTTATGGTCAGTATCAATCAATAGACCACCAAATACTTCAGTGGGTGCCATAGGACCTGGGCCATCAAAGTCGACAAACACTTTATCTACGATGGGGTGATAAAGATCCTGGTTTTCATAGGAAACACCAAACTCAAACATACGGTTGTCATCGACACGCCAGGTGGTTTTATTCGCTAGACGCCGGGTTCTAACATTCACCTGAAAATCCCCTCTTTCTGCCCGAGGGCCTGCCTGGTCGCGATCTTCGTCTACCTGTGCCTGACTCAGACCAGCCGCCAATTCCTGGTCATTGTCTAAATAGGTCCCATAAAAACGCGTTACAACAGCATCGTTTAGCTTCCAGCCAAAATTAGAGTATATTCCGGATCTCTCTTGTTCCGTGTGATCGCGGTAACCATCAAAAGTTTTTCCTTCCAGTGTGACAAGCGCATCAAACCCGTTGTCCCACACCTTGCTGGCTGTCGCTCTACCTGATAATTGCTCGTAGCTTCCGCCATTTACAGAAAGCTCTAGCGGCGGTGTATCGTAAGCGGTGGGAGAGATAAAATTAATTGCACCGCCTAAAGTACTCGCGCCATACTTAAGCGCATTAGCACCACGTGCATAAATTGCATATTTCGCACTTAATGGATCTATAATTCGATTGTGATTATCTCCAGCCGCCGTTGTGACGGGCAATCCATCCTGCAATAACTTGATACCATTCATATCAAAATCAGCAGCATCCAGATTGGAACCACGACTGCTGAAAAAAACATCTTCACTACCCGTGTCACTTATTGCCCATATTCCAGGCGCATATCTCAGCATATCAGCCATCGTGGAGACTTCTCCTTCAGACGCCTCATCCAGAGTAATCACAGTCACACCGCCAGGGGTTTTTTCCGCCTCTTTTTGTATATCCTGGTAAGTGGGTTCAATCGCGTTATCTGTAGATGCATCGCCAGTGACAACAATCGGCGTCAGTTCTGTTGCATTTTCTGAATGCGCTTCAATAACAAGCGATAACAATAAAATGAAAGCGATGAAATATTTCGCAAACCTCATGGTAATGTCCTGTTGTTTTTCTTAAAAAATGACTGAAATGCTAATGATTTATAGCCTGACAAAAGCGGCAACAAAATAACACGAGAGGATGAAAGTAACGATGCGACTAATTGCCGCACACATTAATTCATATGAGATCTAGTCAAATATTTCATGAATAAATCCAGGCAGTCGTACTTAACTACTGTAACGAAAACTCTACAGAAACAACCAGAGTCATTCAGGTACTGACAAGTTAACTATTTTAAAATTAGTAGAAATAGGAACAAACTCGATTTTTTACAATATAACACGTTAATGTTAAGTGTTCATCACCACATTAAATTATTTACATTTATAAATTTTTAAATGTCATGTTCTACATCTTTAATTTCGCCGACTTAATTCGAGTCTGACTCTATTTTATTAGTGCAGTTTGTTGTGCAGGTGTATCTACCCAGTCGAAATAACCAATCATCATTTCATCACGCGTTCTCAGACCGAAATTCACTTCGGCGTTAGGATCCGGATTATTCGGATTTTGCGAACTGTTGTCATACCAGCCTTTAGCGATCAGTTTAGAGCCTGCCAGCACATCGATGGGTTGTTTTAACTGATAGCAAAATAGCTTTGCCAGATTGGTGCCGGGGCCGGAATCACATTTCTGTCTTAATTAATTGATTATAAACTACTATTTTATTAGTAATAATTTTGATACCCCCATAAATACCCCCAAAAAATTAAGCCTAGGAAGCTTTATTAAGAGGTACCCATGACTGATTTTACCATGCAAGATTAGCGATGCCCTACCCCCCATTTTTCAATTGGGTCCCATCTGGCAATACTTACACTGTATTTTGGACGAACAATTAGGTGAGTTTATTGGCATCCTTAATGCTGCCCCAAGCAAAAAACTTTTCTGTGGTATCGGGGTTCCCCACTCTCAAGCAGCATCAACGACGATTTAACTTCAACGACTCAAACACCCAGCAAAATAGGCTCTGGTTTCCTCATCGGCAGAATACACATAACAGGCTTTCATGCCGCGAGTCATCAATGTTCGATAAGTGTTTTTAATGATTTCATCTGCTGCGTTAAGAGCCTCTTGGGGGTTGGTTTGCATCAATCCCTCGATACCAGTTAGCGATTTCCGACGGTCAGCAGTTGCACGTTCACGATAACGGGTTTGAATTACACCATCTCTAACAATTAAATCTGGGCCAATAATCACTCCGATATAATCAACTTCGAGTCCCTGGCAAGTATGAATACAACCTACTTGCTCAACAGAACTGGGTGCAATAATCCAGAGGCTACCATCTTGACTTAGATTCCAGCGCTTTTTATATTTGCCATCTTCTAGAACTATGTCATAGGCATTACTATTATTTTTACTTAACCATTCCCAGCAATAACCTGCAACAACACGAGCACTATTTTTTTCTAGGTTTTTTTGCGCTATTACCTCGTGTAATTCACTAGCTGTATCAAAAATTCTAAAATCATATTCAGCAGTATCCAGCATGTTATTGGCCGTTTCTCTAATGCCGAGTGTATTGTCCAACCAAGAGAGGTAGCCATCAGACCCACCGCATCTAAATTGAGAGGCTAATTCGT
The DNA here is from genome assembly GCA_964636225.1 of uncultured Thiotrichales bacterium. Lineage (GTDB taxonomy): Bacteria > Pseudomonadota > Gammaproteobacteria > UBA4575 > UBA4575 > UBA1858. The sequence goes on along the minus strand of CAZWQM010000001.1, from coordinate 9,066 downwards.
ACTTAGTTACAGCAGCGCCTAATGCTTCAGCATGTTTTTTTATTTCAGCAATACGCCCAATGTCAGATAACGTAACACGCTGGCTTTCATCAATAAAAAATACTGAACATTTTGATGATTTAATAATTTCCTTAATCTGGTTTTCGCCTAAATTGCCATAAAGTCCAGATTTTTCATTTAATCTATGAGCCTCATCTACTAGTAACACGTCAAAAATATTATCCTTTGTTTCAATAAACGCCCCTGAACCACCAAACATATTGCTAATCTCTGTTTGTTTTAGCGTTCTAGTTAGCCTTGCTTTATAAACAGCACGAGGTGCGGCGTTCTTAGAGACATATTTAGTTAAAAGACCTCGCTTGGTTAATTCAACTAATAAATTGATGGCGACAACGGATTTACCTGTGCCAGGCCCACCTTCAATTACGATGACTTTTTTTGCTGCTTCTGTCGCTGTTGTAGCAGTTGATAGAACTGATTCATATACTACTTTTTGGTCATCTATTAATATAAATTCTTGATTACCTTTAATCATTTTACTTAAGCTGTCTGCCAAAGCCTTTGATGGCCTAATTCTGCCACCCTCCACAACTTCTATTAACGCAGCTGCATCTCCATGCTTTATATGTTGTGCAACAAAAGAACGAAGACGCTTTCGTTCAATATCTCCCTTTAAAAATAAAGGAGCTTGCTTGATATAGTCGCTATATGTCTCGTTATTAACAGTATCGTCGGCTGGATGGTTATGTAGATAGGCACAGGGAAGTAGTTCTATTTCAGATGTATAGACCGCTTCATTAAACCCTTTTAAAAGTGCTGCATAAGACCAAGCTTGATATGATGGATGTGGTCCTTCAGTTTCGCCAGATGAACCACCTCTGCGAGCAATAATAATGCCGTCTTTGTCTGAAACTTTTGACGTAGACCATTGCTTAAGTTCTAAAATAATTAGTGATGGTTTTTTAAATTCATCATACCCAGTAATAATAAAATCAACCCGTTTTGATGATTGAGGAATTGTGTACTCAATAGCTACGCCTGCATCGCTGGGAATTTCATCATCATTTAACGCAATGGCAACTTGCTGTAGCGATGAACTCCATGAGTTAATTTCAGATTGGCCTACATGTTTATGAGTAATCCGTTCATATGTTTCTTGAACAACCTCACCAATAGCCCTAGTGAAACAATTATCACGAAATTCCTTTACCGTGGATTTGTAAATAATCATAAATACCTTTTATAACTCGGTATATTTGTTGCTTCGACCTTTTGCCTTATCTACCGGATAACGCAAATTATTAAACTCTATTTTTTTATTAGTTGATTTAATTAAGTCAATGCCAAGCTTTTCAGAAATCATAAGCAAGTAACAAAAAACATCAGCAATTTCAGACTCAACCGCTGCTAACTTTTCGGATGAAAGTAATCGACTTTCATCTTCTTTCATCCATTGAAAATGTTCTAAAAGCTCTGATGCTTCAACTGACAATGCACAAGCTAAATTTTTTGGTGAGTGGAACTGAGCCCAATCACGTGCTTCAGAAAAAGCTCTAAGTTTGTCTAAAAGCCCTGATATTTCATTTTCCAATTCTTTATCTCCTTACTAGAGTATCTTTGTTTATAAAACAGCCGCAATGCCATTTTTATTTGCGTGAGCTGAATTCAATTATCTATGTGTCAATAGAGTTTATAAATATTATAATTCATGAAATCTAGGTATCTACAAAATACTTTAAAGAATGATGTAGCATTTAACTAGATCTACTTATTTTAATATAATCAAACATTTATATTATTCTGAGATACATGCCCAAAAAATATGAACAATTTATTAATTGGAGTTTCGATCAACTTGACGATCCTGTTCGGCTAGCACTTATTTGGAGTAAATTACATTTTCATCATGTGGATTGGAAAGATATTTCTAAATGCATACAGATACTATCAGACCACATAGATAGTCTAAGGAATCGAGATAAAGAACTACATCATCCAGACGACCATATAGAGCATGACGATATCGATGTACTAATTTACAACTATTCAGCCACGAGAAATCCATTCAAAAAAGCAAATGCAAAGTTATATGACCTTTTATACTTAGCGGCTTTAAAAGCATTTATAGATGAAAAGCCTTATACAGTGATAAAGGCATATTCATTATGTCGAAAACTAGAAGATCATCATTTTCTATGAATTTACTAAAATCCTTTTGAATTCTTTGTTCAGTCTGTTTAGATAAAGCTTTAGTTCCCTTCGTAAATACAACAGAAACTTGGTAACCATTATCAAATGCGAGACCAATGATGGCCATGAACGTTTTTGTTTTACCCGACTGAATTTTCCCTAAAAGCATCCCCGGATGACTGCCCTTAGTTGGCTGAGCGAAAAGCTTATTGACGGTATTTTTTATACAATTTTGCTCTGCAGTGGAATATGGAAATTGTGCAGAATCGAGAAAGTACTTATATATATCGCCAGATGTATTTAAATTGTCCATTATTAAAAATTCTTATTTTGTTGATTTGAGAATCAATCTCTGCAAACACAATAACAAATGAAACCATATGAAACATTTAATTTTTAATAAATGAAATTACTTTCGGTAATCTGATTAAGATTGGTTGGGGCCCCTCTGGGGGTGAAACGGGGAGTGGACGCTAGAACTTAGATATAAATGGAGCGTGAACTTGTTAAGTCAAAGTATACCCATAGGTATACCCAGAATAATTATCACTTAATTTTATAGATTAATAAAACATTATAACTAACTGTTTTTAATGGTGCCCGGGGCCGGAGTCGAACCGGCACGCCTTATACAGGCGAGGGATTTTAAGTCCCTTGCGTCTACCAATTCCGCCACCCGGGCAGGGTGATGGGTTTTTTAATACTACTGTGTGTACTTCTGATTTCTGCCACTCATTTAAGTAGTGGGCTTTTAATTCACCTGCGTACAATTGTTAGATTCGCAGTCTTCAGTCACGCGCTACTTAGGCGCATTTTTTTAAAATAGCGGGACGTGACTTGGAGGCGAGTAGCGGAATCGAACCGCTGTACACGGCTTTGCAGGCCGCTGCATCACCACTCTGCCAACTCGCCGTGGTTTTTACTTTTATGATTGCCACAAGCTCTGAGTTGGCCCAGATTCTTGCGTTACAAGTCACTTTATAAAGTTTTATTAACTTTTTGTTTTTAATTATTTTTTCTTCCTATTTTTCGTCCATTTAAAATGTGCGAACCTATTCTTAGGAAGTTGCGAATTATAACCAAATTTGTTTGCATGGTTTGGTTTATTTAATTCACTATGCCTTTTTGTATTCACAAGTTTTACGACTGTAATTGTGGCGTTATAGTGGCAAATAATTTTTAATGTGAAGTTCTTTGGCTTGGAGCGGGAAGCATACCTTCATTCTACTCATTGTCAATGAAATCAACCCGATAGTCTCACACTGGTTACTTTAGACTCAGCCCAGGTTGCAAGCCTCTGATAGATAATCTTAAAGAGAGGATAAAATATGATATGGATCTTTTTCGATAGGCAACAGAAGAAATGGCTAACCCAAGTCAATGAGAAGGATGTTTATCTGGGCTATTAGAGCGGGCAAATGATCTCGTATCGCTCAGAAGCCGGATGCCTCATGTATCGTCCTATTCATCTGCGATTACGCTTTTTTAGCAGACGGTTTTTCACAACTTGCTTTACCAAGGCTTCCTCCAATCACGATGGTTGGTTATTCTCAAATTTTCATCAGATATAGCCTGTGGTTAACCTATTCAATTAACCATTAACGCTGATATCGTAAAATTCGTCCTTTAAATGGAGTCTCAAGACATGGGGTATCGTTCACTTTGTATTGATTATGTGAATAACCCAGTAAATTCATGTTTTTGCTAAACGAAGCGTGAACACCTCTGCCAGGATCCGCAAGTATTACCTCAACTTTCACTTTTGCATGTTGATTAATGAAGCTGGACAATGATTTGGCATGATCTTTTTCATATAGCAAGTCACTCCCTACTATAAGATCAAATTTTCCAAGGATACTGATATTATCGTCCCAACCAGTTCTTACAAATGGTATTTTTTTACCGTTGTTTAAGTGAACATTAATATTAAGATATTTTTCCACCTCAGGATGAAAATCAGTAGCAGTAATGTTTGCTAGTCGTGAGTTTAAAAGTAGGCTAACTAATCCAATCCCACAACCTACTTCGAGGATTCGTTTATTCTTAATATCAAAATCCTGAAGATAATTGGCTAATACTTGACTGGATGGCCATATGACACCAAACATCGGCCACATAGCGGAAGATATCCCAAGCTTTTCAGCAACTCTATCTTTGTCACAATATTGCTGTTTGTCACGCAGAGTGCGCAAATGTATATCTCGGTCACCGAACTCGATGGTTTGATATCGAAATCTTATTGACGACAATAAATATCCTCATATGACTGCAGAGTACTGTCTGCTTCAAAATAACATTTATAGCTATACACTTTTAGCTTCCTTTTTTGATTATTCTTAAGACTATCGATCCCTACAGAGTTACAGTCAATTTATAAAGTCATACGACAATGATAAATCTGAACTATCCCAATTCTGTTGAGATCGCTTCTTCAAAACTTTTTAGAAGTGTTCTTTTTCCCGCCTCCTATCTTAATGGGTGACGGCTCGATGGAGAGGTCAGGCTCAAAATTATTAATTACCACTTTCGGTATACCGCGATTTATAAGACGTTCGATATTTTTAAGCAGCTTCACTTCTTCCAGGCACACCAGTGACACGGCTTCTCCTTCATGACCAGCCCGACCTGTGCGGCCAATTCGGTGAACGTAGTCCTCCGCGGCATTTGGCAAGTCAAAATTTACTACGTGCGGTAGCTGGCTAATATCAAGGCCTCGCGCAGCAATATCCGTTGCAACTAAAACACGCACTTTGCCAGATTTGAAATCTGCTAGCGCTTTGGTGCGTGCACCCTGGCTCTTATTACCATGAATCGCAGTTGCGCTGATGCCGTCAGCAATTAATTGCTTGGACAGTCGATTTGCGCTGTGTTTAGTACGGTTAAATACCAGTAGTTGTTTCCAGTTATTCATACCAATCAGATAAGAAAGCAATTCACGCTTTCGACTTTTATCTACCGGATGGACAACCTGAGTAACAAGATCTGAAGCCGTATTTTGAGTAGCCACTTCAATCAAGGCTGGCGACTTGAGTAAGTTGTTTCCCAGCTGCTTAATTTCTTTAGAGAAAGTGGCTGAGAAAAGTAACGTTTGTTTGTGTTTTGGCAATAGTGCGAGCACTTTACGGATATCATGAATAAATCCCATATCAAGCATGCGATCGGCCTCATCAAGCACTAGAATTTCCACATTCGAGAGGTCGACAGTGCCTTGACGGACGTGATCTAGCAGCCTGCCTGGGGTGGCGACTAGAACATCCACACCGTTTTGCAGAGTTTGTTTTTGCAGATTGATGCTTACGCCACCAAACACTGCGGTGGACCGAAGCGGTAAGTACTTACCATAAGTAAACACACTTTCAGCAACTTGCGCAGCAAGCTCTCGAGTTGGCACTATCACTAGCGAACGGATAGGACGACGTCCTTTTATGTTTGTACTGGAAGACATTAACCGCTGCAATAGCGGCAGGGTGAACCCAGCAGTTTTACCGGTTCCTGTCTGCGCGGCACCCATTATGTCACGACCTTGTAAAATTAAAGGGATTGCCTGACATTGTATTGGTGTTGGTGTGCTATAGCCTTTTTCAGACACTGCACGGTGTAATTCGGCACTAAGACCGAGAGTTTCAAATGACATATTTGGAATTTCTCCAAGAATCGGCCTACCCAAGATTTTTGGGATGGTCTAGGCGAAGACTTATTTTAGTATTTCGAGGTAAATCGGTAAAGATTACCACGTTTGATATATGTGCAGACCAGAATGCACCAGAAATTGAAAAATTAGTTCACCCAATTTTTACAAAAAAGGTAAACGAAGAGTGCCAGCTTTATACTGACACTAAAAATTTAGCTACTACAGAGTTTTTTATTCTATAACTTTCCTAGTTTATAAATTAACTTTGTTGATCCATCAATTATAGAAAAATCCGATTTATAAAATATATCTACGCTTCGAGAGTAAAAAGCGGTCACTCAACATAGTTAGGCTTTATTATTTGACTTGATTTAAAGCAACGATTAAACCTGCCATCAAATATCTTTGATGAATGATTTACTAATGACTACTTATTCCTAGCAACACATTCATTATTTAGTTTTTTCAATGGTTTGTTGCAAACCCAACTTTTTCCGTCATAGTCAATATGCGCATTGTCAGGCACTTCTATGGCTAGACATTTATTATTTCGTTGAATATAACCCCTCTCACAATCCCAACCATTTCCATAGGACTTATCTGATAGATAGCCATTTTCAGGGACAATAATCTGGGTACATTTCTCAACGTTTGCACGATATCCACGTTCACATTCCCAAACTGTTCTATCATTAGAATTAGCCAAATAACCGTGCATTGGCACAACTATTTCTGTACATTTATTAGCGAGTTTTTTATATCCTCGATGGCAATCCCAATTTGTACCCCTGGAGTTCAAGTAAGCATTAGGAGGAATTTCTATCGCTATACATGACTGATCAGTTTGGACATAACCATAACTACAGCTCCAACCTCCATCATATTTATTCCCTGTTGCATAAGCATTATCAGGAACAATGAGTGGTTTGCATGAGTTATTATCTTTTACATAGCCCTCAAGACACACCCATCCTGAGCCGTACTTTTGTTGTCTAGCGTTTTCTGGAATTAAATTTGAGTTCTCTTCAGCAGCTAAAGCAGTACTTAACAACAAAGCTATGCTTATACAAAGTACACTAAAATTTATAAAGTACTGATGCATATCCTGTTTTATAAGCGGTGATAAGTTTGCATTTAAATTACCTACTAAGGTTATTGCTGAATTTACGTTTCATCAAGAAGGCTCGAATGAAATTTTATTCATTCGAATACTGCAATTTTAGCTTCAATCACAGAAGACATATCAATGTGCGGAGTAAAATAAAGAATTTTAGTGACAAAGAAGCATAGATAAACGGTATTTCTGTTCGGTCTAGCTTCTATGCTAAAAATACTTATTCTATTTAAATGACGCTAACACTGATTGCTAGCTATCCTTTAGGTCCTTTTTCAGAATTAAAAGAAACCTTTTGCCCCTCAGCTAATGTTTTAAAACCATTGCTTTGGATTGCGCTGTAATGCACAAACACATCATCACCGCTATTTTCTTGTGAGATAAACCCTAAACCTTCGGATTCGTAAAACCACTTTATTGAACCTGTAGCCATAAATAAATTACCTTTGTAGATGTTTAGAAAAGAAATTGCTTACAGGAGGTGAAAGAGGAAACTAAATGAGGTATCACAAGGGAAACGACCGTTTGAAGCCAATGACAAGACTGTAGTGAACTGCAGCATACAGGAGTACCCTAATAATAGCGAGGATTAGTTTAATTAATTTTGTATCTCAAAAATATATTACTCACCATTGTTAGTAATTACGATAAAACCTTAAGTAACAACGTGTTAATAGATTTATTAGATTCGGATATTCGAATTTATATTCGTGTATGATTAGCCTTGCTAGTATCTAATCTGAGTTTACGGGGATCACTTCCCTATTTTATTGGTTTATACACAATTTTAGAGATATTCCGGGTAGGAAGTCTTTTCTTAATTCTACCGCGTTCTATCAATCAACAGTTATTGCAATAAGTCTTTAGGCAGCGCAACATTGTAGATATAGTGAATTAGGTTAATGAAAAAACTTACTACATAAAATATAGATTTTGAATTTGCTGAGAAGTTATAGAGAAGCAAAACAGAAAGGATCCCATATTTTCATAGAACTCGTCAGTACGACTGATTAAAAATGTTTGTAACTACACCAAATGGAATTACTATCTAGATTATTAACGCTAAGTATTATGAAAAAATTATTTATAAAGTTGCAGACATTTAAATGCATATATTAAACATATTATTATGAGCAAACTTTTGACTATAAAAATTATAGGTCTAGATCCAAGCCGGTATCCCAACGTTTCCAAAAACAACTATATCTACATTAGTTATCAACTATATGAAGAAATATCTAAAGAGTGGTCCACTATATTTAATGATATTTTTAAGAACGATAATAAGATAAGGATCGATCAAGACAGACGGCAGTTTATTGATACCTGGATTAGAGATATAGAGGAGATACCTCATGAGTTTAATATTATTAAATAAAGTTTAGAGTTAGCTAAAAAAAAGTATCACGAAAAATTAATCAATGACGATAAACTAAGAAAAGAAGCTTATAGTAATAATAAAAGCACAAAAAGCATTAGACTGGATGAGATTCTTTATTTACTTGGTTTTGATTAGTCTTTTATCTATTGAATATCACTTAAAATTATTTTTATAAAATGACAATAATTCTATCTAATAAAAAACCCTATACACTTAATTCTTTAATTAAATGTAAGCCGCCATTTCATGCAGATGAAAAAAACTGGTTTAAATATAAAATATCACAGGGGGCTAATACTATTACAGGTTACAAATGTGGCGAATATGATTATGTCTTGCAGTCTGTTCAGGTAAATATCATGCAACTTAATCAGCGACAGACAGGAAGTTATAAAAGTATAAGCATCACCAAACCAAAACCATCATCTTGATATTAGAGTATTTTGATATTCATCATACTGAACGTTATAAGCATCGTATCCCTATAGATGATAAACCATTATTCTATTTCGCAATCGCAGGAAGAAAGAATACTGATGTGCTCACCAAATCCATGATATCAAAAAAATCTCCTGTAATTATATTTCTTCCACGACCTCTTTTGTATTCAAGACAGATATGATTATTCTTTACAAATTAAGTTAATGTTTAAAACAACATAAAATATAAAAAATATGAAGAAACTAAAAAATGAAGAGGAATTGCATGTAATTTATAATAATTACATCTGATTTAAAATACATTTGCATA